>NZ_BCNS01000059.1 GCF_001528745.1 Marinobacterium profundum | reverse complement strand
TTGGGCGTGCGTGTTCCGGGATCTGGAGTGGCCCAGGCGGCACTGTAGTGGCGGCGACCTCGGAAGAAAATCGCGTTGTCACCAATGGCATGAGCCAATACTCACGCAACGAGCGCAACGCCAACAGCGCCGTGGTGGTGGGCATAGATCCGTCCGATTACCCGGGTCATCCGCTGGCCGGCATAGATTTTCAGCGCCAGCTCGAAAGCCTCGCCTATGAGCTGGGCGGTGCCAACTATGATGCGCCGGCGCAGAAGGTCGGCGACTTCCTCAAGGGTGTTTCATCTGAGCAGCTCGGCAGTGTGGAGCCTTCGTTCAAGCCGGGCATTAAGCTGACCGATCTGTCGGTGGCGCTGCCGGACTTCTGTATTGAAGCCCTGCGTGAGGCGATCCCGGCTTTTAACCGCAAGATCCGTGGATTTGCGCTGGAAGATGCCCTTCTCACCGGCATCGAAACCCGCACCTCGTCGCCGGTTAATATCAAGCGCGGCGACGACCTGCAGAGCCTTAATACCCGCGGGCTTTACCCTGCGGGCGAAGGTGCGGGCTACGCCGGCGGCATTATGTCGGCGGCGATCGATGGCATTCGTATCGCCGAAGCCATGGCGCTCAGCATTAATAACAGCCAGTAAGGTGGAGTCCAGGTTTTCGCGCCTCGATCGCTTTATCAGCGTGCACACCGGTATCAAACGCAAGGATGTGCGGCTGCTGCTGGCCCAGGGGCGGGTGCAGGTGGATGGCGTTCCGGCAACGGATATCCAGCTGTCGGTGGGTGAGTTCAGCCAGGTGCTGCTCGACGGTCAGGTGCTGCAAGCCAATACGCCGCGCTATGTCATGCTGCACAAGCCCGTGGGCGTGGTGAGCGCCACCAAGGATGACGAACACCGCACGGTAATCGACCTGTTGCAGGCCGACTACCGTGAGAGCCTGCACATCGCCGGGCGGCTGGATCTGAACTCCTCGGGCCTGCTGCTGCTGACCAACGATGGTCGCTGGTCTCGCGGCCTGAGCGCGCCTGATTCCGGCGTCTGCAAAAGATACAGAGTCACCCTGGCCAACCCCCTAGACGAGGAATATATCCAGGCCTTCGCCGATGGCATGTATTTCGATTACGAAGGCATCACTACCCGGCCTGCGGGCCTGCGCATACTGGATACCAGGGTCGCCGAAGTGACCCTCACTGAAGGGCGCTATCATCAGATCAAGCGGATGTTCGGCCGCTTTCGCAATCCCGTGCTGGCACTGCACCGCTGTGCGATCGGTAACCTTGTACTGGACGCAGAGCTTGAACCCGGGCAGAGCCGCGAACTGACCGCTGCGGAAGTCGCCGATCTTTCCGGCTAGCCTTAAGGGGCTAGGGGCTAGG
>NZ_BCNS01000058.1 GCF_001528745.1 Marinobacterium profundum | reverse complement strand
TAGCGGCTAGGGGCTAGGAAAGACAAGGGCAAGAGCGCAGCACCAGAGTCTGGCGTTTAAACCTCGCATAAATATTTGCTGGAGTTTTCTGTGGTGAGTTTCTCAACTTTTTTCCGTGAACTGGGTCGTGAGATCTACAGCGTATCGACCACCCTGTTCAGGCTTATGATTCCGGTTATTCTGGTGGTCAAACTGCTGGAAGAGCTCGGTGGCGTTGAGTTGCTGGCCGTCGTTCTGGGGCCATTGATGGGCATGATAGGCCTGCCGGACAGCATGGGGCTGGTGTGGGCGGCGACCCTGTCGGCCAATATCTACGCAGGCATGCTGGTGTTCTTTACCCAGTCGCAGCAGGAAGTGCTCAGCGTCGCCCAGGTGACGGTGGTGGCGGGTCTGCTGCTGATGGCCCATGGCTTGCCGATTGAAGCGCGTATTGCCCAGAAAGCCGGCGTGCGCCTGGGGGCGACCCTGCTGCTGCGCATCGGCGGCGGTTTGCTCTTCGCGGCTGTGCTGAACCTGATTTACAGCCAGGGCGGCTGGCTGCAGAGCCCGAACGAACTCTACTGGCAGCCAGACCCCGTGGACAGCAGCCTCGGCGGCTGGGCACTGGCTCAGATTAAGAGTCTGCTGACCAGACCCGTCGTGGTAGGGCTGCTGCTGTACTGGCACATAGTGCTCCGG
>NZ_BCNS01000057.1 GCF_001528745.1 Marinobacterium profundum | reverse complement strand
CGCAATATGCCCGCCGCCGCCGCCGGAGGCTGCAAACGCACACCGATCAGACGCAGGAACTCTATATGAGCCTTGTCCGGCAGCCGATTCAGGCGATAGATCATGATCTCGGTGAGGTAGGCGAACGCCTCCAGCAAGGTCATGCCCGGATCGCCCGGCGTCAGATCAGTCCAGTCGGGGCAATGCTGCACAATAAGCCGGCGTGCATCCTCGACGAGCTGAGCAAAACGGCGGTCATCGAGATTAGGTGATTGAAGCGGCATCAGCTCCCCTCCAAACTGAGTTGCAGCGCCAAGACCAGGCCATCCTGATGCAAAGTGCGCCGAACCCGGTAATCAAGCATGATGTCCATCCGTCCGGGATCTGCCGCGTTACAGTCAGCATCAAGGCGCAGAATATCAATACGTGGCTCCCATCGCTGCAACGCCTGGCGCACGTAATGAATAGCCAGCCCCTGTGTCGTAGCGTCATTTGGCGAGAACAGCAGGCGATGCAGATCGCAGCCATAATCCGGTCGCATCAGACGTTCGCCGGGCGCTGTCGTCAGCAACAGCAGGATGGCCTGACGCACCGAGGCATTGGCCTCCACCATATCGATGCCGCCGGTACGCGAAACCCTTAACCCGGGCGCGTCTTCGACAAGGTCGAAATCGGGGTGAACAAAACACCAGGCTCGGTAAAAGGGCGTCGCCATCAGACCTCCCTGACCAGCGACTGGCCCGGGGTGCGGACACTGTAATTGACCATCCCAGGTGGCGTACCGTCGGTCAGCCCGATCACCGTATCCAGACAGACGCGCTTACCGTCGATGCGCAGCAAATCCGAGTAGCCCGACCTTACCTTGAGCGTATTACTGCAGGGTTTTACCGTCGGCCCGTACATGGGACAGCCAACAATCGGCCGCTGCTCAGGGTCGGTCGCAACCAGAATTCGTCGGTGCGCGATTGTCACCCAGCTCTGGGTTGCCAGGATATTGACGATTCCCAGTTCATGATCGCAGTTCAATATGGCATCCTCGGTTAACAGCTGCATCATGCCCTCTCAAAATCGATTGACTGCCCGCGAATTACAACCGGCTGCCCCGGTGCCTCGATCTCAAGCCGGGTGGCAGCGTGAATGCGACAGCGATCCTGCGTGAGTTCAATCAGGCTACCCTGGCTGTCGCCCATACGGGCCTCCTGGGGAGACAGCTGCAAAAAGCTGCCGTCGTTGCATTCGATGCGCAGGGTTTCCTGCACATCATCAAGCAGCAGCCGCTGCCCGCCCGGTGTTACCAGCGTAAAACGACGCACGGCTCCTGCCTCGACACCGCTGTCCGGCGGTGCCTGGGTGCCATAAAGCCCCCCGAGAACCAGACTCTGGGCAGGCTCACCATTCACAAACAGTACCAGTACCCGATCATCCACATCCGGCAGCGCGATAAGCCCCTTGCCGCTCCCCGCTCCGGGTACAACCACCCCCAGCCAGCCGGTCTCAATTTCGTCGTAATTGGGCAACATCACCCGCACCCGCCCAAGCCCTTCGGGGTCATCCACCCGGGTCACCTGGCCCAGCGTCATGCTGCTGCCCTGGGTCGGTGCCCTGATGACAGGCGGCGCAGTATCTATCTCGGAGAGAAACCCCTGCTGTCGATCAAGTACATGAGTGACAGCCGTGAGGATATAGCGACCTTCGAGCGCAGCAGCGACGCCGTGGATTTCGACCGGTGTGCCGGGTTGCAATCCCGGGTTGCCATCGGCCACTCCCCACAGGGTCACTTCGCTGGCGACTCTGCGATCCAGCTCCGCCTGAGCCAGACCCTCAGCCTGGCGGTCACCCTGCACGGCAACATCGACGATGTCTCGCTGACCCGATCCACCGACCCTATCCAGATCAATGCGGGCGTCGACTTCTCGTCCGACCCGGGGCGCATCTGCCCGCCCACGGTGAGGCTCGGCATGCCAGGGATCCCAGCCCCGGGCCTCCACACTGCGACACGCCAGATCACTATTCACCCCGATGCGCGCCTCCAGCAGGGATGATCCCAGCGACAATGCCACCGGGATGCCGGTCCCCTCCAGCGTCAGAATATGCAGGACGTCGTCGCGCAGCGTGAAATAAAGCCCGCAGCGATCAGCCAGTTCGGTGATCATGTCGAGATCAGACTGGCGATATTGCACCAGCTGCTGCTGCACTGGACTGTCCGACGATGCCTGCACACGCACGCCAAGATCGGCGACCAGTGTGCGTACAAGCTCTGCAAGGGATACCTGCACGTGGGTGCTAACCGGCTGGCGCTTGCGTAATCGATGCAGCAGGTCATATCCCCGCACCCGCACCTGCTGCGGCGCATCGGGCCCGTAAACAAAATCCACTGCGGTCACCTGACCCACGAAAAGGGGGTCCTGAAAACCTTCAACGCTGATGCGCAGGGCAGCGCCTGGTGCCATCGCAGCCGCACCCGCG
>NZ_BCNS01000056.1 GCF_001528745.1 Marinobacterium profundum | reverse complement strand
ACCTCAGTGCTCGCCGGCTTCATAAGGGGGAATAAGAGCCGCTCTGATGTTTCGGTGGCAGTAGGCAACTCGAGCATTTTCATCTTACCTCGACCCATATCAGGCCGCCTCGAAGTAAGGAAGCACTCAAAATAACCTCGATCAACAGACAAGTGTTTCGTGAAAGTGCTCTAGATCGCGCCCCCTGGGGGCTTCAGAATACTCGTTCTGAAGCCATTCTGCAGTGCAGAACGGTACAGGCAATCCCCTGAGGACAGCGTCACGCTCGCAGCGCGTTTTGCACTGCGCCTCGGTGGCTTAGCCCTGTATGAACTCGAACAGGCTGTAGCCCATTTGAAACTGAACCTTGTTCTTCGCCATGATCGTGCCTCCATGGGTACTGTATGTATGAGCATTATGTTCATACATACAGCGTGACTATGGCTGACGGACATGGGTAGTCAGGTCATTTTTTGTTTCAATCTATAAAAATTGATTTTTTGATCTACATTTAAAAAATGTAAGGGAGTCTCTGGATGTGTCTCCCTGATTGCTGCTTTTTCATCATGGTTTTGGCGCGGGTTGCGGGTGGCGTTGTATGCCTGCGCTGATCGGCTCCAAGCATGGGATGGAAAAATAGCGTATCGCAAGATGCGGCTGGTACGAAATGCGCCGATTTACATGTCGGCGCCAGTTGCACAATCGTCAGCTGAGCAGTGGAAGCCAGGCTGGGTG
>NZ_BCNS01000055.1 GCF_001528745.1 Marinobacterium profundum | reverse complement strand
TCAGGAAATACTGGCCTCAGGTAAATCGGCCTGCGAGGCTACGATAAAAATGTTAGCCATCATGGAGGGATAGTATGAGCGGGAAGTCTACGAACAAATTGGACATTGCCATATTCAGCGCTGTTGCCTTAGTGCTGCTGTGTTTAATCGCTCTGCTAGCATCCAACTTAATATTTCAGTATTCAAATTATCGTGATGGTATAGGAATGGCCTTGGCAGATCCAAAATACATAGATCATGCAAGCATCCTAACCTATTCCAGAGCTTGGGATTTTTCCGTTGCAAAAACATCTGCTCTGTTTTTGTCGTTTTTGCTAATTTTCACAGGTGCGCTGTATGTTCTTAGAGCAGCAGAATCTAAAGTCGAGTTGAATGCTGAGCAAGGAGACTTTAAAGGGAGCCTATCCGTCACCTCTCCTGGCCTTGTAATGGTTGCTTTAGGAGTTTTCTTAGTTGCGTTCGTATTATCGAATAAAACCATGGTGGAGTACTCAAGAAATGGGCTAACTGAAAGAAATGGCGAAGAAGTCAAAAAGGAAAGAAGTCTCATTGAGCCCTCAAACCCCGTTGAGCAGATTAATAGGGAGAGTGTAAAATGAAACTAATCAACAGGCTAGACTTAAAATTAACGGCATTCCTAACATTTCTATTCATGTCGCTCTCTTCTCATGCTTCAGAGCATACCGGCTACTGGTCCCAGATTACTCCGAGCGGTTTAGAATTTAAATGTCAGGGGGTCTATTCGAAAGATCAGTTAGTGTCTACTTTAAGGAAGGCTGGATGGAATGTAGATAAAAGCATCCCCAAAGTTAATTGGGTTCGGGACGAAGCAGTAGTTGTTGCGCCATCAAGCTACTATAAAAAAGGAAAAATGGTGTTCTATGGATTAAATCGCACTAATGATGGCATTGTACTGGACTACGGATGGATTTCGAATGCTAGTGAAAGTGTCTCTGCTAATTCTGCTACGTTTGGCTCAGTATCTGAAGGCAAGCCAACTACTATAGTAATTACATACAAGCGAGGGTTAGACAATGGACTTCAATTTACTTGTTCAAATCGTGGTATGCAGTAGTAATGGCTAACAAGGCAGGGCAAACGCATGAACATTATTTGATCAGCCCGAGAATGTGAAACAGGTAACGGTCACTCCAGCCGCACCCCTTGCGCTTGTTCTTGATCCCGACTTTGACAGTGGTGTCCTGCTTC
>NZ_BCNS01000054.1 GCF_001528745.1 Marinobacterium profundum | reverse complement strand
TATTTGCCCGCCGGGTTAATAACCCACAGGTACTCATCTGTGTGCTATTTCTGATCGCCTACTTCAGCATGCTGGCGGCTATTTTCTATGTCGAAATCAGTGACGAAATGAATATGCAGACCGGGGACAACTCCTTCCTTGATGGATGAGTTGCAGATCCTGTTCGGCGTGCTTACGGTGGGCGTGGTGCAGGTGCTGAGTTACTGGTTCGGCGGCATCAGAGGCAAGCCGGCGGTCTGAATCGAGGCTGAGCCTTATTGTAATCTCTACCCGGTTGGTGATGCCTGAGTAGCCGTAGCTTCTTTCCCTAATAGGCCCTGGCTGTTATAAACAGCGCTTATCAATGCCGATTTGAATGCTGTGCAGGGCTTTGCCCGGGCGTATACAGGCAGGCAACAGAGCGAGGAAGAATGAATGCGATTGCAGGGACGCATCACGCGTTGGAAAGATGACCAGGGTTTTGGTTTTATAACCCCTGAAGGCGGTGGTGAGCCGGTGTTTGTACATATATCGGCGTTTGCCAGCCGGCGGCTGAGGCCCTCTGTGCAGGACATTGTGACCTATACCCCTGGCACCGGTGATCGTGGCCGCCCCCAGGCGCTGAAGGTCAGCTATCCCGGGGAAAAGCGCCAAGCCCGTGGGCCCAAACGCTCAAGCGGCAACGGCACCCTGGGGCTGCTGTTTGCCGGTGTCTTTCTGGGCTTTGTGGCCGTTGCGGCCATGGTGG
>NZ_BCNS01000053.1 GCF_001528745.1 Marinobacterium profundum | reverse complement strand
GGTGCCATGGCGGCACAGCAGATCCTGCGTCACAAGTCGATCAAGGGCTCCTTTCGTTTTGTTTTCTGGCTGACCGTTGTTGCCAACTGCGCGGCTCTGGGCTGGCTAATGTCTGCCGCAGGCGCTCCACTGATGAATCTGACTGCGGGTTAGGCTCGCGCTGCTCTTATAGACCCCCCACACAGGCTCTCCCTTGCGCTAATCGATGCTTTGCTGCATGTTGCACCACTGCCGTGGCGGCATCGCTGCGAATAATAAGCATAAGAATGCGGGGCGGGTGTGATGCGGGTGGGGTCTATTCCGGGGTTGAAACGGCTCGGTATTGGCGGGCGGCTGTTTCTGGCCTTTGTGCTGATTTCGTCGATTACGGTGCTGGCCAGTGGCCTGGCCACCAATACCTATCTTGATTTGAGCGACCGGCTGTTGGCGCTGAAACAGCAAGACATCCCGGGGCTTGATGCGGCCGCGCGGCTGAATAACAAGAGCCGACTGGTGGTGGCCACAGCGCCCCTGCTGATGACCAGCGATTCCAATCTTGCACGCCAGCAGGCGATGGAGGAATTGCGCGGGGCTATCCTGGATATGGATCAGCTGATGCGCAATCTGCCGGACTATAATCGCTACTTCAGCGAGCTTATCGTGCAGATCGAGAACAGCCTGGCGCTGCTAAATCAGAGCGTGGAGCGACGCGAGCAGATTCGGCGCGAGCTTGCGCTGGAATCAAATCGGCTATTTCCGCTGTTTTCGCAGTTTATCCAGCGGCTGGAGGTGTCGCATCATGCGCTCTCCGGCGGCGCCCTGGGGGCTGTGATCAGCCGGCTGTATTATTTTTCCGGCCTGGTTGAAAAGGTGCGCAATGATGCCTCCTTCAATGATCTGGATTACACCTTTTTGCGCCTGGAGCTGCTGGGCGCACAGATTCGGCAGCAGCTGCAGGGCATTGCCCCCGACACCATTGAACCCGAGCTGATCGACGATCTGCATGAGCTACTGCGTATAGGTTCGCGCGCAGGCGCGCTCTTTGCGCTCAAGAATGAAGAACTGGATCTGCTCTATCAGCAGAGTTTCTTTCTGGAGAACAGCCAACAGCATATTGACCAGCTGGCGGCTCAGATTAATCACCACACCAACCAGACCAATGCCAGTATCAGTGATTCGCTGCAGGCGGCCATACTGTCGATCAATGTCAGCATTCGCAGCATTTTGCTGCTGTCGCTGATCAGTCTGGTGGTGGCCTGCGCGATCTCCTGGTTTTACGTGCGGCGCAATGTGCTGCAGCGCATTATCGAGCTGCAGCAGAACATGCGCGCCATCGCCTCGGCGCAGCTGGATACCAATATCCGTATTCTGGGGGACGACGAGGTCTCCGCCATGGCGCGGGACCTGAAGCATTTTCAGAAAACCGCCATTGAGGTGGAGCGCACCAGCCAGCGTCTGGCCGCCGAGATCGACGAGCGCATCACCGCCGAAGCTCAGCTCAAGGCGGCTCAAAACGAGCTGATACAGGCTGGCAAGCTGGCGGCGCTGGGTCAGCTAAGTGTCGGTATTACCCATGAAATCAA
>NZ_BCNS01000052.1 GCF_001528745.1 Marinobacterium profundum | reverse complement strand
GCGGGGCTCAAGGTCGAGGCGGAGCCGATTCGGCTCGAACAGGTACTGGTCAATCTGCTGAGCAATGCCATTGATGCGATGAAAGACAGCAATGTGCGCAGCCTGAATATTCGGGTGGTGCCGGCGGCCGATGCGATTTTGGTTGAGGTGCAGGACAGCGGCATCGGCATTGCGGCCGATCAGTTGGGGCAGATTTTCGACCCGTTTTTTACCGGCAAGGAGGTTGGCGAAGGTCTGGGTCTGGGTTTGTCGATCAGCTACAACATAGTGCAGGATTTTGGCGGACATATTCGGGTGCAATCCCGCCAGGGACAGGGCAGCACCTTTATTCTGGTACTCAAAAGGGCGGGGCAGCATGCATAGCGATATCCAGGTCGTCATCATCGACGATGACGCAGAAATCACCGAAGCCCTGACCGAAATGCTGGAGCTTGACGACTTCAGTGTGCAGGCCTTTGCGCAACCCGAAAAGGCACTGGCATCCCTGCACGCGGATAGTCCTGTGGTGGTACTCAGTGACGTGCGGATGCCAAGGCTTAACGGCCTCGATCTGCTTGCCCGCTTGCAGCAACTGGATTCGACGATTCCGGTACTGCTGATGAGCGGCCATGGCGATATTCCCATGGCCATCGAGGCCATGAAGGAGGGCGCCTACGATTTTCTGGAAAAGCCGCTGCAGCCTGAACATCTGCTGTCGCGCCTGCACCGTGCCATCGACAAGCGGCGTCTGGTGCTGGAAAACCGCAGTCTGAAGCAGAACCTGGAGGCGCGCTGCGGGCTTGAAGCGACAATCATTGGTGAGTCTGCGGCCATCAAGGGTATTCGTCAGCAGGTGCTGGCCCTGGCCCAGGCGAATGTGGATACCGTCATTTACGGGGATACCGGCAGCGGCAAGGATGTGGTGGCCAGAGCGCTGCATCAGTGCAGCGCCAGGCGTGACAAGCGTTTCGTGGCCATCAACTGCGGTGGCATGAGTGAAAGCCTGATTGAAAGCGAGCTGTTCGGTCACGAGGCCGGCTCATTCACCGGCGCCAGCAAGCGCCATATAGGCAAGATCGAAGTAGCCAATGGCGGCACCCTGTTTTTGGATGAAATCGAGTCCATGCCGCTGTCGTTGCAGATCAAGCTGTTGCGGGTGCTGCAGGAACGCTCCATAGAACGGGTCGGCAGTAGCACGCCGATTCCGGTGTCGCTCACTGTGCTGGCGGCCAGCAAGGACAATCTGGCCCAGCTGGGCGAGGAGGGGCGCTTTCGCAAGGATCTGTATTACCGCCTCAGTGTGGCCAGCCTGAGTTCCCTTGCTTATACACATCTGACGCTGCCTACAACTCCCCACCCAGAACA
>NZ_BCNS01000051.1 GCF_001528745.1 Marinobacterium profundum | reverse complement strand
GTGTCTTGTTGGTTTGCATAGCTGTTCCGGCGCTGGGGGTACATTCAGAGGAATCAGATAAAATGGTCCCCGAAGGGGCCTCCAAAGATACTGCTTGATTCATGCACCAACTGTCGTGCCAGCGCCACTTCCACCGAGTCTCCATCCTAGCAGGCTGTTGATCTTCTCCCCTGTGGAATGGGGCTTTGGTAGACTGCCAGCGGCGATAACACTTTGAAACGGCTCGAGTATGCGCGGCGAAGACATTATTCAGGAATCCCTTTTCACCACAGTTCATCTGGACGCCTTTGTTCCCAGTGATCATCCACTGAGGCCCATTCGACGGCTGATCGACCAGGCCATGGCGCGTCTCAATTGGTTGTTTGATGGCATTTATGCTGACGGCGGTCGGCAGTCGATTCCGCCGGAGCGCCTGATTCGCGCCCAGCTGCTGCAAGTGCTCTATTCCATTCGCAGCGAGCGCCAGCTGGTCGAGCAGATCAGCTACAATCTGCTGTACCGCTGGTTTGTCGGGCTCACCATCGACGATCCGGTGTGGCATCACTCGAGCTTCAGCACCAACAGGGACCGGCTGCTGGCACATGAGGTCGTCCCTCATCTGTTCGAGGAGGTCGTCAATCTCGCACGGGAGCGCAAGCTGCTCTCCGGCGATCACTTCAGTGTCGATGGCACCCTGATTCAGGCATGGGCGTCGCAGAAAAGCTTTCGCCGCAAGGATGGCAGCGACGACCCGGACCCGGACGGGCCCACCGGCCGCAATGCAGAGCGTAATTTCCGGGGTGAGAAACGCAGCAACGAGACCCACCAGTCCACCACGGATCCGGAGGCCTGTCCCTTCTACACCTCGACCACTGCCGACGACCCCTACCGGTGACACCCGAGCGGCGCCCCAGG
>NZ_BCNS01000050.1 GCF_001528745.1 Marinobacterium profundum | reverse complement strand
CAGCAAGCCCAGGCGGATGCGCTTGTTGCGGCTCAGGCGCGCCAAACGGCGGAGGATGCGCGGGTCGCGGCCCAGGCATTGGTGGAAAAATTCAAGCCGTACGAATCACTGGGCGGCCGAATACTGGGATTTTTTGGTCTCAAAAAGCTCTTCGAGCACCGCGCGGAAAAACGCTGGCGGCAAAAAACAAAAGTGCTGCATGCGCAGATCGACCGGCTGACCGGCGAAGTGAGTCGCGTGGGTGTGATCAATCGCGAGCGTGAGACCGCAACACGTGCACTGAATGCGCTTAAGGTTGCTTTACAGGTACCTATCGAGGCTCAGGCTTTTCGGAGCGAGGGTGAGGCTGTCAGGTCGCGATTAGAGCAATTGCAGGAGTTCATGAAAGCCAGTTCGAGCGATCAGGTGCTGGCGGATGTGCTGGATAACTATGTGGTTCAACTGCGGTTGATGGCACATACGCAGCCTGGCAACGGGGTAGGGGGCGAGGTTACAGATCCGGCGCAGTTGTTGTAGGCTTGCCAGACCAGGCTGTCGGTGATTTCTTCTTGAGAAGCACCAGTCCATCCCCTGGGTTTAGGCCTAGCGCTTCACAGTACTGCACATACTCGTAGACATTAAGTTTGCGCTGCCCGAGCTCGACTTTGCTAACAAACTGAAAGGGCTCATCCAGGCGCGCTGCCAGCTCTCGCGTGGTTAAGCCTGCCTCTTCACGGGCGCAGCGTAGCCAGCGAATCAGGTCATCGTAGCGAGTATTGTTAATCGTCTTGATCATTGTCCCTATTTTAGAGACGTGATACATTGTCCCCAAATCAGGGACGGATGAGAAACATATGCATCATCTTCAGACGAACAAACGCACTGACAGTCTAAAAGTGGTGTTCATTTGCGATACGTTGAGGGCATGTGCAGATCACTGGACTGTGTACAATCCTCCTGCTTGTCCGATTGCGTTTACCGACGCCTTACTGCCGACTGAAGAAGGGCTGGAGAAGGTATTGGACCTGTGTGAGGAAAATGATCTTGCAGGACGATTACTCGCGGACTGCTCATGTAGCTGCAAGCACAAAGCGCGTGATCGAGTTATTTATTATAAAAGTTCCTCCTGTCTATCAAGGGGCGAAATTGATAAATTTCTTGTCGGCGAAAATGGATTGGATGTTTTTAGGACAAACCCACTTTTGTCATTATATTTCGTTGATGTAATTATGCATGATATTCTTCGTGTGGCGGTTCAGGATGCCCAGTCTGCATTGAGCTCTTCCGACCTTACACAATGGGATTTTCCAGACTTTTCGGATCGGCCATATTTACTTAAAAATACAATAAACTATCGAGCGCTTCACTTTCTTCTACGCTATTCTATTGGAGAAATCTACGGCATATTTTATGACTGGATGGTTAAAGATGAACTTAGCTTTGCTCAACTGCGCGAGGGGCTCAGTACCGATATTTCGGGGATTTATTTTGCAGCTCCGGTAGGTCGTCCGTCCCGCTCCGAGCTGCCATTTACCAAGTTCTCCATTTTTGTAAAAGTACTCATGAGTCGGTGGCTTTATGTCTTTAATGATCGCGAACTTTCTGAGTTTAGACTGGCGCGTATAATGCCGGCTTTAGGTTCTATGGAGTTATAATTTAAATTTATTGGTGCCGGTTAGCTTATCGTCTCTACTTTGCTAAGCTCGTAGACCTGCTGGAGGATAATCGATGCAAATTATGCGTGTATTATTTAAGCACCGCCTGTTTTTTCGCTCACTGAATCACGATCTAAAATACCTATCGAACGGTACGGTTGCCGTTCGTGTAATGGTTGTGACAGAGGAACCGCCGTTACTGATCCTCGACAGCATTGGCAATCCGCACTACCCGGCGAACGCAATGTGGCAGCGTTACCTGCGTACAGGAAATTTACCATGTTAGGTCTATCAAACTTGGCGGCAACCTTAGTGTTGCCGGCTATCTGACTGCTAACAGATACCACCGTTAAAATCATCGTTTTATCTCATGGCTCGAGTCTAGATCCATAATCATTGTTGAGTTTAATTTCCACATGCTTTACTAACAATATCTGTTTGGAATAGGGTATTAAACTGCTCGATATCTCGTAGATAATCCTTATTGGCAGCAAGATGAAATAATAGAGTTTTCTTGGTTATAAGAGATGGTTTTTCGTTTTTTTTTAGCTTGATAAAATCAAGACCGAGTGACCGACTATGTCTTACTTCAAAGCTGCGCTTTTCCGTAAGACTCCGCGGCCAGGGGTAAACCCCTTGGATCCCCTTTATTGAGTTCAACGCAAGTCAGCGTATTTTTCATATTCTCTGGGGGCCAATTTTTCACGGAATTAATTATCACGACAGGTGGTCGAGTTGAATCTGTAATTTACCCCTATCAAACACGAAACAGGCCGCTGCGTTTTTGAGCCCTTCTGAAAGTACGCAATGTGGTCTTGTCATACAGCGCCTCATCTGCGGTGGTCGCGGTGTTTGTCAACGTAGTTGTCGTGCCGACCATTTTGTTATGCCGCCTTATTCTGAGTCGCTTCCTGCTTCTCGGGGTG
>NZ_BCNS01000049.1 GCF_001528745.1 Marinobacterium profundum | reverse complement strand
TATTGTCTAGTGACGGAGGGGTGTGTTTGTTTACGGAGACGAGTACGTACGGTGAGTAAAGCTAGGGAGTCGTCGGCAGCTTCAGATGTGTAGAGGAGACAGGCACCGGCGAGGGTAAATACGTGATGTCCCAAGACCAAAGCTGGTTCGGCCCGTTCGCAGCGTGCGTCGTGGGTGCCGGATGCCTTTTCGGGCGCTGAACGCGGCCCCGGCGATGCTGCTGATCGGCGGCATGCAGCACCCGATAAAAGCTGCTTTCAGACGCGAGATAACGGCCCTGATCGGCCAGCCGGGGCACGATCTGGCTCGGTGGAAGATGCGCGTATTCCGTGCTGTTGCAGAGCTGCAAGATCGTCTCGCGTTCAGCATCAGTCAGGGCATTCGCCGGCGTGGGCCGCGGCGTGGTCGTGCGACCATCGGCTTTCGGCGCGCCTTCCTGTGTCCAGCGTTGCAGCGAGCGCAGACTAATCGCCAGTTCCTTGCAGGCGACTTGTTTTCGGGCACCGGCGGCCATGGCTTCAGCAATCCAGGCGACATAATCCTGCCGGACCGACAGCGCCGTTAGCTGTCCTCGCTGTCGTCCCCCCAGTAGGCATTGAGCTTTTTTCGCAGTACCAAAATGGCAGCCGCCTCCGCCAGCGCCTTGTCTTTGCGCCTCAGCTCACGCTCCAGTTCGCGGATACGTTTCTTGTCAGCCTTGGCCTGTTCGCGATCGAGCTGACGTTGGGCCTTGGCCGTCTGCTGACCCGACAGACAGGCGTCACGCCACGCTTTGACCTGCTGGGGATACAACCCTTTACTGCGGCAGTATTCGCTCAGCTCGATTTCAGACAGCGCGGCGGTCTCAATCACCACCGCCAGCTTGGATTCAGCTGACCAGTTATCCGTTAACTTTTGATCTCCGGGCACCGCAGCGCCTCCCGCTTTGGCCTGTTTGCGCCAAGCATACAGGGTTACATCGGAGATGCCTTCCTGGCGGGCGAGCTCGGCCACAGACATATTGTGTGGCGGTAAAAGCTTCTTCAGCAGGGCCTCTTTACGCTCGGGTGAATAACGTCGCATCGCATGACTCTTTCCGTCCCCGGGACTTTGGTTTAGATGAAACTGATCAGGCGACAACTACCCTGACACCGGGGGGGGTCCCTGTCTCTTATACACATCTCCGAGCCCACGAGACTCCTGAGCATCTCGTATGCCGTCTTCTGCTTGAAAAAAAAAAATCTGATGGGTAAGTCAGCTGAGTTACATATTGCGCAACTGGTAATTGGTAAGTAGGTCTATACTTCGCTGACTACGAAGTGAAATGATTTGCGCGTCAAGCGTTTGGTGCAACCA
>NZ_BCNS01000048.1 GCF_001528745.1 Marinobacterium profundum | reverse complement strand
GAGGGGGCCGGGCGGCCCGGGGGGTTGGTCGGGGGAGCGGGGCCAGGGGGTCGGTTTTCCCGCCCGGGGCTCGGTGACTGAATCCGACTCGTCAGCTAACCGCGGCCAGAGCGGCACAGAAACAGCGGGCCGGCTGTATGCCTCACTGACGAACGCCGCTGTCTGCTGTACTGCTGGCACCTCGTTCACCACTGGCGCCTCTGCGTCGCATGCCCGCGCCCGCGTTCTGGCAGAGCCTTCCACGGCCAGTGAAAATGGCCGTTCGGAGGCAATCGGCGCCCCGGCGGCTGACGGCTGAGCCACCTGCGAAGCTCCCGCATCAGCCGAATGGCCCACTGGCCCCTGCGGCTCAGTGCACATCACATGATCCGCGCCCCTGTAAGGAATCCTGCTCAACCCGTCCGGTGGCGCACCAGGCGCCTCATTGTTTGGGACAGGCCGGCCGCCTGCTGGCAAGACCGATGGCCAAGATGTGAAAGGCCACAGCGGCAGAGCCTCGAGCCCGTCATTCGGCTCACCTAATACCCTTGCCCCAGTGGGTGATGCAGCTGCCGCAGCCTGGGCTTGTGGCCGGCCGCCTGCTACCCACTGGCCCAACTCAGACTGCGTGGACTGCCTCTTTGCCGCTGCCGCTTGAGTAGAGCGAGGCGGGCTTGTCTGACTCGCCGACAGCGGCGGCCGCACACCGCACCCCAGCACAGGAGAAGCACAGGGCTGTACCTTGAGGTGAGGCTTGCGGAACATAACGGCTTCACTGGGTGCTGATGAATAGTCCGCAATTAGCGGCGGTAAAGCACGGCCACGTTCAGCCCCTGGGCGCTGTCCTGCGTCACGTTCTGCTTCCTGTCTTGAATCGCGCCTTGAAGTGGGCTGACGAATTGGCGACGCTGCTCTGTGCTCCGGCAGCTCCCGTTGCGACGTCTGGGGGAAATCATCATCAGCGCTCCCCCGGAGCTGACTCCCGCCAGCCATGGCTGTTACAGGTAGTTGCTGCTCCTGCGTCGAGGCCGCAGTCATTGCCGGCAGCGGATATCCGGTTGAAGCAGGGCGCAACAATTGAGGTGCATGGAGACGTACAAGGTTCACCCAGTGCGCCGGAGGTCCGCCCGTGCCCAGGCCGTTATCTGACGCCCGCGGGGCCTCGTCTTCCATACCGGGTTCTTCCACTGGCTCAGCGGTCAGGCGGCTGCTGGCGTCCAGGCGATCGGCCAGGCGCCCGACCCGAAACTGCAGCGCACGCGCCAGTTGCACGAGTACTCTTTTTACACGCTGGCTCAAATCCATGGTTAAGCCCGCTCCAAACGCTCAATAACCAGCGTCAGAGTTTCAATTGCCACCTGATTACCCATAGCGTCCAGCCGTGCGCCACGCCAGCCTGACGGATAAATGTTGTACAGATTCCAGCGCGCATCTTCCTGCTGACCATCCGGTTTGAGCAGCACCACTGATGCGTCGCGACGCTCAAAATTTCCTTCGGTCGTCGCCATCAGCCAATCCCAGAGTTCCCGTGATTCGCTCATGCCCCACTTCAGGATCACATCGTCGTAACTGACCCGACCGGGCAGTTTTCGCACCGCCGGTGCACCGCCGCCTTCTCGATACTCGATTGTCTCCACTGAGACGCCAAGGCCACTCACCTCTGAGAAATAACCCGACCCTACACCCTGAATGTCGACCACAAAGTTGTATGCGCGAAAAATTTCAGATTCTGGCATGATTTCGTTCCTTATTATTCAGCGCTTTCTTCGGCATTGGCGGCTTGTTCAGTCTCACCGCCCCCGGCCCACTGGCCGATACGGAAGATGATGAACTCGGCGGGTTTTACCGGCGCTATACCGATCTCTGTGATCAGCCGGCCGGCATCGATAACCTCAGTCGGGTTTGTTTCGGCGTCACATTTGACGAAGAAAGCCTGTTCCGGGGTCCTGCCCTTGAGCGCACCGTCACGCCATAACAAAGTAAGAAACGCCCGAATGTCGCGTTCCACCGACTTCCAGGTGCGCTCATCGTTGGGTTCAAATACCGTCCAGCGGGTGCCGCCTGCGATGGATTCCTCAATCATGTTGAACAGCCGTCTCACGTTGATGTAGCGCCACTCGCTGGATTCCTCCGCAAGGGTACGGGCACCCCAAACCCTGATACCGGAATCAGGGAAGAAGCGGATGCAGTTCACACCCTTAGTATTGAGTTCCCCCTGCTCCTCACGCGTCACCTGGTACGTCAGGCCCAGCGCCCCTCGCACACCGACATTTGCCGGTGCCTTGTGCACGCCACGGGTACTGTCCGTCTGTGCATAGAGCCCGGCGAGATGGCCGGAGGGTGGCGTATTGACGATGGAGCCAGCACGCAGCGGGTCGCGCGCCCTGATCCAGGGAAAGTAAAATGCACCGAAGCCCCGGTCACTGTTGCGAGGACGCAGTCCCACGGCCGCCTGGCCACCCCTGCGACGCGGTGCTGTTTCGCCC
>NZ_BCNS01000047.1 GCF_001528745.1 Marinobacterium profundum | reverse complement strand
TTCCCTGACGAACTGTGACCAGTTATTGATCGCCACCGCCTCGTTGAGATGGGCATCGCCCGCAGGCGCCACTCCAAGGAAAGCTGCGGTACTGGTTCCCGCCGCCGTCAGCGATCTGGCTCCAGTAGAAACCTCCTCGATATAAATGCCGGGTGTCATGTAACTTGTTGCCATGTCAAACATCCTCTGGATTGATATGGATGATGAGAGGCTCCAGATCGCCGGCCCTGTAATGGGCCTCAATCATGAACTCGCGACCCCGGGCCTGAATGTGGAAACGCTGTACCGCAGTAGTGGCAGGGATAGCTGCGAAACGGAAACAGCCCCGTGCATCGGTGTGGGCCCTCAGTCGTAACCCAGGGAGCGACACGCGCGCATTGGCGATGGGTATTTCACCGGGCCCCAGCAGCAGCCCTGCCATGCTTTCCATGGGGGAGGCATTAAGTTGGATAGCCGACTTGATCAATCTGACTGGCTCTTCGGGTCTTTCACGGCGCAGGGATAGGCGGAGCATAAACGCAGGACGCGGAAGCACCCCAAAAGCCTGCCATAGCTGGCTTGAGATCGGTGTCAGGTCTACCTCGAATTCGGCCACTTCCATGGCTCCAAACGCCAGCGCCCAGAGCATCGAATGCGACCTTTCTTGACTGGGTGCCCAAGCAGTTACCAGATACCCCAGCTCTATTTGTTGCGGACTTCGTCGCGGACCTTTGGCAGGCGGCGAAGCATGGAGGTCAAGCAGATAAAGGCCAACCAACGGAGCGGTTTCCATGTCAGCAGGGGCAGACAGCGTAACCGCTGTGCCGGGCAGCAGCGTATCAACCCAGTCCTTCAGACGCTGATCGGCGTCCTCCAGAGCCTTTGCGCCAGAACCCCGTTTGGTACCACCGACCGCAGTGTTCCCATCCTTATCGGTTGAAGCATTCACAACCTGTCCTTGTGGTTCACCCACTGAATATCGTTGTCATTTCGAGGTGATTGGTCACTATCGCCTCGCGCTACGTAGCTCTTAACTATTAGTTCACATCTGATCCGAATTCCATGTTTGGGGTACTGCGCAGTAACGGCCGAAATTGACGAGCAGGTAAACGCTGTCTTTGGGGTCTATGGAGAGGATGAAAACAGCAAAGCAGCCGCAGCCACTGATGACCCTGGCCACATATTCATCAGTCGGATGGGACCCGAATGCGCTATCTAAACTCGCCCCAGCCTGGACCGGCTAACCCTATCCACGCCCTTAGCTGTCGAAGTAAGCAATTCTGGCTGATACTTACCGGGCCCACAGGATAACAAGACAGAGAACCATGGCCCTGAATTTTGCACACCACAGCAGCGTAACAACCGATCTGCAGGCGCTCATCAGTGCCCGACACCCAGCCGACGAAGCCATCCAGCTGCAGCGCCTCGGCAGTCATGTATTTCACCCCCAGGCCGATGAAGTCGCGGGTGAGAGCGCCATGACGGCGGAAGATCGCTACGGCGCCCTGCTCGATATCTGGCACAACCTGCAGCAGCGCGCCCCCCAGCAAACCCTGATCCGCGCCTACAATCCGGACTCACAACAGGATCACTGGCACAATTCACACAGCGTGATCGAGATTGTCATGGACGACATGCCCTTCATCGTCGCCAGCTGCGCCACCGAGCTCGCCCGCCAGGGTCTGTCGATACACCGCCAAATCTATCCAATTTACCGGGTTCAACGCGATGACCAGGG
>NZ_BCNS01000046.1 GCF_001528745.1 Marinobacterium profundum | reverse complement strand
ACTGTGCGACAACACCGAGGATGCACCTGGGCATATCGTTGAAACACTGGTGCGCTTTGAAGTCGACCGCCAGAGCAGCCCCCAGGTACTGGAACACCTCGAATCGCGTCTGCAACAAGTGCTGCAGGATGTACGCTACACAGTAGAAGACTGGAAACCCTTGCTGGCACGGGTCGAAGAGGCTGCCAGTTGGTGCGAGAAAAGCGAAGCTTGCAGCCTGTGCGAGGACAATCACGAGGCCGTGGAACTGTTGCGCTGGATGGCCGATGGTTACTTCCTGTTTGTCGGCTTTCGCTATTACCGGGTCGAAGCCGTCGAAGGCAAACGCTACCGGCTGCATTACGAGGACGGCAGCGGCCTGGGCTGCTTTCGCGATCCCATTACCGAGTCCCAGCGGACCCTGGAGCTGGATGACCACCTCAGCCGCCAGCTGGAAGCGCCCGAGATGCTGGTACTGACCAAGTCATCCACCCGCTCCACTGTGCAGCAGCAGGCGCACTTCGATTACATAGGTGTAAAGCAGACATCATCCGAGGGCCAGGTCATAGGCGAGTGGCGATTTTTCGGGCTTTACTCCAGCAAGGCCTACGACACGCCCATTACCCAGATTCCGCGTATTCGCCAGCGCGTGCGGCGCCTGCTCGACGCCTGCGGCATGCCAGACGACACCCACGGCTACAAGGCACTGCGCCATATCATCTACGGCTACCCGCGGGACGAGCTGCTGCAGGCCAGCTACGAACAGTTGCACGAATCCATCAACGGCATGCTGGAGTGTGTGGAACAGCGCCGCTTTGGCATCTTTCTGCGGCCCGACACCTATGGCCGCTTTATCAACGTCATGATGCTGGTACCACGGGATCAATACACCACCGACGTTCGCATCCGCGTGCAGGACATATTGCTGCGCCAGCTGCACGGGCACAGCGCTGAATACAGCGTGCGCCTGAGCGAGCAGCCGCTGGCCATGATCCA
The DNA here is from genome assembly GCF_001528745.1 of Marinobacterium profundum. GTDB lineage: Bacteria > Pseudomonadota > Gammaproteobacteria > Pseudomonadales > Balneatricaceae > Marinobacterium_A > Marinobacterium_A profundum. The sequence goes on along the minus strand of NZ_BCNS01000046.1, from coordinate 960 downwards.
GTTCAGCATTCACTGCAAGCAGGCCCATCGCCAGGAGTACAACCGCGACCAGCTGCGCAGCCTGATCGCCGATGCCATTCAGAGCTGGCAGGACAAGTTGCACCAGGCGCTGCTGCACAACTTTGACGAAGTCGAAGCTAATCGACTGTTTGAGCGTTTTGGGCCGCAGTTTCCAGCCGCCTACCGCGACCATCACAGCCCTCGTACGGCGGTGGCCGACATCCGAGAGCTCAACGCCCTGCACGCGGCCCTGACCACCCAGCTGTACCGCCCCGATACAGGCCCTGTGCGTTTCAAGGTGCTGGGACGCGGCCACAGCCTGGCGCTGTCCGACGTATTGCCGATCCTGGAGCACCTGGGTGTTCGGGTACTCGATGCCACACCCTACGCCATTGGCGCAGAGGGCGAGCAGGCGTTCTGGATCATCGATTTTCGCCTCGACAGCGAAACCGAATTTGACCTCGGCAACAGCGGCCTGCGGGAGCAGTTCCAGCAAAGTTTTATTCGTACCTACTACGGCGAACTGGAAGACGACCGCTTCAACCAGCTAATACTGCGTGCCGGCATTTCCTACCATCAGGTCACCCTGCTGCGGGCCCTGTGCAAGTACCTGCTGCAATTGGGACTGCCGTTCAGTCAGCACTATATAGAGCAGGCGCTGTACCGCAATCCGCAGATCTGCCGTCAGTTACTGGCGCTGTTCAATGCCCGCTTCGACCCCCAGGCACCGGCGGGCAGCAAGGCACTGGGGCAGCTGTTGGCAGCGGATATCCTGGCCGCGCTGGAGACCGTCGAAAACCTCGACGAAGACCGCATCCTGCGCCACTACCTGGGCGTGATCAACGCCATGCTGCGCACCAACTACTTTCAGGCCGATGAGGAGCGGGAAAAAGGTTACCTGAGTTTCAAGCTCAATACCCGCGCCCTGACCTGCCCATTATAAAAATCTGAACCTAGCGC
>NZ_BCNS01000045.1 GCF_001528745.1 Marinobacterium profundum | reverse complement strand
TACCCTGACACCGGGGGGGGTGAAGATCGAGCGTGGGCTGAGTGTGAACGCAGGAAAAGGTCGCTGCATGTGATAGTTTTGAAGTGCAGTCCCCCGATAACCCTTAGTCGTTAGATACACCATGAAAATGTTACCGGGGGTATAAATGGGGGTATATGAAGCTAAACCTGTCTATAGGTTAGATAGTAATCAATAGCTTGAATGTACTTTTCAGTTGACTCCAGGGCGCCACTTTTCCAGTTTGCTCCGAATTTTCAGTATCCCCCCTAACGTATTCGCAGTTCGTCGCCTGAGAGGGTGAGAACCCCCGCTGGGTTCGAGTCGAGCGCAGCGAGACAACGTTGCCGCAGGCAACGGCCCGCAGGGTAAGGCGAAGCCGAATAATCCCTCCAGGCGCGCCACTTTTCCAGTTTGCTCCGAATTTTCAGCATTACCACCTCCGTTTATTCGCAGTCCATCGCCTGGAGGGTGAGAACCCCCGCTGGGTTCGAGTCCGTAGCCTGGAATGAGTTTACGAATTCCCGGAATTCGCCCTAGGCTCATTCCAGGCTACGTGGCCGCTTTCCCTCGCCCCAGCTCTTGTCTCTGCTCTCCTTTGCTTCTAGCTTCTGCTCTAACCTCGCCCCTCGCCCCTCGCACCTCGCACCTGCTCCTGCTCCTGCTCCTGCCCCTGCTCTTGCTCTCCCTAGCCCCTAGCCCCTAGCTTCTGCTTTACCTCGCACCTCGCCCCTCGCCCCTTATAGACCATGGTCCAGTGCCGATCTTGCAATTTCGGGGTGTCTGGGGCGAGCCGGATTCGATTGTCGGTGGTATGATTAGGCCGCTATATGACCAGCGAAGGCTTGGCGGCGCTCAGACCCGCCCTGCTTGGGCCAGTAATGGCTGGTTGATATGGCAGCCTGAACCGTCGGAGCGGTCGGGCGGCCCTGGCAGGCTGGCGCACACTGATAACCTGCGTCATGACTGCCAAAGGTGCCGAGCAGACTGTCAGCTTTTCCGCAGTAGATTAGCGTTAAGCCCGACAGGCTGCCAAGAGGTGATCAAGCGAGCGAAGACCCGCGATCCCGTAACCTGCGTCAGGTGCCGGCATGGATATTGCTTGCAAAAGAGCCCCTGCGCACGTTCAACACTATCTTTCGCATAACGGAGTCTCCGGGCACCGCATCAGCCACAAGCCGTTGCACGCAGCCGGAACATACAGAGTGATACTATGACCAAACAGACTATTTACTACACGCTCACCGATGAAGCGCCTTCGCTGGCGACTTGCTCGTTGCTGCCGATCGTCCGCACCTTTACCAGCGCTGCCGGCATTGATGTCCAGATCACTGATATCTCCCTGGCAGGCCGTATCCTGTCTGCTTTCCCGGAATTTCTGACCGAAGACCAGCGCGTGACCGATGGTCTGGCGTTTCTGGGTGCGCTAACGCAGGACCCGAATGCGAACATCGTCAAACTGCCGAACATCAGCGCCTCTGTGCCGCAGCTGAAAGCCTGCATCGCCGAGCTGCAGTCCCAGGGCTACAAGGTACCGAACTTCCCTGAAGTGGCGCAGAACGATGCCGAACAGGCGATTCGTGCCAGTTACTCCAAGCTCCTCGGCAGTGCGGTTAACCCGGTGCTGCGTGAAGGCAACTCCGACCGTCGTGCGCCGGCTGCCGTAAAGCAGTTCGTGCGCAAGTTCCCGCACAGCATGGGCAAGTGGAGCATGGCGTCGCAAACCCATGCCGATTACATGCGTGGCGGTGACTTCTACTCCAGCGAACAGTCTGTGACCGTGGATGAGCCGACCGATGTGCGCATCGAGTTTGTGGGCAAAGACGGCGCCGTCAGCGTTAAGAAAGAACTGAGCCTGGAAGCCGGCGAAATTCTGGACGGCATGTTCATGAGCGCCAAGGCGCTGCGTGCCTTCTTTGAAGCCTCCCTCAACGATGCCAAAGAATCCAACGTCATGTGGTCGCTGCACGTCAAGGCCACCATGATGAAGGTGTCTCACCCCATCGTTTTCGGCCACGCCGTCACTGTGTTCTACAAGGACCTGTTCGAGAAGCACGGCGAGCTGTTTAAAGAGCTGGGCGTTAACCCGAACAACGGCCTGAGCAGCGTGTACGAGAACATCGAATCCCTGCCGCGCTCCAAGCGTGAAGAGATTCTGGAAGACATCCACGCCTGCTACGAAAATCGCCCGGAAATGGCGATGGTGGATTCCGTCAAGGGCATCACCAACCTGCACGTACCGAGCGATGTGATCGTCGATGCCTCCATGCCCGCCATGATCCGTAACGGCGGCAAGATGTGGGGCCCCGATGGCAAGGCCAAAGACACCAAGGCCGTAATGCCGGAAAGCACCTACTCCACCATCTATCAGGAGATGATCAACTTCTGCAAGACCAACGGTGCTTTCGATCCCACCACCATGGGTACAGTGCCGAACGTCGGTCTGATGGCGAAGAAGGCCGAAGAATACGGCTCCCACGACAAGACCTTCGAAATGATGGCCGACGGCACCATGCGTGTGGTCAAGGCCGACGGCACAGTGCTGATGCAGCACGAAGTGGAAGAAGGCGACATCTGGCGCGCCTGCCAGACCAAGGACGAGCCGGTACGTGACTGGGTCAAGCTGGCGGTGAACCGCTCGCGTCAGTCCGACACCCCTGCCATCTTCTGGCTGGACCGCAACCGCGCCCACGATATCCAGCTGATCAAAAAGGTGAACAAGTACCTGCAGGATCACGACACCAGCGGTCTGGATATCCGTGTCATGACCTATGTTGAGGCGATTCGCCGCTCCATGGAGCGCATGGTACGCGGCCGCGATACCATCTCCGTGACCGGCAACGTACTGCGTGACTACCTCACCGACCTGTTCCCGATCATGGAACTGGGCACCTCTGCCAAGATGCTGTCCATAGTGCCCATGCTCAAGGGCGGCGGCATGTACGAAACCGGTGCTGGCGGTTCCGCACCCAAGCACGTGCAGCAGGTTGAAGAAGAAAACCACCTGCGCTGGGACTCCCTCGGCGAATTCATGGCCCTGGCCGTGTCTTTGGAAGAGATGGGTATCAAGCAGAACAACCCGCGCGCCAAGATCCTGGCCAAAACCCTGGACGAAGCCACCGGCAAGCTGCTGGAGAACAACAAGTCTCCGTCGCGTCGCACCGGCGAGCTGGACAACCGTGGCAGCCATTTCTACCTGGGTCTGTACTGGGCTCAGGCCGTGGTCGCTCAGACCGAAGACAAAGAACTGGCCGCACTCTTCGCCCCGCTGGCCGAAGCCATGACCACCAATGAAGACAAGATCATTGGTGAACTGGCTGCCGCCCAGGGCAAACCCGCTGAGCTGGGTGGTTACTACCACGCCGACCGCAACAACGTGAAACGCGTCATGCGCCCAAGCGCCACGCTGAACGCTGTATTGGCAGACGCCAACGCCCAGCGTTAAACCACGCTTCGCAAGACCCAAGCCCGGCGCAGGCAACTGCCCCGGGCTTTTTTTTAAGCAGGGTTAAAGGCAGGCTCGAGGCTCGAGGGGCGAGATTCGAGGGAGCAAAGCAGATAAAAGCAGGGGCTAGGCGCTAGGGGCTAGGCGAAAGGTAAAGCAGTGCACGGAACTCGTAGCCTGGAATGAGCTTGCGAATTCCGGGAAAGGAGCGAAGCGAGTTTCGAGGTATCGTCGGAGCTGCGTCTCGCGGCGAAGCTATTGGAGATAGATGGCGAGGTTAAAAACAGGTTCGAGGTTCGAGGTGCGAGGTAAAAGCAGGGGCTAGGCGCTAGGGGCTAGGCGAAAGGTAAAGCAGTGCACGGAACTCGTAGCCTGGAATGAGCTTGCGAATTCCGGGAAAGGAGCGAAGCGAGTTTCGAGGTATCGTAGGAGCCGCGTCTCGCGGCGAAGCTATTGGAGATAGATGGCGAGGTTAAAAGCAGGTTCGAGGTTCGAGGGAAAAGCAGGGGCTAGGCGCTAGGGGCTAGGCGAAAGGTAAAGCAGTCACGGAACTCGCACCTGCTCTTTGCTCTCTCTAGCCCCTTGCCCCTAGAATCTAGCCCCTGCTCTTACCGCTCTTCCATCTGCACCTCGCACCTGCTTTTCCGCTCTCCCTAGCCTCTTTCGTCTAGCCCCTAGCCTCTGCCTTCGCACCTGCTTTTCCGCTCTCCCTAGCCCCTTTCATCTAGCCCCTAGCCCCTAGCCCCTCACACCTCGCACCTCTCTGGTGCGGCTGAATTACCTGCTCTGTCGGCTGTATTTCTGTAGTACGCCTGGGTTTGAGGCTAATTGTTCAAAATTCAATAACTTTTTGTTTTTTCAGGCCTGGTTACAGACAAATTAGGCGCTTTTCCTATATCAATCTGCGGTCTCGTTTTGTTAAATATGTGCCGCATTTTTCAGGGGCTGGCTTTGGCGCCCCGCGGTTGCCGGAACATGGGCATGGTAATTGCTACGTAATTTCTAAATCATTGCCAAGTAATCGCAGCGTTTTTCATTAAGGCCGCGAATACACGGCACTGTAAACATCTGCTGGCAGACTGTACCCGGGCGTTGAGGATGGCCCTTGCCATAACCTTCGGGCGGTAGCGTGTCTGAAGCCTATTGCAGCAGATCAGTACAAAGCTTGTTGCTTGTTGCTTGTTGCTTGTTGCTTGTTGCTTGTTGCTTGTTGCTTGTTGCTTGTTGCTTGTTGCTTGTGCCTTTTTTACTCTCGTACCTCGTACCTAGCACCTGCTTTTAGCACCTGTTTTTGATCAGCGGTTCAGGGATGATCTCGGTTTTGCCTTCAGCCAGTGCTGAAGCGAGCCGGAACAGCGATGGATTAACGTTCGCTCACGAGACAGACACCATGAATGCATCTGTACCTTTTTGGTCCGGCACTCGCCTGCATCTGACTGTGCCTGTCACCCAGCGCAGCAGGGCATTGCTGCCGTGCCGTACCGGCCTTGGCTTCCGGGTTCACCGGGGGCTGGCTGCAGCACTGAGCACCGCCTCGCTGTGCCTCCTCTCCTGGCTAAACACCGGCGCTTTCGACGCCCACTATCGCACCCTGGCCCTTGTCGCGGCTCTTGTCGTGGCCATTCTAGCGGTCATAGCATCGGTGCCGCTATACAGGCGCTTTCCTGTTTACCTCAAAAGCCCCCAATTGATTTCTGGCCGGGTGCCCCTGGCGGCAGCCTGGTTTTCGCTAATGGCCTGTATGCCTGTGCAAAATTTGGCGCGGCGCTATTTTCGCCAGCAGCGCCGGGGGCCGATTTTAGGTAGTGGTATAGGGAGCGCTACAGGGAGTGCTGGTTTGGCCGGGGTTAATAACGCAGCGCTTTTGCTGGATATCAAGACGCCGTTTACGTTACAGGGGAAGGAAAACTATTGACTATCACTAGACCCAACATATTGAAAGATAACGTACGGTATGAATAAATTCAAAGAAATTATATTTTGGCCACTATTTAATCTTAAAATACGCTTATCAATATATGATGAGCTAAGGTTTATATTCTTAAGGTTGGCTGGCGCTAATATAAAAGGACGATCTGTTTTTTATGCTCGAATGACCTTTCGGCCCTTTGGTGGATTAAATAAACTTTCGATTGGCCGCGGATGCTTTATAAATGAGGGGGTCAGATTCTCATTAGCAAAATCTAAAATATCTATAGGTAATGAATGTTTGATAGGTCCAAATGTATCTTTTGAATGTGCGGGGCATGGATTGGTTCACAAACCAATAGTTGGCCGAGGGTTGATATCTAAAGATATAGAAATTGGAGATCGTTGCTGGATCTCTGCTGATGTTACAATTCTTGGAGGTGTAACAATAGGCAGCGACGTTGTTGTGGGAGCTAAATCATTAGTAACAAAAAGCTTGGATTCAGGTTTCCTATATTGCGGAATACCTGCCAAAAAAATACGAATATTAACTACTAGTGATGAAATAGGATAAGTTTATGAAGAGACAGATAAAGTGGATAAAAAAATATTCACAGTCAATGTTTGAAGAGATCGCTTTAGAGATTAAAATAAAAAAAAATAAGCAAGATGGTTGCGATAATCTACATCAATGTAAAAAAAGTGTAGAATTGAAATTGCAAGCTTCATCACCAATATTTGTCATATCTACTGGACGCACAGGGACTAAATTTTTTTCTCATCTATTTCATGAACTTGATAAGGTGAAAGCATACCATGAGCCTCATCCAACTTTAATGGCGATGTCAAATGATCTATATCATGCTGAGTTAACGCCCTATGCGCAAAGCCTTATATTAAAAGCGGCTCGCTATGAAACTATGGTTAAGCATATGCTGGCTAATATTAGATATGTAGAATCCAATCAAACGCTTATTTCACTTGTGGATGGTATCTTATATCTATTTCCTGATGCGAAAATAATATTCATTGTAAGGGATCCTAATAAATTTGCTACTAGCGCCTATAAAAAAGGTTGGTTTGAAAATGATACTATCTGGGAGAATAATAGGATCAATATAAAACCGGTATCGACAAAAGAAACATTAATTTCTATATTAGACTACTGGGTATTGGTTAATTCTAGAATTCTTATTAAGGCAGAAGAGTACCCCAGCAATTGTAAGATATTTCGTTTGGAAGATGTTGTGTCCGATGAAAATAAAACGTTCGAGCTACTTTCTTTTGCTGGTATTCATAACTTCGATAAAGAAAAAATTAAAAATAAACTCAGTCAAAAAGTTAACGAGAATGAGCTGAATAGCTGGGATCATGATGCGATGAGGAAAAAATCAACTTCCCCTGATATTCCTAATTTCATTATTAAAAACAAGGATTTTCTTGCAACCAAAGTCACTCCTATCGCAGAAAAACTCGGATATGAAATATAGAGTCAATTTTTTTATACTATTTTTTATACTATGCACACCGCTGTCTTTTGAACTATTTGACGTGCCATCCAGCATCCAAAAAGGGACAAAAATGGCATCATGGCTCACTATGTTGATAGGTTTGATTATACTATTGTGCTTTAAAGACTTTAAAGCCACAATAGCATCAAGTAGATGTTCATACAAAATGTTATTTTTTCTGTCAGTCAGTTCAATACTTGCTGGTAGTACATATGGTTTCCTGAGTTCACTCGTTTTAATATTATTTGCCTTTTATCTTGACCAGGCCGAAAGGTATTATAAGCATGAGGGGATTGTAAATAACTCAGTAATTACGGCATTTGTAATAATTACATCTATAAGTTTTATTTTATCTTTAGCAGGTCAGTCTTATATAATAAGTGATGGCTATATGCGACTGGCAGGTATTGTTGGTCACCCTAGTCAATCATCACAAATAGCTACAATAGCGTTAATTTTAGTATTCTTTAGTGAGATAAAGCCTTACTTTAAGATTTTAATTCTGGCAATTTGTCTCTACGTAATAATAGAAAGTGGTGGCCGAACGATATCAATAGCTATGATGGCTTCTTTGATAATGACTTCTTTGATGACAAAGTATGGACTGCGTTACTTTTTAAAATCCCTGATCGCCGTTGGTGTATTGGCTCCATTTTTATTAATTTTTATTATGCCGCTTATTGAGAGTCAGCTTAGCGATTTTTTATTCATATCTCGTTCTGGAGATTTGCGTGAACTGTATACTCTCTCCGGTCGAATTCCTCTATGGGAAGCACTAATCGACTATGTGGGCTCAAACTTACTGTTAGGTATAGGTTACGGAGAAAGTAAAAATTTACTTCCGTTATTGTATGAGACAAAGTGGGGTTGGTCTACAGATTCAGCGCACAACGTTTACTTACATGTTTTATATGAAAGTGGGTTGTTCGGTTTATTGGTCTTGATTTCATACTTAATCAGAATAGTAAACTATGTAGATAGCAAACCACAGTTTGCTATTCTGTTATTCATGCTTACAGTAAGTATAATGTCATCGTCATTTGCGGGCCCAGGAGTTTCAACTTTAATGTTAATATTACTCGCCTTGCCATGGCTTGGCTTCAAGAAAGAGTTACGGAGTCAAAAAAATTGAGAAAAGTATTTTTATATTCGCTGCCCAGATCTGGATCAACACTTTTTCAAAAATATTTGGCGAGAAATAAAGACACTTATACTATATCTGAGCCATGGATAGCTCTTCCAATAGTTTACATTTTCAAAGAGGAAAAGGTTTTCTCAGAATATGAGCACCATTTGTTCTACAGATCATACGCGGACCTAAAGGATCAAAATATTGATACTAATAGTTTAAGAATTAATATATGCAAATCCGCAATTGATACGTATTACAAAACTATCTGCCCCGAAAGTGCTAAGGTGTTTATAGATAAAACGCCACGATATAGTATCATCTGCAAAGAATTATTGGAGATGTATCCAGAAGATATTCACGTTGTTTTGTTTCGGCACCCTTTCGCTTGTATAAACTCGATGATAAATACGTTTGGGAATGGTAACTGGTGTATGTATCGATTTGATATCGATTTGTTTATGGGAGCTTCTAATCTTGCAGATATGACGAAGGAAAAAAATAAAAATGTTATTGCTTTTAGATATGAAGATTTTATAAATAATCCTGAATTTTATTATTTAAAATTATGTGAGTCTCTTGATCTAAGCCCTGACAATAAAAGTGAATTCTCATCAGTAAAACTAAACGGAAGCTTAGGGGATCCGACTGGAGATAGGAAGTACGGAGGGAGTATTGGTGGTCAAAATGAGGAGGGTAAGTGGGTAGATTCTTTTAATACACTTTATCGTAGAAGGTGGGCGAAAATTTTTTTAATAAAGTTTGGGTATACCAACTTTGAGTCACTAGGATATAGCATTAAAGATACTCAAGAAAATATATGTAAATCAAAGTATTCTCTTTCACAAGAGTTGAAAGATATACCGCATATTATTCTCGGTTTTCTTCATCGTCATACAGGTATCTATGTTACATATGTTAGGTTTAAAAATAAGCGGCGTAAAGTTGCAAATTATGGGGTTCGTTAATGAATACATATGATAATAAAGTTTCGTTAGTAATACCTCACTATAATAATTCAAGATATCTTAAAAAGTGCCTTGATTCTATAAGAAATCAAACTTATAAGAATATCGAAGTTATTGTGGTCGATGACTACTCACTGCCTAATGAAAGAGACGCCGCTAAAGATATAGTTGAAAGTTACGACTATAAAATGATATTCAACAATGAAAATCGAGGAGTTTCGTATACAAGAAATGTCGGCTTGTCTCAGGCGTCCGGTGAAGTATTGTCGACGTTAGATCCAGATGATTTTTTTATATCAGAAAATTACGTTGAACAAATGGTAAATAGTCTAGCCTCAAAAAAAGGTTGTGTTGCGGGAGGGGTCGTAGTGTATTTAGACGAAGACGCGAACCTTATCTCAAGAAAGGTAAGAAAAAAAATAGTCTCCGGTGATATAAAGAAGGAAATTTTATCGCGCTCCTGCTACATACCGTTTAATATATTTTACACAAGAGAGTCATTTAATGACACTGGTGGCTACAACGAAGCTTACCGAGAGTATGAAGACTGGGATTTCAAAATACGACTTGCGCTAAAATATAGATTCATTATAGAGAACGTAGAGGTAGCTTACCGAATACATTATAATGGCTTGTCTACCATTGGCCGTTTAAAGAAAATAAAGAATCTATCTTTAATATTGTTTAGAAATTTTAGATACTTGAAATTTAATGATATTAAAGATGTTGTTCTTTTAATTCTTGCTTCGGTTCCTCAAAAGGTTGATAGTATTTTTTTTCAAAGAAAATTCTAAAACAAATTAAATCTAAGCCTAAATAATATGAAATCCTTAGTTATTAAAATGAGAGTTGATGTTCTCCAGCTAAATGATGCTATTTTTAAAATAAAATCTATGTGCTGTCAACCTCATGGCTCATATGTATGTGTTTCGAACGTGCATATGTGTATGGAGGTTTTTGATTCACCATCTTTTTCAGGTATTGTAAACGGTGCCGACTTAGTTGTTGCTGATGGTAAGCCAATCTGTTTTGCACAGAAAGTACTAGGGTTCAAAGATGCTGGGCAAGTAAGGGGGCAAGATCTTGTTAATTTATTGTGCGCTGAAGCAGGGTTAAATGGTTATAAAGTTGGCTTGTACGGAGGAGCTACGGAAGAAACTCTCCGCCTAGTAGAAAAAAATATACGACAAGACTACCCTGGAATAGATATTGTTTATAGATACTCCCCTCCTTTTAGGCCTCTTACAGAAGAAGAAAATAGTTCAGTAATAGATAATATAATAAATTCTAAAGTAGATATCCTACTTGTAGGAATTGGATGCCCGAAACAAGAGATTTGGATGCAAGCTAATTATAAGAAAACAGATTGTGTGATGCTTGGAGTTGGAGCCGCATTTGATTTCATAGCAGGTACAAAAAAACATGCACCTATGTGGATGCAAAGAATCTACCTAGAGTGGGTTTTTAGGCTTTTTTGTGAGCCGAAGAGATTGTGGAAACGTTATTTAAAACACAATCCTCGGTTCATCTACCATTTAATAAAGCAGATTGTTTCTGCTAAATTGAGATAGATTAATAGTGTTTACGACAATGAAGAAGAAAGCGCTTATCACCGGCATTACTGGCCAGGACGGCTCCTACCTTGCAGAACTGCTGTTGGAAAAGGGCTACGAAGTTCACGGTATCAAACGCCGTGCTTCCTCTTTTAATACCCAGCGGGTGGATCATATCTATCAGGACCCGCACGTTGATAACCAGAATTTTATTCTGCATTACGGTGATCTGTCGGATTCCTCCAACCTGACCCGCATCATCCAGGAAGTGCAGCCCGATGAGGTGTATAACCTGGGGGCTCAGTCCCATGTGGCGGTGAGCTTCGAGTCGCCGGAATATACCGCCGATGTGGATGCCATGGGTACACTGCGCATTCTGGAGGCGATCCGCCTGCTGGGGCTGGAGAAGAAGACCCGTTTCTATCAGGCGTCGACCTCCGAGCTCTACGGCCTGGTACAGGAAACCCCGCAGAAGGAAACCACGCCCTTCTACCCGCGCTCACCCTATGCGGTGGCCAAGCTCTATGCCTACTGGATTACGGTGAACTACCGCGAAGCCTACGGCATGTACGCCTGCAACGGCATTCTCTTTAACCATGAGTCCCCGCGCCGGGGCGAAACCTTTGTTACCCGCAAGATCACCCGTGGTCTGGCCAACATTGCCCAGGGTCTGGAGCCGGGCTTGTTCCTGGGTAATATGGATGCGCTACGTGACTGGGGCCATGCCAAGGACTATGTGCGCATGCAGTGGATGATGCTGCAGCAGGAGAACCCGGAAGACTTCGTGATTGCCACGGGAGTGCAGTATTCGGTACGCGACTTCGTGCGCTGGTCGGCGGAAGAGCTGGGTATCACCCTGCGCTTTGAAGGCACGGGTGTAGACGAACAGGGCATCGTCGAGCGTATCGAAGGCGACAAGGCGCCGGCGCTGAAAGTGGGCGATGTTGTTGTGCGGGTTGATACCCGATACTTCCGCCCCGCCGAAGTGGAAACCCTGCTGGGTGATCCGACCAAGGCCAAGGAAAAGCTCGGCTGGGTACCGGAAATCACCGTACAGGAAATGTGTGCCGAGATGGTACGTGAAGACCTGAAAGTGGCCCAGCGCCATGCGCTGCTCAAAGAGCACGGCTATTCAGTGCCGGTCGCGACTGAGAACTAAAAGGCAGGTTAAAAAGCAGATAAAAGGGGAAAGGTAAAAGGGGCTAGATTCAAAGCGTTAAAGAAAAAGGCTAAAAGAAAGGAACTGTGTTGCAAGGCTGGGGCGCTTCAGCAAAATGCCTAGCCCCTAGCCCCTAGCCCCTAGCCCCTAGCCCCTAGCCCCTAGCCCCTCAAACGATAGTGGGAATTATGACTTCAAAAAGAATTTTCGTCGCCGGTCACCGCGGTATGGTTGGGTCGGCGATTGTGCGGCAGTTGGAACAGCTGGGTAACTGCGAAATCGTTACCCGCAGCCGGCAGGATCTGGATATGGTGAACCAGGCGCAGGTGACGGCGTTTTTTGCAGAACAGCAAATTGATGAGGTCTATCTAGCCGCGGCCAAGGTGGGGGGTATCCATGCCAACAATACCTATCCGGCCGAGTTTATTTACGAAAACCTGATGATTGAGGCCAATATCATTCAGGCGGCCTATCAGCATGGTGTGAAGAAGCTGCTGTTTCTGGGGTCGTCCTGCATTTACCCCAAACTGGCAGAACAGCCGATGCAGGAATCAGCCCTGCTGACCGGTGTGCTTGAAGCGACCAACGAGCCTTACGCCATTGCCAAGATCGCCGGGATCAAGCTGTGCGAGAGTTACAGCCGCCAATACGGTGTGGACTATCGCAGTGTGATGCCGACCAACCTCTACGGCACCAACGATAACTTTCACCCGGAAAACAGCCATGTGATACCGGCGATGATGCGCCGCTTCCACGAAGCCAAGTTGGCTGAGGCCAGCGAAGTGGTTATCTGGGGCACGGGCACACCGATGCGCGAATTCCTGCATGTAGACGATATGGCGGCGGCCTCGGTGCATGTGATGAACCTGAGCGCGGAACGGTATGCGGAGCAGACCGAACCCATGCTGTCCCATATCAATGTGGGCACCGGCATCGACTGCACCATTCGCGAGCTGGCCGAAACCATGGCGCGGGTGGTCGGGTTTGACGGGCAGCTGGTGTTTGACACCAGCAAACCCGATGGCACACCGCGCAAGCTGATGGATGTATCGCGGCTGCGTGCGCTGGGCTGGCAGGCGAGCACCTCGCTGGAGGCGGGTCTTGCCAGCACCTACGGCTGGTATCTGGAAAACATCGATTCTGTGAGGGGCTAATAGCCGCGTTTCCTGGGGCCAGCTAGAATTATCTACTCACCTGCATTGGATTAAGCACTGTGTGGCTCGACTCTAAAGTATTCAAATCCGTGGTCGCATCCACGCCGCTCGTGTCCATCGATCTGGTGGTGGAGAACGAACAGGGTGAGATTCTGCTGGGCCAGCGAATTAACAGGCCCGCCAAAGGTGACTGGTTTGTACCCGGCGGGCGCATCCAGAAAAATGAATCCCTGGATGCGGCCTTTGTGCGCCTGACCACCGAAGAGCTGGGCCTGGCACTGGAGCGCAGCGGCGCACGGCTGCTGGATGTATACGAGCACTTTTATGACGACAGTGTATTTGAGCCCGGCATTGATGGGCCTAGCACCCATTACGTGGTGCTGGGTTACCATCTGAAGATTGCGCAGGCTCAGCTGCTGAAGCTGCCCACGGGGCAGCACAGCGGTTATCGCTGGTGGCGCCAGGCCGATATGCTGAGCAGCCCCCAGGTGCACCCGAACAGCCGGGCCTATTTGGCCCGTGTTTAACGATAAAGGATGTAACACCATGAAAGCGATTGTAATGGCTGGCGGCTCTGGCACCCACCCGGAGCCTCCGCAGGCCGAAATCAATCTATGAAAACACCCACAGGCAATGTAAACGCAGGTCGCGGACTGGCGCTAGATACTCTTTTTGCGTTGGGGGTTCGAGTGCTGGGTGCTGGTGCAAGTCTTTTAATGAGCCTTGTTTTAGCGCGCAGTTTGGGGGCTGCGGAAGCCGGCTATTTTCTACTAGCGTTCACTGTTATCACCTTCTTGGCGGGGCTCAGCCGTTTAGGCCTCGATAGCATAGTATTGCGGTTTACCGGCGCCGCAATGGTAGATAAGGATATTCGGACTATACGGCAGGTGCTAGCACGCAGTCTTCTGCTGGCCGGATGTGTCTCCGCTGTTGTCGCTGGACTACTGACCATATTTGCATACCCGTTAGCAGAATGGGTTTTTGGAAAGCCGGCTTTGGCGCCGGTACTGGAAAAAATGGCTCCCGGTTTGGTTGGGCTAGCGCTATTCACGCTTGTGGCAATGAGTCTTCAAGGATTACGCAAGATAGCGTCATCTGTATTCACGCTGAATATTTTTGCCAGCTTGCTTCTGGTTAGTGGGTTGTTTGTTCTGGTACTGAGTACGGCCCAGCAGGCAGCGATTGCTTATAGTTGTTCCGCAATTGCAACCCTGTTTTTTGGGCTAGCGCTCTGGTGGCGAGGAACTTCGGCTCAGGAAATAAAGCACGATTCGCTTAGCTGGAAAACCATGCTGGAGCCAGCTATACCTCTCTGGATAGTTTTAGTGATGGGACAGCTAATTCAGTGGTCAAGTCAATTTATCGCCGGTGCCTATGTCGAACCAGAGCAGATTGCCCAGCTTGCAGTCGCACAACGCACAGCGTTGTTAACCAGTTTTGTACTGATGGCGGTAAATCTGGTGGTGGCACCGCGATTTGCCGCTATGCACAAGCAGGGTGATATGGCCGGCGTTCAGCGTATTGCTATTACCTCAACGCGCTTGATGCTGCTTGCTGCTGCTCCTCTGGTTGCTATTATGCTGATTTTTCCGGCCAAGTTGATGTTGCTGTTTGGCGAAGATTTTGTAGCCGGCGCACATTTGCTACAGATTTTGGCAATTGGGCAGCTCATTAATGTCGCCACCGGGTCTGTTGGTTATTTGCTGATGATGACAGGTCACGAAAAGGATATGCGTAACAGTTTATTGCTGGTTGCGCCTTGCAGTGTGTTGTTGAGTTTTTTACTTATCCCAAGTTATGGTGCGACCGGCGCTGCGTTTGCGACAGCACTGGCCATTGCGAGTCAGAATCTGTTTGCCGTGTACTGGGTACATAAGCGGCTGGGATTCAATACGCTGGCCATATGGCGGCGCTAGGGAATGTCCACCTGGTGGACGAATAGGTCAATTGGATGAGCCAGACCCGCTGCTGGGTTACCAGTTGTCGCTTGCGCAGTATCAGTTGCTGAATCGCCCCAGGCGGGCTTCACCGCAGTTATCGCTGTTGGCGCAAAGCCGTTATGCTGAGCAATACTCTGGTAGATCCGCACAATTGAGCCTATTGGGCTAATCGTTGAGCTCTGCTGGCGCGTGCCGATACGCCTTGCTGTGCTGTAGCACGCCAGCAGAGCCTAAGTTTACATATAAAGGATGTAACACCATGAAAACGATTGTAATGGCAGGCGGCTCGGGCTCACGCCTGTGGCCGCTGTCCCGCGCGCTTTACCCCAAGCAGTTTCTGCCGCTGGCATCGGATCAGACCATGCTGCAGGCGACCCTGGCCCGCATAGACGGCCTCTGCGATGGCGCCCCCACGGTTATCTGTAACGAAGAGCACCGCTTTATCGTTGCCGAACAGCTGCGCGGCCAGGCAGAGGGCGCTGCGATCATTCTGGAGCCCGCCGGGCGCAATACGGCGCCGGCCATCGCCCTGGCGGCACTGGAAGCCCTGAACAGGGATGAAGACCCCTTGCTGCTGGTGCTGGCGGCGGACCATGTAATTGAAGATGCACCCGAGTTTCAGCAGGTGGTGCGCGCTGCAATGCCGCTGGCAGAGCAGGGCAAGCTGGTGACCTTCGGTATAGTCGCCACGGGCCCGGAAACCGGCTATGGCTATATACGCCGCGGGGCGGCAATGGCAGGCGCAGCGGCTGTGGCAGCTACTGCAGGTGGTTCGAGTGAGTCGACCGGTTACGCCGTTGAGCAGTTTGTCGAAAAGCCGGATCTGGCCACGGCCACGGGCTATGTCGACAGCGGCGAGTACTACTGGAACAGCGGCATGTTCCTGTTCAAGGCCAGCCGTTATATAGCGGCATTGCGTGAGTTCAGGCCCGATATTCTGGCTGCCTGCGAGAAAGCCATGACCGTAACGCACCAGGACATGGACTTTGTGCGGGTCGACAAGGCTGCCTTTCTGGCCTGCCCGGATGAATCCGTCGATTACGCCGTTATGGAGCCGCTGTGCAGCGCGCCGGGCGGCGGCAGCGTGGTAGTGATGCCGCTGGATGCCGGCTGGAGTGATGTAGGGTCCTGGTCGTCCCTGTGGGATGTGAATGCCAAGGATGCCAGAGGCAATGTCACCCAGGGCGATATTCTGCTGCACAGTACCGAAGACTGCCTGGTACATAGCAGCCATCGTCTGGTGACGACCCTGGGCCTGAAGGACATGATAGTAGTGGAAACCAAGGATGCCGTGCTGGTCGCTGCCAGGGACTCGGTGCAGGATGTGAAGCACCTGGTCAATCAGCTCAAGGCGCAGGGCCGCAGTGAGTACCAACTGCACCGCGAAGTCTACCGCCCCTGGGGCAAGTACGACTCCATCGACTCGGGCGAGCGCTACCAGGTGAAATGCATCACCGTGAAGCCGGGCGAGAAGCTCTCCATCCAGATGCACCACCACCGCGCCGAGCACTGGATAGTGGTATCCGGCACCGCCAGGGTACGCCGCGACGACGAAGAACAGCTGCTCACCGAAAACCAGTCGATCTATATCCCCATTGGTGCCGTTCACTCCCTGGAAAACCCCGGCAAGATCCCGCTGGAACTGATCGAAGTACAGTCGGGCTCCTACCTGGGGGAAGACGATATAGTACGGTTTGAAGATAGGTATGGACGGGCGGAAGAGCAGGGGCAAGAGCAGGTTAAGAGCAGGGGCGAGGTTAAAGGGGCTAGGGGCTAGGAAAAGCAGGGGCAAGAGCAGGTTAAAAGCAGGTTCCCGCCGCGCAGGGGAGGCTGTAAACCAAATTGTGTAACTGCCCACGAATAAGTAACCTTTTCAAAAGGATATCATCGTGGGTAAGCAAATGGACCAAGAAAAACTCAGAGCCCTGGCCGCGGAGCTGGCCAAAGACATCAAGTCTGAACGAGATCTCGGAGCCCTCACGCAGCAACTGGTCAAACTCACAGTCGAGACCGCCCTCAGCGCCGAACTGGACGAGCATCTGGGGTATGAGAAGCACGCCCCGGAAGGCCGTGGTACCAGCAACAGTCGTAATGGCTATTCCACCAAGCGCCTGAAGGGGCAGCACGGGGACGTATCGATCCAAGCTCCCCGCGATCGTGACGGTTCCTTCGAGCCTCAGTTCGTACGCAAGGGTCAGTCTCGATTGACCCAGATGGACGACCAGATCCTTGCCCTGTACGCCAAGGGCTTGAGCACCCGGGACATCGTCGAGGCTTTCAAGGAGATGTACGACGCCGACATCTCCGCGACGCTGGTGTCCAAGGTCACCGAACGCGTAATCGAGCAGGTCCACGAATGGCAAAACCGGCCGCTGGACCCCCCCCGGTGTCAGGGTAGTTGTCGCCTGATCAGTTTCATCTAAACCAAAGTCCCGGGGACGGAAAGAGTCATGCGATGCGACGTTATTCACCCGAGCGTAAAGAGGCCCTGCTGAAGAAGCTTTTACCGCCACACAACCTTCTCTCATACACAACTAAACCACCCCAC
>NZ_BCNS01000044.1 GCF_001528745.1 Marinobacterium profundum | reverse complement strand
CCAGTCGGGTGGAAAACCTGATGCGACCTTGGGCGCTCGGGCGCAAAAACTGGTTGTTCGCGGGCTCATTGCGCAGTGGCCAGCGTGCCGCCGCCATCATGAGCCTGATCCAGTCCGCCAAGTTGAATGGGCATGAACCCTATGCCTATCTGAAAGATGTGCTGACCCGGCTACCGACCCAAAAGGCGAGTGCAATCGGCGAGCTACTTCCGCACAACTGGAAAGCGCCGGCTAACAAGGTGTGATCGCCGTTCGCTTACCCTTGACTTCTATTTCGGCCTCCCTGTGTGCACTCTAAGTGAGAATTTCTTATAGCCAATAAAATACAGTTACGCCACAATTAGTGAAATTCCAGAATGGAAAAAGCCTAAAAACATAAAATTCACCTCAGGGAGGCTCTAATCAATTCAGCTGTTGGAGTCACATTGGGGTGAAGATAGCGACTTCCCACAGACGCATTCATATAATAACTAAGGTTATTAAAATTTAAGATTATACTCTTACTTTGATTAACACTTTCATCCAATTTAAATAGGGACAACTCTCCATTTGCTTCAACTAATTTTGAAGCATATAGAAATTTAGGCGAATTCAATGCCACTTCGTACAGAGAAAAAAGCTTTATCACTTTCCTCCTATTCTCATTATCAAGCAACGAATAATCAGAAACAAACAAGTTTCTCTGGCTAGTATAAAAAGACTTTTCATCCTCTCGACTTAACGAGGTAGATGTACACCCACCTAAAAGAACACAAACCAAAAGCATATACACTTTAGAACTCATTTTATAAACCTCCAGACCCATTAAAAATTCGAAAATACTACCATCTTATATGAAAATAAAAATCCAAGACAACAGGTAAAAAACATGAAACCTAAAGACAACACCTTACAGACAACCCTCTCCACTCCTCGAGTCATTCAAAAAGCATCCTGTCCCACCCTCACGGGATCTTCAGAACTGTCCTACTGCATCGGTATAGATGATGAGGACAACATCCTCTTTCTTATAGCCCACAGCTCTGGCAGCGGCCACTTCAGCAAGGAATGGATTGCATACAGTGACGTGAAAGCCTGTTTACCGAGAGGCTCGATCACTTCAGTCCCTCTCCGCCAACTGTTCAGAGGAAAGTCGTTGAACACATCAGGCTTTCTCCTTGCCGCCCTTCTCGCCGAAGGCCTTATATCGCCCATGACAGGCAAACGAAACATCTACAGCCTCTGCTGTGACAAGAACTTCCTTCAGAAAATCACTGCCCTGGAAAAATCAGGTATCGACCCAACCGACCAAATGACCACCAACGAGGAGGAAAACTCTCCAGAAAAACCAGTAAAAGCATCAACCAAACGCGCCAAAACCAAAGCATAACCCCTGACCGAGAGAGAGGTAGTCTATTGGTCACTCCCACCCTCCCCTTCTAACACAATGAAATAGAAGTATTTTTAAAAATGCTATCGCAGCAAGCCCAAAAGACCGGCCATAAACCGACCCAAACGCACGAGAACCTCGTCAATCAGGAGCGCCTCCCATGCTTCCAACCGTCGCTGTACTCACCGTTCTGCTCTGCCTGTTCTTCGGTCCGCCTATAGTCGGCCTATTCGTCTTCGCCATGGTACTCATGACGCTGACGCCCCACATCACCGTCCTCTGGGCGATTCTCGTGGTCGCTCTATTGGCAGCAGGCTTTCTAATTAACAGGAAATAGAAGATAGACCGCGAACTATGACGATTACATTCCGGATGCCATTGACATAGCCAGCGCCTGGAATCTGCCAGACATCGAATTGATTCAACGTATCAATGATACAAGCACGCTTGATGGCCGGCATAGTAGAAAATATCGTGGATTTCGATGAACCTCCTTCGCGAATTCCCCTTGATCTGAGCTGAAGTCGCCCACCCCATCACCAACCCGAGGTAACACTCATGCCTATCCGCACACTGGCGGAGGTCGCCGTTCGCCTGGAAGAAGCTGTTAAAGCACTGTCCAGCGAAGTTGACACCCCCTCTGAACTTTATGATCGGTACGAAATGGTCGCAGTAGAACTATTGGATAGTAACTTCGATACCTTCCCCGATGGAGTTTTAGAAGAGTTTCTCAGGGACTACCTCTTGATTAAAGAAAAGCAGCTAATCAGCCAGTAGCCACCAGCGGCATTTAAATACCTTTTCGGCAGGGCAAACGCATGAACGTT
>NZ_BCNS01000043.1 GCF_001528745.1 Marinobacterium profundum | reverse complement strand
CGAGCGTGAGGACTGGTTTCGACAATATTTACAGCTTCCCGGCGGGATTCCATCACACGATACCTTTAACCGCGTGTTTTCCCTGCTCGATCCGGTGCAGTTCCGCGCGCTTTTCACGACCTGGGTCCAGGATGTCCTGATCGATACGCCGCTGTCAGGCGTCGTGGCCATCGATGGCAAAACCGTGCGCGGCTCCCGAGGCCGACACGGCGGTGCCATTCATATGGTCAATGCATGGGCCAGTGAGGCCGGTATTGCGTTGGGGCAGTTCAAAGTGGATGCCAAATCCAACGAAATCACCGCAATACCGGCGTTGTTGGACACCTTGGCGATCAAAGGCTGCCTGGTCACACTGGATGCGATGGGGTGCCAGAAACGCATCGCCAACAAGATCCTGAAAAAGGACGCGGACTACCTGTTGGCTGTCAAAAGCAATCAACGCAAGCTGCATGGCGAACTATCAGATTACTTTGACGGTTACTGGGCCACACATCCGGAGGATGCGTCGGGGTCTTGTTTTATCGCGGAGGATACGCGCGTCCACGGCCGCCAGGAGCAGCGGCGATGCTGGGTTACACACGAGATGGAAGGGTTGCCTGCTGCCTCAAGCTGGCAGGCGAAAACGATTGCCGCCGTGCAGCTGGATCGCCAGACGCCCCATAAAGGCACGACGCTGATACGGTATTTTATCGCCAGCAAAGTCATGACGGCCGACGAAGTACTACAAGCCACGCGCCAGCATTGGCACGTTGAGAATAAGCTGCACTGGGTACTTGATGTTGCCTTTTCTGAGGATCATTCCCGAGCCCGTCAGGGGTATGCGGCGGAGAATCTGGCGACGGCCCGGCAGATCGCCCTGAACCTGCTCAAGCAAGACACAACCGCAAAGCTGGGGATCAAAAACAAGCGCAAGGGCTGCGGCTGGAGTGATCGTTACCTGTTTCACATTCTCGGGCTGATCAAATAATGTTCATGCGTTTGCCCTGACCTTTTCGGTATCTTTCTGATGCCATCACCCGACGACCCGACGTTCCCACGACCCGTCCGCAGTGCCAGAAAAATCAAGCA
>NZ_BCNS01000042.1 GCF_001528745.1 Marinobacterium profundum | reverse complement strand
CAGGGCGGCAAGATTCACAGCAGCGAGGAGTATATGCTCCTATCGAGCCTGATAACCCGGGCCAAGCTCAGCGCACTGATTCTGCTGCAGCTGGCGGATGCTGCTCTGGACGAGTACTGGAAGAAAGGCTGATGCGCCAGCCTGAACTACCGTTTGCCACGACGCTCTGGGTGAGAGCTGCACCGGGCGTGGTGGCCATTTTGCCAAACAAATTCACTCGGGAGACACGACACCATGACCGCCTGCGAAGCCAACTTTGATGGTCTGGTCGGGCCGACGCACAATTACAGTGGTCTGTCGTTCGGCAATATTGCCTCGGGCAAGAACCAGGCTCAGGCCTCAAACCCTCGCCTCGCCGCCAGGCAGGGGCTGGTGAAAATGAAGACCCTGCACGACCTTGGCCTGTTACAGGGGGTGCTGGCACCCCAGGAACGGCCGGATATTCATACCCTGCGCAGACTCGGCTTTAGCGGTACTGATGCCCAGGTGTTGTCGCAGGCGGCACAGCATGCGCCTCGCGTTCTGGCGGCCTGCTGCTCGGCCTCCAGCATGTGGACGGCCAACGCCGCCACTGTGTCCCCCAGCGCTGATACTCAGGACGGCCGGGTGCACTTCACCCCGGCCAATCTCACCAACAAGTTTCACCGCTCCATCGAGCACGAAACCACCGGGCGCATTCTGGCCGCCACTTTTGCCGATGAACGCTACTTCAAGCACCACAGCGCCCTGCCCGGCGCCGAGCATTTTGGTGATGAGGGCGCCGCCAACCATAGTCGTTTTTGTCACGACTATGGCCAGCGCGGCATCGAGTTCTTCGTGTTCGGGCGACATGCCTTCGACAGCAGTCAACCTGCGCCACAGAAGTTTCCGGCACGCCAGACCTTCGAGGCCTCCCAGGCGATCGTTCGCAAGCACCAGCTCAGCCAGTCGCATGTCATCTATGCCCAGCAAAACCCGGACGTGATCGACCAGGGTGTGTTTCACAACGATGTCATTGCCGTCGGCAACCGTAACCTGCTGTTCTGCCACGAGCAGGCCTTTGCGGATCAGTCCGGCGTAAAGCAGCAGCTGACCCAGGCCATGCAGGGAAATTTTCGCATCATAGAGGTGCCCACCCGTGCGGTCTCAGTCACACAGGCGGTGCAGTCCTACCTGTTCAACAGCCAGCTGCTGTCGCTCCCCAATGGCCGCACCCTGCTGGTTATTCCTCAGGAGAGCCAGAACATGGCACCGGTCTGGCAGTACCTGCAGACGCTTGTGGCCGACACCGGCAGCGGTATCGACGAGCTGAAAACATTCGACCTGAAACAGAGCATGAGCAATGGGGGCGGACCCGCCTGCCTGCGCCTGCGTGTGGTGCTGAACGAAGCGGAACAGGCTGCGGTTAACCCCGGCACAATGATGAACGAGATACTGTTCACCATGCTCAACAGCTGGGTCGATGCCCATTACCGCGACCGACTGGAAGAAAAGGACCTGGCCGATCCGCAGCTGCTGCTGGAATCGCGCACCGCACTGGATGAGCTGACCCGCATTCTGCAACTGGGGGACATCTATCCATTCCAGCGTTAGCAGCCTGTCGGACTTA
>NZ_BCNS01000041.1 GCF_001528745.1 Marinobacterium profundum | reverse complement strand
CAGTGCTCGCCGGCGTCATAAAGGGGAAGCAAGAGCCGTTCTGCCATATTGGTGCGATCTCCAAGTCTGGAACTGACGGCTTTTGTGCTGATGAGCGAAGCGAATCGCACCGTTTACCCAAGCGAATTGTTCCGGACGGCGTTCCGTCGTGCGGCGGTTCGGCGCTATGCCCGCCGCTGCAATGCCAGGTTTTTTGCCCTGGCGTTTTTTTACTGCACCAGTTCGTTGTCGCTGAACATGCCTTCAAAGAGCGCGGTCGACAGGTAACGCTCGCCCGAGTCCGGCAGAATCACGACTATATGCTGGCCCGCAAAGGCCGGATCATTGGCAATGCGCAGTGCTGCACAGACCGCAGCACCACAGGAAATTCCTGCCAGAATGCCTTCCTTTTCCATCAGTTCCCGGGCGATGGCGATGGCATCGTCATTGCTGACCTGTTCGACCCGGTCGATCAGTGCCAGGTCGAGGTTGCCCGGTACGAAACCTGCGCCAATGCCCTGAATCTTGTGCGGTGAGGGCTTGAGCTCGTCGCCCGCCAGCGTCTGGCTGATAATGGGTGAGTCCACCGGTTCTACTGCCACACTGGTAATGGCCTTGCCCTGGGTCTGCTTGATGTAGCGCGATACGCCGGTAATGGTACCGCCGGTACCCACGCCCGCCACCAGTACATCCACCAGGCCATCGGTATCCTGCCAGATTTCGGGGCCTGTGGTTTTTTCGTGAATCTGCGGGTTGGCCGGGTTTTCAAACTGTTGCAGCATCAGGTGGGTTGAAGGATTGCTTTCCACCAGTTCGGCGGCCTTGGCGATGGCGCCTTTCATGCCCTTGGCCGGTTCCGTCAGTACGATCTCGGCGCCCAGAGCTTTCATCAGCTTGCGGCGCTCGATGCTCATGGAAGAGGGCATGGTCAGCACCAGCTTGTAGCCGCGTGCCGCAGCAACATAGGCCAGGGCAATGCCGGTGTTGCCGCTGGTGGGTTCCACCAGCGTCATGCCGGGCTTGAGCTGGCCGGACTTTTCCGCAGCCCACACCATGCTGGCGCCAATGCGGCATTTTACGGAGCCAGCCGGGTTGCGCGACTCTATCTTGGCGTACAACTTGGCGTTAGGTGCCAGCTGCTTGAGGTGTACCAGCGGTGTATTGCCAATGGATAAAGAGTTGTCCTCATATATCTTCATGGTGATCCTTGTGTTGAGCGTGGTGGTAAAATCCGTAGCACAGTTATAGCGAACCCCGGCGCTTTGTGAAAGGCTCCGCCGCCGTGATGTGAGAACAAGGCAGGATTGCCTTCAGTTTCAATGATGGAAGAGAGAAAAAGCATGCGCTTGTTGATGAGAGCCCTGTCCCCCCTGGTATTCTGGCTGGCCTATGGGATCTTCAGAATGCGCTGGCTGAAGTCGTCGCGTCGTCGGCATCGGCTGGCCATGGAGTTGTTTCGGCTGGCGGCGGATCATGGCCATTGCCGTGCGCTGTCGGTCTATGGGCATCTGCTGCACTTTCGTGGTGATGGTATTGCCAATCGTATCCAGGGCGCGATCTACCTGCAGCAGGCCGCCGACAAGGGCGACAGCAAGGCCTGCTATCAGATGGGGCGCATCTTCGAGCAGGGTTTCGAACACCATTTTCCGCCGGATCTTGCCAAGTCGCTGCACTATTATCGCCTGGCGGCGGAGCAGCAGCACCCGTTGGCCGTGCGCCGTCTGGCGGATGTCTACCGCAAGGGCGAACTGGGGCAGAGCGCCGATCCTCATGCGGCAAAGCGCTGGGAACCGAGCCTTTGATCGGAACAGGGGCGGCCATGTCGTCTCGCCCCTAGCTCCTAGCTCCTAGC
>NZ_BCNS01000040.1 GCF_001528745.1 Marinobacterium profundum | reverse complement strand
CCTGGTAGTTTTATGTATCCAGTGTTAGTGGTAGTGCACTTTGGGTGTAGATATGTAGTACGTGTTGTGTGGAGTCAAGGTTGAGGCAGAACCAGTAAATTAAACGTAAGGGGGCGGCGGCAGCGTCAGATGTGTATAAGGAACAGTACCCATGTCATTGAACTGGACTGTTACCCATGTGGGTAATCTTTACCGCTCCTAATGATCCGTTCCCGCATAAATCCACATAGGCTCCGTTTTCCCGGCACGCTCAAACCCCAGCGCCCGATAAAACTCGATGGCCCTGCCATCCGCCGTTAACATCTGCTGATGAAAACCCGCGTATCGCGCCTGCATTGCCTGCATCAACTGGCGACCAATACCCCGCCCCTGAAAGTCGGGATGCACCAGCAGGTGCGGGTAATACACCACCAGATGACCATCAGACAAGGCATTACCGAGTCCCACCAGCCGGCCGTCGATACGGGCACAGACCAGACTGTGGGAGTTCTGCAGCGCCGCCATCAGGGCGGCGGGCTTATCCGCCGCCGACCATTGATTGGCGCGGTACAGCTCCAACACCTCCGCCTCTTCCAGGTGCCCGTTCTGGCTGTCATCAAAACTGATTTCTGCGTTCATGCCGCTCCCTGTTCCCGAATTGGGATAAGTGTAAATTGGCTGCGTTGTGTTCAGATGGTTTCAAGACTGGGCTCTTGGCCTGTCCCTTATAAACATCTGACGCTGCCGCCG
>NZ_BCNS01000039.1 GCF_001528745.1 Marinobacterium profundum | reverse complement strand
TTATGACGTGAGTAGTTGGTGGTATGGGTCATAGTGGTTATAGGAGAAGCTGATATTCCGGGCCGCATTCCAGGGCTACTGTCACGTCGCTGCTGCTGACCGCGCTGACTTTGCCTTTGAGGAAGGCCATTTTCGGCGTGCCGATAAAGCCTGCCACGAACTGGTTCACCGGGTGGTGGTAGAGTTCCAGCGGCGAGCCGACCTGCTCGACGCGACCGGCATTCAGGACCACCACCTTGTCGGCCAGGGTCATGGCTTCGACCTGGTCGTGGGTGACGTAGATCATGGTGGCGTTGAGTTCCTTGTGCAGCCGCGCCAGTTCCAGGCGCATCAGTACACGCAGGGCGGCGTCGAGGTTGGACAGCGGCTCGTCGAACAGGAAAACCTTGGGGTTACGCACTATGGCGCGGCCTATGGCAACGCGCTGGCGCTGACCACCGGACAGGGCTTTGGGCTTGCGCTCCAGCAGGGGGCCCAGCTCCAGTACCTTGGCGGCGTCGTCGACCTTGCGCTGGACTTCGGTCTTGTCGATGCCGGCCAGGTCGAGTGCGAAGGACATGTTCTTGCGCACGGTCATGTGGGGATAAAGAGCGTAGCTCTGGAATACCATGGCCAGGTCGCGCTTGGCCGGGGCCACGTCGGTGATTTCGCGCTCATCCAGGTGAATAGTGCCGCTGGTGACTTCTTCCAGACCGGCAATCAGGCGCAGCAGGGTCGACTTGCCGCAGCCCGAGGGCCCGACAAAGACGACGAATTCGTGATCCTTGATGTCCAGGTCGATGCCTTTGATGATATGAACGTCGTCAAAGCTTTTTTTCAGGTTGCGAATCGTCAAATCAGACATGGTAAAACCTCTTTCTTATTAGTCGCTGCCGGTTAGGTCACGGCAGCGGACAGTATTGGGTGTTGTTACTTGGCGCTGTTATTTCACGCCGCTGTTACTTAACGGCGCCGAAGGACAGGCCGCGGACCAGTTGTTTCTGACTCAGCCAGCCGAAGATCAGGATAGGGGCACAGGCCAGCGTCGATACGGCGGACAGCTTGGCCCAGAAGAGCCCTTCGGGACTGGAGTAGGACGCCACCAGAGCGGTCAGCGGGGCGGCCGACGAGGCGGTGAGGTTCAGTGACCAGAAGGCTTCGTTCCAGCTCAGGATCAGTGACAGCAGTACCGTGGAGGCCAGGCCGCCCTTGCTGATCGGCAGCAGCACGCGGTAGATCTCCTGCAGTGCGGTGGCACCATCGAGACGGGCCGCTTCGAGGATTTCCTTGGGGATTTCCTTGAAGTAGGTGTACACCATCCAGACCATGATCGGCAGGTTGATCAGGGTGTAGATGATCACCAGGCCGGTTTTGGTATCCAGCAGACCTGCATCCTTGAACAGCAGGTAGATGGGCACCAGCACGCCGACGGGCGGCAGCATCTTGGTGGACAGCATCCACAGCAGGGTTGACTTGGTGCGCTTGGTTTCGAAAAACGCCATTGAGTAGGCTGCAGGTACGGCCAGCAGCATGCCCAGCAGGGTCGAACCAAAGGACACGACGACCGAGTTCCAGGCGAAGTGGAAGTAGTCACTGCGCTGGTCAATTTCCAGGTAGTTCTCCATCGTCGGCGTGAAGAACAGCTGCGGCGGCGTGGCGAAGGCATCGATTTCGGTTTTGAAGCTGGTCAGTATCATCCAGAAGATCGGGAAGAAGATGGTCAGCGCCACCAGCCAGGCCAGCGCACCCAGCAGAACGACCTGCAGCTGGCGGCCTTGTTTTAATGTCAGCATGATGTGGCCTCCTGTGCCTTGTCGGTGAGCGTGCTTGTCATATGAGCGCCGATCATCCGGATCAGGATGGATGGCTCTGTGCGATATTGTTTTAATGTCAGCATCACGACCTCCTAAGCCTTATCTGTAAGATTCTTGCCGATCATCCGAATCAGGATGAAGGCGGCAACGTTGGCGAGCAGTACTGCGACCAGACCACCGGCCGAAGCCAGGCCGACGTCGAACTGCAGCAGTGCCTGGCTATAAATGAGGTAGGCCAGGTTGGTGGTCTCGTAGCCCGGGCCACCGCCGGTCGTGGTAAAGATTTCGGCAAAGATCGACAGCAGGAAGATGGTCTCGATCATCACCACCACGGCAATCGGGCGTGCCAGGTGCGGCAGGGTGATGTGCCAGAAGATGGAGACGGGGCCTGCGCCATCAAGGCGGGCCGCATCCTTCTGTTCCTGGTCCAGTGACTGCATGGCGGTCATCAGCAGCAGCACGGCGAAGGGCACCCACTGCCAGGATACGATCATGATGATGGCCTCCATCGGATAGGTGGAGAACCAGTCAATGGGTTGGGCGCCAAAGAAGCGCCAGACTGCGGCGAAGACCCCGGATACCGGGTGCAGCAGCAGGTTCTTCCACACCAGCGCACTCACGGTGGGCATGATGAAGAAGGGAGAAATCAGCAGTACGCGCACGATACCGCGGCCCCAGAAAGGGGTATCCACCAGCACCGCAATCAGTACTCCGACGACGACACTGATAATCAGTACCGAACACACCAGCAGCAAGGTGTTCGCCATGCCGGCGGTAAAGCCTTCGTCGGTCAGAAAGAAGGCAAAGTTTTCCAGGCCGACAAAGTCGTTATCGCCCGGGTACAGCAGGTTGTAGCGAATCAGGGAAAAATACAGGGTCATGGCGAGAGGAACCGCCATCCAGACCAGCAGGACCAGCACCGAAGGTGACACCATGGCCAGGCTGAGACGGCTCTGTCGGCGTTTTTCCGCCTTAACGGTTAGCGACGACGAGGCGTCAGCCGTCCCCTCGGCTTGCAGACTTGAGATGCTCATGGGAAGTGCTCATATTTTAGTTATTCGGAGGATCGACACAGGGGTGTCGGGCAGGCGGGCACCGACCGGTGCCTGCCTGCTGTCGTGCGCCTTAAACGTTAAGGCGTAAAGCGTTTACTGGTAGTAGCGGGCACGCTTCATCTCGCGCTCAGTGACAGACTGCGAGCTGGTCAGGGC
>NZ_BCNS01000038.1 GCF_001528745.1 Marinobacterium profundum | reverse complement strand
CAGGGCAAACGCATGAACGTTTTTTGAACAAACGAATCACTTCTAGTTGATTTTTGACGTGATCACCATAAAACTTGCCCATTTCTCACTATGACTCAGAACAGCCCAACACTGCTCGACCGTATGATGGCACTGGAAGACCCCCGTCAGGCCGCCAAATGCACCCACGACCTCGGCGAGGTCGTCTTCATGGCAACATGCGGGTTGCTCTGTGGAGCCGACGACTGGAACGCCATCGCACTCTTCGCTGAAGTACGCGAGGAATGGTTCAGGCAGTACCTGAAATTGCCGGGTGGCATACCCTCACATGATACCTTCAACCGCCTGTTCTCACTGCTTGATCCCGCTCAGTTCCGAGAACTGTTCACCCGTTGGGTGCAGGATGTCCTTATCGACACGCCTCTCTCGGGCGTGGTTGCCATCGACGGTAAAACCGTGCGCGGATCCCGGTCGGGCAACCAGGGTGCGATCCATATGGTCAACGCTTGGTCGACGGAGCTGGGTGTCTCGCTCGGGCAATACAAGGTTGATCAAAAGTCCAATGAAATCAAAGCTATTCCCGAGTTGCTGGATATTCTGATGCTGCGCGGTTGCCTGGTGACGTTAGATGCAATGGGATGCCAGAAGAAGATTGCCAACAAAATTCTCTCGGCTGAAGCGGACTACCTGCTGGCGATCAAGCGCAATCAACGCAAGCTCCATGCTGAGGCGGATACCTGGTTCGATCGTTACTGGTCCGAGCACCCGGATGATGTGCCCGGTCTCTCGTTTGCAGAGGTTCACAGTAACACGCATGGGCGTCAGGAGCTGCGGCGCTGCTGGGTGCTACATGATCTAGAGAGCTGCCCGGTTGCCACATCCTGGAACGCCCGCACGATCGCAGCCGTCCAGCTGGATCGTAGCAGTGCCGGAACATCGACCAGCCTAGTGCGCTATTTTGTCTCCAGTAGGACCATGGATGCCAATGATGTACTTCAGGCAACGCGTCAGCACTGGCAAGTGGAGAATGGCCTTCACTGGGTGCTGGACGTGGCCTTCGGCGAGGATCAATCGCGTGCGCGACAGGGCTATGCCGCTGAGAATCTGGCCACGTTACGACAGATTGCGCTGAATCTGCTGAAGCAGGACACCACTGTCAAAGTCGGGATCAAGAACAAGCGCAAGGGGTGCGGCTGGAGTGATCAATACCTGTTTCATATTCTTGGATTGATCAAATAATGTTCATGCGTTCGCCCTGTCCCGCTGCCCGGCATGCACGGGGAACAAGGAACAAGGAACAGACAAAGCCACATCGACAGTATCAAAAGACCAAACAGGATGCTTGTCTGGCGTTTCATTATCCTTCGTCTCAACAATTTCAACGTTCGAATCAGCGCCAGAATTATTTTTTTTACTTTTTAATTCGAACTCCTGACACATAGTTATAGAGATAAAATATTCCATATATTAACCCGGCGGGCTAATAGATGCAGCAGGGATGCTTCATCATTGGCCGCAGGTCAATGCGTACGCCATCTCTTCGCCCCCAAGAAGGCCAGCAAGTCCATGCACTTGCGCCCATTCTTTTAGGCTAAAGAGTTCTGGCGTGACGGACAAATAGGGAGGGAACGTATTTGTCCACCGGGTTAATAGCTCCCTGAACATATCCACTGAGTATCAACACTGGAGATAGTCACAGGGAATAAATGTTTCATCCAAGGAATCACTTTATCCACAACCCCTGCAGTCAAATAACGACTTGCTGGCAGACTCTGCCTGCAAGCTGTGTTGGCTACGGGCATTCATTTACTCAACGCCGGTTATTAAGAAGACAAGA
>NZ_BCNS01000037.1 GCF_001528745.1 Marinobacterium profundum | reverse complement strand
CCTGAATTTGGCTGTTTTTTGTGCTGTTTTGCGTTAAATAGAACCACTATTCGCCTTAAAACACCGCAAAAAAACCGCTCAAATCAGTCGACTCTCGCTACGGCCAGCATTCTCGGGCAGCCTCCTAGGCTGTCTGTTCGGGTTCAGCGTCTGTTTTTGATGCAAGGTGGCACCAGACAGTTGTTCCTGGACGAGGTCAGGCGTAGAGTTCAGCCCGCCGCGCAGAGGCCTGTAACAGGGTTTTCCGGCGCTGGATCTGGCCCATCCGCTCGAGATGGTTTCTGAGAGAATTTACGCGAGAATTTTTACATGGATCTGGTTTTGTCACCGGAGTTGCTGGCGGCATTGTTCGGTGTTGCGCTGCTGGCGGGGTTTATCGATACCATTGCCGGCGGCGGTGGCCTGTTGACGCTGCCGGCCCTGTTGCTGGCCCAGGTGCCGCCGGTGGCGGCATTGGCCACCAACAAGCTGCAAAGCTCCTTTGGCAGTCTGACGGCGGCACTGACGATGCTGCGGCGGGGAATTGTCAGGTTCGAAGATATTCGCGGCCTGGTGCTGGGAAGTCTGCTGGGCTCGGTACTGGGGACTCTGCTGGTGCAATTTACTGATCCGGGCATCCTGATGTTTCTGATTCCACTGGTACTGGTGGTAATCGCGCTCTATTTCCTGCTGGTGCCCACGGCGGGGCTGCAAGAAACACCGGCGCGGATGAGTCGGCGCACGTACAGCATGACGCTGGCGCCGCTGGTGGGATTTTACGACGGTTTTCTGGGACCCGGCACAGGCTCCTTTTTCGCCTTCAGCAAGATCTGGTTTCGCGGGCGTAACCTTCTGGGGGCCACCGGAGCGGCCAAGGTGATGAACTGTGCCAGTAATGTGGCTTCACTGGTGGTCTTTATCGCTGGTGGCAAGGTGGTGTGGAGTCTGGGTGCGGTGATGGTCCTGGGGCAAATTCTGGGTGCGCTGATTGGCAGTCACACCATGATTCGCCATGGCAGCCGGATTATTCGCCCGCTGGTGGTTGGCATGTGTCTGTTGATGGCAGTCAGCTATATCTGGAAAGAGGTTCTGTAGCGCAGCGCGAGTCTGGCACTAGAGGGGTGGGCTTTTGTGATGCAACAAGCGACGTGGCACTAAACCCTCAGGGTTTTCGTTAGTCACTAAATGCTGAGGTGCTGGATACTGAGGAGCTAAGTGCAGGGGGCAAACATTGGGGGCAGGGCAGTGTCTTCAGAGGGGAAAAGCGGCTGGCTTGTGCGCCTGTGCGCCTGTGCGCCTGTGCCGCTTGCAGCTCATCCTGTGACCAGGATGGGCTGCGAAGCGGGCCTTGGCACTGCATGCTTAGCGTCCGAGCAGGGCGTGCAGGTTAGGGGTACGGTTGACGCTGAGTTTGCTCAGCAGGTTCAGCAACGACGTTTTGATTTTCAGCATGCGTGCAGCGCGCAGTTCAGCTTTTTTCTCAGCTTCGGCTTCACGTGCAATACGGAAAATGTATTCGATTTCGCTTTCACGACGACCGCCTGGGTAGCTCAGTGCAGAGTTCATGTGTGCATTGTAGTGAGTATACAGAGTGTTCATTGATATCTCCTTTCACTGGGTTTTCAGATCCGGCCCGGCTATCACTCAGTGCGATAGCCTATGGTTTCGGGCTGAGCGCTTTAGCGCTAACCAGTGACGCCAGAATAACGGCGTTACGCATATGCAGCAAATGATCCTTTTTGATCGCTATGGTTATTTATTTTCACGTATTTGTTTCATCAATGCAGCGGGCTAATAAATTTCAGGCGTGTCGGCTGCGCACTGAGTTGAAGACCTTGATAGGCCTGCAGCCCCCATGTCTGGGTTCTGGGCTGATATTCGGGGCCAAACAGTTGTTTGAAACGAATGCTGAATTCAGTGCTATGTTGGTGCTGGAAAAAGCACGAAGGCTTTTCATCATTATTCGGCGGTTGTGGTTACGGCTACTGATGGAGGGCGAGGGTGATATCTATTGTGGCTCGCGCTTGAGGGTGGCGGTTATTTCCTTGCTAATAGCGCCGTCGAGAATACGCGTGTAAGCCAGATCCATATTGCCGTCGTTGCGCAATGTACGGTCATAGATCTGCATGTCGTAGGCACCCTGATTGGTGATCATCATGGCGTAAACGGTGAGTGTCTGGTCGTGGATGCGGGCCCAGACAAAGGGATCTCCAGCCAGGGGGTCCATCGGAATATGCTTGCCAAAGACATTCATGCGCATGGCGGATGCATAGATGGCACCACGACGCGTCTTGCGGAACAGTATGCGGTAAGAGTGTTCCTTCTGCGTGAGATCAGTCCGTTTTACCTGGGTTCCCCAGGCAACTTCGAAGTTATCGTCTTTGGGCTCGATCCGTACCGTCAGCTTTCGACGCTCGGCTTCGCCGGCAACCTGAGCATGGGCCACGCCGGTGAAATGACCGTAAAACGCTTCAATTTCCAGATCCTCGGCATGGAGTGGACCTGCCAGGAGCAGCAGTGACAGGGTCAGCAAAGAGATCAGTTGGCGCATACGACATTCCATTCAGGTTGGCGTTTCGAGTTATTTGGGGCAACAGCAGTATCTTTCCGCCGGCCTCTGCCCCTGTGTCCCGTTGCAGTTGCGAGCGATCAGGCTGTCCGACAATACTCAACCTACTGCGAGCCACCTGAGTTTGGCTGTTTTCTGTGCTGTATTGCGTTAAATAGAACCACTATTCGCCTTAAAACACCGCAAAAACCCGCTCAAATCAGTCGACTCTCGCTACGGCCAGCATTCCCGGACAGCCTCCCGGGCCAGTAATAGCTGCAAGGGAATACTCTTCCCACTAAACGCCTGCTGCTATGGCGCTGAAAGCGGGAGTATTGCAAACACACTCTACGGATTAACCCAGAGCATGCAGCAGCGCCCTGGCAGCCTGCAGCTCTTCGGTATCAAAACCCTCGGTGAAACA
>NZ_BCNS01000036.1 GCF_001528745.1 Marinobacterium profundum | reverse complement strand
AGGAAAAGGAATAGGAATAGGAATAGGAATAGGACATTGAAGGGGAAATCATAAGCAAAGTGCGCCCATCTGGCAGCATCATTGCGACGCCGCGCCGGAGTACTGAGCACCTATGGTTTAAAGCCGTACATTGACCGATTTTCGCTTCAGCCCGTTGACGATCTCTATGCTGCGGTGGGTCGGCTGCGGATTGATCGACAGGTGCTCGCCCAGCGCCACCGATTTGGAACCGTGCAATACCAGCGACACCACTTCCTGCGGGCTGATACTTGCCAGCGGATACACCTCATCCGGCGAGACCGCCACCACCAGAGAGGGGCCACTGCCGCCGTCCTGTGATTTGGATCTGGGCTGCGACAGCGCCGCAAAGGCACCTTCAGCCTGGGGCGCCGCCTGACTTTTATTCGCCATGGTGCCCATCAGGCGTACATCCCGTGCCACCGTGCGCACACCCCGCGGGCCGCTTACCAGCACATCAAAGACATCGCCGCCACGCAACTGCGAGTGCGGGATAGTGCCCTGGCGCGGTGACAGCGTATAAAGTACCCGACCCACCGGGACCCGCTGCGCCAGCCAGCTGCGCGGCGGTGCCTGCAGATCCGAGGGCTGAAAACGCTCACCGTCTTTTTTAGCGGTGAGCAGCAACTTGCCAATCAGCTCACGCGGGTTATCGATGCCTTCCAGCTCGTCACTCACCCGGCGCTGTTCCAGCATGTTGCGACCAATCGTCTGCCCCGCCGCCAGATCGCTGCTGGCAACCCAGGCAATCTGGGTCGACAGACGCTCAACCTGGCGTACACCCAAAACGCCCGCCAATGCTGTCGACACCACAAAGACCATTACCGCCGCAGTGGCACTGCCTGTCAGTTTGCGTTTCATGTCTGGCCTCCATCACTGTCGGGGGTCGTCTTTCTGAGCTCAGTGCTCTGGTCAGAAAGCACTCACCTCAGAATCCATCGTCACATTTGTTAAGCCCTAAACCCTAAAGACCACCCGAAGCTCAGGCTGCGGGTGGCCCTGATAAGCCCTGCCTGTTAGCGAATAACGACAGTACCTGCATTGCTCGAGGACGAAGAACCGGCACCGGCAACCACCGTGCTGCCTTCTGTGTTATCCAGCGCAACAAAGCTGAATTCGGCCTCATCGCCTGCCAGCGTATCGATCGCATCACCGTAGGAGGAACCATCCACGCCAGCGGTCGATTCGGCGTTCAGCATGCCGTTAAAGGCGTAGGACTGATCCAGTGCACCTATGGCCTCGGCCACGTCTTCCATTTCCGCGGTCACCGCATCTCGCATAGTGACCAGGCCCACCACCATACCCATGACCATCACGGTCACCAGCAGGACGAGTTCGGTGGTCATCACGAATCCACCCTGTTTTTTGGCAGCGCTGTGCAGCTTGGTAGTTGCTTTCATGAGTCGTTCCTCAGTATCCATATTTTTGTATGGGGGCCGCTCCTGAGGAG
>NZ_BCNS01000035.1 GCF_001528745.1 Marinobacterium profundum | reverse complement strand
GCGCTGTTCCAGCATGTTGCGGCCAATCGTCTGCCCCGCCGCCAGATCGCTGCTGGCAACCCAGGCAATCTGGGTCGACAGACGCTCAACCTGGCGTACACCCAGGACGCCCGCCAATGCTGTCGACACCACAAAGACCATTACCGCCGCAGTGGCACTGCCTGTCAGTTTGCGTTTCATGTCTGGCCTCCATCACTGTCGGGGGTCGTCTTTCTGAGCTCAGTGCTCTGGTCAGAAAGCACTCACCTCAGAATCCATCGTCACATTTGTTAAGCCCTAAACCCTAAAGGCCACCCGAAGCTCAGGCTGCGGGTGGCCCTGATAAGTCCTGCCTGTTAGCGAATAACGACAGTACCTGCATTGCTCGAGGACGAAGAACCGGCACCGGCAACCACCGTGCTGCCTTCTGTGTTATCCAGCGCAACAAAGCTGAATTCGGCCTCATCGCCTGCCAGCGTATCGATCGCATCACCGTAGGAGGAACCCTCTACGCCAGCGGTCGATTCGGCGTTCAGCATGCCGTTAAAGGCGTAGGACTGATCCAGTGCACCTATGGCCTCGGCCACGTCTTCCATTTCCGCGGTCACCGCATCTCGCATAGTGACCAGGCCCACCACCATACCCATGACCATCACGGTCACCAGCAGGACGAGTTCGGTGGTCATCACGAATCCACCCTGTTTTTTGGCAGCGCTGTGCAGCTTGGTAGTTGCTTTCATGAGTCGTTCCTCAGTATCCATATTTTTGTATGGGGGCCGCTCCTGAGGAGTCGACACCGCCTGTTGTTTTGTTTACACCTGGAACAAAGCATTAGCCGTGCCAGAATCTGAAAACTGAAATAAAATAATTCTAAGTCACTCATATTTAAAAGGTTATTTTTTAGGCCCTGCGTTTAAAGACACCTAAAAAAAC
>NZ_BCNS01000034.1 GCF_001528745.1 Marinobacterium profundum | reverse complement strand
GTCGGACAGCCTCCTAGTCCGTGTTTAACCGGATTGATGTGGATATAGTCCATATGGGCGCGATAATCGCGCTCATCGCGGAGCAGGTGCTCCCAGTAGCGGCGTTGCCAGATACCTCGTTCACCACGTGACAAACGGCTGGCTGAGCGAGGCTCTGTTTGGGGTATCTGGCGGGAAAATTGGCTTTTTATCAGATACCCGCGTGTTGCGAAGTCCGCATCGCCGGGTGGCAGTTCGATCACGCACTGCAGGTGGTCAGGCAGTACGACCCAGCCATGGATTACGAATGGGTGACGCTGGCGAGCCAGGTGCACGGCCGCGCGGAGCTCGTCGATATGCCGGGTTAACAGATCATTGCCGCGACGTTGTAGCAGGGTGACAGTAAAGAAATAGCAGCCTCCTGGGCGCCAAAGTCGACGATAAGGGGGCATCCGTCCCTCCCATGTAGTGGTTTTCCGTTTGAGTGTAGTTGGCGCAGGTCGGGAGTCGACGTTTTTATAGGCTCCGGCATTCGGCTAGGAATTCGCAGGTGCATCCTCGAAATTCGCTTTGGGCTCATTTCCCGGAATTCG
>NZ_BCNS01000033.1 GCF_001528745.1 Marinobacterium profundum | reverse complement strand
TATTGTCGGACAGCCTCCTATGGACAGAGGAGAAGGGTGACATGCAAAGCACATCGACGCAGGCTGGGCCTGTGCAGATCAAGGTCATTTGTGGGGCTGAAATAGGGCCCTATGTGGCAGATCTGGCGCGGCTGCGTATCAGCGTGTTTCGTGCCTTTCCGTACCTTTACGAGGGCAATCTGGATTACGAGCGCGACTATATCAGCCGTTATTCGGCGTCGCCTCGCAGCCTGTTTGTGCTGGCGCTGGATGGCGAGCGGGTGGTGGGTGTGGCTACAGGCGTGCCGCTGGCGGATGAGGCCGAGTCGTTTCGCCGCCCTTTTGAGGAAGCCGGGCACGCCATTGAGGATATTTTTTATTTTGGTGAGTCGGTACTGTTGCCGCAGTATCGCGGTCAGGGGCTGGGGGTACGTTTTTTTGCCGAACGTGAGCGCCACGCCAAGGCGCTGGGGCTAAGTGTCTGTGCCTTTTGCGCGGTGGAGCGCGACGAGGATCATCCGCGCCGCCCTGCGGACTATGTGCCGCTGATCGGGTTCTGGCACAAGCGGGGCTATAGCCACACACCACAGCTACGCACCCAGCTGAGCTGGAAAGATATAGGCGAGGACAGCGAGTCGCTCAAGCCATTGTCGTTCTGGCTGAGGACGCTGGCATGAGTCGCGTTACCCTTGCTGCGTGCCAATATGCCATCGAGTTGCTGCCGGACTGGGACAGCTACGAATCCCATCTGCGGGCGCTGGTGGCCGATGCGGTGGGCCAGGGCGCGCGCCTGCTGCTATTGCCTGAATATGCCGGCATGGCGCTGAGTGGGCAGTTGCCTGAGGCGGTGCGCACTGATCTGCAGGCGTCCATCGCGCAGCTGCAGCCGCTGATTCCGCGCTGGCTGGCGTTGTGTGAGTCCCTGGCCCGGGAGCACAGGATCTGGCTGTGTCCGGGGTCGGTGGCGGTGCTGGATGCCGATGGCATCTACCGTAACCGCTGCTGGCTGTTTGGCCCCGAAGGCCTGGCGGGGTATCAGGACAAGCTGATCATGACGCGTTTCGAGCGCGAGCAATGGCTGATTGGCGAAGGTTCCGGTCTGCGTGTGTTTGAAACAGATTTTGGTCGAGTCGGCATACTGATCTGCTACGACAACGAATTTCCGCTGCTGGGGCGCACGCTCACTGAGGCTGGCGTCGATCTGGTTCTGGCGCCGAGCTGCACCGATACCCGCGCAGGCTTTCACCGTGTGCGCATTGGCTGCCAGGCGCGGGCGCTGGAGGGGCAGATTGCGGTGCTGCAGGCGCCGACTGCGGGCCTGGCGCCCTGGTCGCCGGCGCTCGATATCAATACAGGCCGGGCGGCGCTCTATCTGCCGCCGGATTACGGCTTGCCGGACGATGGCGTGCTGGCCCAGAGCGTATCGGAAAACAGCGAGCAGTCGACCTGGCTGCTGTGTGAACTGGACTTTGCCGCCCTGCATGAGGTGCGCTTGCGGGGCCAGGTGATGACCCGGCGCGACTGGTCTGAGCAGCTGGACGGGCGCGCGGCCTTGTTGAATTAACCGTTACTGAAAAATGCTCAGATCCAGTGGCAGCATGGCGCCCATCCAGATGGCGTGGTCGGTATGATCTTTGAGATCGTCGTCCGTTACCAGGTGACAGAAAATGGTCAGGCCATTGCGGTGCTGGGCCAGCCAGGTGAGGGTGGTGCCGAAATTGTCGATACTGTCCGACAGCTGGCAGCTCCAGCGCGGATGGGGCCCAACCGGCTTGCAGTGTACGCGACCCACCCTTAGTCCCAGCGCCTCGCCGGCCTGCTGGCACAGTTCGGTCGCCTGCTGCTGCGTTTGGGCATCGAAGTAAACATGGGCATGGAAAGCCTTGGCTGGAGTCATGGGGTTTCCTTTAGCAGCCTATTGATGGCGCCGGCGGGATCCGGTGGCAGCTGTGCAGACAGCGTCAGTAGCGGAATATTCAGGCGGGCGATTTCATCCAGCATTGTAGCCTCGATAACAGGCTGGGCGTTGCCTTCTACCTGCACCAGGGCGCAGGCCTGGTGCTTTTGCAGCAGCGCCAGCAGCTCGCTCGGGTACTGCACCGATGCATCGCCAATGCGGGTGCGGTGGTTCCAGGGCTCGTCATCAATAAAGGCGTGAATCCGGTAGGCGCTTCCCTCATTGAATGCAGCGTGCCAGCGGTGGCAGCCGGTGTCGATACCCAGCATTATGAGCGCCTGGGGTTTGCGTTTGCAAAGCCGGTTCAGCAGGCTCTGCCAGCGGTGTTTGCTGGCACTCATATTAAATGCCTCGCGACTTTCAGGCGCATGGACCCGCAACTTCTGCGGTTATATGGTCGCGTTGTACGGCGCGCCAAGGGTTGCCTTTGCCGCCCAGCTGCTCTCTGAGGCTCAGGAACCACCAGAATAGCCGCACCTGACGTCCGCGCAGAAATGGCAAGGACCAAAGGTCGAGGCCGAGCCAGGGCAGGAAGGGGTTACGCCTGGCGTAGGCCCATATCTCAACTCGAACAGAGGGTTTCAGGCTTCGCCCGCGCGCATGGAATCCGGCAGTATCACCCACCACCAGGGTGTTGCCGGGCACGACCATCGGGCGGGCTTGCGGCAGGCCGAGCTCTGCGAGTTCTTGCGGGAGAATACGCATTGAGCCGCGGGCCGAGAGGCTGTTGTCACCCTGGCCCAGACTAAGGCTTTTACGCTGTTCCCAGGCCAGCCGGGCGGCGGTTGCCCTGTGGGAGCCGGGTACATAGGTGAAAGGGCCCTGGTCGGCCTCGACATTGTCCATGAAAAACCAGGCTTTCATCGTGGGGTGAAAGGCGTCCATATGCAGCGCGGTTTGTGGATCATCGGGTGCGTCGCTGATTTGGGTCAGGATTGCCTGGATGTAGTACACAGGTTCCATGCGATAGCTGCTGACGTAATGCATCAGGCCCTGCCAGCGGGGACTGCGCAGCAGGCGCGCCAGAGTTGGCATCGATTTTAGAGTCGATGGATCCAGCAGGACGCGGCGTGTGACCGCATTGCCTTGCGTCATCTCCCGCATGGGGCCGCTGTAGCCATAAACTTCCTGGCGCAGGGCCGCAAATTCTTCGTCGCCAAGCAGATTCTGCTTGAGGATAAAGCCGTTGGCGCAAAACTCGCTGTGTTCCTGTGGCAGCACAGCGCCGGCCAGGCGTGAGCGACGCCAGTCTGCC
Source organism: Marinobacterium profundum (assembly GCF_001528745.1). Classification (GTDB taxonomy): domain Bacteria; phylum Pseudomonadota; class Gammaproteobacteria; order Pseudomonadales; family Balneatricaceae; genus Marinobacterium_A; species Marinobacterium_A profundum. Next base: position 4,242 of record NZ_BCNS01000033.1, on the reverse strand, counting down.
AGTTGGCAGGCCACCTTTTTGCGCCAGGCATGCAAGCCATACCGGTTCAGGGTCTCGCTGCCGAGGATGGGGTTGTCTTTGAATGATTTTGCAGAGGTGGCTATCTGAGCGAGCCAAATGGGTAGCTTCAGCCATCGCAATACGCGCATGGGGTTTCCCTTAAAGGCAAGGTGCCTGCAGTATGACGGTTATTCCCGACAGCACAGTATCGCGCCCAATTCTGAATGACAAGATTCGGGCGCGGTCGTGGATACGCCGGCTGTGTATACTGGGGCCTGATTCGATTTTAAAGGGAGTAGGCGCATGGGCATTCTGGTTTTTCTGCTGATTGGCGCTATCGCCGGCTGGCTGGCGGGCACCATCATGAAGGGGCGCAGCTTCGGGCTGGTCGGCAATATAGTGCTGGGTATAGTCGGCGCTGTAGTCGGCGGCCTGCTGTTTGATTTTCTGGGTGTGCGCAGCGGCGGCTTTGTGGGCTCCATCATCACCGCGACCCTGGGTGCGGTGATCCTGCTCTATGGGGCAAGGCTGCTGCGGTAAAAGATAGGGGCGAGGGAAAAGATAGGGGCTAGGTTCGAGGGGCTAGGGGCTAGGAAAAAGAGAGGTGCGAGAGGCGAGGAGCGAGGGAAAAGATGGAGCAAAAGCAGAAGCGGCCCTTCTTTTTGCTTGTCGCTTTAATCTAGCCCCTAGCCCCTAGCCCTTTAACCTCGCACCTCGCACCTCGCACCTCGCCGCGTTTAGCGGAAGCTGAATTCTCCGGCTTCCACGTCTACGGCGATTTCGTGGCCCGGCGGGTAGGCGCCGGCGAGGATGCTTTGGGCCAGCGGGTTTTCGATCCAGCGCTGGATGGCGCGTTTCAGCGGCCGAGCGCCGTAGATGGGTTCGAAACCGACTTCGACCAGCTTGTCCATCGCCGTGCTGGTGAGGCTTAGGGTCAGGTCGCGTTCGGCCAGGCGCTTGCGCAGTCGATCCAGCTGAACCTCGGCGATGCCGGCCACCTGTTCACGGCGCAGGCTGTGGAAAACCACTACTTCATCGATGCGGTTGATGACTTCGGGGCGAAAGTGCGCGCTGACCGACTCCATGACCGCGGCCTGCATCAGGCTGTAGTCGTCATCGTCGCTGAAGTTCTGGATCAGGTCTGAACCCAGGTTGGAGGTCATAACCACTATGGTATTGCGGAAATCCACCGTGCGACCCTGGCCGTCGGTGAGGCGGCCATCTTCCAGCACCTGCAGCAGAATGTTGAATACATCCGGGTGCGCCTTTTCGACCTCGTCGAGCAGCAGCACCGAGTAGGGTTTGCGGCGCACGGCTTCGGTCAGGTAGCCGCCTTCCTCGTAGCCGACGTAGCCTGGAGGTGCGCCTATCAGGCGCGCCACCGAGTGCTTTTCCATGAATTCGGACATATCGATGCGCACCATGGCGTCATCGGTGTCGAACAGGAAGTTGGCGAGGGTTTTGCAAAGTTCGGTTTTGCCGACGCCGGTGGGGCCCAGGAACAGAAAGCTGCCGTTGGGGCGGTTGGGGTCCGACAGACCTGCGCGGGAGCGGCGTACCGCATTGGCCACAGCGACCACAGCTTCATTCTGGCCGATAACGCGCTGGTGCAACGCCTCTTCCATGCGCAGCAGTTTTTCCCGCTCGCCTTCCAGCATCTTGCTGATAGGGATACCGGTCCAGCGGGACACCACTTCGGCGATTTCTTCCTCGGTCACCTTGTTGCGCAGCAGGGTGGTGGCTTTGGGCTCCTGCTGGTCGGCGGCGGCGAGCTGTTTTTCCAGCTCCGGAATCTGGCCGTACTGCAACTCGGACATGCGAGTCAGGTCGCCGGCACGCTTGGCCTGTTCCATTTCGACCCGGGCCTGATCCAGCTGCTCCTTGATATGCTGGGAGCCTTGCATAATGGCTTTTTCAGCCTTCCAGATATCTTCGAAGTCGGCGTATTCCCGCTCCAGCTTGTCGATGTTCTGTACCAGCTCCGTCAGCCGCTTGCGTGAGGCATCATCGGTTTCTTTCTTCAGCGCTTCACGCTCCATCTTCAGCTGGATGAGGCGTCGATCCAGCCGGTCCATGTCCTCGGGTTTGGAGTCCATTTCCATGCGGATGCGTGAGCCCGCTTCATCGATCAGGTCTATGGCCTTGTCGGGCAGCTGGCGATCGGTGATGTAACGCTGGCTCAGGCGTGCTGCGGCGATAATGGCCGAGTCGGTGATGTCGACACCGTGGTGAATTTCGTAGCGCTCTTTCAGGCCGCGCAGAATGGCGATGGTGTCTTCTTCGCTTGGCTCATCGACGATGATTTTCTGGAAACGGCGCTCAAGGGCGGCATCCTTCTCAACGTACTGACGGTATTCGTTCAGGGTGGTGGCACCCACGCAGTGCAGTTCACCGCGGGCGAGGGCGGGCTTGAGCATGTTGCCGGCATCCATGGCGCCTTCGCCCTTGCCGGCGCCGACCATGGTGTGCAGTTCATCGATAAACAGGATGATCTGGCCTTCCTGCTTGGCCAGTTCGTTCAGCAGTGCCTTGAGGCGCTCTTCGAACTCGCCGCGGAACTTGGCGCCGGCAATCAGGGCGCCCATATCCAGCGACAGCACGCGCTTGTGCTTCAGGCCTTCGGGCACCTCGCCATTGACGATGCGCTGGGCCAGGCCTTCGGCGATGGCGGTCTTGCCGACGCCGGGTTCGCCAATAAGTACGGGGTTGTTCTTGGTGCGGCGCTGCAGTACCTGAATGGTGCGGCGGATTTCCTCGTCGCGCCCGATGACCGGATCCAGCTTGCCGGACTCGGCCCGCTCGGTCAGATCGATGCAGTATTTGTCCAGCGCCTGGCGGGATTCCTCGGCATTGGGGTCCTGCACGCTTTCACCACCACGCATCTGATTGATCGCCTCTTCGAGTTTGGGTTTGCTGATACCGGCTTCGCGCAGCAGTTTGCCGGCGTCACCCTTGTCATCGAACATGGCCAGCAGTATCAGTTCGCTGGCGATGTACTGATCGCCGCGCTGCTGGGCCAGCTTGTCGGTGAGGTTGAACAGGCGCGCCATGTTCTGGGACAGGCGGATTTCGCCATCTGGACTCTGGACCTGGGGTAGCCGTTCCAGCGCTTCGCCGAGCTTCTTGGTCAGGGTCTGCAGATTGGCGCCGGCGCGGCTGAGCAGTGGCCGGATGGAGCCATCCGTCTGCTCGATAAAGGCCGCCAGCAAATGCAGCGGTTCCATCATGTTGTGGTCCCGGCCGACCGCAAGGGATTGGGCGTCGGACAGGGCTTCCTGCAGTTTGGAGGTAAATTTGTCGGGTCGCATGGAGCCTCCTGAGGTTGGAATCAACCAGTTATGGCTCAGTATATGGAGTCAAATCCACAGAACATCAAGGGGTAAGGGAAAAGCAGGGGGGAAGAGCAGGTTCGAGGGGCGAGGTACGAGGAGCGAGGGAAAAGCAGGGGCAAGGTTAAAGGGGCTAGGGGCTAGGGAAAAGCAGGGGGAAGGTAAGAGCAGGGGCGAGGGGCAAGGGGAAAGCAGCTGAAAGCTGCCGGTTTACCGGATTGGAATATCGAAGGTCGTATGGGGATAGGGTTCGTCGCGCAGGGTGAAGTGCCACCATTCATGATGGAAGGGTATAAAGCCTGCGCGGGTCATTAGTTGTTGCAGCAGCAGGCGGTTGGCGCGGGCCTGAAGTGGCAGGCGGTCGTAGTCGAGCCAGGACTCGGGGCCGAAAAAGTCGAAGATGGTGCCCATATCCAGCTCTGCGGTTCGATCATCGGCGCTATTCAACGACACTATGGTCAAGTCGACGGTGCTGCCGCGGCTGTGGCTGGAGCTTTTGCTCAGGTAGCCTTCACTAAACAGTTCGGCTTTTTCCAGGCTGGGATAGTAACGCGCCTTGAGTGCGGCCTCGCAGGGGCTGTCGCACCAGCGGATAAAGTGGTCCACCGCCCGCTGTGGCCGATACGCATCGAATATCTTCAGCCCCAGATCAAAGCGCGCCAGAGCGCGCTGTACGCCGACCAGTGCCAGCGCAGCGGGTTCGGTGAGCCAGGCCCTGGGGGCCTCGTAACCGTCTACAGGGGTGCCCATGAAGTTGTCGCTGGAGCAGTACTTCAGGTCCAGCACCAGGTCTGGCAGCTGATCGGTGAGGTCGACAAAGGGCTTGGCTGTGCTCACTGCGGGTTCCTTGTGCGGGTGTTGCTAGGAGGCTGTCCGACAATACTCAACCTACTGCGAGCCACCTGAGTTTGGC
>NZ_BCNS01000032.1 GCF_001528745.1 Marinobacterium profundum | reverse complement strand
CTCAAATCAGTCGGCTCTCGCTACGGTCAGCATTCTCGGACAGCCTCCTAGCTGGGTGTGCCACGCGGGGCAGCGGCCGTCAGTCGTGTTTCTCACCATCGATGGAGGAGCGGGCCAGGTCACCGATATCGAATACCGGTGCTGCGTCTATATCCAGTGCGTTGATGATGCCCGCCACCCGCTCCAGCGAGGTGATGACCATTGACTGTTCCCACTGCTCCATGGCCTCGAACTTGCTGATAAACAGGTCCTGCAGGGAGGTGGGGGACTCCGCCAGCAGACGAGTGCCGGTCTCGGACAGGCAGGCCCATACCTTGCGCTTGTCGTGGCTGTCGCGCAGGCGCCCTACCAGTTGCTTCTTTTCCAGCCGGTCGAGGATGCTGGTGACCGTGGCCTGGGCCAAATTCATTTCCCGCGCCAGCAGGCCAATGGTCATGGAGCCGCCCTCGTGCAGCGTTTGCATGGTCAGCAGCTGCGGCAAAGTGAGTCCGCTCACCCGGCTAAGTTGCTTGTCGTGCAGGTCGGTTGCACGAATGATCTGGCGGATCAGGACAAGGGCTGACTGGCTTTTGCTCATGTGGGCTCGGGCGCTGGATCGGTGGTGAGGGGCTGCTGCCGTCTTTTTACGGCCTTGCCGGCAATAAAGCAACGACTGCCGTCTGAGCTGCTGCGCTGGGTGAGGCTATCTATTTCGCAATGCTATGTACTTTTCTGCAAGGTTGACTGGCTGTCCAATAAAAATATTTCGTGTTGCTAATTATTTTTTGTATTCAGATTGCGCGACATCATACTGTAACTTTCTGTATTTGCCTAGTTTTTGGCCACATACTGCGGTTGATGTTCTGGTTGGGATATGTTTTATAATAAAAAGCATCGTAATACGAAAAGTTATTTACCCTATGGAAGTTGATTTAATAAAGTTTCGCAAACCCAGTGGTCTTGATGGTCAGGGGCTTCACCAGCTGATCGCCCGCTGTGCTCCGCTGGATACCAATTCCGTGTATTGCAACCTGCTGCAATGCACCGACTTCGCCGATACGGCGATCGCAGCCCAGGGGCCCGACGGGCAACTGCTGGGCTTTATTTCGGGATACCGCCCACCGGGGCGGGAAGACACTCTCTTTGTCTGGCAGGTGGCGGTTGACGAAACCGCCCGCGGACTGGGCCTTGGCAGCCGTATGCTGCTGGCGCTGGTCCGGCGACTTGCACCCCAGGGTGTACGTCATATAGAAACCACGATTTCACCCGGCAATGATGCGTCCGAAGCCCTGTTTAGCAAGGTTTTTGGACTGCTCAATGCCCCCTGGGACAGGCAGTTGCTGTTTTCTAGCGAGGCCCACTTTGCCGGTCAGCATGATGACGAAATGCTGTACCGCGCCGGCCCCTTCGCGCTGCCCATCCCCTCACAGGCTTAATTGGAGAAACAATGAATATTTTTGAACAGAATGAATCCGTTATTCGCAGCTATTGCCGGTCTTTTCCGGTGATTTTCAAGCAGGCCAAAGGTGCTGAGCTGGTAGGGCGCGACGACGAGCGCTATATCGATTTCCTCGCCGGTGCCGGCACCCTGAACTACGGTCACAACAACCCGGTTCTGAAGCGGGCGCTGATTGACTACATCGAGTCTGATGGCGTGACCCACGGCCTGGACATGCACACCGACGCCAAGGAAAGCTTTCTGGAAGTGTTCAACCGCGTCATCCTGGAGCCGCGTGACATGGGGGACTGTGTGGTGCAGTTCACAGGCCCCACCGGTTCCAACTCGGTTGAGGCTGCGCTCAAGCTGGCCCGCAAGGTGAAGGGGCGTCGCAATATCATCAGTTTCACCAATGGTTTCCATGGTGTGACCACAGGCGCACTGGCCTGTACCGGTAATCAGCACCACCGCGGGGCGGCGGGTGTGACCCTGGGGGATGTCACCCGCATGCCGTTTGACGGCTATATGGGAGACAAGATGAATACCCTGGCCTACATGGACAAGTTGCTGAGTGATCCGAGCAGCGGCATTGACCATCCGGCGGCGGTAATTGTGGAAACCGTGCAGGGCGAAGGCGGCCTGAATGTGGCTTCTGCCGACTGGATGCGCAAGCTTGAGCGTCTGTGCCGCAAGCACGACATGCTGCTGATTGTGGATGATATCCAGGCAGGTTGTGGTCGTACCGGTGCCTTCTTCAGCTTTGAAGAAATGGGCATCAAGCCCGATATGGTTACGCTGTCCAAGTCACTCAGTGGCTATGGCCTGCCGCTGGCGGTGCTGGTGCTGCGCAAGGAGCTGGATCAGTGGGAGCCGGGTGAGCACAACGGTACTTTCCGTGGCAACAACCATGCCTTTATCACGGCGACCGCCGCTATCGAAACTTTCTGGAGCGACAGCCGCTTCGCCGAGGAAGTAAAGCGCAAGGCCAAACTGATACGTGAGCGTCTGCAGTCTATTGTGCAGCGTCAGGGCCCCAACTCACTGCGTGTGAAGGGTCGTGGCATGATGATTGGTATCGAATGTTCGAACGGTGAAATCGCTGCCAGCGTTTGCAGTCGCTCCTTTGCCCGCAATCTGGTGATCGAAACCAGTGGTGCGCAGAATCAGGTAGTGAAATGCCTTTGCCCGCTAACCATTACCGATGAGCAGATCACCACGGCGCTGGATATTCTGGAAGGTGCCTTCGCCGGCGCCATGGCTGAGCAGATCGATACTGCCGCATCCTGAGGAGACTGAACTTATGATCGTACGTACATTGCAGGAAGCAGAACAGAGCGAACGCCGCGTGGTTTCTGAAACCTGGGAAAGTACCCGCATGCTGCTGAAGCAGGACAACATGGGCTACTCGTTCCACATCACCACCATCTACGCGGGCACCGAGACGCATATCTGGTATCAGAATCATTTCGAATCGGTTTACTGCATCAGCGGTGAAGGCGAGATCGAAACACTGGCCGATGGCAAGGTGTACCCGATTACTCCAGGTACACTCTACAACCTGGATCAGCACGATGAGCATCTGCTGCGGGCCTCGTCCGAGCTCAAGCTTGCCTGTGTCTTCAATCCGCCTCTGAACGGGCTGGAAGTGCACGACGAAAACGGTGTTTACCCGCTGGAAGCGGATGCCGTTGCCTGATTGACGCCAGCGGCCCGGGGCTGATTTCCCCGGGTGCTGGCCGCCGTACCCCACTTCATTTGCCGGAGAATTCATGAGTTCGCGTCAAGATCTGTACCCGTCCCGTCAGCAGGCTGAGCCTGTCTGGATGGAGCGTCAGGACCCTGTGGTTTATACGCAGGATAGGGCGGAGGCACCGCTGGCGCCCGAGCTGATTGCCCAGTTCGAACGCGACGGTTACATGGTGATTCCCGAACTCTTTTCAGCGGTAGAAGTGGCGGCCATGAACGCAGAGCTTGAGCGCCTGCGCACTGATCCGGCCGTGCTGGTCTCGGATAAAGCCATTCGCGAACCCCAGAGTGGTGCGCTGCGCTCTTTGTTCGATATTCACTTCCATGACGGGCTCTTTGCGCGCCTGGCATCGGATGCGCGTCTGGCAGGCCTGGCGCGCTTTATCCTTGGCGGTGATGTGTATATCCATCAGTCGCGCATGAACCTCAAACCTGGGTTTGCCGGCAAAGAGTTCTACTGGCACTCCGATTTTGAAACCTGGCATGTGGAAGATGGCATGCCGCGCATGCGTGCGCTAAGCGCCTCCATCCTGCTGACCGACAATGACAGCAATAATGGGCCGCTGATGCTGGTGCCGGGCTCCCATCGCCATTACATCGGCTGTGTCGGCAAGACCCCGAAAGACCATTACCAGTACTCGCTGCGCCGACAGGAGTTCGGGGTGCCGGATGACGCCAGCCTGAGCCGCATGGTGGACCTCTACGGTATAGCTACCGCCACCGGGACAGCGGGGTCCGTGGTGTTTTTTGACTGCAATACGCTGCACGGTTCCAACAGCAATATAACGCCGGCTCCGCGCAGCAATCTGTTCTTCGTGTTCAATCACGTCGAGAACAGCCTGCAGGCCCCGTTTTGTGACCAGCCGCCGCGCCCGACATTTGTCGCGAACCGCGGCCCCCTGAAGCGGCTGGATATAGCCGCGACTGAGTGCACCTGATTCCGCGTCTGCCTTCTTTTTTTGCTGCCGCAGTTACTGCGATAGCACCCAATTTCAAGGAACTTTCCATATCAGTATGCATACAGTAGAAAAAATTGGTGGCACGTCCATGAGCCGCTTTGATGAAGTCATGGACAATATCCTGTTGGGCGGTCGCAGTGACGGCGCCCTTTATAACCGCATCTTTGTGGTTTCGGCCTACGCCGGCATGACCAACCTGCTGCTGGAGCACAAGAGGACCGGAGAACCCGGTGTCTATGCTCGCTTTGCCGACGCCCATAGCGACGATGCCTGGCTGGATGCGCTGGAAGGCGTGCGCAGCCGCATGGTGCAGAAGAACGCCGAACTGTTCAATACCGACTATGAGCGCTGCGCCGCTGATCACTTTGTGCAGGAGCGCATCGACGATGCCCGTGACTGCATGCAGAGCCTGCAGCGGCTCTGCACCTATGGCCACTTTCAGCTTGAAGAGCATCTGATGAAGGTGCGTGAAATGCTGGCGGCTATCGGTGAGGCGCACAGTGCCCACAATACGGTGCTGGCGCTGCGCAGCCGCGGCGTCAATGCCCGCATGGTGGATTTGACCGGCTGGCATCAGGATGCGCCCATGGAGTTCGAGGACATGGTGCGCAAGGGTTTCGAAGATATAGATCCCGCTACGGAACTGGCGGTTGCCACGGGTTATACCCATTGCAAGGCGGGTCTGATGAACACCTATGACCGTGGCTACAGTGAGATTACCTTCGCTGAAATCGCCACCGTGACCTCGGCCCGCGAAGCCATTATCCACAAGGAATACCACCTTAGCAGTGCGGATCCGATGCTGGTTGGTACCGATAAGGTGGTGACTATTGGGCGCACCAACTACGATGTGGCCGATCAGCTATCGAACCTCGGCATGGAGGCGATTCATCCGAAGGCAGCGAAGTCGCTGCGCCGTGCCGGTGTTGAACTGCGCATCAAGAATGCGTTTGAGCCCGAGCATGATGGCACCCTGATTAGCCAGTCCTACGTTAGCGATCGACCCTGCGTCGAGATTGTCGCTGGGCGCAAGGACGTGTTTGGACTGGAAGTGTTCGATCAGGAGATGCTTGGCGATGTTGGCTATGACATTGAACTGACGCGCCTTCTCAAGCAGCTCAAGCTCTATGTGGTGAACAAGGATTCGGACGCCAACAGCATTACTTACTATGTGTCAGGCTCGCGCAAGATGGTTAATCGGGCGGCCCGGCTGGTGGAAGAGCGCTACAAGGATGCCGAGGTCACGGTACACAACGTGGCTATCGTTTCCGCGATAGGCTCGGACCTCAAGGTTAAGGGCATGCTGGCACGCATGATGTCCGCCATGGCCGAGGCCGGCATCAGTGTGCAGGGAGCACACCAGTCGATCCGCCAGGTGCAGATGCAGTGTGTCGTGCGGGAAGAAGATTATGCCCAGACAGTGGTCGTGCTGCATCGGGCGCTGGTGGAGCGTGAAGGTTACGAGGATGTGATCTCCGCCGCCTGATGCCCTGGCCTGTGACTGGCGCAACGCGGGTGTGGCAGGCACAACAAGACCCTGAAAAAGCAGGGAAATCGCATTAGTGGCAGACTTAAAACCCGGGCATCGCGTCCGGGTTTTTGCTGTTTTGCGGTCAGTATCAAGTACTGGAATCGCACGATTGATAGCAGGATGGGGCTGGATTCGATTTTGCTGCTCGTTAGTGTCATTATTGCTGCAGTTTCTTATAAAAACGACTGTGAAACATGGAGAGCCGAGTCGTGAGCGCAGTGCTAAAATCCTTGAATGACACAGATCAACTGCCCGTGCTACTGGCTCGGCAGCCCATTTACACCAAGAATCAGGACGTGGTCGCGTTTGAACTGCTGTTCCGCAGCAAGACCGGTGAGGTCGATCGCTCGATTACCGACGATGCGGCGACTCTGGCGGTTATCACTAATACCTATTCCAGTGTCTGCAGCGATGGCGAAATTCGCACTCTGCCGTGCTACCTCAAGCTCACCGACAAGGTGTTGCTGAACAGCAACTTCCCCGAGCTTCCCAAGGATAGCTTCGCGCTTGAGCTGCTGGGTCACACCGAAGTTACACCTGAGCTGCTGGAGCGTTTGAAACAGCTGGCCAAAAGCGGTTATCGACTGGTGTTGGCGGATTACGATCCGAGCAACCCGAAGTTCGAACCTCTGCTCTCTATCGTACATGTACTCAAACTGGATATTCTCAAGCTGGGTATGCAGGAGCTGCCGGATATCATTCGCAAGCTCAAACCCTATAATCTTGAGCTGCTGGCTGACAAGGTCGAAAACAAGGAGCAGTTCAGGCAGTGTCTTGAAATGGGCTTTTCGCTCTACCAGGGTTATTTTCTGAGCAAGCCGATTCCGGTGCGCGGCAAGAAAATATCCGGCAACAAGGTTGTCCTGCTGCAGCTGCTAACGGAACTGCAGAACCCTGACACCACAGCGGCAACGCTGGAGCAGATCGCAGTCAATGATGCGGCCCTGACGTTCAAAATTCTTAAGGTGGTGAATTCGGCGGCATTCAACCTGAGGCGCGAAATTGAGTCTCTGTCCCATGCCATTACACTGCTGGGGCTGGATCAGATTCGCCGCTGGGTGACCCTGTTCCTCGCCGGGGCCGAACCTGGCAAGCCCGATGAACTGACCCGCAACATGCTGGTGCGTGGGCGCATGTGCGAGCTGCTGGCAGAACTCATGGGGCGTCCCCATGCGCTGAACTACTTTATTGTCGGTTTGCTGTCTCAGCTGGATGTACTGCTGGATATCGAGATGAGCGAACTGATGGATCAGGTGCCGCTGCAGCAGGATATCAAGGCTGCGTTGCTGACCCGCTCGGGCATGCTGGGAGAGGTGCTGCAGGATGTGGAAGTGTACGAACGGGGCGAGTTTGCGGCGCTGAAAAAACTGGTGGAGCCGTCCTACTACGAAGTCTCTTATCGCCACAGCCTGCTATGGGCGCAGTCGGTGATGCAGGCCATGTCTGAAGGCTAGCAGATAAGATAAAAGGGATAGAGGGGCAGTTCGTAGCCTGGAATGACCGCCATTGATGGCGGAAATCCTGAAAACGCAGGAGCGGTTTTCAGGGGGATTTACGAATTCCGGGAAATGAGCCCCGGGCGTATTTCGAGGATGTGCCTGCGAATTCCAGAAACCAGGTAGGTTGGGTGCAGGCCCGAAGGGGCGTAACCCAACAATGAACCACCGATTGATGGGTTCCGCTACGCTCCACCGCATCCTACAAGGCCACGTACCTTCGCTCCCTTGTATCTGCTTTTCCGCTAGCTGGCACTTTCCATCTGGGATTGCAGATAGTTCTGCAGGCCGACCTTGTTGATCAGCTCCAGCTGGGTTTCCAGATAGTCGATGTGTTCCTCTTCTGATTCCAGGATGTCTTCCAGCAGTTCGCGGCTGCTGTAGTCCTGTACCTTCTCGCAGTGTTTTATGCCTTCGCGCAGATCCGGCAGAGCATCCAGCTCCAGCGCCAGGTCGCATTGCAGCATTTCCGCGGTGTCTTCACCGATGCGCAACTTGCCGAGATTTTGCAGGTTGGGCAGGCCTTCCAGAAACAGAATGCGTTCTATCAGCCGGTCGGCATGTTTCATTTCATCAATGGATTCGTGGTATTCGTGATCGGCCAGGGCCTTGAGCCCCCAGTCTTTCCACATGCGTGAGTGCAGGAAGTACTGATTGATGGCAACCAGTTCGTTGTACAGGGCCTTGTTGAGATACTCGAGGACTTTCTTGTCGCCTTTCATGCCGCTGTCTCCGCGTTGGATGAACAGCAAACAGTATTGAAGGTGGCTGGGGATCTGTCAAAGATGAGGGGGCATGCGAGTGCAATGGGCAGGCGCTGGGTTCCCGACTGCTGAATCAGGCGGCTATTACTTCGTCTGCCAGGTGCAGGAAGGGGTGCTCCGCGATGATCTCGCGGGTGGCGCAAATGCATTTGCCGCATTCAGAGCCGACACCCAGTTCACGGTAAACGTCACGCAGGGTGCGGGCACCGCGGTCGAGGGCTTCGCGAATCTGGCGGTCGCTGACATTTTTGCAAATACAGACTTTCATGGTTCGGCCCGCTAGTGTCTTGATACGGAATGGTAATGATAATAGTTATCATCCCTTTCTTTGGCAAGGCCTAATGCCAGGCTGAACTTGAAAGTTTTTTGATACGTTTTGGCTATTAGATCGTTATTGGTGATTGGTAAAGATGCAGGGTTCAAGGTGAATGGGAGCGAAGGGCAGTTCGTAGCCTGGAATGAGTTTACGAATTCCGGGAAACGAGCGAAGCGAGTTTCGAGGATGTGTTCGCGGTTGTCGGACTTCGCACGCTCAGTCCCCGGAATTCGCCCGAGGCTCATTCCAGGCTACGTGGCCTGCTCTTGCTCCCTTGCAACTCGCCCCTCGCCCCTGCTCTTGCTCCCTTGCAACTCGCCCCTCGCCCCTGCTCTTGCACCTTGAAAAGCAAAAAGGCAGCCGAAGCTGCCTTTAGTGTCACTGTGCAAAGAGCCTGAGAGCTAGTCTTCCAGCTTGGACAGGTCGCGTACCGCGCCCTTGTCGGCGCTGGTGGCGAGCAGGGCGTAGGCCTTGAGGGCAGCCGAAACCTTGCGCGGACGCGGCTGGGCCGGCTTCCAGCCTGCCTTGCCTTTCTTGTCCATGGCCGCACGGCGATGCGCCAGTTCTTCCATCGACAGTTTTACGTCGATGCTGCGGTTGGGGATGTCGATACGGATAATGTCGCCGTTTTCCACCAGGCCAATGGCGCCACCGGCACCGGCTTCGGGGGATACATGACCGATGGACAGGCCCGAGGTGCCGCCGGAGAAGCGACCGTCGGTCAGCAGGGCGCAGGACTTGCCCAGTCCCTTGGACTTGAGGTACGACGTCGGGTAGAGCATTTCCTGCATGCCCGGGCCACCTTTGGGACCTTCGTAGCGTACGATCATGACATGGCCAGGTTTGACCTGGTCTTCCAGTATATGGCGCACGGCTTCGTCCTGGGACTCGGTAATATGCGCCGGGCCTTCAAACACCAGGTTCTCGTCATCGACACCGGCAGTTTTCACCACGCAGCCGTCTTCAGCGATGTTGCCGTACAGCACGGCCAGGCCGCCTTCCAGCGAGAAAGCGTGTTCAATGGAGCGGATGCAGCCGTTCTCGCGATCACCGTCCAGCGTCGGCCAGCGAGTCGACTGGCTGAAGGCGGTCTGGGTCGGAATGCCGGCGGGGCCAGCCTTGAAAAATTCCACCACGGCGGGAGACGGGTTGCGCATGATATCCCACTGATCCAGTGCCGCTTTCATGCTGGGGCTGTGGATGGTGGGGATGTCACTGTGCAGCTTGCCGGCACGGTCCAGCTCGCCAAGAATGGCCATGATGCCACCGGCGCGGTGCACGTCTTCGACATGGTACTTGGGCGTGTTCGGCGCCACCTTGCACAGCTGGGGCACCACATGCGACAGACGGTCGATATCCTTGAGGGTGAAGTCGATTTCGGCTTCAAGGGCGATGGCCAGCAGGTGCAGGATGGTGTTGGTGGAACCGCCCATGGCGATATCCAGCGTCATGGCATTTTCGAATGCCTTGAAGTTGCCGATGCTGCGCGGCAGGGCACTTTCGTCATCCTGCTCGTAGTAGCGCTTGGACAGTTCGACGATAGTGCGACCGGCCTGCAGGAACAGCTCTTCGCGGTCGGAATGGGTCGCCAGTACGGTACCGTTGCCCGGCAGGGACAGGCCCAGGGCTTCGGTCAGGCAGTTCATGGAATTGGCGGTGAACATGCCGGAGCAGGAGCCGCAGGTTGGGCAGGCGGATCTTTCGTACTCGGCGACCTTCTCGTCGGAGGCACTGTCGTCAGCCGCAATCACCATGGCGTCGACCAGATCCAGCTTGTGCTCGGACAGTTTGGTCTTGCCGGCTTCCATCGGGCCGCCGGAGACGAAGACCACCGGAATATTGAGGCGCATGGCGGCCATCAGCATTCCCGGTGTGATCTTGTCGCAGTTGGAAATGCACACCAGCGCATCAGCGCAATGGGCATTGACCATGTATTCCACCGAATCGGCGATGATGTCGCGACTTGGCAGCGAGTAGAGCATGCCGTCGTGACCCATGGCGATACCGTCATCAACGGCGATGGTGTTGAATTCCTTGGCGACACCGCCGGCTTTCTCGATTTCACGCGCCACCAGCTGGCCCATGTCCTTGAGGTGGACGTGGCCTGGCACGAACTGGGTGAAGGAGTTGGCGATGGCAATAATCGGCTTGTGGAAATCTGCGTCTGTCATTCCGGTTGCGCGCCAGAGCGCGCGGGCGCCGGCCATGTTGCGACCGGCTGTCGAGGTCTTGGAACGATATTGCGGCATGACCTTGTGTCCTCGGCTGCTGCGGCGCGCCAGCGCGGCTGGCGACACACTTATATTTGGAAACGGCGAGTATAACAGAAGCCAACTAGGGTGCAGTACTGCCGCCGGATACGGTGTTCATGCGTGCTTGGCAAGTTAATGCCGGATTCAGGCGCTTCTGTCTAAAGTAGGTGCCAGAGTAAAGCATTCCTGAGACCAAGGAGGCAGATAATGTCACGCATACTATGTACAGGACTAATTGCCATCTGGCTGTTGGCCCCTATGGCCCAGGCTGGTTCCAAAGACCGTGACGACTGGCGCGAATCACGTCATCACGGACACCACGGACACCATGACCGCTACGATTACGCCAAGGTGGTCGACGTTGATCCCATTATCCAGCGTGAGCGCAGAAGGGTCGAACGGGAGGTCTGCTGGAATGAGCAGGTACGGGTTCGAGCCGATGGTTATCGCCGCAGTGATGGCGTGGGTGCTGCGCTGGTGGGTGGTGTTCTCGGCGGTGTCGTTGGTCACGAGCTGGGCCGCGGCAGCCATCACAATCAGGTGGGTACCGTTGTGGGTGTGGCCGTGGGCGCGACCCTCGGACACCAGCTGGCTGACCGGCGGCATGAGCGCTACGAAACGGTGACCGAACGGCGCTGTGCCGTAAAACCGGAACTGGAGTATTATGAAACCGTTACCGGGTACCGTGTCAGTTACCGTTATCGAGGCCAGGTGTATCACACCACGACGGCGGACCATCCCGGCAAGCGCATTCGCGTCAAAGTGGATGTGGCACCCGCATACAGGCATGGCTGAAGGGCCGGACAAGCATAGAATAAGGAGCGGACCTTGATGTTGCGAACCTATAGTATTCGGCGCCTGCCGGGCAGCAGTCTCACTTTGTGTGCGCTGATGCTGTGCCTGGCGCTGGTTCCGGTTGCCCAGGCTGAAAATGCCACACCGGGCCGGTTAATGCAGGCTCAGCTGCTGCAGGTGGCTGAGCGAGGTGTCAGCGTACAGAAGGCAGTCGAGCTGGTTCGCAGTCAATACAAGGGCCAGGTGGTCAAGGCGACCGAAATTGAGTTTCAGGGACGCCCGGCCTATCGTATTCGTCTGGTAAACGCCGGGCGGGTGCGGGATGTGCTGGTGGACGTTCAGTCGGGTCAGATTATTAATGCCAGGGGAAACGACGGATGAAAGTACTGATCGTCGAAGATGACAAGGATTTGCGCCGCCAGCTAAAAACGGCGCTTGAAACTCGCGGTTACACCGTGGAAGAAAGTGCCGACGGTGAAGATGCCGCCTTTATGGGAGTGGAATACCCCTACGATCTGGCGGTGGTGGATCTTGGGCTGCCAAAATTGTCCGGCGTTGAAGTGATTCGTCGCTGGCGGGCAGAACAGAAGCTGTTTCCGGTGCTGATTCTGACCGCGCGTGGCGACTGGCAGGACAAGGTCGAGGGGCTGGAAGCCGGCGCCGACGACTATCTGGTCAAGCCGTTTCATGTTGAGGAACTGATGGCACGCCTGAATGCACTGGTGCGCCGGGCTGCAGGTCATGCGACTCCGGTGATGCGCTTCGGCCCCATTGCACTGGACACCTCGGGTCGGGTGGTGACGCTGGACGACCGGCCGGTGAAACTCACCAGTTACGAGTTCCGCACTCTGGAATATCTGATCCTGAATGCCGGCAAGACCATTTCCAAGACAGAGCTGACCGAGCACCTGTACCACCAGGACTTTGACCGTGACAGCAACGTGCTGGAGGTGTTTATCCGCCGCCTGCGCCAGAAGCTGGATCCGGACCAGACCCTGCAACCGATCACGACCGTACGCGGCCTGGGTTATCGCTTTGACCTGGCGCAGGTGACCCCGGACTGATGCTGCGACTGCTCCGCCCCCGGGTGCGCTCTCTTAGGGCGCGCCTGCTGTTTTTTTCCTGCAGCCTGTTGCCGGTGGTTTTCTTTAGCGCCTGGTTTGCACTGCAAAATGCCTTTCTGCACAGTCTTGAAACCGCCGAGCGTGAGCGCCTCAAGCTGCAGGTGTACCTGTTGCTGGGGGCTGCTGAATTCCAGGACGGGCGCCTGAGTATTCCCCAGGCACTGCGTGAGCCGCGCTTCGGCCAGATCGAGTCTGGGCTCTACGGCGTGATTGAAAGTCGCACAGGCGCGCTGCAGTGGCGTTCCGAGTCCAGCATGCTGCTGTCGGCCTCCTTGCTGCTGGCGCTGCACGATACGCCCCTGATCCCAGGTGACGTCCTGTTTACCCATTTGCCCGAGCATGGCCTCTATCTGTACCAATATCCGGTGGTATGGGAGAGCGCAGGCCAGGAGCATCAGTATCTCATCAACGTGCTGGAAACCGACCGGCCGCTGCAGGCCGAGCTGCGGGCCTATCGTAACCAGTTGGTAAGCTGGCTCAGTCTGCTGTTTGTACTGGCGCTGCTGGTGCAGTACGTCATTCTGCGCTGGAGCCTCAAACC
The DNA here is from genome assembly GCF_001528745.1 of Marinobacterium profundum. Classification (GTDB taxonomy): domain Bacteria; phylum Pseudomonadota; class Gammaproteobacteria; order Pseudomonadales; family Balneatricaceae; genus Marinobacterium_A; species Marinobacterium_A profundum. The sequence goes on along the minus strand of NZ_BCNS01000032.1, from coordinate 79,343 downwards.
GCTGGATGCACTGGCACTGGATCTCAAGCGCATCGAGAGTGGCGACGCCCACAAGCTGGAAGGTGCTTATCCGCTGGAGGTGCAGCCGGTGACTGAAAACCTCAACCTGTTGCTCGACAGTGAGCGGCGTCAGCGCGAGCGCTATCGCAATACGTTGGGGGATCTGGCGCACAGCCTCAAGACGCCGCTGGCGGTGATTCGTGGCCTGGCCGAGGAGGCTTTGCCCTATGACGAGTATCAGCACATCGTTAATGACCAGACCGAACGCATGGGGCAGATAGTGCAATATCAGCTGGCCCGGGCGGTGAAAAGTCAGGGGCGCCAGATCGCCGCCGGCGTGGATGTGGCGCCCATAGTGCAGCGTATTTCCCAGGCGTTGCTCAAGGTCTATCGCGACAAGGGCGTGCAGATCGAACAGCAGCTGGCCGAGGGCCTGCGTTTTGCCGGCGATGAACGCGACTTGATGGAGCTGCTGGGCAACCTGCTGGAAAACGCCTGCAAGTATGGCCGGCAGCAGGTTCGGGTGGTGGCGAAGCTGCAGGATGCGGACAACCTGCAGATCTATATCGACGACGATGGTGCCGGGGTGTCAATCGAACGCCGTGATGTAGTGTTGCAGCGTGGCGAGCGACTTGATACGTCGGCGCCGGGGCAGGGTATCGGTCTGGCGGTGGCGGTGGATATTCTCAGCAGCTATAACGGCGAACTCAGTATTCATGAGTCGCCGCTGGGCGGTGCCCGTTTTCGCATTCTGCTGCCGGCCGTCTCCGTCTAGAGCACTTTCATCTTACATCGACCCATTACGATAGCTGAGACGAGATTAAGGTGACCCTGTTGGAGCCTGTGCAGGCTGGGGTATCGGAGCGGTTTGATGGCGCGTTACTTTCTTTGCTCGTGCAAAGAAAGTAACCAAAGAAAGCACGCCCCGATGAAGCCTATTCGCTGTGCTCTGAGATCATTCGGCGGGCTGCGCTGACGGTACATCCCTGTACCTCATCGCAGGCGCATCAGTCCCTGTTGCGCCCCTTCGGGCCTTGTCGCCGAATGACCTCAGTGCTCGCTGGCTTCATAAGGGGGATCGGAGCCGTTCTGATGTTTCGGTGGCAGCACTCAAAGCGACCTTGATCGACAGATAAGTGTTTCGTGAAAGTGCTCTAAATTGGTTTGATAAAGACCTTGGAATTACGCTGGTAGTTGTACAGCTCCTTGCGTTTGCCGGGCAGCTGTTCCAGCGGCGCCTCGACAAAGCCGCGCTCCACAAACCAGTGCGCCGTGCGGGTGGTCAGCACGAACAGCTGTGACAATCCCATTTCCCGAGCCACCTCTTCGATAGCGCCGAGCAGCATTTCACCGCGCTCGCCGCCGCGATAGAGGTTGGACACCGCCACACAGGCCAGCTCCCCCATGCCTTCGTCGCTGAAGGGGTAGAGCGCCGCGCAGGCGATAATGGCGCCATCGCGCTCGACGATGGTGAACTGTTCGATCTCGGCTTCCAGCAGTTCGCGGGAGCGTCGCACCAGAATACCGGCCTGCTCCAGCGGAGCTATCAGCTCCAGAATACCACCGACATCCTCAATGGATGCCTGGCGTACCTGTTCGTAGGACTCGCGCACTACCATGGTTCCGGCACCGTCGCGGGTGAACATTTCGCTCAGCAGGGCACCGTCTTCCTGATAGCTGATCAGGTGGCAACGGGGGATACCGTGGTTGCAGGCGATCACGGCGGCATCGAGCTGGCGGGACAGTTCGGTGTATTCCTGGTCCGGCGCCTCGGACTCCATGCGGTTAAGGTATTGTTTGACCATGCGCTCGGCGGTGCGGGCCAGCAGTTCACTGCGCAGCTCGCCGCTGCTGTCGAACACGCCTTTGGCGGAGCCAAACAGAATCAGCTTCTCGGCGCTCAGTGCCTTGGCCGCTTCGGTTGCGACTTCTTCGATGGCCAGGTTGAACATTTCCCCGGTGGGGGAATAGCCAATATTGGACAACAGTACTATTTCGCCATGATCCAGGTGGCGCGCTATGGCGGTTTTGTCTACCCGGCGTACTTCACCTGTATGCATCAGGTCCACACCCTCATGGATGCCATAGGGTCTTGCTGTCACAAAGTTGCCGGAGCAGACCCGAATGCGGGCGCCGTGCATGGGGGTGTTGGCCAGCCCCATCGACAGCCGAGCCTCGATAAGGCAGCGCTGATAGCCACAGGCATCGATAACGCAGTCCAGGGTTTCACTGTCGGTGATGCGCATGTCGTGGTGCAGGCGTGACTGCAGGCCCCGCTCGGTCAGACGCTGTTCTATCTGCAAACGCGAGCCATACACCAGCACCAGACGCACGCCCAGACTGTTGAGCAGCACTATGTCATGCACGATATTGGCGAAATTGGCGTCTACCACTGCATCGCCACCGAGCATCAGCACGAAGGTCTTGCCACGGTGAGCGTTTATGTAGGGCGATGACTGGCGGAACCAGTTTACATGTTGCTGGATGTCGTTAGTCACGTCAGGAGTCCGTTGCGCCGTGCAGGCAGTATTTCTGAATCAGTTGTTCCAGCACCGCGACCATGGGGTTGATCTGGTCGTGGGCCAGGTATTCGTCGGGTTGGTGTGCCTGGGCGATACTGCCGGGGCCCATGACGATGGTATCCATGCCCATGTCCTGCAGGAAGGGGGCTTCGGTACCAAAGGCGACCGCTTCGGCCTGATGGCCGGTCAGTTGTTCCGCGGTGCGAACCAGTTCTGACGTACGCGAATTCTGGAACGGTGGTATGCCCGGAAACAGTTCCTCGACATCGATGGTAACGCCGAAAGGCTGCTGTAGCGGCGCCAGGCGCTTGTGGATGGATTCGCGCAGTATATCGATACTCATGCCCGGCAGCGGGCGCAAATCGAACTCGAGCTCGCAGCGGCCGCAGATGCGGTTGGGGTTGTCGCCACCGTGGATGCAGCCCAGATTAAGGGTCGGTACCGAGACGGTGAAGTCGCTCTGTCGATACTGCTGTTGCAGTTCGCGTCTGAAGGCGATGAGCTCACCCATCACGCTGTGCATGGCTTCGAGTGCGCTGGCACCCAGGCTGGGGTCCGACGAATGGCCGGAGCGGCCGGTGACCCTCACCACATCCATCATGATGCCCTTGTGCATGTAAATGGGCTTGATGCTGGTCGGCTCTCCAATCACGGCATAGCGGGCCTTGGGGCGGCCGGCTTCGGCCAGGGCACGGGCGCCGCTCATTGAGCTTTCTTCGTCGGCGGTCGCCAGTATGATCAGCGGCTGTTTGAGGGGCTGGCCCACGAAGCGGCGTGCGGCTTCAATGGCAATCGGAAAGAAGCCTTTCATGTCGCAGGTGCCAAGGCCGTAGAAACGGTTGTCCCGTTCATCGAGGCGAAATGGATCGCTTTTCCACAGCTCGCTGTTGCAGGGCACGGTATCGGTGTGACCCGACAGCACCAGGCCGCCGGGGCCTGTGCCCAGGGTGGCGATCAGGTTGGACTTGCCCGGCTGGCCGGGTACGGGCATCACCTCGGTGCTAAAGCCCAGGTCCGACAGCCAGCTTTCAAGTTTGGTGATAACGCCGTGGTTGCTTTGGTCCCAGTCGGGGGACGAGCAACTGATTGACGGAACCGCGATCAGTTCGCGCAACATGGTGACCAGATCGGGAATGGCGGCGGGCATGACAGACCTCGAAGGCAAATGACATGGGCTCTATTGTGCAGGCTTTGCAGGCACCGGTCTATGTTGGGCCAGGGTACAATTTAGAGGCCACTGAAAACAAAAATGGCGCCTTCGGGGGGAAGGCGCCATTTGCGTATAGCCGGTTTGGATTCTTGGCTGCTAGCTGAACATGCCCTTGAACATGAAGAAGAACATGATGGCCAGGAAAGCGCCGGCTGGCAGGGTAATGACCCAGGAGATAAAGATGGTCCCCACGACCCGCAGATTCAGAGCTGCCAGGCCTCGGGCCATGCCTACGCCCAGTATCGCACCCACCAGGGTATGGGTAGTGGATATCGGCAGGCCGGTGCCGGACGCGATGACCACGGTTGTGGCGGCGGCCAGGGTCGCGGCGAAACCACGGCTGGGCGTCAGTTCGGTGATGTTGTTGCCCACGGTAGCGATTACCTTGTGGCCATACATCATCAGGCCGGCAACGATACCGGCGCCGCCGAGCAGCAGGATCCAGGTCGGCATTGAGGTTTTCTGGGCTACGGCACCACCGGCGCTGACGACGCCAACAATGGCGGCCAGCGGTCCGACGGCGTTGGCAACGTCGTTGGAGCCGTGGGCAAAGGCCATGGCGCAGGCGGTGAACATCATCAATACGGCGAAGATTTTTTCGACGCTGGAAAAGTGATATTCACGGTCCTCTTCCGGATTGGGCTGAATGTTACGCTGCAGCACCAGGCCCACCAGCATGGTGAATATGCCGAAGCCGATGGAGTAGAGCACACTTTCGGTCCCGCTCAGGTGCAGGCCAACATGCTTGAGACCCTTGGTGAAGGTCACCATGGCGATGATGAAGCCCACCAGGAAGATGTATACAGGCACATACTTCTTGGCGTTCTTGAACGGATCGGCGGTATCCAGAATCAGCTTCTGGACGGTACGGAACAGGAAGAAGGCGATAAAGCCCGCCATCAAGGGTGACACTACCCAACTGGCAACAATGCTGGAGACCTTGCCCCACTGTACGGCTTCCGGTGATATGCCCACGGCGGCAAAACCGACGATGGCACCGACGATGGAGTGGGTGGTGGATACCGGCCAGCCATAGTGGGTGGCAATCAGCAGCCAGACGCCTGCGGCCAGCAAGGCGGCAAGCATGCCGTAGATCAGCAGGTCCGGTGAGCCTGCGAGCAGGTCCGGATCAATAATGCCCTTGCGGATAGTGTCTGTGACCGCGCCACCGGCCAGATAAGCACCGGCAAACTCGAACAGAATGGCGATCATGATCGCCTGTTTCAGGGTCAGGGCACGGGAGCCTACTGAGGTGCCCATGGCATTGGCTACGTCATTGGCGCCTACGCCCCAGGCCATGAAGAAACCGAAGATGCAGGCAAGGATGACGATCATATCGCCGTGCTGTGCAATCATGTTCATGTGGAAATCCTTGGTACTTAAGGCTTAACGTGCGAGCAGCAATTGCAGACGCGAGCCTACTTGCTGGGCGCGGTCGGCGAGATCGCCAATCCAGTTGATGACCTTGTACAGGAACATCGCATCGATCGGGGGCATGTCTTTTTCCACGGCGAACAGGGCGCTACGAATTTCGCGCTCAAGATCGTCGGCATCATGTTCGAGATCATCAATACTGTTGATCATTCCTTCAACAGATTTGACTTCATGGCCACCGAAACCGGAGCTAATCAGTTCGTCCAGCTCTTGCAGTGCTGTCAATGCCTGGGCAGATGTCTGCAGCGCGCTGCGGACAAACAGGCTCATCTGCGGCTGGATAGCAGCGGGTATCGCCATTTTGCGGCCGAGCATCAGGCCGGCGATATCCTTGGAACGGTTCGCAATCTTGTCCTGCATGCGCAGCAGTTCAAGCAGATCGGCTCTGGGGACAGGCAGAAAAATGCTGTTGGGCAGGTGCGTTCGAACCTCCTTTTTCATCGCATCCGCTTCATGCTCCAGTACAGCAATCCGCTGCTGGACGGCCGCAGCTGTTTCCCAGTCATCCGCCATCACGGCGTCGAAGAACGGAATCAGCTGAAGGGCGCAAGACTGTGCCTTGGCAATATGCTCCTGCATGGGTTTGAACGGCGAGCGTGCAAACATCTGCAGAATCGGATTATTGGTTACCATTGGGTATCCCTGTTGGTTGTCACGACTTCGGGCGCAAGTATAAATGGGCATAAAGCGGGGTTGTAGTAAAAGTGGAATATTTTTTTAACACTTTTGTGCCTGAGGTCTCTTTTGGTTGCCCGCAGGCGACGCTTATACAGAGCGCTGTCGGGCGGTTACACTCCCCCTCTAATCCTTAGAAACGGACGCATTCATGGCGCGGGAAATTGAGTTAAAGCTGAGTATAGATCCGCAGCAGGCGGCGGCATTCAAGGCTCTGCCGCTGCTGGCTGAATCTGGCGCGGCTGTTTGTCAGCGCCTGAATAACCAGTATTTCGACACCCCCGACCGTTTGCTGGCGCAGCATCGCGTGGGGCTGCGAATTCGCGAGCAGGGCGAGCGTTACATCCAGACCCTTAAAACCCGGGGGTCTAGCCACGGCGGGCTGCATCAGCGCAATGAGTGGGAATGGGATTTAGAGGCGCCCGAGCTGGACTACGACCTTCTGGCGACGGCGGACTGGCCGCAGGCGTTACAGGAGAGCGAGGCGCAGCGGCGCATAGTGCCGGCCTTCAGCACTGACTTTGAGCGCAGCACCTGGATGCTGAGGCCAGTCAGCACCAGCGGTGAGCAGGCCCTGATCGAACTGGTACTGGATCGAGGGCAGGTGAGCGCGACTCCGGTCGGGGGCGCCGTAGTAACGACGGCGCTGTGCGAGCTGGAACTCGAACTAAAACAGGGTTCGGCGGCGGATCTGTATCAGGTCGCCATGAGCCTGGCCGAGTCGGTGCCGGTATTACTGAGTGATATCAGCAAGGCCGAGCGCGGTTATCGTTTGCTGGGAGCAATGGATGAGCGCCCCGAGGCACCATTGGCGCCCGCCGAACCGAATTCAGTGGAGTCTTTTGCCGCTCTCGCCCAGGGCGCACTGACCCGCGCCAGCCGTGGGCTAGATGGCTGGCGTGGCTCCCAAGGCCTGGGGCAAGAGGAAGGCCGTGACTGGCCGGGGGCTGAAACTGCCGCCGCTGCCTGTCTGGAATTGCAGGCCTTGCTGCAATGTTTTGAGGAACTGTTGCCGTTAGCCGCCGAACTGCAGGCTCCCCTGGCGCAGTTGTGTCAGGGGCTTGAGCGTGCGCTGGGCTGGCGTCGACTGCAGAGCCGGTTGGCTGATACCGCAGCGCAGGCCTGGGCCGCGGCACAGGCACCGATTGCAGCGCGCGGGCTGGATGCGCTGCTGAGCGATCCCGCCACTGGTCGGGCACTGCTTGGCTATGGGGCCCTGTTGCAGCGCCTGTGATGCAGGCATGGGCTCAGCGAGTCGGCCTGTTGCGTCGACTCTGGTAAGCTTTGCAGACATATAAAACTAAAAACTTGGCCGCTTCAGGGAGTAGGAAACGCATGCTGGCACCGCAACTTGATCTGATACCGAAGCCGCTGCACGGGCTGGTTGAGCAGCATTGGCAGGCCCTGGCCGACGTGCTGCAGTCGCTGGCGTTTACATCTGGCCCGTTAAGGGCGCAGGAATTCGCGCGCCAGCTCAGTTGCGTGCTGGTGGGCAGTGACTATGTGGCCGAACAGTTGCAAGCATCGCCCGGTATGCTGCAGGGGCTGCTGGATCAGGGCGACCTTGTACGGGATTACCCCGCTGAGTACTACCGAGAACAACTGGCGGCTCTGCTTCACGCGGTAAGTGATGAAGCCGCTTTGCACCGCTGCCTGCGCCAGTTTCGCCAGCGCGAGATGGTGCGCATTATCTGGCGCGACCTGACCCGCCAGGCCGATATGCGCCGCACAACGCTGGAGCTGTCCTGGCTGGCGGATAGCTGCATTGATCTGACGCTGGAAAAACTCTATCAGGAAGCCTGTGAAAAATGGGGCACGCCGCATTCGCGCCCCGATGCCAAAGGGCAAACGCAGCCGCAGCGTATGGTGGTGCTGGGCATGGGCAAGCTCGGAGCCTTCGAGCTGAATCTGTCGTCGGATATCGATCTGATCTTCAGCTTTGGCCGCAATGGCACCACCCAGGGGGGGCGGCGGAGTCTGGAAAATCAGGACTTCTTTATCCGCCTGGGGCAGAAGCTGATTCAGGCGCTGGACAACATCACCATTGATGGCTTTGTGTTCCGCGTCGATATGCGGTTGCGCCCGTTCGGTTCGGCCGGCCCCCTGGCCTGCAGCTTTGGTGCTCTGGAAGCCTATTACCAGGATCAGGGGCGGGAGTGGGAGCGTTACGCCATGATCAAGGCACGGGTGGTGGCCGGGGATGTCGAGGCCGGCGCCGAGCTGCAGATGCTGCTGCGCCCTTTCGTGTATCGCAAGTACATCGACTTCAGTGCCTTCGAGTCATTGCGTGACATGAAGGAGATGATCAACCGCGAGGTGCGGCGCAAGGGACTGGAACAGAACATCAAGCTGGGGTCAGGCGGTATTCGCGAGGTGGAATTTATCGCCCAGGCGTTTCAGCTCATTCGTGGCGGACGCGATACGAGGCTGCAACAGCGCGAATTGCTCAAGATACTGCCATTGCTGACTGAGTTCGGCATGCCCCAGAATGCGATCGAAGAATTGCAGGTGGCCTATATCTACCTGCGTAACGTCGAGCACGCGATCCAGGCACGGGCAGACAAGCAAACCCAGGAGCTGCCTACGGAGGATGCCGATCGCCTGCGTCTGGCATGCAGCATGGGCGCAGCCGACTGGGGCAGTTTCAGCGCCGAACTGGAGTTGCATCGCAGCCATGTTCGGCGTCATTTTGCCGATGTCATTGCACCGAGCAAGAGTACCGATGCTGAGGTGCTGGAGGATGTGGCCGAGTGGCTGGCGCTCTGGGATGACGCGCTTGAGCCGGAAGTTGCTTTGCAGTATCTGGCTGAACAGGGCTTTGACGACCCCGCCCACAGCCTGCAACAGCTTAATGACCTGCGTAGCTCCCGTACCGTGGCCACCCTGCAGGCCGTGGCGCTGGAGCGGTTGCGCATTGTGATGCCGCAGCTGCTGATGGATGTGGCGACAGTGGACAACGCCAGCGAAACCCTGGCGCGGGTACTGCAACTTATCCAGGCGGTGCTGCGCCGTTCTGCCTACCTGGTGTTGCTGGCCGAGAATCCTGCGGCTCTGCGCCAGCTGGTCAGGCTCTGTTCCGGCAGCGCCTGGTTCTCCGACAAGCTGACGCGCCTGCCTATCCTGCTGGATGAGCTGATTGATCCGCGTACGCTCTATGCACCGCCTGACAAACAGGCGCTTCAGCGCGAACTGCAACAGCATCTGGTGCGTATTCCGCAGGAAGATGTCGAGCAGCAGATGGAGGCACTGCGCTACTTCAAGAATGCCCATGTTTTGCGCGTGGCAGCCTCCGATATCACCGGTGCGCTACCGCTGATGAAGGTCAGCGACTACCTGACCTGGACTGCAGAAAGTATTCTGGAGGCGGTGTTCGACATCGCCTGGCGCCTGCTGGTGGAAAAGCATGGTGTGCCCCAGAAAGCGTCGGGCGAGCTCTGTGATCCTGATTTTGTCATTGTGGGTTATGGCAAACTGGGCGGGATTGAGCTGTCCTACGGTTCGGATCTGGACCTGGTGTTCCTGCACGATGCGGACCCCAATCTGTCCACCACGGGGGCGAAACCGGTGTTTAATAATGTGTTTTTCACCCGCCTGGGGCAGCGCATCATTCATATTCTCAGTACCTTCACCGCCGGTGGCCTGCTGTATGAAGTGGACATGCGGCTGCGTCCTTCGGGCAATGCCGGCTTGCTGGTCAGCCCACTCAAGGCCTTTGCCGAGTATCAGCACAAGGAAGCCTGGACCTGGGAACATCAGGCGTTGTCGCGGGCGCGGGTGGTGGCGGGTTGTCCGCGTTTGACCCAGGCCTTTGAGCAGGTGCGGGCCGAGATTCTGTCCAAGCCGCGGGACCAGGCTCAGCTGCGTCAGGAGGTGTGTGACATGCGCAGCAAAATGCGCAATCACCTGGGCAGCAAGCAGGCCAGTGATGATGCACAAGCTGTGTTCAACCTGAAGCAGGATCAGGGCGGGATAGTGGATATCGAGTTTCTGGTGCAGTACTGCGTGCTGGCCCATGGCGGCCGATATCCGCAGTTGCTGGAATTTACCGACAATATCCGCATTCTGGATGCGGCTGAGCAGGCTGGCCTGTTTTCAGCGGCGGATGCCGAGAGTTTGCGCGATGCCTACAAAGCCTACCGCTCGGTAGGACATCGCCTGAGCATGCAGGAGCAGTCGAGCGTGATTGCCGCCTCGGAAATGGGTGACTATCGCGCTGCGGTGAGCCGCATCTGGACGCAGGTAATGGAGCCGTAAGCCGTAAGCTTAAAGTTGACAGCTGACAGCTCTAGGCTGATAGCTTTACCGTCACCTCCGTACGATCGCAGGAGCTGCGCCTCGCAGCGAAGCTTTTGGGGGGTAGATGGCAAGGTAAGAGCAGGTGCAAGGGAGAGAGCAGTTAGTAGCCTGGAATGAGCTTGCGAATTCAGGGAAAGGAGCTCCAAGCGAGTTTCGAGGATGTGGCTGCGGTTGTCGGACTTCGCACGCTCGGTCCCCGGAATTCGCCCGAGGTTCATTCCAGGCTACGTGGCCGATCACACGCTTTGTCATTCGTTATTGGTGATTGGTAAGCCGTAAGCCGTAAGCCGTAAGCCGTAAGCCGTAAGTTTAAAGCTGACAGCTCTAGGCTGATAGCTTTACCGTCACCTCCGGACGACCGTAGGAGCTGCGCCTCGCAGCGAAGTTTTTGAGGGACAAAACGCAAAGCGCCAGACATTGCAGCCTGGCGCTTTTTCGTTTATTGCCCGCAGTGTAGCGCCGATCAGATGCTGGTGAGCCAGCCGTGCTTGTCTTCGGCCTTGCCCCACTGAATATCGTTCAGTGCCTGGCGCAGTTTTACCGTGGTGGTACCAACGCCGCCGTTACCGACCGGGTATTCCTTGCCGTGGTAGATCAGGGTGCCGACTGGCGCCAGTACCGCAGCGGTGCCGGACAGTGCCGCTTCGCAACCCGGTTTGGCGGCGCGCTCAAGCAGTTCGTCGATGCTGAGTGCGCGCTCGGAGATTTTCATGCCGCGGTCCCGCGCCAGCGTCAGAATGGAGTCGCGGGTAATGCCGTGCAGGAAGCTTTCGTCCAGCGCTTTGGTGATGATCTCGTCGCCGTCGATCAGCAGGAAGTTGGCAGCACCGGTTTCCTGGACATCGCCACCGGGGCAGAACAGTACCTGGTCAGCCTGGGCTTCAGCGCGGGCCTTCATGATCGGGCGCAGGGCGCCAGCGTAGTTGCCGCCACTCTTGACCATGCCCATGTGCGGCGGGCAGCGCATGCCCTGGTCATCGATCAGCAGACGCAGCGCCTTGTCGCCACCGGCGAAATAGTCACCCACTGGCGATAGCAGCACGTACTGGCACGAGGTCAGGGAGGGGACGGCGGCCTTGCCAATGGCAGGCTCGGTGCCAAAGTGTGTCGGGCGTATATACATGGAGCCCGGCGGCGCCGGCACTTCGTCGGCAAAGCGCGCTACGATCTCGGTGATCATGGCGGTGGTGGCCGCAGGGTTAATACTCGGCAGCGCCAGCAGCTCGGCGCTCTGGGCAAAGCGGGCAATGTTCTGGTCCATGCGGAAAATCTTGATGGAACCGTCTGCATGGCGAAATGCCTTCAGGCCTTCAAAACAGGTGCTGGAGTAGTGCAGGACATGAGCGCCAGGGTGCAGCTGGATGCTGTCGCTCGATACCACCTGACTCTCACTCCAGCCAGAGCCATCAAACCAGGAAATTGCCATTTCTGGCATAAAAAGTGAGCCGAAAGCCGCCATACTGACCATCCTAAAACAAGTGCAGAAAAATAGAGTCCTCGCGGAGGCAGGAGTGATAGAGCCATCGCAGATCTATATACAGGACGCTAGATTGTAAGCATCCTCAGGGAAAATGGAATTGCCTGGCGCGTAAAAATTCGACCAGCGTCGATATTTCGGGCCTGCCTGGCATCGCTGTTGCCGGGGTTTGGCCAAATTCGGCGCCTGTGCGTGGGTCTTTGGCGGGAATTTGATTATCATGGTTAGTCGGCCGGTGTCAGGCGCGTAATCCACAATCACAACTTGCGCCGGTAATTTTGCCCGTAACTGTCGCCCGTAAAGGCAGACTCACAACAGGACGCTTAGTGACCCATATCTGCATTATCAGCGACGGCAAGCCAGGGCACCTTAACCAGTCGTTGGGGCTGGCCCGTGGGGTGCAGGCGTTGCAGCCCGGAGCGGTGATCGAAACCCGACCACCGTTGAGTCCCTCGCAGCTGATGCAGGCGTTGCTGGGCCGACTGAAATGGCCGCACCCCAAGCCCTCATTGCTGATCGGCGCCGGTCACGGTACTCATCTGAGTCTGCTGGCGTTGCGCAGGAATTGCGGTGCTCCCGCCGTGGTGCTGATGCGCCCCAGCCTGCCGCTGGGCTGGTTTGACCTGTGTCTGATTCCGGAACATGACCGCCCGCCTGTGCGTAGCAATGTGATCAGCACCCAGGGTGCGCTCAACCGGATGCAGCCTGGTTCCAAGGCCCCCGGTTATGGCCTGATTCTGCTAGGGGGGCCGTCGAAACATTTTCAGTGGGATGAGGGCCAGATTCTTGCGCAGCTGCATTCATTGCGTGAGCGCGATCCACGTCACTGGCGTGTCGTGACCTCCAGACGTACACCCGTATCAATGCAGCAAGCGCTGGCCGCCATGGCGGATATTGAACTGGTATTGCCCGAACAGACCGACGCCGGCTGGTTGCCTGCGCAGTTGGGTGTGGCGCAGTGTTGCTGGGTCAGCGCCGACAGCGTGTCCATGATCTACGAGGCCCTCAGCGCTGGCTGTGCCGTAGGACTGCTGGATCTGGAACCCGCCGCTGACAGTCGTGTGGCGCGGGGCGTGGCGAGCCTGTTAGAGCGCGGCCAGGTGACATCGCTGGCGCAATGGCAGGGGCAGCCGTTGCGGGCGCCGGAGCAGGGGTTCAATGAAGCGGGGCGCTGTGCCCAGATGCTGCAGGAGCGATTTTTTTTATGACGGTTGTGCCGTTATTACTCGCAGACAGGCCGGCAACAACGGCAATCGGTACTTAATCGGGGCCCTTGCGCTGCGCCACGTTGGGCGCAGGTCTTGAGTGGCTGCAGCCGTACCGCTTTATTTGCTGTGCCTTATCTGCTGATAGAACTGTGCATAGCGTTCGACTATAGATGCCTTGCTGTAGCCATTGGCGTAGACATCGCTGGCGCTCTGAATGAGGTGCTGGCGCAAATCATCGCTTTGGAGCACTGAGTTCATAGCCTTTGCCAGCGCCTTTGCATCGTCAATCGGTGTCAGCAGGCCGCTGACGCCATCGGTAATCGATTCTCCCGGGCCTTGGGAGTCTGTAGCGACGATCGGGCAGCGGTGCGCCCAGGACTCCATGACGATAGAGCCCAGGCCTTCATGGCGTGATGGGCAGACAAAGAGGTCTGCGGTGCGCATCAAGGCGGTTACGTCTGTACGCCAGCCGAGGAAGCGCACGCGTGATTCGAGGCCCAGTTTGGCGCACAGAGCCTTCAGGTTCTGCTCCTCCGGACCTGACCCCGCCAGCCAGAGGGTTACACCCGGCATTTCAGTCAGACTGTGCAGCAGCACATCGAACGCCTTGTTCACGTGCAAGCGCCCGGCCGCGAGGATCAGCGGTTGATCCAGCGGGGTGTTGAAGCTGTCGCGGGGTATCGGATCCACTTCGCGTTCATCGGCAAAGTTGGGAATATGCACAATGCGTTCGGCCGGGAAACCGCCGTCGGTCATGTGCTTGCAGATCCCCTTGCTGATTCCCACCCAGTAATCGGCATGGCTGTAGTACTTCAGCTTGTAGTAATGGCCGAGGCGGCTGACGAGCGTATATTGCTGTGAGTTCGGGGTGTATGCGCTGGCACGGCCCATCCAGGTCATGACAATCTCGGGTGCAAAGGCCTTGAGTGCCTTGCGAAACTGGTGCCGATCGAGCAGGTCCAGCCCGGATCCAAAGCGAAAACCCTGGGTCTCGACGCCGGCTTGCTGCAATGATTCGATGCGGTGGGCGTGCTTGCGGATGAGTGCCTTGACCTCGAGGGACGGGTGCTCATGCAATCCGCTGACCAGGCGAACAAAGAAGTTTTCCGCACCGCCCTGAGCGCCTCCGGCCAATATTTGGGCAACGCGAATCGGGGAATCAGTCATATCGATTAGCCTTGGGAGTCAGGGGTGGATGTGGGGCGGGCCGTGGCCATGCCATGGTTGCCGGGCTTTTCGCCGCGTGCCTTCTTGGCCAAAATCTGTTTGATACGGACATGGAGGTTGGCAATCTTGCGCTCGACCTTGGCCTGGCGCAGTGACTTGGGAAGCCGGTAAAAAGGAATAATGTTCGGGCTTCCGAGTCCGTCGATGACGACAAGCCGGCTGATCCGGCCACCGGCATCCTTCTGTACCAGAATGTTGTGCAGCAGCAGGTCCCGCGACGGAATTTGCAGCTCGCGCCAGCGTGTACAGAAGTGCTCAACGGCGCTCTGGCAGTCCTGGGTATAACCTTGGAACCAGATATGTGCCTTTAGCGTCTGGGAAATTTCGCCATCGGCGTCCCGCACCAATTCCAGTACCAGGCCAGGGCCGAAGTCAGTCTGCTCGAAGCCGTAGCAGTGGCTCACATGCTCGAAGGCACTGTCACCGAGTTGACGGGCCAGCGAATTCATCACCTCGCATTCTTCGCGATTGTCATCGAAATGGCTTAGTGGCAGCAGGTTTTTCGGAAAGCCCTTTTTGCGGCGCAGATCCACCAGGGTGAAGTCTGGCCGGCGCACCTTGATGCAGCGGTGCTTGTCATTCGGGTGGACAAAGCAGAGCCGATTACCACCCTGTGCAAAAGGGCGCAGGGTACTTAGCGCCAGTGTCATTTCAGCGTGCCGTCCAGGTTGATGTCCTGTGCCCAGCAGTAGGGGTGGCTGAAAGCAGCCTGGGTGCCGGCCTCGACGATGTACTGCGCGTATAGCGTTGAGTTGATTTCCTGGTGGAAGAACTCCCGTGTCGCTTTTGCCCAGGCCTGACGTTTGGCGTCGTCGGCGTGGAATTCGCGGATGCTTGCAATCAGGTCCGCTTCCTCCTGGAAGTAGACCAGGGTTTCAGCGGGTAGCAACTCGTCGAAGCGGCCTGACGCATGGGTAAATTGGAGGATGCCGTTACCCGCGAGCTGCGCCATGCGTGCCGACGAATACCAGTCAACGCCTTCCTGACGGTTGAAGTTAAGTCCCATCTTGCTCGCCTGCAGCGCCCGGTCGTAGTCGCGACCCCAGACCGGCGGTTCGTTGAAACTGCCGAACGTCTTGAAGTCCATGATCGGGTCGAGCTGCTCTTTCATCCGCGCGATCATCTCGAGGCGCTTGGTGAAGTTCTGACTGTTGCTGCAGAAGATCAGATCGATCGGCAGGTCGGCCGTGGCTATTGCCGAATTGTCGAAACACTCGACAGAGGGCTCAACCGGGTTGGGCATATGATAAACCCGTGCCCGGGAACCCTCGAACTGGGTCAGCTCGCGCCGCCCGGTAGAGATAAATACCGCATCGGTGACCTTGGCGCGGTACTTGATACGTTCGACATTGGAGGGCACGAACAGGGGGTCATTATTGCAGTGAATGATGGCACAGTTCGGAGCCATGGCCCTGACCGCTTCCAGCGTCTCGTTGGTGATCAGGTCGCAGTGGCCCGCGATCAGCAGATCGGGTTCGAAGGCTTCAACGGTCTCCAGCAGGCGCCGGTTGGCCTTTTTCTTGCCCAGGTCACGAATGCCAAAGGGCGCCTCGAATGCGGCCACATCGCGGTCGCTGAAGGTCTGCACCAGGTGATCATTCTTGATCAGGCCAAAGGTGAGCTTTTGGGCCCAGCTGACGCGGGTGTGACCGTATCTCTTCAGCTGCTGGTAGGCGACGTGGAGTACTCTCATTCTGATCTGCCGTAAGTTAGGGATAAATTGCAAGCTGTCCGACTGCTGCAGCTCAGGCCTGGCTTAATAGCTGGCGATATACCGCCAGCGTAGCCTCTGTTTGATACTGCAGATAGAACTGCTCGGGTAACCTTATATCGGCCGAGTCTCGGCGTAACAGTTCATCTGCGCGCTGGGCAAAGGCATCAACATTATCCGCCTCGACCAGGCCATCGGGGAAGGCGGCATGCAAAGATTCACTGGCGCCTCCGCGATCATACGCGATGACCGGGCATTCGCAAGCCAGCGCCTCGGGTACGGTGCGGCCAAAGGGCTCGGCCTTGTTTGACAGGTGGCAGGTAATATCGGCCAGGCGATAAAATGCCTGAATATCTGAGCGGTGGCCGACAAAGGTGACCTGCTCGTCCAGTCCCAGGGCCTGGCGTTTGTCGAGCAACTCTTTAAGGTAGTGTTGCTTGTTCGCTTCGGCTGCACCAACCACGATGCCGTGGCAGTCCGGCCGTATCTGCCCCAGCCGCTGCATCACATCGAGAAACGCCTCCTGGCCTTTCCAGCGCGACAGGCGCCCAGGCATCAGCAGGAGTCGTTTGCCTCGCAGCTGCGGGTACTCGTTAAACAATTGTTCCCGCCAGGCGCTGTCGTCGCCTTCCTGATGGAAGACGCCAGGGTCGAGGCCGCGATAGACACGGGTGATACGTTGCGCAGCTATGCCGTAATTCTGCGTGATGTAGTCATGTACGCAGTCCGAGATAGCGATAATATGTTCGGTCTTTGTCATAATGGCGCTGTAGGCGTTGACCGAATACATGCCATGTACGGTACTGACCAGGCGAGGCCTTGTCGCGGCAGGTAGCTTGCGCCAGGCCAGCCAGGCGATCCAGGCCGGAGCGCGCGAGCGCACGTGTATGATGTCGGGCTTGAGTTCCGCCAGCAGGCGCCGCAGCGGTCGCACCTGTGCCAGGGAGCGCAGCGATTTGCGGTGAACGGGCATCCGGATATGACGGGAGCCCTCTGCCTCGAGGCGTTCAACCTGGCGGCCGCCATTGGAGATGACGATCGATTCATGGCCGCGTGCAACCAGCTCGCGGGCGAACTCGACCGTGCCGCGCTCGACGCCTCCGGCATCCAGGGCGGGGAGGATTTGGATGATTTTCAATGGCGTATCGTCTTCCATTTGCATCTATTTCAAGGCAGTATAGGATTCAAATATGTCAGAATATCAAATAATATTTGTTTTGTATCCGGCCAGTAGAACAGGGGCAGATGGTACTGCAAATAAAACCATCGTGACCTGAACATGAAAATCGTCGAAAAAATCAGAAAAATTCATTTGCAGCTGACTGTGCTTATAGATAATAAGCTAAAGAAAAAATCTTCTGTGGCCGAGATTTCTCCTTCCTGTCGCTTGCAAAAAGGTGTGGTGATCAGCTTCGGTAAGAAAGGCGCTCTGCATTTTAGAAATAATGTGAAGGTTAAAGTCGGGTCTGTATTTGAATGTCAAGGAATTATAGATATTGGTGATGGGTCTGTGGTCGGCGTATATAACTGGTTTCAGGCTGCTGGCCGTATAACGTTGGGGCGTAATGTGATCATAGGCTCTCACTGTAATTTTATTGCATCTAGTCACTCTTTTAGTGAAAAAGGTAAAGATTTCAAATACCAACCCTTGAATAAAGGTGATATTGAAATCGGAAATAACGTATGGATAGGTAGTCATGTGACTATTCTTAATAATGTTAAAATTGGTGATGATGTGATAATCGGTGCACACAGTCTGGTTAATTCAGATATACCGAGTAACTCCATCGTTGTCGGCTCTCCTGCGCGAGTTATTAAAAAGGTGTGGGAGTAATTCGTGAATAAAAAAATTCTTTTTACAGTGGCCGCTCACGTCACAGATCGCCCTGAAAGATGGAAGCATGTTGCCAAAGCCTATCAGGTGCTGGCTGGTTCTTTGAAAAAGCTGGGTCATGAAAGTTGCTTCTATGTGCACCCGAAGTCGGTGCATGGACGTCTCAAGCGTAAGGATTATGTACTGACCAATGAGCTGGGCCTCCCTGAATTGTTGATTAGAGAAAAACCGGACGTTTGCTTTATTTGGGGAGGCCGTACGGATGCAGATCGAAAAACGGCCGATTTGATCAAAGAATATAGTTCTAACTGCAAAGTATTGTATTCCGAGGCCGGATGGTTTCCCCAACGTGATCGTATATATTTCGATAATGAAGGGACAAATGCCGAGGCTAGTTTTAGCAAGAAATTGATTGTTGGTGAAATAATAACTGAGCGAGATCGACAGAATTTTTTGCGTATGCGGAATCGGATTGTTCGGCGAGACCTTGGGTTACATTTTTTCTCACAAGTTTCTGAATTTAAAATTGAACCTCCCGATACAATAAAAAAAATACTTGTTCCTTTGCAGGACGAAAATGATTCAAATATTCGCTACTCTTCGCCATTTAAAACGATGAGATCGTTTGTTGAATACTTGTCGAATAGTTACCCTCAGTATCAATTTGTCGTTCGTCAGCATCCGAGAGCACCTGTGGATAACCTTCCTGTTCTCGCTAACGTTGAATACCAGGATAAGTCTGTTGATCTATTTAAACAGTTTGATGAGATAGGCCTGGTCATAGGTATTAACTCGACAGTTTTACTGCAAGCCGCTATGCATAATAAGACAGTTATTGCTCTTGGCGAAGGGATTGCATCGACGGGCGGCTGTGTTTATTCAATGGATGTTAATAAACCATTGCCTGACTTTGATGCGCCTCTTGTTGATACGGCAGAGGCCGAAAAAAGACTGGCATTTCTACTCGTCAAGCGACAAATGAATCGCCGCAAGCTGGCAAACAAGCGGTACGTGAAACAGTCCTACCTATACAGCTTGATTAATGATGAATGATATAACGGTTATTATTGTCTCCTATAACAGTGCCAACGTGATTTTAGATTGCCTGGGTGATTTTATTGATTCTATGTCGAGGCAGGTCACTGTTGTTGATAATGCGAGTAGAAAAGGTGATGTCGAGAAGCTAGAAAAAGCTTTTCCGCATCTAGATATATTGCGCCTGGAACATAATTTTGGCTATGGACGTGCCGCCAACGCGGCGTTAAAAAATATAAAAAGTCGCTACGCTCTGCTTATTAACCCCGATATTCTGATCACTAAGCAGCAAGTGTCTGATCTTCTGTTGCAAGCTTCCAGTTATCCACAGGGTGCTATTTTCGGCCCGGCGACTAGCCGCAAGCATTATCAGAATGATAAACCAGCTGAAACCAAAGATGCGATCAGCGGTTCATGCATGCTGTTGGATATGGAAAAGCTAAAGCCTCTTGGCTTTTTCGACGAGAAGATCTTCCTGTTTTCAGAAGAGGTTGATCTTTGCTGGCGTGCACGTGCCCATGGGTATCAGGTGTTATTGCTGCCCGGAATCTATGCTGAGCACCTTGCCGGTCAGTCATCCGGGAGCTCGGATGCGGTTGAATATATGAAAAACTGGCACTTTGGTTGGTCCCGCTCCTATTTTTACCGCAAGCATCAGCTGGATCAGGGTAAGAAATCGTTAGCCAGGCGCTATTGGATGTACGCGTGGAAAGCTTTAATTGCCCGTAGGCATTATGATCAGGTCAAATATAGGGCTATTCGCGATGGCATCCGTGCCTTTAAAACCGGTGAGGCTGCGTTTTTGGCGGACGGCATGACACCCCAGGTAGCTCCGGGTACTGCGAGAAACCCTTATTCAGGGGGCTGAGGTTCTCTGGGTATTAATAGCTCGTCAATGATGTAGGCCTCATTGCCGAATAGCTTGCGCTTGGCGCGCCGGAAAGTGCCAGGCATTTGTCCAAAGTCAATTGCCTGATAACCCCTCTGTGCAAGGTCGTGGGCCAGAATTGTCGCGGTCGGGCCTAGCACGGGCATGATGAGGTACTCACCCTTGTCATACTCTGTGATACGTTTGACGATATCGTCATATTCGTTGAAGGCGTTTTTAGCTGGCGCATAGAGGAAGTCAACGGATTGGGCGTTATTGAACAACTCCTCTTCGAATGTGAAGCGACTGTTGGTACCCACTACCAGCAGTATTTTTCGTCCGTCCCAGATTTGCTTGATCAACTGAATTCTTGCTACCAGGGCTTCGCGGCTTTCATCCGGCAGGACGCGAAAGGCGCCCATTGAAGGGTAGTCTCTCTCCAACTCAAGTAGCTGCAGCACTTCGCGGCCAATGCGAATAATAAATTTTTGCCAAATTCGACCCAGACCGTCGAAGTCCCGCACTGGGTGGATCGCTATCAGGGTATTAGGTTCGCGGCTATGCAGCACCTCCAGCATGCGGTTATTCAGAGCAGTGTTGACGTCCTGGAATGATTTGTGACGTTCACCTACCATTAGCTTGAATTCACCGTCACCAAAGCGGCAAATACTGGAACGGTGCTGGATAATATGCTGGAGCGTATCTTCCTCACTCCAGACTCTGGGGTAGCGGGCAACGAAGGTTTCGATATCATCGCGATACAACGAAATAATACGACCATCAAAGTACTCTCGAAAACGAGCTCGACCTTTGGCGCTGAGCATAAACGGGGCGCCGAGGATAGCGATGTTGCGAAACAGAGCGCGCAGTACTTTCTTTTTAATCGTAGACATTCGCCGTTAGTGTCCTTCAGCTGTAATAGTCGTTGTTTCTGTGTCGGCGAATGAAACGCTCTAACTCCGTTTCAATCGTGCAGTGCTGGCCATACTCGAGCCTTTGCACCTGTGCTTCGCTTAGGCCTTTTAAATCGCAGGTTATGGCAGTCACCTGCAGTGATTTGGTTAAGGTGCAAACCAGATCGCTACTGTCGCGGGCTGAGTCGTGCTCGCTTCAAATTGCCTGGCAGCAAGACATAAGGTTAGCGCCAGACGCAGTTTCAAGTCCCAGATGCCTCAGTACCGAATCAGTTAGGCTGCTGCCGCCCGCGCACAGTATATGCAAACCTGCCTTTGAATGTCAGCGTAGGGCGCGAGATTTAGCCAGCTTGCCGCTGCGCCTATCTGTCACCAGCTTTGTGAACAGGTCCTTATAGTGCTGCATAATGATGGGCTGGGAAAACCCGCTGCGGTACTTTTTGGCGCCATTCTCAGCCAGTTGCCGGGCGAGAGGTGAGTCATGTAGCAGGCGGTTGACCTCGACGGCGCAACGCTCGGCGTCATCTACTGGAAACAGCAGGCCATTGTGTTCGTGCTCGATCAGCCATGAGGGCCCAGTGCTTGTTGCAGCGACTATGGGTGTGCCCGTCGCCCAGGCTTCGAGAATGACATTTCCCAGAGGCTCGAAACGGGAGGGAAACAGGCACAGGTCGGCAATTTCGAACAGGTGGTGAATGTCCTTGCGCAACCCAAGGAACTGGACGCGCTTGGCTACACCCTCGGACTGTGCCAGCGCCTCCAGCTGGTCTCTAAGTTCGCCGCTGCCCACGATCAGCAAGGTGGCATTGGGGATTTTCGTCAGAGCTCGTATCGCAGTATCCTGAGCCTTTTTTTGATGCAGGCGGCCCAGCGTCAATAGCACTTTATGGCCCGCCGGTATACTTGGGAGAGGGTCATCGACACTCAGCGCCGGCGGCAACTCACCAAAGTTGGATATCATGGATACTCGCTCTTCTGGCCAGCCACTTTCGACTACGTGGCGTACCAGGTCGGGTGTATTGACGATCAGATAATCACATTTTTGATAATTGGCTATATCGTAATATCCGCCGAGTCGTCCAACGACAACAGCTTTTGTGGGGGGGCACTTGCGTGAGGCGCGATTGACCCAGGTGACAATCAGGTCGGGTTCAAAGGTGTCGACATGACGTTTGAGCATGGTGTTGTACAACAGGGGTTTACTGAAGATCCCCATAGGCAGCGTCCGATAAGTGACCGCTGCAGTCTGCAAGCGGGCTTCCCGGGATCCTTGGGCTTCGATGATTAATTGTTGTTCAATAGAGGGGTCGGTTGCAAAGGCAGCGGATACTTTTTCAAAGTAGGTCTCGGCTCCTGCCTCTGATTGCGATAATAAAATCTGCATTACCTTCATACTGGCACCGAGTTTATTTTTTATTCGAAGCAGTGGCCTGAGGGCCACCAACATAGTTTTTGCCTGGAGGGATGTCAAACGCTGGATTTTACAGGCCAGACTCTCTTGTATTTGTGACAGATATTGATGCAGTTGGCTTCACCTGTTGAGAGCATCTTGAGGCGCCGCTGCACCCACATAGGCTGTGGTGGGTTTTTCCGGTCCGGGAGTCCCGAGCAGTAAGGCGGGGTGGGGTCGTCTGTGTATAATGAGCGGCTGTGATTACGGAATAATGCGGGTCTCAATGAATAAACAACAGCAACCGGCAGCCGAGCACAGCAGCTGGGTGGTTTACAAGCGTCTGCTGGTTTACGTGAAACCCTACTGGTTTGCCTTCGTTATCAGTTTCCTGGCGTTTGCACTCTATGGCGCCTCCCAGGCGTTATCGGCAAAGTGGCTCGAGCACGTGATCGATGCGATCGAGCAGGGCGCACTGGAAAAACGAACCTTGCTGGCGCTGGCGGTGTTGGGCATTTTTCTGATGCGAGGCGTCGGTACTTTTGTTGGCAGCTACGCCATCAGCCATGTCGGTCGCGAAGTGGTGCATAGCTTGAGGACCGAGTTGTTCGACCGCATGCTGACGCTGCCCAGCGACTATTATCAGCACAGTTCTAGCGGCGAAATGCTGGCGAAGCTGACCTATAACGTTGATCAGGTGACCGGGGCTGTCACCAATGCGGTCAAGACGGTTCTGCGCGAAGGCTTGACGGTCATAGGTCTGTTTGGGTATCTGTTTTATCTCAACTGGAAGCTGACGCTGATTTTCATTGCAGCGGCGCCCTTTATCGCCGTTGTCGTGACGGTGGCGTCCAAGCGGATGCGCAAGCTGAGTCGCCGTTTGCAACAGTCGGTTGGCGACATTACCAGCGCCGCATCCGAGACCATCAAGGGCTATCAGATCGTCCGTATTTTCGGTGGCACCGAGTTCGAGCGCAGCCGTTTTCATGCCGCCAGCGATCGAAATCGCCGCCAGTTCATGAAAATGGTGGTCACCCAGTCTCTGAATACGCCGGCGGTGCAGTTTCTAATCGCCATGGCACTGGCGGGTCTGCTCTATATCGCAATGCACCCGTCGGTGATGGGCGTCATGAGTACCGGCGCCTTCGTTGCATATTTGACGGCCGCTGGCCTGATCACCAAACCGTTACGGGCTCTTAGCAATCTAAGTACTGTCATTCAAAAGGGTATCGCCGCATCTGAGTCGGTGTTTTCGGTCATTGACGAGGCACCGGAGCAGGACAACGGTCACTACAGTGTCCAGCGTGCCAGCGGCGAACTCAGTTTCGACAAGGTTGGCTTTCGCTACCGGGATGACAGCGAGATGGTGTTGCACGATCTCGACCTGCATGTCCCCCGCGGGAAAACCGTCGCGCTGGTTGGGCGCTCCGGTGGCGGCAAGTCGACGCTTGCTTCACTGCTGCCGCGCTTTAATGCCGGCTGGAGCGGCCGTATTGAGCTCGATGGCATACCGCTGGAGGAGTACCGGCTCGATAATCTGCGACAACAAATAGCGCTGGTTAACCAGCACGTGGTGCTTTTCAACGGCTCTATTGCAGATAATATCGCCTACGGTGTCATGGCGGACTGCAGTGAT
Organism: Marinobacterium profundum; assembly: GCF_001528745.1. Classification (GTDB taxonomy): domain Bacteria; phylum Pseudomonadota; class Gammaproteobacteria; order Pseudomonadales; family Balneatricaceae; genus Marinobacterium_A; species Marinobacterium_A profundum. The sequence goes on along the minus strand of NZ_BCNS01000032.1, from coordinate 55,906 downwards.
GAACAGGTGCGTGCTGCGGCCGAGGCGGCGCATGTGATGGAGTTTGTTGATCGGCTACCCGAAGGACTTCAGACCGAGGTCGGCGAGGGCGGGCTGCTACTTTCGGGGGGGCAGCGGCAACGTATTGCTATCGCCCGGGCAATCCTCAAGGATGCGCCTATCCTGATTCTCGATGAGGCGACCTCGGCACTGGATACTGAGTCCGAACGCCATATCCAGGAAGCGCTGGAGCAGGTCATGGACGGACGTACAACGCTGGTCATCGCCCACCGTCTGTCCACCATCGAGAAGGCTGACTTAATAGTAGTGCTGGAGCAGGGGCGTATCGTCGAGCAGGGAGGGCATCAGGAATTGCTCGAACAGGGGGGCGCTTATGCTGCGCTCTATCGTATGCAGTTCGCGGACGCCTGAGGGCGCGAACTGCCTGGCACGAAATTCGGGTTGAAGGGTGTCACAGTACCCGCCGCGGGAAGGTGCGGCGGGGAGTTAGTCAAGGGGTTAGGAGTCTCCCCCGAACAGGTCACGGGTGTACACCTTGGCTTCCACATCACGGAGCTCGTCGGTCATGCGGTTGGCAACGATCAAATCGACGCGGGTCTTGAAGGCGTCCAGATCCGTTATCACTTCGGAGTGGAAGAATTCGCTTTCCTGCAGCACAGGTTCGTAGATGACGACCTCGATCCCCTTGGCCTTGAGCCGTTTCATCACGCCCTGAATTGCCGAGGCACGGAAATTGTCGGAATCAGCTTTCATTACCAGGCGGTACAGGCCAACGATTTTGGGTTCACGGCGCAGAATTGATTCGGCAATGAAGTCTTTGCGCGTGGTGTTGGAGTCGACGATGGCCCGGATCAGGTTGCTCGGTACGTCGGCGTAGTTGGCTAGCAGCTGTTTGGTGTCTTTGGGCAGGCAGTAGCCGCCATAGCCAAATGACGGGTTGTTGTAGTGGCTGCCAATGCGCGGATCCAGGCTTACGCCTTCGATGATCTGTCGGCTGTCCAGACCGTGGGATTCGGCGTAAGTGTCCAGTTCGTTGAAATAGGCGACGCGCATCGCCAGGTAGGTGTTGGCGAACAGTTTGATGGCTTCGGCTTCGGTACTGTCGGTGAATAGTGTCGCCACCTCCTGTTTGATAGCGCCCTGCTGCAGCAGGGTGGCGAAGGTCTTGGCCCGCTCACTACGCTCGCCGACGATAATGCGCGATGGGTACAGGTTGTCGTGCAATGCCTTGCCTTCTCGCAGAAACTCGGGAGAGAAGATCAGGTTATTGGTACCTAAGGTCCGTTTAAGTTCGGCAGTATGCCCGACCGGGATGGTGGATTTGATCACCATTACAGCCTGCGGGTTGATCTCCATTACATCGCGGATAACGGCTTCGACACTGGATGTGTTGAAGTAGTTGGTCTGCGGGTCGTAGTCGGTGGGCGTGGCGATAATGACGAAGTCGGCGTCCTTGTATGCTTCAGCCTTGTCGAGTGTTGCGCGCAGGTTGAGTGATTTTTCCTGCAGGTAGGCTTCGATCTCGATATCGACGATCGGTGAACGTCGTGAGTTGATCAGTGCGACCTTCTCTTCAATAACATCAAGGGCGACCACATCGTTGTGCTGTGCCAGCAGCACGGCATTCGAGAGGCCTACATAGCCGGTTCCGGCAACTGCAATTTTCATACGCAATGTGTACCTGTTTGTAAGCTCGTTTAGTCTGGATGATAGCACCCAGGTGCGCTTGCCACGTTGTAAACAGTTAACGGTGGACAAAGACGCAGAGGGGGTTCAGGCAGAATATGCACGTAAGCAGCCTGGTTGTCGAAAGTGCAAGTGCGCAGGGCATACATGCATCAGGCGCTTTTCAAGGCTTCGAGCACTCTATGCAAATCCGCCCGCCAATCGGGTTGTTCAATGCCAAAGGCTTGCTGCAGCTTGCTGCAACTCAGTACTGAGTTGGCAGGGCGCTTGGCCGGGGTAGGGTAGTCGGCGGTGGTGATGGCGTTGATCTGCGGGGATTCTGACAGCAATCCCAACTGCTGCGCCTGCTCGAAGATAGCAACAGCGAAGTCGTGCCAGCTACAGGACGGAGTGCCGCTGAAGTGATAAACCCCCCAGGGCAAGGTGCCGCTGGCGGCGTAGTCACGGGCGACTTTCCACAGGGCCTGGGCGATGCTTATGGCAGCGGTGGGGGCTCCGTATTGGTCGGCAACAACGCCCAGAGTCTTGCGCTCCTGGCCCAGGCGCAACATGGTTTTGACGAAGTTATTGCCCGTAGCGCCAAATACCCAGCTGGTGCGCAGCGTTATATAGCGGCTGCAGTGTTCGGCCAGTGCCTGCTCTCCAGCCAGTTTGCTGGCGCCATAGACCCCGGTGGGAGCTGTGATGTCGGCTTCTGTATAGGCTGCTTGGGCATCGCCGGAAAAAACATAGTCGGTGGAAATGTGTAGCAGCGGAATGCCGGCGCGCTCTGCGGCCTGGGCAAGCAGGCCTGTGCCGTCTCGGTTAACGGCATAGGCGCGCTCGCTGTCACTTTCGGCTTTATCCACAGCGGTGTAGGCCGCGGCATTGATGATGAGCTGCGGCTGCAGTTGGGTCACCGTGCGTGCAACCTGGTCCGAATCGCTGATATCCAGCTGTGCCGACCCCAGCCCCGTGACATTGAATTCAGCCGGAGCCAGACGTATGAGTTCGGCACCAACCTGACCCTGGGCACCGGTAATTAAAACACGCATGCCTAAGTTCCTTGTGCGAGCAGTTCGCGCAGTGTCGGGTTAGCCTGATCCTTGGCGGAGAGCTTGGGTGCTTCGATAGGCCAGGGAATATTAACCTCGGGATCGTTCCACATGAGCCCGCCTTCATCCTCAGGGAAATACAGATCCGTACATTTATAGGTAAAGTCAGCGAAATCACTCAGCACGCAGAACCCATGGGCATAACCCGGCGGCACCCAGAGCTGGCGGTGGTTCTCGTCGGTCAGTTCAACGCCGACATACTGGCCACAGCTGGGCGACTGCGGATTAATATCCACGGCCACATCGTAGACAGCGCCACGGCTTACGCTGACCAGTTTTCCCTGCGGCCGGGTACGCTGAAAGTGCAGACCGCGCAGTACCCCACGCGGTGAGCGCGAGTGATTATCCTGCACAAAGGGAAGTTCTATACCGGCTTCGCGATAACGCTCTACCTGGAAGGTTTCGACAAAAAATCCACGCTGATCGCCGAAGACCTTTGGCTCTATGATCAGGACGCCCGGCAGTGCGGTTTCGATGACTTTCACTTGGGTGTCCCCTGTGTCAGCAAACCTTGCAAATATTGACCATAACCGGTCTTGCTCAGTGCGGCGGCCTGGAGCGCCAGCTTGTCTGCTGAGAGCCATCCCTGGCGATAAGCGATCTCTTCCAGGCAGGCGACCTTGAGCCCCTGCCGTGCTTCGATCGTTTGCACGAAGTGACTGGCCTCCATCAGGGAATCGTGGGTACCGGTGTCCAGCCATGCAAAGCCACGGCCGAACATGCTCACATGCAGATCGCCGCGCTGCAGATAGGCATTGTTAACATCGGTAATTTCAAGCTCTCCACGGTGTGAGGGCTTCACCTGCCGGGCAATTTCAATCACTGAGTTGTCATAGAAGTACAGGCCGGTGACTGCGTAGTTGGACTTCGGTGCCTTGGGCTTTTCTTCAATGGACATGGCCTTGCCGCTGGCATCGAACTCAACCACGCCAAAGCGCTCCGGATCGGTGACGTGATAACCAAAGACAGTCGCGCCTGTTGTGCGACTGGCGGCTTCACGCAGCATGGCGCTAAAGCCGTAACCGTAGAAAATATTGTCGCCCAGGATCAGGCACACATTGCTGTCGCCAATGAAGTCTTCGCCGATCAGGAATGCCTGGGCCAGGCCATCGGGTGAGGGCTGTTCGGCATAGGTCAGTTCAATGCCAAATTCAGAACCATCCCCCAGCAGCTTTTCGAAATTCGGCAGGTCTTCAGGTGTGGAAATGATCAGCACTTCGCGAATACCCGCCAGCATCAACACAGACAGGGGGTAATAAATCATCGGCTTGTCGTAGATCGGCAGCAGCTGCTTGGATACGCCCCTTGTAATCGGGTGCAGTCGTGTGCCGGAGCCTCCGGCGAGGATGATGCCCTTCATGTACAACTCCTTGAATTAAAATTCACAATGCCGAAAAAATAAGCCAGATATAAATCCGCTGTTAAAGGCGACACATTCAGGCCTCTTCGCCTAAACGACCCAGGCGATATTCGCCATTCAGCACCCGTTCCCACCAGTCGCTGTTGTCGAGGTACCACTGCACTGTCTTGCGGATACCGGTCTCAAATGTTTCCTGTGGCACCCAGCCTAGCTCACGCTCGATCTTGGAGGCATCAATGGCATAGCGCAGGTCGTGCCCCGGGCGGTCCTTAACAAAGGTGATCAAGTCACGGTAATGCGCAACGCCTGCTGGCTTCTTGGGAGCCAACTCCTCCAGCAAGTCACAGAGTGTCTGCACGACTTCAAGGTTGCGTTTCTCGTTATGGCCACCAATGTTGTAGGTCTCACCGACAGCACCTTTGGTTACCACCTCCACCAGCGCCCGAGCATGATCTTCCACATACAACCAATCCCTGACCTGAGCGCCGTCACCATAGACCGGCAATGGCTTGCCATGAATGGCATTGAGAATGATGTGGGGAATCAGCTTCTCGGGAAAGTGATAGGGGCCGTAGTTGTTCGAGCAATTTGTCACCAGCACCGGCAGGCCATAGGTGCGCTGCCAGGCGCGCACCAGATGATCGGAGCTGGCTTTGGACGCTGAATAGGGCGAGCTGGGTGCATAAGGCGTAGTTTCGCTAAAGAGGTCGTCGACGCCCTCCAGATCACCAAATACTTCATCGGTAGAAATATGATGAAAGCGAAACGCGTTCTTCTGTGCTGCCGGCAAGGCACTCCAGTAACGGCGTGTTGCTTCAAGCAGGCTGTAGGTGCCGACAATGTTGGTCTGAATAAAGTCGGAGGGGCCATCGATAGAGCGGTCAACATGGGACTCTGCCGCCAGATGCATAATGGCAGAAGGCTTGAACTGGGCGAGTGCCGCATCCAGCGCCGCGCCGTCACAGATGTCCACCTGATAGAAGTGATAGCGGGGCGAGTCAGCCACAGAGGCCAGCGACTCAAGATTACCGGCGTAAGTGAGCTTGTCGAGGTTAGCGACCTCAGTGGAGGTGTTGTCGATCAAGTGGCGAACTACCGCTGAACCTATGAAGCCGGCGCCGCCAGTCACTAATATTTTTTCGATCACTTGAAGCCTCAGAGCTTGGTTAACAAGGGCGGATCATACTAAGTGTAGAACCTGCAGAATGGTCACGCTGCCGCACAGCATCTTACTATGAGTTCCCTTGGCTGTTGGGGTACAAGTCTAGGCTGCCTGGGATTTTAACTTCGCTGGTTCCGCAGCAAGTTAACTGGCAAGAAATCTCAGTCCATATTCCGGTAGAGATAATTTTTCCCCTCGGGATGTGTTTTGAATCGCTTGTGAACCCACATGTACTGTGCAGGATCCTTGCGGATGGCGCGCTCAAGTTCCGCATTGATACGCGCCGCATCGGCGGCTTCATCGCCGCTGGGAAAGGGTTCTATTACCGGAAGCAGTTCGAGCTCATAGCTGTTATCGGGCAGGCGGTGCTGGGCCAGCATCAGAATGGGGGAGCCATTTAGCTTCACCATGCGTGTGGTGGCCGTGATGGTGGCTGCCTGCACACCAAAGAAGGGCGCATAGACCGATTGCTTGAGGCCGAAATCCTGATCAGGGGCGTACCAGATAATATGGTTTTTCCTGAGTGCCCTAATCACCGAGCGAATGTCCGAGCGCTCAATGGCCTGGCCAAAATAGCGCCCGCGCCCGCGGGTGATAATGTCTTCCATCAGCGGGTTGTTGTGGCGTCGGTACATGGCATCCGCCGGATAAAACTCCGAGAACAGGAGGCCCCCGAGATCCAGCGTCGAGAAATGCGCGCCCAGTAGTATGACACCCTTACCCTTCGCAAGGGCGGCATCCATATGCTCGCGGCCCTTGAGCACAGTACGGCGCCGGAACCAGTCTTTGGGGGACCACCAGGCCATGGCGGTCTCGAATGCGCCTATGCCGTTATTGCGAAAAATATCCCTTATCAGGCGTTGCTGTGCAGCGGCATCCAGCTCGGGGAAACACAGGCGTACATTCACCTGTGCGACATGTCTGCGCTCACGGGCGACCCAGTACAGCAGGTTACCGAAGCTTCGGCCCAGCGCCAGTTGTGCCTTGTAGGGCAGGCGATTGAGTAGCCATAACAGCCCCATGCCGAGCCAGGTCAGCCAGAAACGCGGATGCCAGTACGGGGGCTGTGGTTGGTCTTTGCGCGCCATGTGCTTACCATGCTTTTAGCCGGGAGATGGGCTGCATTTTACGGCTGCGCGGTCCGATCGGCAAACCGCGCGTTCAAGGGTTGATCGGGGTCTAACTCCTGATAAAAAACTGCAGGGCATTCGACGGCTCCCGATTTAGTCATCCATGTATAATGTGCATCGAAAACAACGGAATCGATGCGATCATTGATGAGCAAACAACAGTCAGCCTCAACCGAATTCAGCAGCTGGGCGATTTATCGCCGTTTGCTGGTGTATGTAAAACCCTACTGGTTTGCTTTCGTCGTCAGCTTTGTGGCCTTTGGAGTATATGGTGCCTCCCAGGCACTGTCGGCCAAATGGCTTGAACACGTGGTAAATGCGGTCGAAAAAGGTGACCTGGAGCAGCGTGGTGTACTGGCGCTGGCGGTGTTGGGTATTTTTGCGTTGCGTGGTGTGGGGACCTTCGTCGGCAACTACAGCATCAGCCATGTGGCGCGCCAGGTGGTGCACGGTCTGCGCACGGATCTGTTCGAGCGGATGCTGGCGTTGCCCAGCAGCTATTATCTGCAGAATTCCAGTGGCGAGCTGCTGGCCAAGCTGACCTACAACGTCGAGCAGGTCACGGGCGCCGTCACCGATGCCATCAAAACGCTGCTGCGTGAAGGTCTTACCGTGATCGGTCTGTTCGGTTACCTGTTTTACCTGAACTGGAAGCTGACGCTGATTTTTATTGCGGCAGCCCCCTTTATAGCCGTGGTGGTCAGCATTGCCTCCAAACGCATGCGCAAGCTGAGTCGGCGTCTGCAGCAATCGGTAGGCGATATAACCAGCGCAGCGTCCGAGGCTATCAAGGGTTATCAGATTGTGCGCATCTTCGGGGGCACCGAATTTGAGCGCAAGCGTTTCAATGATGCAAGTGATCGCAATCGCCGCCAGTTTATGAAAATGGTGGTGACCCAGTCGCTTAATACGCCTACGGTACAGTTCCTGATTGCCATGGCGCTGGCGGGGTTACTCTTTACGGCGATGCACCCGGACGTAATGGGCGGCATGAGTACGGGGCAGTTTGTGGCTTTTCTTACTGCGGCTGGGCTGATTACCAAACCGCTGCGGGAATTGACCGATATCAGCACCAAGGTACAAAAAGGTATAGCTGCAGCCGAGTCGGTATTTTCGATTATGGATGAAGCCCCCGAAAAGGATACCGGCCAGCAGCAGGTGGATCGCGCACGGGGCGAACTGAGTTTTAACAAGGTGGGTTTTCGCTATGGCGTGGATGCCGACCCTGTATTGCATGATCTTGAGCTGCAGATAGCCCCGGGCCAGACGGTAGCGCTGGTCGGGCGCTCCGGCAGTGGCAAGTCGACCCTGGCGTCCCTGTTGCCGCGTTTCGGTGATGGCTGGACGGGGCAGATTCTGCTGGATGGCATACCGCTGGAACAGTATCGGTTGAGTAATCTGCGCGAGCAGATTGCCCTGGTCAATCAGCAGGTTGTACTGTTCAACGGTACCATCGCACAGAACATTGCCTACGGTGCCATGGCCGCCTGCAGCGAGGCGCGGATAGAGGCGGCAGCTGAGGCGGCCCATGTGATGGAGTTTGTTCGCCGCCTGCCGCACGGGCTCAACACCGAAGTCGGGGAAAGCGGTTTGCTGCTCTCCGGCGGCCAGCGCCAGCGCATCGCCATTGCCCGGGCCATTCTGAAAGATGCCCCCATACTGATTCTGGATGAAGCCACCTCGGCCCTGGATACGGAATCCGAGCGGCATATTCAGGATGCGCTGGATCAGGTAATCAAGGGACGCACGACTCTGGTCATTGCTCACCGACTTTCGACCGTTGAGAAGGCGGACATGATTCTGGTGCTGGATCAGGGGCGTATTGTCGAGCAGGGTTCCCATGCAGAGCTGATCGAGCGCGAGGGTGCCTACGCCCAGCTGCATCGCATGCAGTTCGCGGACAACTGATTGATGGCGCGTCTGCTCTATACGACTCTGCTGTACCTGGCCCTGCCTATTATCCTGCTGCGGCTTTGGTGGCGCGGGCGGCGCGCTCCGGCCTATCGCAGCCGCTGGCGTGAGCGTCTTGGTTTTGTGGCGCCCTGTAACGATCGCCCTCTGTGGATTCATGCTGTGTCTGTGGGTGAAACTGTGGCCATTGCACCGCTGGTGGAGTTGCTGCTGGCCCGCAGACCAGACTTTCCTTTGTTACTGACGACCACCACACCTACAGGTTCCGAACGCGTTCGCGCGCTGTTTGGCGATCGGGTGCAGCATGCCTATTGCCCCTGGGATTTGCCCGATGCCCTGGGCCGTTTTCTGTGCCGCACCCGGCCACGCGGCTGCATCATCGTCGAAACCGAGCTCTGGCCTAATCTGGTACACAGCTGCCAGGCAGCTGGCGTGCCGGTATTGCTGGCGAATGCCAGGTTGTCGGCGCGCTCGGCCAAAGGTTATAAGCGCTTTGCGGCGCTCACGCGGCCGATGCTGCAATGTCTGAGTCAGGTTGTGGCGCAGCATCGCGATGACGGTGCGCGCTTTGTCGAGCTAGGTCTGTCGGTACAGCAACTGACCGTCAGTGGCAGTATCAAGTTTGATATTGAAACTAAGCCGCAATGGCTGGAAGCCGGTACCCGCTTGCGCAAGTGCTGGGGAGATCGCCCGGTACTGGTCGCAGGCAGTACCCATGAGGGGGAAGATGCCGCGCTCTTGCGCATGCTGGAGCAGCTGCGCAGCGAATTTCCGGCGTTGCTACTGGTGCTGGTGCCGCGTCATCCGGAGCGCTTTGAGCCCGTGCACCGACTCTGCCTGGAGGCCGGCTGGTCGGTTGCGCGACACTCGGTGGCAGGACATGGCGAATCAGCGCCGCAGACAGGTTCCGTCGATGTTTATCTCGGCGATACCATGGGTGAACTGATGGGGTTCTATGCCGCGGCGGATATTGCCTTTGTTGGTGGCAGTCTGGTGCCCAGAGGAGGACACAATCCGCTGGAGCCAGCAGCATTGGGCAAGCCCGTACTGATGGGGCAGCAGGTGTTTAATTTTCAGGCGATATGCGATGCGCTGGATAGTGCCGGTGGGCTGACACGGGTGGCCGATGAAACGGCACTGGCCCAGGCGCTGCGGGAGTTGCTGACGGATCCTCTGCAACGCCAGCAGCAGGGCGCTGCCGCCCAGGCCTTTGTGGCGCAAAACCGCGGAGCGCTGGAGCGCCTGTATCAGCAGGTTGAGGAAACTTTGCTGAGATCCTAACAGCCCGCCGACTAGCCCGATCCAGGACGCGCAGGACTCCAGCTTTTTTCACTTATGCCATCCGGCATGGCGGCGAACGGCCGCACTGCGGCTGTGGCACCTTAAATGGTTTAATTCGCTTGGGTAAACGGTGCAATTCGCTTCGCTCATCAGCACCCTACATACAGGCTTGGAGATCCCACTGATATGTCAGAGCGGCTCTTGCTTCCCCCTTATGAGCAGAAAATTGCTCCTGCATTTTCTGGCTACCGGCCATCCATGGCCATATGCCAGCGAGCACTGAGGTCATTCGGCGATCAGGCCCGAAGGGGTGCAACAGGGACTGTTACACCTGCGATGAGGTACATGGATGTACCTTCAGCGCAGCCCGCCGCAGGGGCTCAGGGGGCAGCGAAAAGGCTTCATCGGGGCGTGCTTTCTTTGCACACTTTCCCTTGTAGAAAGTCCTTGTCGCGTAACAAGTAAAGTAGGTCGCCGACAGGCGAAATACGGACTCGAAAAAAAACGGTGCGATTCGCTTGGGTAAACGGTGCGATTCGCTTCGCTCATCAGCACCCTGCGGGCACTCTACAAAAGCCGCTTCGGATTGCCTGCCCCCATTTCGTTCCAGGCGGCTGATTCAGCACGCTGGGTTCAGAACGGAAACGTCAGGTCCACGTCTGCCTGCAGGCGGAATATTTCGCTCAGCACATCGGCCAGGGGAGCCTTGTCGGTATCGCGTATCCAGCGTTCCAGCGACTCATCGAAGTCAAAATGATAGCCGCCATTGCGCGCTGCGACCCAGAGCTGCTTGACCGGTGGTTGGCGGGTGAAGATCACCTGGCTGCCATTTTCGCAGACGATGGTGAGCATGCCACCATGGCTCTCGATGTCCAGATCGCTGTCGACATCTTCCAGCAGGTCTTCGAGGGTGATGAGGGTTTCATCGACGCGGTCGTTGAATTCTGATTCGGTCATCGGTCTGTGGTTCCGCAGTGCTTGGAGCCCGGCAGTATATCCGAGTTTCTGCCGCTACTCATCCCGGGTATAATCGCTGCTTTGGAATCGCCGGAATAGGGGCTGCAATCGTGAAACGCTGGAACTGGATGCTCTTCGTAACCTTCGCGCTGCTCGCTGGCTGTGGCAACAAGGGTGCGCTCTATATGCCGGATCAGATTGATCCCGCTGCCCCCGCCTCGCAGACATCGGCTCAGCCGCCGGCTCCCGCACAGAACTGATAACGGACAGATTGATGGATAACTTTGAGTACCGCGATGGGCGCCTGCACTGCGAGGAAATGAACCTCGAGGGTATCGCTGAAGAATATGGCACACCCTTGTATGTGTATTCCCGTGATGCGCTGGAACGCGCCTACCTGGGTTACGCCCAGGCCCTGGAAGGACGTGATGCACTGGTGTGCTTTGCCGTAAAGGCCAACAGCAATATTGCGGTGCTGAATGTACTGGCGCGCCTGGGCGCGGGCTTCGATGTAGTGTCGCTGGGCGAAATCGAGCGTGTGATCAAGGCCGGTGGTGACCCCTCCAAGGTGGTTTTCTCCGGTGTGGGCAAGCAGGCACACGAAATTCGTCGTGCACTGGAACTGGGTATTCACTGCTTCAACATTGAATCTGAAGCCGAGCTTGAGCGCGTCAGCGAGGTTGCTGCAGCGACGGGCATGACGGCCAAAGTGTCCTTTCGCGTCAATCCGGACGTGGATGCCGGCACCCACCCCTATATTTCCACCGGTCTCAAAGAGAACAAATTTGGCATCGCCATCGAGCGCGCCCGCGGCGTCTATGGCCGGGCGGCGGAATTGCCCAGTATCGAAATCGTGGGCATGGACTGCCATATTGGCAGCCAGCTGACCGAACTGCGCCCCTTTCTGGATGCGCTTGATCGTCTGCTGGTGCTGGTGGACGAGCTGGCGGAGGATGGTATCCAGATCAAACATCTGGATCTGGGCGGTGGTCTGGGCGTGTGCTACACCGACGAGCAGCCGCCCTCTGCCGCCGACTATATAGCGGCAGTGCTCGACAAACTGGGTGACCGTCCGCTGAGCCTGATCTTTGAGCCCGGCCGTTCCATCGCCGCCAATGCCGGTGTCCTGCTGACGCGGGTCGAGTTCCTCAAGAGCAACGGCGACAAGAACTTTGCCATTATCGATGGCGCCATGAACGACCTGATTCGTCCGGCACTCTATAGCGCCTATCAGGAAATCGTGCCGCTGACGCTGCGTGAAGAAGGCGACAGCAAGACTTATGACCTGGTAGGGCCTGTGTGCGAAACCGGCGATTTCCTCGGCAAGGATCGCGAGCTTAATCTGCAGCCCGGCGATTTGCTGGCGGTGTGCTCGGCCGGTGCCTATGGCTTTGTCATGAGCTCCAACTACAACACCAGGCCGCGCCCGGCCGAAGTCATGGTCAGCGATAATCAGGCGCATCTGGTACGCAAGCGCGAAAGCATCAGTGACCTGCTGCGCGGTGAGCAGTTGCTGCCCAAAGACAATTACTGAGAAGCGAAACAGCTATGTTGGTACGTTTTACCAAGATGCACGGCCTGGGCAACGACTTCATGGTGGTCGATCTTGTCACGCAGCGTGCCAAGATTACTCCCGCGCTGGTGAGCCGCCTGGCGGATCGCAACTTTGGCATCGGCTTTGACCAGATGCTGCTGGTGGAGCCGCCGACGGACCCGAAGATGGACTTTCGCTACCGTATTTATAATGCCGATGGTTCTGAAGTGGAGCACTGCGGCAACGGTGCGCGCTGTTTCGCCAAGTTTGTGCGTGACAAGCGTCTGACCATCAAGCCTGTGATCTGCGTTGAGACCGCCAAGGGCAAGGCGATACTGCGGGTGCTGGAAGACCGTCAGGTGGAAGTCGATATGGGCGCGCCTGAGTTGGTGCCGGCTGAAATCCCCTTTATGGCGGACGGCGTTGAGGCGACTTATCCCATTGAAGTGGCTGATCAGTGGCTCGATATCAGCGCGGTGTCCATGGGCAACCCCCACGGCGTACTGCTGGTGGACGATGTCAGCACCGCTGCGGTGGAAACTCTTGGGCCGCTGCTGGAGCAGCACGAACGTTTCCCGGCACGGGCCAATATCGGTTTTATGCAGATTCTGTCGGAGAACGAAATTCGGCTGCGGGTGTATGAGCGCGGTGCGGGCGAAACCCGTGCCTGCGGCACCGGTGCCTGCGCGGCCGTGGTGGCCGGACGTCTGCGCGGCCTGCTTAGTGATGATGTACGCGTGCATCTGCCAGGCGGGGAGCTGCAGATTCGCTGGGCAGGTGAGGGCTCATCCGTACTGATGACAGGCCCTGCGGAAACCGTTTACGAAGGGCAGATTTTCATATGACCGATCAGGCCAAAGATGAGCCGCATGGGCTCGACGAGCAGCAGGTGGCGGAGTATCTGGCGCAGAATCCGGATTACTTTTCCCGTCACTCAGGTTTGCTGGAAAAGCTCTACGTGCCCCACGAAACCGGCACCGCCGTGTCGCTGGTGGCGCGTCAGACCGGCGTACTGCGTGAGAAAAACCAGCAACTGCGCACCCATCTGTCTGATCTGATCGACGTTGCGCGTCACAACGATGTGCAGTTCGAGAAGACCAAGCGCATGGTACTGGCGTTGCTGGGCTCTGAAACCCTGGATGATGTCGCCATCGCCATTGATGAGAGCCTGTGTCGTGATTTTCAGGGCGATATTACAACGCTGATGCTGCTCGGAGATGGCGAAGAAAGTGGCGCCGCGCGCTGGCTGAGTGCGGCCGATGCCCTGGGACTGGAGCCCTTGCTTGGGACCAATCTGCCGAGCTGCGGTCGCCTGCCGGAGCCGCAGCATCTGTTCGTATTTCAGGAACAGGCGTTTCGGATTCAGTCGGCGGCGGTTATTCCGCTGGTGCAGGGTGAAACCCTGGGCCTGCTGGCGATCGGCAGCTATGATCCGCATTACTTTCAGAGCAGCCAGGGCACCCTGTTCCTGTGCTATGTCGGCGAAGTGCTTAGCCGGGTACTGTCCCGTATCCTGAGCCGGGGCTGATGTCGCCCAATCCGGATGTGCTGGATGCCTTTGTACGCTATCTGCGTACCGAGCGGCAGTACTCCGGGCACACGCTGGACAACTACAGGCGCGATATCGAACGGCTGTTACGCTATGCCGTGGCGAACAGCCTGAGTGACTGGAACAGTATAAGGCCGCGGGATCTGCGTGCCTTTATCGCCGAAACACACCGCGAGGGTCTGGCCGGTAAAAGCATTCAGCGCTTGCTGTCGGCCATCCGCTCCTTCTATCGCTTTCTTAATCGCGAAGGCCTGAGCCAGCAGAACCCTGCGCTGGGTATCAGTGCCCCCCGTTCGCCCCGGCGTCTGCCAAAAACACTGGATACCGATCAGGCGGCCCATCTGATGCAGATTCCGGTGACCGATGCCGTATCTGCCCGCGATTGTGCCATGATGGAACTTATATATTCGTCCGGTCTGCGTCTGGCGGAGCTCGTCAGTCTGGATCTGGGGGATATCGACTTTCGCGATGCCAGCCTGGTAGTGACCGGCAAGGGGCGCAAGACCCGCATGCTGCCGGTCGGCAGCAAGGCCCTGACGGCACTGGATGTCTGGCTGGGACAGCGAGGCAGTCTGTTGCGCGGCGAGCAGCCGGCGCTCTTTATCAGCAAACGCGGCAACCGTATCAGCACCCGTGCTGTGCAGTTGCGCCTAGAGCACTGGGGGCTGCACCAGGCCACCGACGGCAAGGTGCACCCACACCGGCTGCGCCACAGCTTTGCCAGCCACCTGCTGGAGTCCAGCGGTGATCTGCGCGCGGTACAGGAGCTGCTGGGACACGCCGATATCGCCACGACCCAGATCTATACGCATCTGGATTTTCAGCATCTGGCCGATGTTTACGACAGGGCCCATCCAAGAGCGCGCAAAAAAGATGATTAAGTGTGTCACCTTCGATCTGGACGATACCCTCTGGGCCATTGATCCTGTAATCGACATAGCAAATAACTCGCTGTTCGACTGGCTGCAGCGCAATGCGCAGCTTTTTGTGCGTCAGTTCAGCATTGCTGATCTGCCGCGCATGCGCGATGAGGTGCTGGCGCGCTACCCCGAGATCTCCCACAACGTGACTCAGATTCGCCTGCGTTTGCTGCAGGAGGGCATGCGCACGGCAGGTTACGGGCCAGAGCAGGCCGAGGCGCTGGCGTTGCAGGCGTTCGAGGTGTATCTGGAGGGACGTCATCAGGTGGAGTTCTACGAGCATGCACTGACGATGCTGAAGGTCCTGCGCGATCGTAATCTGCTGATCGGTGCCCTGAGTAACGGCAATGCCGACGTAAGGCGAGTAGGGCTGGGTGACTATTTCGACTTCCAGTTCAGTGCCGAAAGCACGGGCCAGGAAAAGCCCCATCCGCTGATGTTCCAGCAGGCGCTGACGCATGCCGGGCTGCGTCCCGAGCAGGTGGTGCATGTGGGCGATAACCCGGTGGCCGATATTGAAGGCGCGCACAATGCAGGCTTCTGGACCATCTGGGTTAATCTCAACGATCAGGTCTGGCCCGGAGGCCCGGCACCGACGCAAACGGTGCGGGCGCTGAATGAAATCCCCCAGGCGCTGATCGAAATCGCAGAACAGGCCGCAGGTCGCGTGACGCTCTAATCGCGCTCAGTTCTGAGCTTACAGAAACATTTCCAGCAAGTTGTTCAGAAACAGCCGGCCCTGATGGGTCGGCCGTATGTGGGCCGAATCATCCTGTAGCAGCCCCTGCTTTATGGCTCGGTCCAGCTGTATGCGGATGCTGTCCGGGCTTATGCCGGCACGGGCCTGCAGTAGCTGCAGCGGCACGCCGTCCACCAGTCGCAGTGCATTGAGCATGAATTCGAAGGCCAGTTCATCCTGAACAATGGCGTTCTCACCCCCCAGACGTTTGGATGCATCCATATAGGCGGCGGGTTGGCGCTGCTTCCAGCGTCGCATGATGTGGCCGTCTGCAGCACGGGTGAGCTTGCCGTGGGCGCCGGCACCTATACCGATATAGTCGCCAAAGGCCCAGTAATTCAGGTTGTGTGCCGCCTGGCGCCCGTCGCGGGCGTAGGCTGACACCTCGTACTGGGCAAAGCCCGCTGCGGCCAGTTTCTCCTGGCCGTGCTCCTGAATTTCCCACAGCACTTCATCCACCGGCAGGTTGGGCGGGCGGGCATTGAATTCGGTATTGGGTTCTATAGTGAGCTGGTACCAGGACAGGTGATCGGGCTGCAGTGACAGGGCTGTATCCAGATCCTGCATGGCGCCGGCCAGGTCTTGCTGTGGCAGACCGTGCATCAGATCCAGGTTGATGTTGTCAAAACCGATGGCCCGGGCGCTGGCGACGGCACGGTAGGCTTCATCGGCGTTGTGGATACGCCCCAGTGCCTTGAGTTGGGTGTCGTTGAAACTCTGGATACCAATGGACAGGCGGTTGACACCGGCGGCCCTAAAACCTGCGAAGCGCTCTTGCTCGAAAGTACCAGGATTGGCTTCCATGGTGATTTCGGCCTTGGCAGACAAGGGGGTACGTGCGGCGACGCCGCTCAGAATCTGCTGGATTGCCGCGGCTGAAAACAGGCTGGGGGTGCCGCCACCGATAAAAATGGTGTCGATGCTGCGTCCCTGTACATCGGCCAGCTCTGTGTCCAGATCCTCCAGTAGCGCTGCAACATAGTCCGCTTCCGGCAGTTCGCCCTTGGCGGCGTGGGAGTTGAAATCGCAATAGGGGCACTTGCGTACGCACCAGGGAATGTGAATATAGAGCGAAAGGGGCGGCAGCTGCAGAGACATGGGATCAGGGCTTCATAGGAGGAAAAACAGCGATGGCCGATTCCCCTTGAAGTGAATGAGGGAACCGCATTCCGCCACCAGTACAGTGTGGCGGAATGCGGATTATCCCATGAGTCGCGGCTAAAGTCCGTCAGTTCTTCAGGTAGGGGCCGATCTGCTCGACCAGGCGGGCCACGGCCTGGCCGCGGTGACTAAGACTGTTTTTCTGCTCGCGGGGCAGTTCGGCGGAGCTCATGCCGAGTTCTGGCAGCAGAAACAGCGGATCGTAACCGAACCCCTGCTCACCCCTGGGCGCATGCAGTATATGGCCTTCCCAGGTGCCAATACTGATCAGCGGAGTGGGGTCTTCAGCGTGGCGCATAAAGGCCAGTACGCAGCGAAAGCGTGCGCTGCGCCGGGCATCCGGTACATCCTTGAGCTGGTGCAGCAGCCGACTGTTGTTTTCGGCATCAGTGGCGCCTGGGCCTGCGAAACGCGCCGAGTAGATGCCCGGGGCACCATCGAGGGCGTCGACCTCAAGCCCGGAATCGTCGGCCAGTGCCGGCAAGCCGGTGCTGCGACAGGCATGGCGCGCCTTGAGGATGGCGTTCTCGATAAAGCTGAGGCCGGTTTCGTCGGCGTCGCTGACATTAAAGGCCGATTGCGGCAGCACCTCGATGTGCAGGGGGGCGAGCACCTGGCTGAATTCGCGCAGTTTTCCGGCGTTGCCGCTGGCCAGGATGATGCGTGGGTGATTGAGTGTGGTCATTCGGCGTAGAAGGTCTGTTCAAACTGGATGCTGTAGGCGGGCTGGTTCGGATCCGGCTGGACGTCGAGCGCGATACGCATCAGCTGGTCGTTGGAAAAGGGCAGGCCGCCGATGTAATAGAGCGCGTCTGTTTCTTCAATTTTCTTGAAACTGATGTCGCTGCTCTGGCCGATCAGGTTGCTGGCGCTTCCCTTGACGATGGCGCTCACCGGCGTTTTGCTGCCGTCGCTGGCTTTTTTCAACACCGCTACATTAATCAGGGCCAGGGTTTTGCTACGGGTCAGGCCATAGCTCTGGGCCACCTGGGGCTCGACAAAAGTGCTGTTGAAAGCGTTGTAGTGCACTTCATAGTCACCGTAGGCGACGAACTGGTCTGCCTGGGCGAAACTTGTGCTGAGCGCCAGGCTTGCAAGCAAGCCCTGCAGGCTATGGCGCAGTGTGGATGTTAACGCGTTCATGGGGGCTCCTGATGTTATCGGGTGATGCGGTAGATGGCGATTTCGCCCAGCATATTGGGCCAAAGTCGCAGCCACCAGCGGTCACGATGTTCATTGTCCACGACGGTACGGTCCAGAATATGAATGTTGCGTTCAACACACAGACGTTCAAAATCCTTGAAGGTGCAGAAGTGGATGTTTGGGGTGTTGTACCAAGTATAGGGCAGGAATTTTGACACCGGCATCTTGCCGCGCAGCGCCAGATAGCTGCGTGCTCGCCAGTGGCCAAAGTTCGGAAAGGTGATGATGCATTCCTTGCCGATACGCAGCATCTCGTCAATGATCTGATCGGGACGGTGCATGACCTGCAGCGCCTGGGTCATTATCACGGCATCAAAGCTGGCATTACGCAGCGTCGCCAGCCCCTCGTCTATGTCCTTTTCGATCACATTGACCCCGGCCTCCAGGCAGGCGGTGATATTGTCGTGGTCAATCTCCAGACCGTAACCCGTGACCTGCTTGTGTGTGGCAAGGTAACTCAGCAGTTCTCCGTCGCCACAGCCAAGATCCAGCACCCGGGTGCCGGGTCTGATCCAGTTCTGAATGATATCCAGGTCTACGCGCATCTCAGCGGCTCTCCTGCAGATGAAGGTATATCGGCGGCCACCTGACCCAGGCAGGCGCCGAACACTTCCATATAGCGTGGTATCGGGATCAGAAAAGCATCATGCCCCTGGGGCGAGTCGATTTCTGCATAGCTGACGGCCTTGCCGGCATCAATCAGGGCATCGACAATTTCCCGCGAACGCTCGGGTGAAAAACGCCAGTCGGTGGTGAAGGATATGACCTTGAATTTGCACTGGGCGCCGCGCAGCGCCTCGCTCAGGCTGTCTCCATAGAGTGCGGCCGGGTCAAAGTAATCCAGTGCTCTTGTCATCAGCAGATAGGTGTTGGCATCGAAGGCGGTGGAAAAACGCTCCCCCTGATACTGCAGATAAGACTCGATCTCAAACTGCGGGCTCAAGTCAAAACTCAGCTTGCCACGTTTCATGTCGCGGCCGAATTTCTCCCGCATGCCGTCATCTGACAGGTAGGTAATATGCCCCACCATGCGCGCCAGCATCAGGCCGGTTTTGGGGATGGCATGCTCGGCGTAGTAGTGGCCGTCGTGGAACTGCGGGTCCCGCGTAATGGCCTGGCGTGCCACCTCATTGAAGGCGATATTCTGCGCCGAGAGCCTGGCGGCGGCGGCGATGATAATGCAGTGACGCAGGCGTTGCGGGTAGTCGATCGCCCACTGTAGCGCCTGCATGCCACCCAGACTGCCCCCGATGACAGCGGCCCATTGCTGGATGCCCAGACGGTCCGCAAGGCGCGCCTGGCTTTGGACCCAGTCGGCGACAGTGACGATCGGAAAATCGGGGCCATAGGGAGCGCCCGTCTCGGGGTTCGGCTGATTGGGCCCGCTTGAGCCGTGACAGCCCCCCAGGTTGTTCAGCCCAACAACAAAAAAGCGGTTGGTATCGATAACCTTGCCAGGGCCTATGGCCGAATCCCACCAGCCGGGTTTGGGGTCGTCCATGCTGTGATAACCGGCCAGATGATGATTGCCGGAGAGGGCATGACATACCAGAATTGCATTGGAGCGGTCTGCGTTCAGCGTGCCGTAGGTTTCAACCGTCAGGCTATAGCTGTCCAGTTGGCGTCCGCAGGCGAGCTCCAGTGGCTGGTCAAACTGGAATTGCTGCGGCTGAACAAGGCCGACCGAGTCTGCAGGAGTGGATGTTGGCATTGGCTGATATCCAGGTACTGAAGTAATCGGGGTCAGGCCGTGCAAGCGGCGCAGAACCCGGGGCAAATAACGCTATGGCAGGTGTCGCGCGTGGCCTGGTATTTCCATGGCGGGACTAATAGCGCCGCTAGCCTGATGCGTATGTTCAAACGGCCAGCCATGCAGATCACCGCAGCGCTTGATCGTTGGGCCCAATTTGCCGATGCGCAATTCAGTGTCAGGCTGTCTCCCTGCCACTGAATAGGTGTTTGTCATCTACATGACCAGGCGGCTGACCTGGGACTGCATGATCTGAATGGCCAGGAAAATCAGGATCGGCGACAGGTCCAGCCCACCGATGGGCGGAATCACCTTGCGGGCCAGGGCAAATAGCGGTTCGGTCAGCTGCAGGATGAGCTGGGGCGCCGGATGATAATTATTGGGTGCTATCCAGCTGATGATAACCGCACCTATTACGGCCCAGAAGGCGATGGTCAGCAGGGTATTCAGCAAGCCTGCGAGTGCATACAGCAACAGGCTGGCGATGGGCAGGCTCTGGCCTGCGACCATGAGTAGCAGGAACAATGTCAGCAGCTTCACGCCATAGGCCAGTACCAGCGCAGACAGGTCTACGGAGCCCGCCCGGGGAATGACCCGTTGCAGGGGCGCCAGTGGAATGCTGGTGAGCCGTGCGACGGCCTGGCTGATGGGATTGTAGAAATCCACCTTGGCCAGCTGCAGTAAGAAACGCAAAACGACGATGAACGCATAGAGCTCGCCGATTGTACGGATGATCAGAATAATCGGATCCTGTCCCATGGCTGTTTCGCCGCCTTAGATTCAAGCTGTTGATTTGCTGGCAAGTATAGAGCCTTTCGCGGGCTGAATGAACCGCGCGGGCGGTGCGATGTCCTGCTAGTCCTTCAGAAGCTCTGCGAGTTCCTTCGAACGATTTGCACAGGCCTGCATGGCATCTTCCACCAGAGCTTCAAGATGCGCGCTCTGAAATGACAGTATGGCCTGTTCTGTGGTGCCCTTGGGAGAGGTGACACCCTGGCGCAACTGCGCAGGGCTGAGCGCACTGTCGCTGGCCATGCGCGCAGCACCCAGGGCGGTTTGCAAGGTCAGGGCAGTGGCGGTTTCAGGCGCCAGTCCCAGTTTCTCTCCGGCGGTGATCATGGCTTCCATAAACAGGAAATAATAGGCGGGCCCTGAGCCTGATACGGCGGTCACAGCGTGAATCAGCTCTTCGCGCTCCACCCAGAGCGCCAATCCGACGTGCTTTAGCAACAGTTCGGTTTGCTGTTTCTGTACCTGAGTGACTTTCTCGTTGGCGAACAGGCCGCTGGCACCGGTTTGTACCTGGGATGGAGTATTGGGCATGCAGCGCACAACGGCATTGTCGCCGCCCAGCCAGAGATCCAGGCTGTCACAGGCGATACCTGCGGCCACCGAAACGATCAGTGGGCGCCGCTGCATTACGGTGTCGCGCAGCGGGGCGCAAACCTGTTTCATCATCTGCGGCTTGACCGCGAGGATTAGGATGTCCGCCGCGGCTGCGGCGGCATTGTTGTCGGTGCCTGTGTTAATACCCAGGGTGTTCAGATCGGCCAGTTTTTCCGCCCGAGTGCCTGTGGCCCAGATGCTGGCGGCAGGGTAGCCGTTGTGCAGCAGCCCGGCGATGATGGCGCGGGCCATGTTGCCGGCGCCGATAAAGGCTACAGTCGGTTGCGTGCTCATAATGGGGTGTCCTGGCTAGGTGAGGGGTAGGTTCGGGGGCCGAAAATGGCGCTGCCAATGCGCACTATAGTGGCCCCTTCTGCGATAGCGGCGTCCATGTCACCGGACATGCCCATCGACAGGGTATCCAGCTGTGGCAGCTCGGTTTGCAGTTGCTGCAGCAAAGTGCGCAGAGCAGCAAAGGCCTGCTGCTGCAGTTGTGTATCCTGGCTGGCAGCAGGAATAGCCATCAGCCCGCGCAGTTGCAAACCGGGCAGCTGAGCAACCTGCCTTGCCAGTTCGATTAGGGTATCGGGCAGGCAGCCTGATTTGCTGGCTTCGGCGCTGATGTTGACCTGCAGGCAAATGTTCAGGGGCTGCATATTGGTGGGGCGCTGCTCCGACAGCCTGCGGGCCACCTTGAGGCGATCGACACTGTGTACCCAGTGAAAGTGGTCGGCAATCTGGCGGGTTTTATTGGACTGAATCGGGCCAATAAAATGCCATTCGATGGCAAGGTCGGCCAGTGCCGCGATCTTGTCCAGACCTTCCTGCAGGTAGTTTTCGCCGAAAGCATGCTGGCCGGCGGCGAACGCCTGGCGCAGTTCATCCGCCTGCCGAGTCTTGCTGACCGCCAGTAATTGTATGCTCTGGGGAGGCCGTCCGGTAAGATGCGCGGCGCGGGTGATTTGTGCGCGTACAGCGCAAATATTGTCTACTATATTTTTCATACCCTGCTTTTAGTACCGTCGGCCATTGGATTGACTGGGCTATTCTGCTAGAAATAGGGGCTCCAATGGAAGTGGTACCGGGTGCCCAACGCTATGGATATAACCGAACTATTATCGTTTGCGGTGCAGCAAGGGGCTTCCGACCTGCATATTTCGGCCGGTATGCCACCGGTCATTCGTGTTGACGGCGACATTCGCCGTATCAAACTGCCGGCGCTGGATCACAAGGCCGTTCAGTCGCTTATATATGACATTATGAACGACAAGGTTCGCAAGACCTTTGAGGATACCTACGAGGCTGATTTCTCGATTGATGTTCCCGCGCTGGCGCGCTTTCGTGTCAACGTATTCAACCAGAACCGCGGCGCGGCGGCGGTTTTTCGAACCATCCCGAGTCGCGTGCTGACACTGGAAGATCTCGGCATGGGCAAGGTGTTCCAGGATCTTGCGTCCCTGCCCCGTGGCCTGGTGCTGGTAACCGGGCCTACCGGTTCCGGTAAAAGTACCACCCTGGCGGCGATGGTCGATTACGTCAATGATACTCGCCCCGATCACATTCTCACCATCGAGGATCCGATCGAGTTTGTGCATGAAAGCAAGAAGTGCCTGATGAACCAGCGCGAAGTGCATCGCGATACGCAGAGCTTTTCAAACGCACTGCGTTCGGCATTGCGTGAAGATCCAGACGTTATACTGGTGGGTGAGATGCGAGACCTTGAGACCATTCGTCTGGCGCTTACAGCGGCGGAAACGGGTCACCTGGTGTTCGGCACATTGCATACCACCTCGGCGGCCAAGACCATCGACCGTGTGATCGACGTTTTCCCGGCGGCGGAAAAATCGATGGTGCGCTCAATGCTTTCGGAGTCATTGCAGGGCGTTATTTCGCAGACACTGCTTAAAAAGACCAATGGTGGCCGTGTGGCTGCGCATGAAATCATGATAGGTACACCTGCCATACGCAATCTGATCCGTGAAGACAAAATTGCACAGATGTATTCATCCATCCAGACAGGCGCTGCTTTTGGTATGAAGACGCTGGATCAGGCGTTGCTTGAATTGATGAAAAAAGGACTCATTTCGCGCGAACTTGCGCGGGAAAAAGCAAAGAATCCGCAGGGTTTCTGACGGGTACAAGGCTCGGGGTAACAGGTAGTGGACTTTACACAACTTTTGAAAGTAGTCATCGACCGCGACGCATCGGATTTATTCGTGACCGCGGGCGCTCGTCCGAGCATCAAGGTAGACGGGACCATCAAGCCGCTCACCAAGGAGCCGCTGACTCAATCGCAGGTGCGCTCTCTGGTGTACAGCACCATGAACGACAAGCAGCTGGCTGAGTTTGAGGGCACCAGTGAGTGCAACTTCGCCATCAGTGCCCGAGGCATGGGTCGTTTTCGAGTCAGTGCCTTTATGCAGCGCAACTCGCCGGGCATGGTACTGCGTCGCATCGCGACGCATATCCCCTCGATGGATGAGCTGAATTTGCCTCCGGTGCTGAAAGATCTGGCCATGACAAAGCGCGGGCTGATCCTGTTTGTCGGCGGCACCTCGACAGGTAAGTCGACCTCGCTGGCATCCATGATCGACTATCGCAACATGCATAGTCGTGGACACATTATCACCATCGAGGATCCGATCGAGTACATGCACGACCACAAGGAGAGCATCATTACCCAGCGCGAAGTGGGTATCGATACGGAAAGCTTTGATGTGGCCTTGAAGAACACCTTGCGCCAGGCGCCGGATGTGATTCTGATGGGTGAAATTCGCTCCAAGGAAACCATGCAGCACGGCCTGGCCTTTGCGGAAACCGGCCATTTGTGTATGGCGACATTGCATGCCAACAATGCCAACCAGGCGCTGGATCGTATCATCAGCTTCTTTGGGCCAGAGCACCATAGTCAGATCTGGATGGACATGTCGCTCAACCTCAAGGCCATAGTGGCGCAGCAGTTGCTGCCTACGACCGATGGCAAGGGGCGGCGCGCAGCCATTGAAGTCATGATCAATACGCCGCTTATTTCCGATCTGATTCGCAAGGCCGATGTACATGCGATCAAGGAAGTCATCAAGAAATCCACCAACCTCGGTATGCAGACCTTCGACCAGGCGCTGTTCGAGTTGTACAAGCAGGGCACCATTACCTACGATTCGGCGCTTGCCCATGCCGATTCCGCCAACGACCTGCGTTTGATGATCAAACTCAATGCCGATACCAACCCGGATCTGGCGGCACCGCCGGAAGATAACTCCTTCCTGCTGCAGGAAGAGGATGATTATCTGAACGAAAAAGGCAATATCGACATCAAAACCATGTAACAGCTACGCCAGGTTGGAGTCGTCGTACTGGCGACCCCGCATATTATGGAGCCGCAGGGCTCCATTTTTGTTTCTGGCTGGACGTTGATTCGGGCTGGTAGTCACACCGTTTTCGTGTAAATTACTTTAATAACAGCGTTTTGCGCCTGATGCTAAAACTGTCCGGAAAGCTGACAACCCGGCAGCGCAGTGGCGTGCAAGTATAATAATAAGCTATGGATCACTATGGTTTTTCAACGAAGCATTGAAAACCGGTCGTCCTGTCGGTCGGCTTTTTCATCTCGCATATTCTGTCTCTATTTCGGTGGCAGCGCCTTTCTGACGCTGGCGACCTGGATTACCCGTTTTCTGATTGGCTGGAGCACCTGGGACCTCACCCAGTCGCCGCTCTGGGTGGGTGCTGTCAGCGCCGCCATGCTGCTACCTACTTTCTTTTTATCGCCGGTGTTCGGTGTGCTGGCGGATCGTCTTGATCCGCGCCAGGGCATGCTTGTGGCCTATCTGAGTGAAGCCGTGATCAGCGTCAGCGCTGCTGTGGCGAACTTTCAGGGCGTATTCTCGCTGAACTGGATACTGTGTCTGGCCTTTATGCTTGGAGTGGTCTCTGCCGCGCAGCACCCCATGCGCCTTGTGCTGCTGCCACACCTGGTGGCGCGGCCGTCGCTGCCCAGTGCCGTCGGGCTGGCCTCCATTACTTACAATATCTCTCGCATTATCGGGCCTGCCCTGGGTGCCTGGTTGCTGGTATCCGTATCTACTGCAGCAGCATTTATGCTGGTCTCGGCCCTGTTTGGGGTGGGCTCGCTGTTTTTGCTGCGCATCAAGGTGCATGTCCCACGCTCGCCCCATCATGCCGAGTCCATTTTCACGGCCATGTCGCAGGGACTGGTGGTGATTCGCAACTCGCCGCTGATTCGTCTGGTACTGATTCTGACCATGGTGGATGGGATGATCGGTCGCAGCATCATGGAGCTGCTGCCGGCAATTTCGGGCCGCCTGATCAATGGTGATGCAGGCACTCTTGCGAGCCTGAGCGCCCTTGCCGGCGTTGGTTCTGTGCTGGGCGGGGTCATAGTGTCACGTATGCGTGGACGGGAGCGTACTCTGTTGCAGCTGGTGTTTGCTTCCTTGTTGTTGTGCTCGGTGGTGGTGCTGCTGGTGGCCTGGGTACGAGACCTGGCGGGGCTGGGGCTTATGATCATGCTGGTAAGCATGGCGGTGACCATGATTGGCACGGGTTGCCAGTCGTTGATTCAAGTCTGTGTGGCGGATGCTTACCGCGGTCGGGTGCTGAGCATCTGGACGGTGGTGAGTCTTGGAGTACCGGCACTGGGGGCCTTTTTTATGGGGTCTGTCGCTGAAGTGGTGGGGTTCGTGGGGGTGCTTATTGCCTGCGCCCTGGCTACGGCCGCACTGGTGGTTGTGCTATGGCAGCGCTGTCAGGTTGCCGCTGTGCTCAAAGGCGTGTCCGCCTAGGTTTTATTGTTTGACAGCATGCAGGGGAACCGCGATGGCAGCGGGCAGATTCTGTGTTCCATAGCTGAATTGCGCGCTCTCTGCCACGGCCCTGAGTTATAAAAATAAAGCCCTACAGGGGCAGGGAATGAGGCTATATGTATTACTATCTGTCGGTCGGCTCCAATATAGATCCCGAGGTCAATGTTGCTAAGTGCCTGGAAGTCCTGCTGGAGCATTTCACCACTGCGTTCGTTTACCCCTGCACCTATACCAAGCCCGAGTGCATGGTTACCGACAAGGTGTTCATCAATACCCTGGTGGTGATTCAAAGTGATATGGCGCAGGATTCACTCAAGGCATTCTTTTGCAGCGTGGAAGAGATGCTTGGGCGGGACCGCTCAGACTGCGATCGCAGTATCAAGGATCGCACCTGCGATATTGATATCATCCTGTGCAGCCGCAAGTTCTCGTTGAATGTTTTCAGCGGCTGCCGCGAAAGCTATTTGCAGCAGGTGCTCAGTAAATCATCAAACAAGGCCCGCGTGGCACTCTTTGGGTCATATTTTTCCGATCGACCGGCCTCCATCTATTTTAATGCTGCTGCCCGTAACAAACTGGTTATCGACTATAAATCCTATGCCCTGAAGAATGGGTTCGAACCCGGATTCACCCACTAGCAGGGTCTGATCGAGCACTGCTTTCTTTTCATCGTCTTTGTGGCTCGGCAAAAACATGAGTGGGCCTGGGGCTATGCTGTTCACCCTGATGCCGGGGGCGTATTTTTTGGCGAAGGATTTTGTCAGATTTTCCAGGGCCGCCTTGGTGCTGCAATAGAGGCCAAATTCCCGATTTGGGTTGTCGGCGTAAATATCAGTGATATGGACAATACACCCGGCCTGAGTCTCGTTGTACAGCAGTGGCTGCAGTGCTTCATTGAGGTAGGCCGGCAGGCGCATGTGCACCCGGTAGAGTTCGTCGTAAAAGCTGCACAGGTCATCCTTGTGGGCGGCGTCCTTTTCGAACAGCGATGCATTGTGGATCAGTAACGAGAGCGCTTTATGCTGACTGCGGATGTTGTCGACGGCTGCAGCCAGGGATACTTCACAGCCATAGTCGACCAGTACGACCTGGAGGTTCTGCGTACTCAGAGCGTCAAGCTCTGCGCTGGCCTTGCGGGTAAGGGCAATCACCTTGCAGCCCTGCGCGAGGAAGGCCTGTGTCAGATGCAGGCCGAGCCTGCGGCTCGCGCCTGTAATCAGTACTGTGTTCACTTGGAGTCTCTCGATAGTGATGATGCGTTAGGCGCGCACAGAGGCGGCTTGGCGTCTACTTCTGGTCTGTAACAGTCAGTGGTTTGGGGCGGGATTCGAACAGCTTTTCAAAGGCCGTTGCCGGAACCGGGTAAGAGAACAGATATCCCTGCCCGAAATCGCAGCCCATGGCATTGAGCAAGTTGCGTTGCTCTAATGTCTCGATACCTTCAGCAATGACCATAATACCCAGCTTGTGGGCCATTACGATAACCGCTTCGCAAATGGCCAGATCACTTGAGCCCTGTTGCAGATTGGCAACAAAGGATTTGTCGATCTTGAGGTAGTCGATGTCGAATTTTTTCAGATAGGACATGGACGAGTAGCCAGTGCCGAAGTCATCCAGCGATACTTCCACCCCCATGGCGTGAATGGCTACCAGGCGTTTGGCAAAACTGGCATCCATCAGCAGGCTTTCGGTAATTTCGATGGCGATAGCATTGCCAGGCAGCTCGAGGGACTTCAGGCTGCTGCGCCAACTCTCAAAGCTGTTTGTATCGGCCCGAAGCTGTAGCGGGGACGTATTTACGCTCAGCTGGAAGCTCGACTGGTACTGCTGACGCCAGCGCTGGGCCTGACAGGCGGCTTCATGGAAGACCCAGTTGCCTATGTCGATGATCAAGCCCGTTTCTTCGGCAGCTGGGATAAACTCAAGTGGGCTGATTATGCCGCGCAGCGGATGTTTCCAGCGCAGCAATACTTCTGCCTTGTGCACAATGCCGGTGGTGAGCTCGACAATGGGCTGGTAATGCAGCTGGAACTCTTTCTTCGCCAGGGCGCTGCGAAGGTCATTGACCAGATGCATTTTGGTCTGAGCCGCTTCCTGCATGGAGGCGGTGAAGTAATGGAAGCGGTTGCGTCCCCGCTCCTTGGCAACATACATGGCCTGGTCGGCGTTCTTGAGCAGTGAGTTTACGTCGTCGGCATCGTCGGGGTAAAACGTAATGCCTATGCTGGCAGACACAAAGCCTTCCCGTCCATCGAGTTCAAACGGATCGCTGAGGGTTTTTAAAATCGCCTCGCTGATACCGGCAACATTTTCGGTGCTCGCCATATCACTCAGAATAATGGTGAACTCGTCGCCGCCCAGGCGAGACACCGTATCGGACTCACGCACGCATTTTCTGAGCCGTCGTGCGGCCTCCTGTAGCAACAGATCACCGACTTCGTGACCCAGGGTATCGTTGATATCCTTGAAGTTGTCGAGGTCGAGAAACAGCAGCGCCAGGTGATCTTTGGTGCGGTGTACTTTTTTTAGTTCCTGTTCCAGCCGGTCGAGAAACAGACGTCGGTTAGGCAGGCTCGTAAGGGGGTCGTAATTGGCCACCTTGCTGAGGTCTTCCCGGCTGGCCTGCAATTGCTTGATCTGTCGAACAACGATATAGAAAAAGAGTAGCGTCAGTACCAGCTGGAACAGGATAAGCCTGGTGCTGATGGCAATCTGGCGTTGAACTTCAGCTGCGCGATTTTCTGCATGGAGGCCGGATTGGTGCACCGAGGCAAGTGATAGGTCGTTCAGTTTTTCCTGCAGAGGCACGAGCTGCTGCAGGATGGCGAGCATTGCTTCGCGATCCAATGGCTTGCGGTAGCTCTCGCCAAAGTAGGGGTCGATACTTTCCAGAAAATCGTAGGTGCTCTTGATAATTGTAAGGTAGGCAGTGCCGTTGAGGAGTTGCTCGGACGCCGGGTTGAAGGTGACCGTATCGACGCGGCTGTAAAAAATATCGTGTCGCAGGCGCAGCTTGTTCATGTCGATGCTGGAGGGGTCCAGCACCGCGGTGTAGAGCGCATTGTTGAAGCGCAATGCTTCTGATTGCAGCTGAAAAATATTCCAGCTGACATTGCTCTCGTTGTACTGGACAGTGCCGCTGAGCAGACGGCTATGGTGAAACTGCAGATACAGCACACCGGAAAACACCAGCAGCAAAGAGGTGCTGATCAGAATGAGCCAGTAGGTGATGCTCTTGTTTGACTGCATGTGTTCGTCTTTGTGGCTCCGGCGATGTTACTCGATGTGGATAGCCTTAAGTTGCCATATGGAGCGGTCGTAGTATACCTGGCTCTGGGTTTCGCTATCGTTATCAAAAGGATAGAGCACGAACAGGGGACCTTTCTCACGTACGGTCATGTGCTTGTCATCCCTGTGTGTCGCCACGATCAGGTTGAAGCGGGTGCTGTTGTCCACAGGTATACGCACCTTGTACTCGTTCAGAGCAACCGCCGTAAGGGTTTCGCCGTTGGCTCCAACCTTGGCAAGGATATCCCGCATCAGCGGGCCTGAGAACTTGTGTGGCTCAGGGTACCAGGGAGTGGATGTGGTGAAACTGTACTGCGGTAGTGCTTCAAGCATGGCCATATCAAATACATAAGTGTTGCTGTCGCTGTTGGTCACACTGATGGTGCCGCTGAGTGTCAGCACAGGCCCGCTTGTAGTGTCATCGGCCTGGCCTGGCAGGGCGACGAAAAGCAGCAGGTTCAATGAAAGTATCAATCGACGAAAAGAAAGCATGCCGGTAGTCCTTCTTGGCTGAGGTCTGTGCCAGTGCGGCCATGTGAAAAAATGGTTGTTTCGGTGGTCTGTGTTTACAGATAAAGGGTCGGTAACAAGGGGCCGGAATGGCTGTTCCCAAGGGCGGTGTTGCAACGGTTTGAATGCATCTGGCCATGATCGTCCCTGAGTTAGGCGAGCCGCTTAAGCCTAGAACATTAAAGGGGAAAATCAATTTTCACACGGCTCGTTGAGATTCGAGTGAATATGGCTGAAAGGCGGTGCTGCAGGGCTGCAGCACCGCCTTGACGTGCTAGCGTTGAAACACGGTAGTACCGCCCAGCAAGGTATGGGTCACCTGACCACGCAGTTCCATACCCATAAAGGGGCTGTTGGCGCCGCCGGAGCGGGTTGTGGCCGCCGATGGCGTCCAGTGTGCCGCCGGGTCGAACACGCAAATATCCGCCGGGGCACCTGGTGCCAGCGTGCCGGCCTGAATGCCCAGGACCTGTGCAGGCTCCCAGGTCAGTTTTGCGATGAGCTGCGGCAGTTCAAGTACATCTTGCTCAACCAGCATCAGGCTCAGTGACAGCAGTGTTTCGAGGCCGGCGATGCCTGGTTCAGTGGCGGCAAAAGGGGCCTGTTTGGCGATGGGGTCATGGGGTTGGTGGTCTGAACAGATTGCCTGGATACCATCGGCCAGCAGCGCCTGACGCAGGCCGGCACGGTCCAGCTGGCTGCGCAACGGCGGTATCACATGGAAGTTACTGTCAAAGCCATTGACGTTGCTGTCACTGAGCAGCAGGTGGTGGACTGCTATATCGGCACTCACCTTCAGGCCGCGTTCGCGTGCCTCCATGATCATGCGAGCTGAGCGCTCGCAGGATATCTGGCCGAAATGCGCCCGTGCGTCGGTCTGCTCGATCAGCATCAGACAGCGTGCCACTTCCACTGTTTCGGCGGCTTCCGGGATGCCGGCAAGGCCCAGTCGAGTGCTGGTGGTATCGTCGTGCATGCAGCCGCCGGCGAGTTCAGCGTCCTGGGCCTGAAACACCACCAGCAGATCATGGGTGGCGGCGTACTCAAGGCAGCGCATCAGCACCAGGCTGCTACGAATGGGGCGGCGGCTGTTGGTAAAGGCAATGCAGCCGGAGCTTGCCAGGGCGTGCATCGGTGACAGCTGCTCACCCGCCAGGCCCTGGGTCAGGGCACCCATGGGCAGGACGCGGGTCTTGCCGGCGGCACGGGCCTTGTCCTGGATCAGCTGAGCGACCGCCGGGGTATCGACGATCGGGCTGGTGGTCGGCATTGCCACCAGGGTGGTGATGCCGCCTGCGGCTGCGGCCTGGCTTTCCTGGGCGATGCTGCCCTTGTGAGTGGCGCCAGGCTCGCGCAGGTGAGCACACAGATCGACCAGCCCAGGGCAGACCACCTGGCCGGTGGCATCCAGGGTGCTGTCTGGTACAAAGCCCGCCGGTGCATCGCCAAGGGCTGCGATAACGCCGTTACTGATATACAGGTCGCAGATCTTGTCCAGTGACTGGCTCGGGTCGATCACACGGCCACCGGCTATCTTGATGTTCATCGAGTGGTTTCCTGTTGTGGTCAGTGGGCGGCGGAGGCCGATTGCTGCAGCTGCTTTTCGACCATCTGGCCGCTCATGGCCATGGACATCACGGCCATGCGCACGGCGATGCCGTTGGTCACCTGATCGAGAATCAGCGAGCGGGGGCCGTCGGCGATGGCGGATTCTATTTCGACGCCGCGGTTGATCGGGCCCGGGTGCATGACCACGGCGTCGGGACGGGCGTAGGCCAGCTTTTCGGTGGTCATGCCATAGAGCTTGTAGAACTCGGATTCGCTCGGCAGCAGGGCGCTGGTCATGCGTTCCTTTTGCAGGCGCAGCATCATGATGACATCGACATCTTTCAGCCCCTGGCGCATGTCGGTGAACACTTTCACGCCCATGGCTTCTATATGGCGCGGCAGCAGTGTCTTGGGGGCTATAACTCGGATTTCGCAGGCGCCCAGAGTACGCAGTGCATGGATTTGCGAGCGCGCTACACGGGAATGCAGAATGTCGCCAACAATGGCGAATTTCAGTGGCTCGAAACTGCCCTTGTGGCGGCGGATGGTCAGCATATCGAGCATGGCCTGAGTCGGGTGCGCATGGCGGCCATCGCCGGCATTGATCACAGCGACATGGGGTGTCACCTGGCTGGCGATAAAGTGAGCCGCGCCGCTGTCTGCGTGGCGTACCACAAACATGTCCGAATGCATGGCTTCCAGCGTCATCAAGGTGTCTTTCAGGGTTTCGCCCTTGGAGGTGGACGAAGTACTGATGTTGAGGTTCAGTACGTCGGCGGACAGGCGCTTGGCGGCGAGCTCAAAGGTGCTGAGGGTGCGAGTACTGGCTTCGAAGAACAGGTTGACTACAGTGCGGCCACGCAGCAGCGGCATTTTCTTGATCTGCTTGGCACCCATATCGACAAAGGAGTCAGCGGTATCGAGAATCTCGGTCAGCAGTTCGCGGGACAGGCCTTCGGTGGTCAGAAAATGGCGCAGCTGACCATTGCTGTTGAGCTGAATCCGGTTGGGATCGTTGTGTTCAAACATGATATGGGCCCGAATCAGGTACGTTGACGAATGGTGAGTTCCAGCGGCTGCGGGCCACTGAGCTTGACGACCTGATTGGGGCCCAGCACCAGGGTGCCGCCCACAACGTCGGCCTGCACCGGCAGTTCGCGGCGTTGCAGATCCAGCAGTGTCACCAGGATGACCGAAGCAGGACGGCCATAGTCGAACAGCTCATTGAGCGCCGCGCGCACGGTACGCCCGGACATGAGGACATCGTCCACCAGAATAATGTGGCGGCCTTCGGTGTCGCCCTGCAACTGGGATGGCTGCACGCTGGGGTTAAGGCCCTTCTTGGTGAAGTCGTCGCGGTAGAACGAAATATCCAGAATACCTATGGGTTCCTGCAGGGCGAGTTTTTGCTGCAGTCGCTCAGCCAGCCAGACGCCGCCGGTGCGGATACCCACGATCAGCGGATTGCTGATCTGGCGCTGCTCCAGAATGGATTTGAGTTGTATGGCCATGTTGTCGAGCAAGGCGTCGACACTAAGATTGTCCGATGTCATAGAGGTCCTCCAGTCGAGAGTGGCTGGGAATGCGTTGCTCGCTGGAAAACCAGCTTTCAAGAATCAGTTGTGCCGCTATGCCGTCCACCGATTCCTTCTTGTAATTGGTGCCGCCGCCGGCGGCGCGGTGAATCGCTTTGGCTTCACGTGTACTCAGGCGCTCATCCATCAGAAAGCTCGGCAGCTGGTAGCGTTCATGCATGCGGTTGGCAAACTTGCGTGCTCGCCGGGCCATGTCGCTGATGCTGCCATCCATGTTCAGAGGGATGCCAACCACCAGGGCGTCGGGAGACCATTCCTGCACTATACGGTCTATCTGATCCCAGTCGGGAATGCCGTCGCGTGCACTGACAGGTGCGATTGCGGTGGCGGTGGCGGTAAGGGTCTGGCCGACGGCGACGCCAATACGGGTGGTTCCGAAGTCGAAGGCTAATGCCTGTAGGCAGTCTGCGCTCATTAAATCCGCAATATTTGATGGCCCGGGGAGGCGGTGAGAGGGTCCGGCGCCCACAGGGGTGCGGGGTCAGAATCGCGCATCATTATAGCCAAGTTGGCGTAACAACTTAACAGCTGGTTGTGGGTTCAGCAGTATCGGGTTGCAGCTTGGGAGCTATGTGACTCAGGTGTGACCGACCTGAGCGGTGAGCAGATCCAGGTTGATACCCAGAGTCGAGGCGGCGGCATGCAGGCGTTGTTCGGCGGGCAGATTAAACAGTATATCGAGATTGGCCGGGCAGCTGAGCCAGGCGTTATCGCTGATTTCGCGTTCAAGTTGTCCGGCACCCCAGCCGGCATAACCCAGTGCGATCAGTGCATCCGGCGTGCCCTTGCCTGCGGCGATACTTTCGAGAATATCGATGGAGGTGGTCAGGCAGACTTCATTGGTCACCTGATAGGTGGCCAGCCATGGGCTGTCCTGGCAGCGGTGCAGCACGAAGCCGCGCTCGCCCTGAACCGGGCCGCCGGCGTAAATCTGGCGGTTATCCTTTACCGGCAGACTGTCTTCGGTGTCCAGGTGCTTGAGCAAAGCATCCAGGCGCAGGTCGAGTGGGCGGTTGATGACGATGCCCATGGCGCCGTACTCGCTGTGATCACAGATGTAGGTCACGGTATGCTCGAAATGGGCATCGTGCATGTGCGGCATCGAGATCAGAAACTGGTCGCGCAGACTGCTGGTCTTGAAAGACATTGGCGTACATCATTTGGGAGGTTCACCTAAAGGATTAGTACAGCCGGGTCTGATTCTCAAATTTCCAGGTCCGAATTAATTCAAGTTCATCGGTGGTTTTGCGCATTTCCACCGGAAAGGCAGGGAAGGGCGCCGCCAGCTGGACGATATGTACGGCAGCGTCATCGAGGACCTTGTAACCCGAAGATTGCAGTATCTCTATGTTCTTGACGCTGCCATCCGGCAGTATGGAGACCAGCAGCCGCAGACTGCCGTAAATGCCCTGCTTGCGGGCTTCTGAGGGGTAGTTGTCGTTGCCGGTACGTTCGATGTCACGGCGCCAGCTGTCCAGGTAAGCCGCATCAATGGCGCCTAGCGTAGAAGCCGCGGTGAGACGGCGAACCCTGGGTTTCCTGGAGAACTGCTCCTGTTGCAGGTCGAGCTGTGCCTGCAGGCTGGCAATCTCCAGACTGCGGGCCAGCAGCGAGGTCGAAACCCCAGGCGTCGGCGGCGGTGCAGCGGACTTGGCTGCTGCGGGCTGGCTGCTCTGCTTCTGTTTGGCGGGTGCTGTGGTGGTGACTACTTTTTGTGGCTTGGGGGTGGCTATTACGGGTTTGGGCTTGGCGATTTCGGGCGCCGGCACGGGTATTGGGACGGGCTGAGGTGTAATTTCTTTGGCTTCTGGCTGCGGCAGGCTTTGCTGTCTGGCCTGTTGCTGCTGTTCGTTACTGTGAAAGGGGGCGTCTTCGAGCGTCGAGGGCGCACGCTTGGTCTCGGCGGTGCCACTGCCCAGCTGATTGGCCTGGGCGATAAAGTCGGCTTCTTTTGGGGCTTCTACGGACTCGAAGCGTGCCAGGGTGATATCCAGCGTCTTGCGCGGCGGCTTGAATTCCGCCGTCGAGAAACTAATCCCCAGCAGCACTATGGCGTGTACTGTGATGGCCACGAAAAGGGTAAAACCAAACCGATCCATAAGGCCCACCGCCGGCGCAGGGCCGGTGGTAGTTGGGATTGCAGTGGTGAGTCTGTTCAAGCTGCGCCTCAGGCCTGTAGCTTGCGCTCAATGGCGTCCATCAACTGCATGCCTATGTCGAGCCCGAACTGGTTATCCAGTTCGCGGATGCAGGTTGGGCTGGTGACATTGATTTCGGTGAGGTAGTCACCAATGACATCCAGACCGACAAACAGCAAACCCTGCTCGCGCAGCGTGGGTCCGATCTGGTCGCAGATCCAGCGATCGCGGTCGGTCAGCTCGCGCCCTTCGCCGGAACCTCCAGCGGCCAGGTTGCCGCGGGTTTCGCCGGCCATGGGAATGCGTGCCAGAGCATAGGGCACGGGTTCACCGTCTACCATCAGGATGCGCTTGTCGCCCTGGGCTATTTCGGGCAGGTATTTCTGCGCCATTATGGTTTCGGTGCCGTATTTGGTCAGGGTCTCAATAATGACACCGAGGTTGACGCCATCGGGCTGGATGCGAAAGATCTGGCTGCCGCCCATGCCGTCCAGTGGCTTGAAGATGACATCGCCGTGCTCGGCGTGAAACTGGCGCAACAGATCATCGCGCCGCGTTACCAGTACCGGCGGGCAGCACTGCGGGAAGTGGGTGGCAAACAGTTTTTCGTTGAAGTCCCGCAGCCGCTGCGACGGGTTAACCACCAGGGTGCCCTGCTTCTCAGCCTGCTCCAGCAGGTAGGTGCTGTAGACAAACTCGTTGTTGAACGGCGGGTCCTTGCGCATCAGGATCACATCCAGATCCGCCAGCGGCCTGGTGGTGTATGCGCCACGGGTGAACCAGTTGTCCGGATCCATGGCCACGCGTAGTGGTGCCATGTCGGCCAGGGCCTGGCCATCGCGGGAGTAAAGGTGCTGCTGTTCCATGTAGTACAGCTCCCAGCCTTTCTGCTGGGCGGCCCAGAGCATGGCGAGGGAGCTGTCTTTCTTGAAATTGATGGACTCGATGGGGTCCATGACGATGCCAACCTTGATGGACATGCGCGGGTGCATCCTGTGTAAGCCTGTTGATAGGGCAAGTGTACCGATGGATGGCGGTGGCAGCCAGCACCGCCGACGATTCAGCTGGCGCTTAAATCACCCCAGTAACTTTGCAGTATGGCCTGGGCTACCACGGGTGCGGTTTCGGTGCGCAGTACCCGAGGCCCCAGCGCCACGGGCTTAAAGCCTGCGGCTATGGCGAGCTGCACCTCGGCTTCGGTCAGGCCGCCCTCCGGACCTATGAGCAGGGCTATGGACGACGGGCGGGGCAGGCCGCCCAGGGGGCTGGCGCTGTGGTGATGCAGCACCAGCTTAAGATCAGCCTGGACGCGGCTGACCCAGTGTTCCAGCGGTTCGGGGGCATCCAGTTGCGGCACTGTGCAGCGCAGGCTCTGTTCGCAGGCGCTGATGGCTACTTGCTGCCAGTGGCGCAGGCGCTTGTCCTGGCGTTCGCTCTTGAGCTTGACCTCGCAGCGCTCCGAAAACAGTGGCGTCATGCGTGCCATACCCAGCTCCGTGGCTTTCTGTACGGCATAATCCATGCGCTCACCACGGGACAGGGTCTGGCCTATATGTATCTGCAGCGCGCTGTCGCGTTGGGGTCTTTCCTGGCTGTCGATGCGTACCTGCAGGCTGCGCTTGTCGACTTCGGTCAGGGTGGCAAGGCACTCGCTGCCATCGCCATTAAATAACATGACCTGATCCCCCACTCGCATGCGCAGCGTACGGGCCAGGTGTTGCACGTTGTTGTCGCTCAGCAGCAGGGTATCGCCGGGGTTCATGGGCTGGGGTTCGTGGCAACGCGGAATACGCATCCGGCAGGGCTCCGTGGAGATTCGAAAGCGGGCATTATGCCACAAGCTGTGAATGGTGCTGCCCGATTCGGCGCTGCCCGCTAGCGAGCAGTGGGCACCGTTTGGGTGCGTTTGTGATGCAGAACTGGGAGCCTCGTGCGGGTGGGCGGGGGAGTGCTGGAAAGTTTGAAGTTGACTAAAAAGTCAGAAAGTAACAGGCTTTGCCATCGATTAAAGCGCGGTATCGTCGACTAATGGGCGGTGCGCGCAGAAGGTGGCACGGTGGTTGCTGTGCCAGAGTGACACCGCAGCGTCAGGGCGCGGCGCGGGGGCTGCGCATGAACTATTCTCAGTGCGCACCACCTGGTAACTCCATGATGGAAGACTTTATGACGACAGCACAACCGCAGCCCAGGCTGTCCTTGCGCAATATCAGCAAGCGCTTCCCCGGTGTTCTGGCCAATGATCGCGTGTGCCTGAATCTGTATCCGGGTGAGATTCACGCCATGCTGGGTGAGAACGGTGCCGGTAAAAGCACGCTGATGAAAATGATTTACGGCGTGATGAAACCCGATGAAGGTGAGATTTACTGGCAGGGGGGGGCGGTTGATATTGCTGAGCCCGCCCAGGCGAGAGCGCTTGGTATCGGCATGGTGTTCCAGCACTTTGCCCTGTTTGAAACCCTGACGGTGACGGAAAATATTGCTCTGAGTCTGCCGGCCCAGGAGGCTCGAGACCTGAAAGCGCTGGGTCGACGCATTCGGGAAGTATCCGAGCGTTACGGCATGGCGCTGGAGCCCGACCGGCTGGTGCATTCGCTGTCCATAGGCGCGCGCCAGCGGGTCGAAATCGTGCGCTGTCTGATCCAGGACATCAAACTGCTGATTCTGGATGAGCCCACTTCGGTACTGACGCCGCAGGAAGTGGAAGGCCTGTTTAAGACGCTGAATCAGCTCGCCGCAGAGGGCTGCAGCATTCTGTTTATCAGCCACAAGCTGAATGAAGTACGAGCCCTGTGTCACAACGCTACTATACTGCGCGGCGGTCGAGTCACCGGTGAATGCAAGCCGGTGGAGGAAAGCGCCCATAGCATCGCCCGCATGATGGTGGGGGAAGACACGCCCCTCAGTACGACCTATGAAAAGCGTGAAGGCGGCGATGACTTTCTGGTGGTGCGGGATCTGTCGCTCAAGAGTCTGGACCCATTCGGAACCCGGCTGAAAAACATCAACCTGCGGGTACGAAAGGGCGAAATTGTTGGCATTGCCGGTGTGGCGGGTAATGGTCAGGATGAGTTGCTGGCCGCACTCAGTGGCGAACGTCTGGGCGAGAATGCGGGTCAGATTTGCGTGCCGGCGGGACGCATTGCGCTGTTGCCACCCTTGCAGCGGCGTATTCAGGGGCTGGCATTTGTGCCGGAAGAACGCCTGGGGCGCGGTGCGGTACCGGACATGAGCCTGGCAGAAAATGGTCTGCTCACGGCCTTTGGTGCAGGTCTTGTGAAGAAAGGTCTGGTGAACTGGGGCCGGACGCGGGACTTTGCCCAGAGTATTGTTGATGATTTCAAGGTCAAGTGTAGCGGCATAGACGCCAGTGCCAAAAGCTTGTCGGGCGGCAATCTGCAGAAATTCATCATCGGCCGCGAGATCCGTCAGAAACCCTCCCTGCTGCTGGCCGCCCACCCGACCTGGGGTGTGGATATAGGCGCGGCCGTGGCGATTCACAAGGCGTTGATCGAACTGCGCGATGCCGGCACCGCCATTCTTATTGTTTCGGAGGATATCGACGAACTTTTCGAAATATCCGACCGTATCTGCGCCATCTGTCATGGCGAGCTGTCGCCGCTGAAGGCGGTGAGTGACACCAATATCGGTGAAGTGGGACGCTGGATGACCGGTGATTTTGATGTGGTGCAGGATGCTGGGCCAACGCAGGGAGAATCCCATGTTTAAAGTGGAAAAGCGGCCGGTCGAATCCCGCCTGATGGGGTATCTGTCGCCGGTACTGGCCGCAGTGCTGACACTGGTCTCGGGGGCTTTGCTGTTTCTGTTGCTGGGGCAAAGTCCGCTCGAGGGGCTTTACACCTTCTTTGTGATGCCACTCAGTGATCTGTACGGTCTGTCTGAGCTGGGGGTCAAGGCGGCACCTATTCTG
The DNA here is from genome assembly GCF_001528745.1 of Marinobacterium profundum. GTDB lineage: Bacteria > Pseudomonadota > Gammaproteobacteria > Pseudomonadales > Balneatricaceae > Marinobacterium_A > Marinobacterium_A profundum. The sequence continues at coordinate 17,253 of NZ_BCNS01000032.1, read as the reverse complement.
CTCTGTGCCATGGGCCTGGCGGTCTGCTATCGCGCCAAGGTGTGGAATATAGGTGCCGAGGGGCAGTTGCTGTTCGGTGCCCTGATCGGCAGCTGGGCGGCGCTGCAGCTGTTGCAGGTTGAGGGTGCCTGGGTGCTGCCGCTGGTGCTGCTGGCGGGTGCACTGGGGGGCATGTTCTGGGGGCTGATCCCGGCGCTGTTGCGTACCCACTTCAATACCAACGAGATTCTTACCACCATCATGCTCAACTACATCGCACTCAATGTTCTCTTGTACGGTGTGCATGGTCCGCTGAAAGATCCCGATGGCTACAACTTCCCGGAATCCGCGCTCTTTTCGGAGTCGACCCTGCTGCCCACCCTGCTGGACGGTACCCGGGTGCATATAGGCGTGCTCTTCGCGCTGCTGGCGGTGGCGGTGGTCTGGGTGTTGCTGAGTCGTACCTTTATTGGCTTTCAGATCCGAGTGCTGGGTCTGGATTCGAGGGCGGCCCATTATGCTGGCTATAACGAAAAGCGTCTGGTGATCTTCGTACTGATGCTGTGCGGTGGTCTGGCCGGGCTTGCCGGTGTGCTTGAAGTCACAGGCCCCATAGGTCAGCTGGTGCCGCAGGTATCGCCGGGCTACGGCTATGCGGCCATTATCGTGGCCTTTCTGGGGCGGCTGCACCCGGTGGGTATCCTGCTGGCCAGCCTGCTGATGGCGCTGGTCTATATGGGTGGCGAGATGGTGCAGATCGAGCTGGGTCTGCCCCAGGCGCTGACGGGGCTCTTCCAGGGCATGTTGCTGCTGTATCTGCTGGCATGCGACTTCCTGATTCACTACCGCATTCGTCTGGGTGGTCGTGCAACTGCCAGCGTTGCCGCCCCTGTGTCCGAAGGAGCCTGACCGCCATGGATATCGATTTTATTATCAATGTACTCTACGCCATGATCCGCACCGGTACGCCGCTGCTGATAGTCGCGCTGGGCGAACTGGTCTGCGAGCGTTCCGGTGTGCTGAACCTGGGACAGGAAGGCATGATGCTGGTGGGCGCGGTCTGTGGCTTTATTGTTGCCGCAACCACCGGCAGCCTGTTTCTGGGTGTGCTGGCAGCGATGCTGGCGGGCTGCCTGATGGCCTTGCTGTTTGGCCTGGTGGCACTGGGGCTGAGTGCGACCCAGGTGGCAACCGGGCTGGCGCTGACCATTCTGGGAGCGGGCCTCAGTGCCTTTATAGGTGAGAGTTTTGTCGGCCAGACAGTGCTGGGCTTCAAGGCGCTGCCCATTCCGCTGCTGAGCGAGATTCCACTGCTCGGGCCCTTGCTGTTCAATCATGATGTGCTGGTGTATTTGTCCTTCGGGCTCTTTGCCGGCGTGATCTGGTTTCTGCGCAGTACCCGGGCCGGCCTTATGCTAAAGGCTATCGGCGAAACGCCGGAGTCGGCCACGGCGGTAGGGCTGCCGGTGATGCGGGTGCGCTATCTGGCGGTGCTGTTTGGTGGTGCCATGGCGGGATTGGCGGGTGGCTATCTGTCGCTGGCCTATACTCCGCTCTGGGCCGAGGGCATGACGGCGGGGCGTGGCTGGATAGCGCTGGCGCTGGTGGTCTTTGCCAGCTGGCGTGCCGAGCGGGTGATGTTCGGTGCCTACCTGTTTGGCCTGGCGAGTATTCTGCATCTTATAGTGCAGGGCATGGGCGTGAGTATTTCGTCCAACCTGCTGGCCATGCTGCCCTATGTCGTGACCATCCTGGTACTGGTGCTGCTGTCGAGCGACAAGGCCAGGGTTCGACTGTATGCGCCCATGTCCCTGGGCAAGCCTTTTCATCGAACTCAGTAGAGCGCCAAGCAGGCAATTTGGGTCGAGTTGATGCAAGCGTTCAACAAAAGCGGTTAATAACAGCAGGAGAGTGGAATTTATGGCAATGCAATTGGGAGCTTTGGTTCGTGCCGCGTCGACGGTATTGCTGGCAACGGCAGTATCAGCTGCTGCGCTGGCGCAGGAACCGCTGAAGGTGGGTTTCGTCTATATAGGCCCCACCGGTGACGCGGGCTACACCTATGCCCATGACAAGGGCCGCAAATACATGGAGGAACAGCTGGGCGATCAGGTCACCTCAACCTACGTCGAGAACGTCGCTGAAGGTGCGGATTCCGAACGCGTGATTCGTCAGCTGGCGAAAAGCGGCAATGAGCTGATTTTCACCACCTCCTTTGGCTACATGAACCCGACCCTGAAAGTGGCCAAGCAGTTTCCCAAGGTGGCCTTTGAGCATGCAACTGGCTACAAACGTTCTGCCAATGTCGGTACCTATATGGGCCGCATTTATGAGTCGCGTTACCTCACTGGGGTGATTGCCGGCAAGATGACCAAAAGTAATGTGGTGGGCTATGTCGGCTCATTCCCGATTCCTGAAGTGGTCCGCGGCATTAATGCCTTCACCCAGGGGCTGCGCAGTGTGAACCCCGATGCCACTGTGAAGGTGGTCTGGGTTAGCTCCTGGTACGATCCGGCGAAAGAGCTGGAAGCGGCGGAAAGTCTGATTCTGCAGGGCGCCGACGTTATCAGTCAGCACACGGATTCAGCGGGCCCGATCCAGGCGGCTGAAGCCAAGGGTGTCTACGCTTTCGGTTACAACTCCGACATGTCGCTCTACGGCAAGAATGCACACCTGAGTGCGGCTGTGTTCAATTGGGGACCACTGTACGAAGCCAAAGCCCGTGCTGTCATCGATGGCAGCTGGAAGGCAGAGGATGTCTGGCTGGGTCTGGCGGCAGGCTATGTGGATATCGCCCCCATGAACGATGCGGTACCGGCCGATGTACAGCAGCTGGTGATGGATCTCAAGCAGCAGATTGTCGATGGCAAGCTCCATCCTTTCGCCGGTCCTCTGACGAATCAGGCAGGGGAGATAGTGGTGGCAGAGGGTGAAGTACTGGCCGACAAGGAAATGCTGTCCATGGGCTATTACGTCCAGGGCGTTGAAGGCGAATTACCCAAGTAACCGAAATAACCACCAGGGATGGTGGAAATCCTGAAAACGCAGGACGCGGTTTTCAGGGAACCACCAGGGATGGTGGGAATGCAGTTTTTGCAGGAGCAAAAAACTGCCCTGCGCCCGCGGCATACGACCACCAGGGATGGTGGGAATGCAGGCTATGCAGGAGTAATCGTCTGCCGTTCATCCTGAACATTGCCGCTCATGCACATGACCGCCAGGGATGGCGGGAATGCAGTTTTTGCAGGAGCAAAAAAATGCCCTGCGCACGCGGCATACGACCACCAGGGATGGTGGGAATGCAGGCTATGCAGGAGTAATCGTCTGCCGTTCATCCTGAACATTGCCGCTCATGCGCATCCCTGCGCACGCGGCATACCGTTCGTCCTGAACATAAAAAAGGCTGCCTGATGGCAGCCTTTTGCGTTGTGGAGTGAGCGGAGGTCAGGCTGAGAGTGCTTCGCTAGCGCTCAAGTGGTCGTAGCCCAGGGCTTGTGCGACAGCCTCGCAGGTAATGCGGCCGCGATGTACGTTGAGGCCGTTACGCAGATGCGAGTCGTCCTGCAGTGCCTGCTGGTAGCCCTTGCTGGCCAGCGCAATAACGTAGGGCAGGGTGGCATTGGTGAGGGCGAAGGTGGAGGTGCGGGCCACACCGCCTGGCATATTGGCGACGCAGTAGTGCACTATGCCATCGACCTCGTAGGTTGGCGCCTGGTGGGTGGTGGCTTTCGAGGTTTCGAAGCAGCCGCCCTGATCGATGGCGACATCCACCATCACGGCACCGGGGCGCATCAGTTTGAGCATCTCGCGGGTGACGAGCTTGGGCGCAGCCGCACCCGGAATCAGTACGGCACCGATCACCAGATCCGCCTCGGACACGCAGGACTCCAGCGCGTCGGCGGTGGAGTAAAGCGTTTTCATCGCCGGACCATAAAGGTTGTCCAGTTCCTTGAGGCGGGCCAATGAACGGTCGAGTACCGTGACTTCAGCGCCCTGTCCGATAGCCATACGAGCGGCATGGGTGCCGACGACACCGCCACCAATCACTACCACCTTGGCCGGGGCAACGCCAGGCACACCGCCGAGCAGGGTGCCGTTGCCACCCTGGGCTTTTTCCAGCGCGTGGGCGCCGGCCTGGATCGACATTCGGCCTGCGACTTCGCTCATGGGAGCCAGTAGCGGCAGGCCACCGCGGTCATCGGTGACGGTCTCGTAGGCGATGGCAATGGCTCTGGATTCGACCAGTAGCTCGGTCTGTTGTGGGTCGGGGGCCAGGTGCAGGTAAGTGAAGAGGATCTGGCCGTCGCGCAGCATGCGACACTCCTCGGGCTGAGGTTCCTTGACCTTGATGATCATGCCGGCGCGCTCGAATATCTCGGGTGCGCTGGCAACAATCTCAGCCCCTGCCGCGCTGTACTGCTCGTCGGTCAGGCCTATGGCGGTGCCGCCGTCCTGCTGTATCAGTACAGCATGTCCCTGGCCGACCAGTTCGCGCACGCCGGCGGGGGTCATGCCGATGCGGTATTCGTGGTTCTTGATTTCCTTGGGTACGCCAATAATCATTTTTATTCTCCTGCGTCCGATGGGGGTTTATTCCATGCTAGGGCAGAAGGGTCGAGAAATGTGTTTGATATTTTATGAATCACGAAAATTTATCCTGATAAATCATGAATTATCAGGAATATACGTTTTTGCGCTGCGGTAGCGGCGAGGGGCAATCCGGCTGCGAAACAGTGCCTGGGTACGGCGCCTGCCCGCGGCTGTCCTGGGCTCGGAAGGGGGGGGGCTGCAAGCATGCTGCACTTGCGGCGAGGGGTGGGCGTTGTTAGCGGGAAGCGTTGTGTTCATACGAAACAGGCTGCCCGAAGGCAGCCTGTTTGACCAAGCCCGGTGGCTTAATCAGATACCGGCGTCGGCGCGCAGCGCTTCGGCCTTGTCTGTACGTTCCCAGGTGAAAGCGGTGAAGGTATCGTTGCCCACTGTCATCTCGTAGGGGTCGCGACCGAAGTGACCGTAGGCCGCAGTGGCCAGGTACATAGGGTGCAGCAGGTCGAGCATGCGGGTGATGGCAAACGGACGCAGGTCGAAGTGTGCGTTTATCAGCTTGATGATCTTGTCATCGGAGATCTTGCCGGTGCCGAAGGTATTGATGGCAACAGACGTTGGCTCTGCCACGCCTATGGCGTAGGACACCTGAATCTCGCAGCGATCGGCCAGGCCCGCAGCCACAATGTTCTTGGCGACGTAGCGGCTGGCATAGGCGGCGGAGCGGTCAACCTTGGACGGATCCTTGCCAGAGAAGGCGCCGCCACCGTGACGGGCCATGCCGCCGTAGGTGTCAACGATGATCTTGCGTCCGGTCAGGCCACAATCGCCTACCGGGCCGCCGATAACGAACTTGCCGGTTGGGTTAATGTGGAACTTGGTGTCCTTGCTAATCCATTCGGCGGGCAGCACGTGCTTGATGATCAGTTCCATCACCGCTTCACGCAGGTCGTTCTGGTGAACTTCCGGGTTGTGCTGGGTCGAGAGTACAACAGCGTCTATACCGCAGGGCTTGCCGTTTTCGTAACGGAATGTGACCTGGGACTTGGCATCCGGACGCAGCCAGGGCAGCAGGCCCGAACGGCGCGCTTCGGCCTGGCGTTCAACCAGACGGTGGGCGTAGGTGATCGGAGCCGGCATCAGTACATCGGTGTCATTGGAGGCATAGCCGAACATCAGGCCCTGGTCGCCGGCACCCTGATCTTCGGGGCGTGAGCGGTCAACGCCCTGGGCGATATCGATGGACTGCTTGCCGATGATGTTGATCACACCACAGGTTTCGCCATCGTAGCCGACATCGGAGGAGGTGTAGCCGATCTTGCAGATTACGTCACGGACGAGTTTCTCCAGATCGATCCAGGCATTGGTGCTGATCTCGCCGGAAACGATGGCAACACCCGTCTTGACCATGGTTTCGCAGGCCACGCGGGCGTACTTGTCTTCTGCAATGATGGCATCAAGTACTGCGTCGGAAATCTGGTCCGCAATCTTGTCTGGATGGCCTTCAGACACGGATTCGGAAGTGAACAAGCCGTATTCGCTCATCTGCGTTATGCATCCTCTTTTCAGGGGTCTATCTAACAAGGTACCCGTGCCAGACCGGCCAGGCGATTTCATAATTGCGCGCATTTTACCGGCGATGGATGCAAAATGCATGACGAATGCCGGCGTTTTTAATGAAAATTTCCCTAATTCAGATGAAATTACCTCATTCAGGTACAAAAAAGATCGATTCCCATTTGATGCCGGAGGGCAACTAAGCGAAAATTACGCCTTTCAAATTTTCAGTCCTCCACACTCTTACTTGTTCGGGTCAAAAACCCAGGAGTTGTTTTAATGTCCTCTCGCAGAGAACTTGCCAACGCCATTCGTGCGCTGAGTATGGATGCCGTCCAGAAAGCGAAGTCCGGCCACCCCGGAGCGCCCATGGGTATGGCGGATATCGCCGAAGTGCTTTGGAACGACTTCCTGAAACATAGCCCCACCAACCCGCAGTGGTTCGATCGCGACCGCTTTGTGCTGTCTAACGGTCACGGCTCCATGCTGGTTTACTCGCTGCTGCACCTGAGCGGCTACGACGTCAGCATCGACGACATTAAAAACTTCCGTCAGCTGCACTCCAAGACCGCCGGTCACCCTGAATACGGTTACTGCCCGGGTGTTGAAACCACCACAGGCCCGCTGGGTCAGGGCGTTTCCAATGCCGTGGGCTTTGCCATTGCCGAGAAGACGCTGGCGGCGCAGTTCAACCGCGACGGCCACGACATCATCGATCACTACACCTACACCTTCATGGGCGATGGCTGCATGATGGAAGGTATCTCCCACGAATCCTGCGCTCTGGCCGGTACTCTGGGTCTGGGCAAGCTGATCGCGTTCTGGGATGACAACGGCATCTCCATTGATGGCGAAGTGGAAGGCTGGTTTACCGACGACACGCCCAAGCGTTTCGAAGCCTATGGCTGGCAGGTTATCGCCGGCGTTGATGGCCACGATGCTGATCAGATCCGTGCCGCCATCGAGCAGGCTCAGGAGAACAGCACTCAGCCGACGCTGATCTGCTGCAAGACCATCATCGGTTTTGGCTCCCCCAACAAGGAAGGCAAGGAAGACTGCCACGGCGCACCACTGGGCGACGACGAAATTGCTCTGACCCGTGCACGTCTGGGCTGGACCCATGGCCCCTTCGAAGTACCGCAGGATATCTATGACGACTGGGATGCCCGCGCGTCCGGCAGCCAAGATGAAAACGAGTGGAATGCGCGCTTTGCCAGCTATCGTGCCGAGTTCCCGGAACTGGCTGATCAGCTGCTGCGTCGCATCAGTGGCGATCTGCCGGCGGATTTCTCCGCCCAGGCTGATGCCTGGATTCAGGCCGTGGCCGACAAGGGCGACACTATTGCCTCGCGCAAGGCGTCCCAGAATGCTCTGAACGCATTTGGCCCCATGCTGCCTGAACTGCTCGGCGGCTCGGCGGATCTGGCCGGCTCCAATCTGACGCTTTGGTCCGGCGCCAAGGGTATTGGGCGTGAAGATGCCAGCGGCAACTACCTGTTCTACGGCGTGCGCGAGTTCGGCATGTCGGCCATCATGAATGGCCTGGCCCTGCACGGTGGCTTTGTTCCCTACGGCGCCACTTTCCTGGTGTTCATGGAATATGCTCGCAATGCCCTGCGCATGGCGGCTCTGATGAAGCAGCGTGTGATCCACGTTTACACCCACGACTCCATAGGTCTGGGCGAAGACGGCCCGACGCACCAGCCGGTGGAGCAGATCTCCAACCTGCGTCATACCCCCAACATGAGCCTGTGGCGGCCCTGCGATGCAGTTGAATCCGCCGTCGCCTGGAAGTGTGCGCTGGAGCGTACCGATGGCCCGAGTGCACTGATTTTCTCGCGTCAGAACCTGCCGCATCAGGCCCGCAGCGCCGAGCAGCTGGCAAACGTTGCCAAGGGTGGCTATATCCTGCGCGACTGCGTCGGTCAGCCGGAAGCTATACTGATTGCCACCGGTTCCGAAATCGGTCTGGCGATGGATGCCGCTGAAGTCCTGAGCAAGGAAGGCAAGCAGGTACGGGTGGTGTCCATGCCATCCACCGATCGTTTTGAAGCCCAGGACGCCGCCTATCGCGAGTCGGTTCTGCCGGCTCAGGTCAGCGCCCGTGTGGCGGTAGAAGCGGCCCAGGCCGATTACTGGTACAAGTACGTGGGCCTGAACGGCGCTATCGTCGGCATGCGCAGCTTCGGCGAATCGGCCCCGGCCGGTGAGCTGTTCAAGTACTTTGGCTTTACCGTCGAAAATGTCGTCGACACTGTAAAATCGATCCTTTAATGGTTTCAGGGCCGGCTTTTGCCGGCCTTGCCTTTGGCGTCGGATGTCGATGAAATATCGCGTTGCAATCAACGGTTACGGCCGAATCGGGCAGTGTGTGCTGCGCGCTATCTATGAGTGCGGCTTTCGCCGTGACTTCGAGGTGGTGGCACTGAACGAGCTGGCGGATATCGAGACGGTCAGTTACCTGACGCGCTACGACACCACCCATGGGCGTTTTCCGTTGCCGGTGTCCCATGATGGCAAGGATTTGCTGATTGATGGCGACCGGATTCGGGTACTTAACGAGCCCGACCCGCGCAATCTGCCCTGGCGTGAGCTCAAGGTGGACCTGGTGCTGGAGTGCTCCGGTGCCTTCAAGGATCGCCACAGTGCCGAGCTGCATCTGGCGAAGGGTGCGGGCCGGCTGCTGTTTTCACAGCCGGCGACGGCCGAGGTGGATGCCACCATCGTTTACGGACTGAATCAGCAGTTGCTGCGGGCGTCCCATACGATAGTGTCGGCGGCCTCCTGCACCACTAACTGTGTGGTGCCGGTGCTGGATCTGCTGGATCGCGAGTTTGGCATTGTGAATGGCGTTACCACGACCATTCACTCGGCCATGAACGACCAGCCAGTGATCGACAGTTATCACCAGACGGATCTGCGCCTGACGCGCAGCGCGCTGCAGTCGATTATCCCGGTAGATACAGGCCTTGGGCGCGGTATTGATCGTTTGTTGCCGCATCTGGAAGGGCGCTTTGAATGTCTGCATCTGCGGGTGCCGACCATCAATGTCTCGGCCATGGATCTGACGGTCAATGTGCGGCGTGAAACTTCGGTTGAGGAGGTTAATGCCCTGATGCGAGCCAGCGCCAATGGCGCTCTGCAGGGATTGTTGGGTTATACCAACGAAGCCCATGCATCTGTGGACTTTAACCGTGATCCACGCTCCGGCGTGTTTGACGCCACCCAGACCCGGGTCAGCGGCGGCACCATGCTGAAGATGCTGTGCTGGTTCGACAACGAATGGGGCTTTGCCAATCGTATGATGGATGTCGCGCGCTACTGGCTTAATCGACGGGACTAACGGGTTTACTGCTTTTAAATTTCACAAGCATAGGTAGGACACTCAATGAGCGTACTGAAAATGACAGAGCTTGATCTGGCCGGTAAGCGGGTCCTGATCAGGGAAGATCTTAATGTGCCGGTCAAGGACGGCCAGGTCACTTCGGATGCCCGCATCCGTGCGGCGCTGCCGAGCCTGGAGCTTGCGCTCAAGGCCGGTGCCAAAGTCATGGTGATGTCTCACCTGGGCCGTCCGACCGAAGGCGAATATGACGAGCAGTACTCCCTGGCGCCGGTTGCGGCTCACCTGGGCAAGTTGCTGGGTCGCGAGGTTCCGCTGATCAGGGATTGGACCGAGGGTGGCTTCAGTGTGGGCGAAGGCGAGTTGGTGCTGCTTGAGAACGTGCGCTTCAATGTCGGTGAGAAAAAAGACGATGAAGCCCTGTCGCGCAAGATGGCTGCGCTCTGTGATGTCTATGTGATGGATGCCTTTGGCACCGCACACCGCGCCCAGGCTTCAACCCACGGTGTTGCCCGCTTTGCCACCCAGGCCTGCGCCGGCCCGCTGCTGGCCGGTGAGCTGGATGCGCTGGGCAAGGCGCTGCTGAACCCTGCACGTCCACTGGTGGCCATCGTTGGGGGCTCCAAGGTTTCGACCAAGCTGGAAGTACTGAATTCGCTGTCCGACAAGGTGGATCAGCTGATCGTGGGTGGTGGTATCGCCAATACCTTCCTGGCCGCTGCCGGCAAGCCGGTGGGCAAGTCACTGTGCGAGCATGACCTGCTTCCTATCGCCAAGGCGCTGATGGAGCGAGTTTCCATTCCGCTGCCGGTGGATGTGGTGGTGGCGACCGAGTTCGCCGAAACCGCAACCGCGACGGTCAAGCTGGTGGACGATGTGGCCGCCGATGACATGATTCTGGATATAGGTCCGCAGTCTGCCGCGGCACTGGCCGAATTGCTCAAGAGCGCCGGTACCATCATCTGGAACGGTCCGGTTGGCGTGTTCGAGTTCGACCAGTTTGGCGAGGGTACCAAAACCCTGTCTCTGGCGATTGCGCAAAGCCCGGCCTTTTCCATTGCCGGTGGTGGTGACACCCTGGCGGCGGTCGACAAGTACGGTATCGCCGATCAGGTGTCCTACATCTCTACCGGTGGCGGTGCTTTCCTCGAATTTGTCGAAGGCAAGGTATTGCCGGCCGTGGCGATGCTGGAATCGCGCAGTTAGCAGTCTGTCGGGCTTTTTCGCAGTAGATCAGTGGTAAGCCCGACAGGCTGCCGGAGTTAACTGAGCGGGCTGACGCACTGATGTGTCAGCCACAGACCCGGCACAAGTCGGGTATTGAATTGAATCCGGGTTGCCGCCACCGGCGCCAACCCCATGAACTGAATTTAAGGGTGACCTAATGGCTCTCATCTCCATGCGTCAGCTGCTGGATCATGCCGCCGAAGTCGGCTATGGCATTCCAGCTTTTAACGTTAACAACCTGGAACAGATGCGCGCCATCATGGAAGCGGCTGCCAAGACCGACTCTCCGGTGATTGTGCAGGCCTCTGCCGGTGCCCGCAAATATGCCGGCTCCAATTTCCTGCGCCACATGATTCTGGCCGCGATCGAGGAGTTCCCCCATATTCCGGTGTGCATGCACCAGGACCATGGCACTTCGCCGGCCATCTGCCAGCGCTCCATTGCCATGGGCTTCTCGTCCGTGATGATGGACGGCTCTCTTGGCGAAGACGGCAAAACGCCGACCAGCTACGAGTACAACGTCGAAGTAACTCGCCGTACCGTTGAAATGGCCCACGCCTGTGGCGTTTCCGTGGAAGGTGAACTTGGCTGCCTGGGCTCGCTGGAAACCGGCCAGGCCGGCGAAGAAGACGGTATCGGTGCCGAAGGTATTCTGACCCACGATCAGATGCTGACCGATCCGGATGAGGCGGCTGATTTTGTCAGCAAAACCAACGTTGATGCCCTGGCAATTGCCTGCGGCACCTCCCACGGCGCTTACAAGTTCAGCCGTCCGCCTACCGGCGACATCCTGGACATCAACCGCATCAAGGCAATCCATCAGCGCATTCCAGGCACACACCTGGTCATGCACGGATCTTCGTCGGTTCCCCAGGAATGGCTGGCGGTGATCAACGAGTTCGGTGGCGAGATTCCGGAAACCTACGGTGTGCCGGTCGAGCAGATCGTTGAAGGCATCAAGCACGGCGTTCGCAAGGTCAATATAGATACCGACCTGCGTCTGGCATCCACCGGTGCTGTGCGTCGCTTCCTGGCGCAGAACCCGTCCGAGTTTGACCCGCGCAAATTCCTCAAGGCGACCATGACTGCCATGAGCGATATCTGCGAAGCCCGCTTCGAAGCTTTCGGAACCGCTGGCAATGCCAGCAAACTGCGTGCTATTTCGCTGGAAGATATGGCGACCCGCTATGATCGCGGCGAGCTGAATGCCAAGGTGAACTAAGTCATTAGGCACTGAAAAAGGCGACCTTAGGGTCGCCTTTTTGCGTTATGGCCTTCTGGTCACGATTAATCTGAGAACAGCATGGGGGCGGTGTCAGAGCAGAGCGTGAATACCGAGCATGAGATTGAACTCCGGGGTCTTCATATTGGACAGGGTGATGGTTTTTGCCACATTGTGGTGCATGAATATCGCCAGCGGGATAGCGGTCAATAATAAAGTTGAATGATTGCTCAAAATATCTATAAATCACGAAACAATTTAAAAGACTGGAAGTCAGATATTGGCGAGTGAGCTTAACGTTCACACGGCAGTCATTTCTTAATATATCAAGGAGTCCCCATTGACGACTGACACAGGTACGACAACCCTTTGTGGAGCAAGCAGCGAAACAAATATCACCCAAGTGCAATTTCTGGTCATGTCGGCTTTGCTTGGTGCCTTGGTGGGTGTCTTGTTTATTTTCGTTCAGCCCTGGTTTGGCATGGATACGCTGACAAGCCGTCATGCCGCGCTCTATCAGCAGCTCGGTGGCTGGAGTGCGGTCCCTGCGCTGGTTATTGCATGGCTGGCCCATTCGGCCGTGTCCGTGTTTTACGGTGTGTTGAGCGGTATTTTGATTCTGAAAACCCAGCGCTTGCCATTGGTTGCGTTCTTTACTCTGGCGTTCTCCTGGGTAACTACCGTGATAGCGCCGCCTGCGAACGCCCTTATAGTGCAGCTGGTGTCTTTCCAGCGTATTGATGTAGGCAAATTGCCGGGTCTGAACTTTGATCTAGATGTAAAATTTGTGCTGCATCTGGTGTTTTTTGCCGCCATTGTCCTTGGGTTATTTGCCTACCAGAGGAAATCCGGCACCGCTGAAGTTTCCCGGTAGTTGCGTTTTTCCTGGTGTGATGACGGCGGCGAATTGAGTTGCTGAGTGACAGAATCCGCTGGCAATAAAAAGGCGACCTTAGGGTCGCCTTTTCGCGCTATTGGGTCTGAGCCTTAATGGGCCAGGGCCTGGCGCCTTTTCAGGGCCCAGTAGGCGCAGGTGAAATAGATCAGGGTGCCAATGAAACCCAGGTTGTAGAACAGCTCGCGGTTGGCTTCATAGGCGATCATGTCCGGGCTGCGCAACAGGGTATTACACGCCAGCACCAGGGTAACCAGCAGGCTGGCCCAGGACGCCCGGTGCAACCACTGGGTCAAGCTTGAAGTGTCCTGTGGCTGTACCGTGGCGGTGGCAGCCTGCTGGATATGGTGGGCCTCGACCTCGCGGTCAAAGGCTTGCAGTTCCGCTTCCTGCTGCGGATACTTTTGCGCGGCACCGTACTGACTGGCCAGCAGGGTGTAGAGCAGAATCGTAAAGAACCAGGTCGGGATGAACAGGTAGTAGAACGACATCACATCCAGTGCGTTCAGGCCCAAGGCAAAGGCCAGGCCTGCTGCCCAGGACACCACCGCCGGCGTGCTATGGGTGAGCTTGAGGTAGCTGACCCAGTAGCGCGTCAGACCGACGCGGGGAAACACAAAGTGTTCGGCAAATACGATGGCGCCCACAGGGATTACCAGCAGACCGGCATAAGTCAGTAGTGGCAGCATCTTGGTAAACACGAAGGGAAAGCAGGCGACAACGACGGTCACAAGGCCCACGGCCAGTGTTGTCTGGCGGCGTGACCGGGCCTGAAAGATGGCCTGAGCGGCCAAGCCTGCACGGTAGAGGTTGGCGTTGGCGGTGGTCCAGCCGGCAATGATGACGATAACAAACCCTGACAGGCCCAGAGCCTGAAAGGCTACATCACCGGGATCAAGGGTCACTATCGAGGTTTTCAGAATCACCGCGGTGCCAGCCCCCATGATGCCCGCTGCAATCCAGGCGACGTAGTGGCCGAACAGCATGCCGGAACTGGTGCACAGGCCGTATGTCTTGCGCTTGGCGAAACGGAACAGGGCCATATCGATCAGGCCGAAATGGGTAATAGTATTGGCCGCCCAGGCGAAGCCGATGACTTCCATCAGACCGATTCCCGCCTCGCCCTCGGCGTTCACACCGGTCCATATGGACTGACTGCCTATCTGAATAAAGTCCTGCAAGCCCTGCAGTGTGGTGTATCCCAGCACCGCTTCAGCCAGGGGGGGCAGCATGATCAGGGCGCCGCTGGTGAACATCACGAAGAGCCAGGGTGCACAAATACTGGAGAAGTTGGACAGGGCATTGAAGCCATACATGGCGACCAGAACCACTATGGCGCCGACGGCCAGCACTATCATCACAAACCAGGCGTTGGTCGGATACCAGTTTAGCTGTGCCGGGATATCGAACAGGAACCGTACAGCCGTTGATGACACCGTGATCATCGCGGCCGAAATCACGGTAAAGATAATGACGTTGGCCCAGTTATAGAGCCTTGTCATGGTGCCACCGGCAATCTTGTGCAGGTAGGTATAGAGGCTGAGCCTCGTTTCAACGGCGATAGGCGCGGTAATCAGGGTCCAGCTCAGCAGCGCCAGGATATTGCCGATCAGCAATCCCAGCAGGATATCCATGGTTTTGGCGCCCAGTGCCACGAAGGTTGCACCTATCACAAACTCGGTTGCGGCTACGTGCTCGCCGGCATACAAGCCCAGGAAATGTTTCCAGCCGTGCAGTTTGTGTGGTGGAACGGGCAATTGCTCTTCATGCATGCTACCGACGCGGCTGGTCGGTATTGCGGTTTTCATGTCCATGACGTTGCTTCTTGTCTTCTTAATAACCGGAGTTGATTAAATGAATGCCCGTAGCCAACACAGCTTGCAGGCAGAGTCTGCCAGCAAGTCGTTATTTGACTGCAGGGGCTGTGGATAAAGTGATTCCTTGGATGAAACATTTATTCCCTGTGACTATCTCCAGTGTTGATACTCAGTGGATATGTTCAGGGAGCTATTAACCTGGTGGACAAATAGGTTCCCTCCCTATTTGTCCGTCACGCCAGAACTCTTTAGCCTAAAAGAATGGGCGCAAGTGTATGGACTTGCTGGCCTTCTTGGGGGCGAAGAGGTGACGTTCGCATTGGCCTGCGGCCAATGATGAAGCATCCCTGCTTCATGTATTAACCCGCCGGGTTAATAATACGAGCCGGTATTTTTTCGCTGGTGGCAGATCACTGATCACAACTGCGCCCACCAGGGTTACTGGCGGGCGCAGGGCAGAAAACAACGGTTTTCTGTGGCTGGGCAGGGGTCCGCGTCGGTGCGAATCAGTGCCCGGCTATCGAGGCTTTACCAACGCAAGTGACGTTGATTCAGAGGCAGCAAGTTCCGGAATCAGGCGACCTGGTCGAGTCCGTCGATTGTTGCGGCAACTCCCTGTTTTTCGAGCTGCTTTAGTGCAGTCTCAAAAGCAGAAACCAGCGCAGCAGATGCACCTAGCTGAGTGCCGAAAATATCTTCCAGCCCCAGGAAACGTGTGCTCAATCCGTCCCGTTCCTGGCAGGCTGACAGCAGCATGTCGGCGAGTGGATCTTCCACCTTGTAGTCAGCGCCGGGCGCTTGGGCCTGGTGCAGATAGAGAGCCCAGCCGGCCAGAATCAGAGCAAAGCGGTGTGCTGGCGCCCCCGCTTCGAGGCGTTCTTCCAGAGTACCCAGGATGAATTTGGGGATCTTGCTGGAGCCGTCCATGCACAGACGGGCCAGCTGGTCACCGATGCGCGGGTTGGCGAAGCGCTCGATCAGGGTGTCCTTGTACTGATCCAGGCTGATGCCTTCGATAGTGCCAAGGGTTGGGGTGACATCCAGATCCATAAAGCTGCGGATAAAGCCGCTCAGGCGGGTGTCCTGCATCACTTCGTGGCTGTAGCGGTAACCCATCAGATAGCCCAGATAGCTCATGGCAGAGTGGCTGGCGTTGAGCAGGCGCATTTTCATCTGCTCATAGGGTGCTACATCGGCGGTAAACTGCACGCCGACGTTTTCCCAGGCCGGGCGGCCGTTGCAGAAGTCATCTTCCATGACCCACTGCAGAAAGGGTTCGCAGACTACGGGCCAGGCATCGTCAATGGCGGCAAAATTACGCAGCAGATCCTTGTGGGCGCTGGTGGTGATGGGCGTAATACGATCGACCATGCTGTTGGGGAAGCTGGCGTTGTCGGCAATCCAGTCGGCCAGTACCTGGTCGTGGCGTGCGGCAAAGCTCAGCAGCGCGTGGCGCGCCTTGTCACCATTGTGGGGCAGGTTGTCGCAGGACATCAGGGTGAAGGCCGGCAGACCACGTTCACGGCGTGTTGCCAGGGCAGTGGTGAGGTAACCGAACACACTGCGCGGTGACTGTGGGTTAGCCAGGTCATGCACAATATCAGCGTGGTCAAAATTGAATTCGCCGCTGTGATCATCCAGCAGATAACCGCCCTCGGTAATGGTGAGGGAGACAATACGGGTCTGGGGCGAGGCCAGTTTTTCCAGCACGGCTGCGGGGCTGTCCGGTGCAAACAGGTAGTCGCTGATAGCGCCTATGACTTCGACGCGCGGGTGCTCGGACTGACCCAGCTCCATCAGGCTGTAGAGGTAATCCTGCTCGCGCAGAACCTGCGCCATGGCACGATCGCTCTCGCGCAGGCCTATACCGCAGATACCCCAGTTCTGATCCTGCGTCAGACGCAGAAATCGCTCTGTATAGACGGCCTCATGGGCACGGTGAAAGCCGCCCACACCAATATGCACTATACCGTGGCCCAGGGCCTGGCGTGGATAGGTGGGGTGCGCTATGTGTTCGCCCAGCTGAGCGATAGTGGCATTGTTGAGTTTCACAGGAATCACCAGGGATTTATCAGAGCGTCGCTGGCCGCGATAACAGGGAGGGCGGGCAGGGGCGCAGGGGGTTGCGATAAAAAACCGCTGGGCCTGGCGAACCAGGCGCAGCGGGTGGCAGACGCCAAAACTTGTAAGGGTATCGCTGACTCAGGCAGCCTGGGCTGGAGTGCGCGGGCGCGGGATGGTCTTGCCATCGGCATCGAACAGGTGCGCCTGGGTCAGGTCCGGGATCAGGGCTGCATTCTGGCCGTAGTCTGCGCTGAAATCTCCCGGCGCACGCACGGTCATCATTTCGCCATTGCCCAGCTTGATGTAGCAGTAGGTATCGGCACCCAGGTGTTCGGTTACGTCCAGGCGGACCTTGAACGGGCTGGCATCGCTGGCGACCACTTCGATATGCTCGGGGCGGATGCCCATGGTGATGTCATCACCGATCTTGAGGTTGGTGCTCTGGTGCGGCAGCTGATATTCCGGGCCGCATTCCAGGGCTACTGTCACGTCGCTGCTGCTGACCGCGCTGACTTTGCCTTTGAGGAAGGCCATTTTCGGCGTGCCGATAAAGCCTGCCACGAACTGGTTCACCGGGTGGTGATAGAGTTCCAGCGGCGAGCCG
>NZ_BCNS01000031.1 GCF_001528745.1 Marinobacterium profundum | reverse complement strand
TTTTGGAAGTTCTTGTTGCTCTGTGCTGAGCTTGCGTGCGTCGGTATTCATGCGCACATTATATCAGATCTAAATTTCCACCGGGTTAATAATAGGCGCGGCTATTGGCTTTCCGCCAATAGCCCTTCTCACGCTGAATAGAGTAAACCCTGCCGGTACGAGAAGCAGGGTTTTTGGTGTCTGGCAGGGTTTGGCTGAGGATGGCCAGGGCGCACAATGTTGCGCCACGGGTCTGTCCGATCTGTGTTAGCGGTACAGATACACCCGCAGGTACTCCGACAGGCAGAGGATTGCCATGGCCTGGCCGTAGGGCATGGAGGTCAGGGGGATATTGCGGTAGTAGTCCAGGTCCTCGCCCATGGCGGTGCCGAAGGATACCTGGGTGAGCTCGCCGTCCGGGCTGAGATGCCCGAGTACGCCCTGTACGGATTTTTCTGCCAGGGCGGCATAGGATTTGTCGATATAGCGCTTGCGCACGGCTTTCAGAATGCCATAGGCAAAACCGGCCGTGGCCGAGGCTTCCAGATAGGAGTCGGGGTCATCGAGCAGGGTGTGCCAGAGTCCGGATTCATGCTGGCATTGTGCCAGTGCCTCGACCTGGCTGTTGAGTACCTGCAGCAGATAGCGACGGGTGGCGTCATGCTCCGGCAGGTCGAGCAGCTCGATAAAGTCCGGGATGGCGACCGTCAGCCAGCTGTTGCCACGGGCCCAGCGGGCATTGGCAAAGTTGTGTTTGCCCTCGAAGGTCCAACCGTGGAACCACAGGCCCGTTTCCCTATCCATCAGATACTGGGTGTGCAGCATAAACTGGTACTTGGCTTCTTCAACAAACTCCGGCCGGTTCAACAACTTGCCGATCTTGGCCAGCGGCAGGACGCTCATCATCAGGGTGTCGTCCCAGATCTGCTGGTGGTTTTCACTGTTGTAGACGATGTGCTGCAGGGCGCCGCGCTCGGTGCGGGGCATATCGTACATGACCCATTCCGCCCAGGCCTCGAGATAGGGCAGCCAACTTTTGTTGTCTTCTTCCTCATAGCGGTACGCCAGGGTCAGGAAGGGGCAAACGGTATTGATGTTCTTGGTCGGCAGACCTTCGGACAGGCGTGCGCTGAACCAGCTGTCGATGATATCCCGTGCCGCAGGGTCATTGGTTTGCTCGTAGTAGCGGTATATGCCATAGAGGCCGATGCCATGGGTCCATTCCCAGCCTGCCCAGCCCTTGGTGTCTATGGTGCGGCCATCGTCCAGATGCAGCAGGAATTCGCCGGTCTCGTCGGTAATATTGACAAGGTTGTCGGTGATTTTCTGAATCAGCTGTTTGAGTTGGTCGTAGCTGACGGGAAATTCGGGTTTGCACAGTAGTGGGTTATCTTTGACGCTGAATACTTTCACGGAATTCTCCTGCGGCATGGATTTTTTATGGGTATCCGATTGTTCCCAGTGGCTGGGTTGCAACCGAATTTGATTGATTTTCACCAACAAGTGACTGTGTCAGACGCCAAAAAACTGTGGCAGAAAAAGCGTTAGCTGCGGAACGTAGGTAACCACAAAGAGCACCAGTATGATGGCCAGGTAAAAGGGCAGCAGCGGTCTGATCAGGCTTTCAACTCTGACCTGCGCAACACTGGCGCCCACAAAAAGTCCTGATCCTACCGGCGGTGTAATAGTGCCGATGGAGAGGTTAAAGATCATCACCACGCCAAAATGAACCGGATCGACGCCCATCTGTGTTGCGATTGGCAGCAGTATGGGGGTGAAGATAAGGATGGCCGGGCCAATATCCATAAAGGTTCCGATAATCAATAGCAGTATATTGATGATCAGCAGTACCGTGATCTGGTTATCGGCAAGGCCCAGTATAATCTCACTGATTACAGCAGGCAGTCCGCTGAAGGCCATGGCAAAGGACATGGCGGAAGACGCAGCCAGCAAAAACATGATAATGCCGGTCATGCGCACGGTGGACATCATGATCGCCGGGAGCTGGATCAACTTGATGGATTTATACACCACCAGTGACAGGAAGGCCGTATAGAGCACGGCCACCGCCGAGGCTTCAATGGCCGTAAACACGCCGAACACAATGCCACCGACCACAATGAAAATCAGTAACAGGCTCGGCAATGCCTCACGGCAAATCAGCCAGGCCTGCTGTCGGTTTATGGCCGGCGCCATCGGATACTTATGCCGTTTGGCCACAATATAGGCGACAACCATGCAGCCCAGCCCCCAGAGGATGCCGGCGACTGCGCCGCCCATGAACAGGGCCGCAATCGATGTACCGCCACTGACCAGGGCATAGATGATAAAGGCCGTGGTCGGCGGAATCAGCATGCCCGTCGGCGCCGAGGCTATGTTGGCGGCGGCGGCAAAGGTGCGCGCATAGCCTTCCTTTTCACTCATGGGCACCATCACGCCACCGATTGAGGTGGATGCCGCAATGGCGGAACCGGATACGGCGCCAAACATCATGTTGCCGACGATGTTGGTATGGGTCAGGGACCCCGGTATCTTGCCGGCAAACAGCTTGGCAAAGTTGACCAGGCGGGTCGCAATTCCACCATTGTTCATTATCTCGCCGGAAAGTATGAAAAAGGGCACGGCCAGGAGTGCAAAGGTGTCCAGGCTCGAGACCATTTTCTGAGCGGTGATAAACAGCGCTCTGTCCATCGGCATCATTAACAGCATGGTGGCGGTGGAGGCGACGGCGATACAGATGCCGATGGGAACACTCAGCAGCAGCAGTACCGCGAAGGTCAGAATAAGGGTCAGGCTAGCTTCAATAACCATGTTCTATTCCCCGTGGACGCGCAGCGCCCGGTACAGGTCAAATGTATTGATCAGGCTGTACAGAACAATGACAACTCCCGAGACGGGTAGCGCCGAGTAGATCAGTCCCATGGGAACCTGCAGTACCGGTGATGTCTGTGTCATGGAGATGGAAACGGCATGTCCCCCTCCCATAATCAGCACAGATACGGCAAACAGCAGAAATACCATCTGAATGACGATGCCCCATCTTAGCTGGCCGCGCAGTGGCATCAGGTCAACAAACAGGCTCATCGATACATGCTGGCTTTGTCCGGCCACGTAAGCTGCGCCCATAATTGAAATCCAGATCAGTGCAAAGCGCAGAAACTCTTCGGACAGGGTGCTGGGCGAGCCGAAAACATATCGGCTCGCCACCTGCCAAAGCGCCACTGCAACCATTACACCCAGTAAGCTGATGCAGAAGAGTTGAATCAGTCTGTCCAGAAAGGTACGCAGCCCGTGCATGGCACTATCCTCAGTTTTGAGCAGCCGAGCGGATCTGCTGATACAGCTCGTACAGTGCCGGAGTGGTTTTCAGTTCCTCGTACATGGGTTGCACCGCCTGCTGGAAAGGTGCGATGTCCACATCATGGAAGGCGACACCGAATTTCTCCCGACTTTCCTGCTGCGCCTGTTCGATTGCGGCTTTCCAGGCCTGTTTCTCAAACTCGGTAGATTCCTGGGCGGCTTCGAACACAGCCTGACGCTCCGAATCGCTGAGCTGAGCCAGCGCCTGGGAGCTGATCAGGACTATATCGGGGATGCGGGTGTGGGTATCCATCGAGTAGTGCTTGGCGACCTCGGCGTGGCGCGCCACGGTCAGTGCGAACTCATTGTTTTCCGCACCATCGAGTATGCCCTGCTGGATAGATGTATAGACTTCCGCCTGGCTCATCGCGACAGGCGCAGCGCCCAGCAGCTCCATCATCTTGATTGCCGTCTGGCTCTGCATGACACGAATTTTCATGCCCTTGAGGTCATCCAGGGTCTTGATCGGTTTGGATTTGGTATAGAAGCTGCGCTGGCCTGAGTCGTACCAGGTCAGGCCGACAAAACCCAGACTTTTGGTGGACTGGTATACTCCATCCATGATCTTGGGGTCATCCATCACTTGGTGGAAATGTTGCTCGCTGTCGAACAGGTATGGCATGGAAAAAACGCCGTAGATAGGCGAGAAGCTTTCCATCAGACCGCCGGATACCTTGGTAATATCAACGGCGCCGGTTTGGGTCAGCTCGACAAGTTCACGTTCACCACCGAGCTGGCTGTCCGGGAAGTACATCACTTTGACCTCGCCGTTGGTCTTTTCTTCAACCAGCTTGCCGAATAGGGCAAGTGCGTCCTTGACCGGCTGGCTGTTGCTGGCGTAGGCCAGGCGCAGTGTTGTCTGGGCCCAGGCATTGGAGGAGAGAAGGCTGCCGACGGCAAGCGTGCTAACGAGGCAGCAAGACAACAGGGATCGGGTGATCGGTTTCATGGATTATTTTCCTCAGATTTTTAGAGTTATATCGAGAGATTCATGGTTGTCGTTGATCAAGTTTTGGTACACAGGCCTTCGCCTTTATGCAGTGATACCTCAGCGGAAGTTCGCCATTTGTTCGGACTTCGTTACTCGGTATCGAATAAAGAAATTACATTTCTTTAAAGTCAAAACAGTATTTCATTTTCCAGTTTGATGCGCAATAGCTTCTTTATCGTCGATCTATTTCTTTTTGTTATAAAGCGGCGCACCTTTGGCTCGACAGCTTGATGGAGCGCGGATGATTGCGTCATGGGCAGATTGGCTCGTACAATGGCACATCGTTCCTATTTAATTAAAACAGCGTGAGGTTATTGATGGCTACCCTGGACAAGACCCCGGATTCGGTTTCGTCGGTGCTTAAGGTGTTCGGTATCTTGCAGGCGCTGGGCGAGGAGCAGGAGATCGGTGTGACCGAGTTGTCGCAACGGGTGCTGATGTCCAAAAGCACGGTTTATCGCTTTCTGCAAACGATGAAGACCCTTGGCTACGTTAAGCAGGAGGGTGAGAACGATAAGTATTCGCTTACCTTGAAGCTGTTTGAGCTGGGGGCTAAGGCGCTGCAAAACGTCGACCTGATTCGCATTGCTGACGGGCAGATGCGGGAGTTGTCGAAGCTGACGCGTGAGACCCTGCATCTGGGTGCCTTCGAAGAAGACAGCATCATCTACATCCACAAGATCGACTCGCTATACAACCTGCGAATGCATTCACGTATCGGGCGCCGCAATCCACTGTACAGCACCGCCATTGGCAAGGTGTTGCTGGCCTGGCTGGAAGAGAGCGAGGTGCGGGATATTCTGGCCGCTGTTGAGTTCAGGAAATTTACCGCCAATACGCTTGAGTCCGTTGATCAGCTAATACCGGTGCTGGCGCAGGTGCGTGAACGGGGTTACGCCGAGGACAGTCAGGAAATGGAAGAGGGTCTGCTTTGTGTGGCAGTGCCGGTGTTCGATCGTTTTGGCACTGTGATAGCAGGATTGAGCATTTCGCTTCCGCTGATGCGTTATGACGAATCAAAACACGCTGAATATGTTGCCATTTTGCACCGCGCCGCCGGGGTTATTTCACAGCAATTGGGGTGCACCGATTATCCTTTTTAATGAGAAGAACAGGGCATTATTATTTAGACAAACCGGTGCCGCTTATTTTAAAAAAAACCGCGATCTAGCGGGGCCAGGTTTGGATCTGAGCGTGCTCTTAGCGCGCCAACCAGCCCCCGTCAACGGCGAGGGTATGGCCGTTAACATAATCGGACGCGCTTGAGGCCAGAAATACCACAGGCCCCATCATATCCTCCGGCCGTCCCCAGCATGCTGCCGGTATGCGCCCAAGTATTTCCTGATTACGCTGATCATCGGCGCGCAGCGCTTCGGTGTTATTGGTCTCCATGTAGCCAGGGGCTATGGCATTCACATTGATGCGTTCCTGCGCCCATTCATTGGCCATCAAGCGGGTGATCCCCAGCACGCCACTCTTTGACGCGGTATAGGAGGGCACCCGAACTCCGCCCTGATAGGACAGCATGGAGGCGATATTGATAATCTTGCCTCCAGTGCCCTGGGCAATAAACTGGCGCGCGACTGCCTGTGACATAAAAAAGGCGGTGCGCAGGTTTACATCCATGACGTCATCCCAGTCCCTGGGTGAAAAGTCGATGGCGTCGTTGCGTCGGATAATGCCGGCGTTATTCACCAGGATATCTATTTTTCCAAAGGCATTGAGC
Organism: Marinobacterium profundum; assembly: GCF_001528745.1. Classification (GTDB taxonomy): domain Bacteria; phylum Pseudomonadota; class Gammaproteobacteria; order Pseudomonadales; family Balneatricaceae; genus Marinobacterium_A; species Marinobacterium_A profundum. The sequence continues at coordinate 161 of NZ_BCNS01000031.1, read as the reverse complement.
GTCTGTTCTATGAGCCTGGGGATCTCGTCAATACTGCCAAGGTCCGCCTGTAGGCCCAGAAAGCGTCGGCCCAGGGATTCCACCTTGGCGCAGGTTTCACTTGAGTCGCTGCGGTTGACGCCGACTATATGACAGCCCGCCTGGGCCAGGCCAACGGCCAT
>NZ_BCNS01000030.1 GCF_001528745.1 Marinobacterium profundum | reverse complement strand
CAGCAGATGGCGGGTTTGCTGGGGTTCACCCATCATGTGGAATACGGCTGTCTCGGCGCTCATATCGAAATAAAAATAGACTTCCATGCGCCGCTCGTGACGGTGGCACGGCATGGTGTTCCACAGGCTACCCGGTTCCAGCTGGGTCAGGCCCATCAGCAGCTGGCAGGTCGGCAGTACGTCGGGCACGATGTATTTGTAGATGGTGCGCCTGTTGCTGCTGGCGGTATCGCCGAGGGTGACCGGGGCCGCTTCTTCCTGCGTGATTTTTCGCGTTGGATACTGGCTATGTGCCGGTGCACAGTTGTAATAAAACTTGGCAGGTTTGGCCGGATCGACGCTGGCAAAGCTGAGATCCCGGGCGCCCTGGCCAATATAGAGTGCGTCGCGGGGGCCGACCTCATAGGTGGTGCCATCCACAGTTACAACGCCAGCACCGGCTATATTGATCAGCCCAAGCTCACGGCGCTGCAAAAAATACTCGACGCCCAGATCCTGGCCGAGCTCAGGCGCAAAGCGCAGAGTCTTGTTGACCGGCATGATACCGCCAAAGATGATTCGGTCGACATGGCTGTAGGTCATGCTGCACTGGTCGCTATTGAACATGTCCTCCATCAGGAAGTTTTTCCGCAGCTCTGCGGTGTCCATCTGGCGGGCGTGTTCGCTGTGAACGCTCTGTCGAACCTGCATGGCATCTACCTCTGTTGTTCGAGCCCGCTTAAAGGGCTCAAATATGGGAGTGCTCGGGACCTGTTCCCGGCGACAATGACAGCATCATATCTCTAAACGGCACGATAAATCAATAAAATTAAAATAACGTTTCATAAATTTAACTATGTTGGCTCTGGTGCGAAAACGCGAAGGTTGCGCGTCGGCGTTTCGTCAGAGATTTTGCAGGCGACAGCCCCTGAACCTATGCGGCGGAGCTTGCTTTGGGTTGGGCGTTGTGAGGATCGTGGAGATTATGTCGGTGTTATCAACCCGTATATGGTGGCACTGCAGGCGTTGCTCGGTCCGGTGAAGCAGCCATGTTGAGCTGTGCTTTGGCGACCTGTTCTGTGGAGGCTGGGCCGCTGCGCGGGATAATATTGAAGTGGACCTAGCAGCCTGTCGGACCTGTATCGTATACGCATCTCCGAGCCAACGAGACTCCTGAGCATCTCGTATGCCGTCTTCTGCTTGAATAACAAAAAGACACAACTCAAGACCTAAGAGAAAGGTATAAACGACGTGAGCCGGTTTCTGATGGGAAGATGAAAGAAATGAGATACACATAGTGACAAA
>NZ_BCNS01000029.1 GCF_001528745.1 Marinobacterium profundum | reverse complement strand
GTAGCTCTCGCTGATGTCCTGGATCTCCACCAGGTGGCCGGGCAGCAACAGGCCGGGGGCTTCGCCCTGCTGGGTGAGCCAGGTTTCGAGGCTTAGGCTTTCCCAGTTGCCGCCGGGGGCCAGTTCGTTGCGGGCGCGCTCGTAGCCGACGGTGCTGTGGGTGATGAGCGGGTCCACGATCTGGGGGCTGAGGATGTCGCCGGCGGTGCCGTCGCGGGTGAGCATGACGATCACGCCGCCGGTGGGGCCTCCCGCCACGAATGTGCGGTTGTATTTCGGTAAGGATCGGAATTCAGAGCCTGCGGTTTTGATCAGCTCAGCCGGCAGGATGGCGTCCAGCGGGGTGCCAACATTGGCCCACAGGTGCGGGCTGACCGGGTAGCGCGGCTTGATGTGCAGCTGCTGGATGCTGGGATCGGTCTGCACGGTGGCGCCGGCGGCCTCGGCGATGCTCTTGATCACGGCAATGGCGTCTTTGCTCTGGTAGCTAAAAGCGCCTGCCGGGATCGTCCAGTCGGGGATCTGCCAGTTCAGCGTCCAGCCTGTATTGGCCAGTTCCTGCTCGGCCAGTTGGCGGGCGCTGTAAGTGGCATCAATGGCCTTGCTGCGCAGTGGAGCGTAGGGATCCGACAGGTAGGCGCTCAAGGACCGGCCTTTGATGGTATAGCCGCTCTGGCCGAACTGGCGGCTGGTGCCGTAGCTCTCGACTATACCCTTGAACAGGTGGCCGTTGATCTCGCAGGCGATCTCGCGGGGGCCGTTGCTGCCGGACTTGAGCAGTGCCAGGTCCGACGCCTGCGCCAGGGTTGCGCTAAAGCGCCAGCCCCACGAATCACTATCGGTGGTCCAGCTGACATTGAGCGCTTCGATTTCTGCGCCGTCCGGGGTGCGGTATAGCGTGAGTGACGGCATAAATATGTACACCTCTTTAATGGTCGGTACCGGCGGCGGTGTGGCGGGCTCGTCCGGCGTCACGCCCCAGCCAGGGCTGGTAATGGTGTCGGGCAGTGGGCGTTCCCAGCTGCCGGTACCCCAGGGCACAGTGCGGCTTGCCTGTACTGCGGGTGGGGTATCGTGGGCCATGCTGATGCCGGGATCGGTTGGCCGGATCGGCTGGTTGGCATAGGGCGGCGGGGCGCCCCAGCTGAAATCAAGCGCGGTAGATACCGGCGGGATGTAGTCAGCAGCGGCGAAGTTAAAATCCACCTCATAACTCAATGGCGGTGTGTAATCGCGGGTATCCCAAACCTGCTTGCTGCCCCAGAGTTCAGTGCGCTGGTGCGGGTAGCCGCTGTTGCGATCGACGGCGGGGGGATATATCCACCGCTGCCCTGAGCCCTGATCCAGGTGCCGGCCGAACAACGCCCAGGCCTGCATACGATCCGACTGCTTGGCGGGCGGGTGGCTGTAATCCAGCGAAGGGATGGCGCCTGGATGGGCTGAAAAGGCGTTCCAGGGTACGACGCCCAAAGCCGGCTTGGCCGGGATCACGCCAAATGGCAAGGTCGGGGTCGCATCGATCCGATCGGCATCCTGCCAGGCAACGCCCTTGGCGGGCTGCTTGGGCGGGGCGTTAATGAAGCCAAGCACTAGACCAGAGTCGACCACTGCCGCCCTGCCCCACTTCGCTGCCTGGCCTGCATCGCTGCTATTAAGTGCAGCACGCGGAATCGGCACGCCCCAATCCACCACCAGGGCTGATACTGGGGCTGCCGTAGTCGCGCTGATGCTCGCCACGGCACCCCGCGCCAGATGAACCTGGGATATCGGGGAGGCGGTGACGCCATACAGCGCCAGGCGGCGCTCGTTGCTGAACTCGACATGGATCAGCGCCTGGGGTGGCGCTGTGGTGGCAGCCAGCCCCAGCACAGCGCCGTGGGCCAGCTGCAGCTGCGCCTGCGGCGGGGCCGTGGTGGCGCTGATCGTGGCGCTGGGTATCTGGCCATGCAGGATGCTGATCAGGCCCGTGGGTGCAGCGGTGGTAGCGTTTACACTCAGTTCAACCGCATCGGCGGCAAACGCAAAATCAACCGCATCGCGCAGGGGGGGCGTATAGCTGCCAGTCAGATCAAAATCGACGGCATCCCCTAACGGCGGCGTATAGCTCATGATTTAGGCAGCTTCAAGAATGGCGGCGCTGGTCGCCCGCAGCGGGCCGCCTATGACTATATCAAGTGTATTGAATCGGACAAAAGCGGTACTGCCGGTGATGCCGCAATCGCCATCGATAACGAAGTTGCCGTCGCCATCCAGGGCGCGGGCCCAGGTGGCTGTACCGCTGGCATCGGCCTCGTCATCATCGGTGATGGCGGCGAAGCTCAGCAGGCCATCGGTGACGGTGCCGCAGGGCTTGCTAAAGATCAGGGTTCCCAGCAACACCGGGATCAGGCCCATGTCCTGCCAGGTGATGTCGTTATCCGCCACGGTGGTGCCATTGGTCGGCCAGGTGGGGGCGGATCCGGCACTGGTACCGGTGTTTTCGGCCCGGTAGTAGTGGCCAGAGGCGGTGACATAATCGCCGGCGGTATAAGCCGTACTGGTGCCGTAGGCCGGCATGGCAGACACATCGCGGCCCTTGTCGGGCTGGCCGCCGGAATAGATCGGCAGAGTGCCGGGCGTGGCGGCAGCATCAATGGCGTTTATGATCTGCTGGGCGCGGTTGGTGCGCAGGGTATCGGCGAATAGCATCATTATAAAAATCCTTTAGACAGCCACTAGTGGCGTAACAGGCCCATGGACCAACGGGCGGTAGCCGGCACCGGGTATCGCCATCACATGCACTGGATCGAAGGTATAAACGGGGATCGAATAGTTGCCATCAGCGCCGCTGATGCCTTCGTTAAGCAAGCGACCGTCGGCTTCGTCATAGATACGCACAGGTACGATCGAAGGCTCCCCATCGACTGTTACATTGCCGGCAATATGGATTGGCTGCTCATTTCCGAGCTCATCTATTTCTGCCTGGGTGACATCACGGGTGATAAGGCGGAAGTGATCGATCGTACCGCTGTAATTACCATCCGTGGCCACATCAACCCCTGAATAGCTATAACCTCCAATGAGTGTCCATGACGAATGAAAATTCCCGCTGAATGTGGTTGCTGATGAAGCAACCAGCGTCTTGTTTACATAGATCCTACAGCCGGTAGACTTGGTGAAAACGCCCAGCACATGGGTAATCTGGCCTGATGGAGTGGCCCCCGCAACGATATTGACCAGAGCGCTCGTTGAGCTCCTGACTTGCAGCTGCAGTTGGTTATTATTGATCGCTAACTGCACAAGCGCTTGGGAGTCATCGCGGTGGCTGAAAATCTTGCCATTACTGCTGGCATGGTTTGGGTCAACCCAGCAGGATATCGCCAGCGCCGTTGGATCACTGATAACGCCGTTCATGTTTACAAAGCTGGCGGCATTGCCGTTAAACTGCAGCGCCTTACCAAACCTCCCCGACACCTGAGTAGCCCCGGTAATCGGCGCGTTCAGCGAGCCCGCTTCATTCTTCAACGCCCCATCAATCAACGTGTCCATTGAATAGAACGCCACCACATCGGGGTGCCTTGGATCGGTTATTGCGTATGGCATCAGTCAGCATCCCCCCTGATCTGCAGCTTGAACGAATCGTCTTCCTGGGTGGGTGTGCCGCTGAGCGTTGTCCTGGCGATC
>NZ_BCNS01000028.1 GCF_001528745.1 Marinobacterium profundum | reverse complement strand
GTAGCTCTCGCTGATGTCCTGTATCTCGACCAGATGGCCTGGCAGCAGCAGGCCGGGGGCATCGCCCTGCTGGGTGAGCCAGGTTTCGAGGCTGAGGCTTTCCCAGTTGCCGCCGGGGGCCAGTTCGTTGCGGGCGCGCTCATAGCCGACGGTGCTGTGGGTAATGAGTGGGTCCACGATCTGGGGGCTGAGGATGTCGCCTGCGGTGCCGTCGCGGGTGAGCATGACGATCACGCCGCCAGTCGGGCCACCCGCCACGAATGTGCGGTTGTATTTCGGTAAGGATCGGAATTCAGAGCCTGCGGTTTTGATCAGCTCTGCCGGCAGGATGGCGTCCAGCTGGGTGCCGACATTGGCCCACAGGTGCGGGCTGACCGGGTAGCGCGGTTTGATGTGCAGCTGCTGGATGCTGGGGTCTGTCTGCACGGTGGCGCCGGCGGCCTCGGCGATGCTCTTGATCACGGCAACGGCGTCTTTGCTCTGGTAGCTAAAAGCGCCTGCCGGGATCGTCCAGTCGGGGATCTGCCAGTTGAGCGCCCAACCGGTGTTTGCCAGTTCCTGCTCGGCCAGCTGGCGGGCGCTGTAAGTGGCATCAATGGCCTTGCTGCGCAACGGCGCGTAGGGGTCGGACAGGTAGGCACTGAGGCTGCGGCCCTTGATGGTATAGCCGCTCTGGCCGAACTGGCGACTGGTGCCGTAGCTTTCCACAATACCCTTGAACAGGTGGCCGTTGATCTGGCAGGCGATCTCGCGGGGTCCGTTGCTGTCGGGCTTGAGCAGTGCCAGGTCCGGCGCCCGGGCCAGGGTGGCGCTGAAGCGCCAGCCCCACGAATCGCTGTCCGTGGTCCAACTGACGTTGAGCGCTTCGATTTCTGCGCCGTCCGGGGTGCGGTATAGCGTGATGCTGGGCATGAAGATGTAAACCTCTTTTATCGTCGGTACCGGGGGCGGCGTGGCGGGTTCGTCCGGGTCTGTATTCCAGCCGGGGCCGGTAACGTAATCGGGCAACGGGCGTTCCCAGCTGCCGGTGCCCCAGGGCACGGTGCGGCTTGCCTGTACTGCTGGCGGGGTATCGTGGGCGATGCTGATGCCGGGATCGGTTGGCCGGATCGGCTGGTTGGCATAGGGCGACGGGGCGCCCCAGCTGAAACTGACAGCGTTATAATCCGGGGCGGTGTAAGCACCGGCATCAAAACTGAAATCAACTGCCGAGCCTTGCGGCGGCCAGTAATCGCGGGTATCCCAAACCTGCTTGCTGCCCCAGAGTTCAGTGCGCTGGTGCGGGTAGCCGCTGTTGCGATCGACGGCGGGGGGATATATCCACCGCTGCCCTGAGCCCTGATCCAGGTGCCGGCCGAACAACGCCCAGGCCTGCATACGATCCGACTGCTTGGCGGGCGGGTGGCTGTAATCCAGCGAAGGGATGGCGCCTGGATGGACGGCAAAAGCATTCCATGGCACTGCGGCCAAAGCCGGCTTGGCGGGGATTACGCCAAAGGGCATGGCCGGGGTCGCATCTATCCGATCGGCATCCTGCCAGGCAACGCCCTTGGCGGGCTGCTTGGGCGGGGCGTTAATGAAGCCAAGCACTAGACCAGAGTCGACCACTGCCGCCCTGCCCCACTTCGCTGCCTGGCCTGCATCGCTGGAGTTGAGCACCGCACGCGGAATCGGCACGCCCCAATCCACCACCAGCGCTGATGCCGGGGACACCGTAGTCGCGCTGATGCTCGCCACGGCACCGCGCACCAGTTGAACCTGGGATACCGGGGATGCGGTAACGCCATAGAGCTGCAGGCGGCGCTCGTTACTGAACTCGACATTGATCAGCGCCTGGGGGCTGGTCGTGGTCGCAGACAACCCCAGCGCAGCGCCGTGGGCCAGCTGCAGCTGCGCCTGCGGGCTCGTCGTGGTGGCGCTGATCGTGGCGCTGGGTACTTGACCATGCAGGATGCTGATCAGACCCGTGGGTGCAGCGGTGGTGGCGTTTACACTCAGTTCAACCGCATCACCGGCAAACGCAAAATCGACTGCATCCCCTGCCGGCGCGGTATAGCCGCTTGGCAGGTCAAAATCGACGACGTTGCCTGTTGGCGGTGTGTAGCTCACTTAGGCGGCTTCGAGAATGGCAGCGCTGGTCGCCCGCAGCGGGCCACCGGCCACTATATCGACGGTGTTCAGCTCGACAAAGGCACCACTGCCGAGGCCACCGCAATCGCCATCAATCACGAAGTTGCCGTCGCCATCCAGGGCGCGAGCCCAAGTCGCGGTGCCGCTGGCGTCAGCTTCGTCGTCATCGGTGATGGCGGCGAAGGTCAGCAGGCCATCGGTGACGGTGCCGCAGGGCTTACTAAAGATCATGGTGCCCAGCAGCACAGGGATCAGGCCCATATCCTGCCAAACGATATCGTTATCAGCCACGGTGGTGCCATTGGTGGGCCAGGTGGGCGCGCTGGCGGCGCTGGTGCCGGTGTTGTCGGCGCGGTAGTAGTGGCCTGATGCGGTGACGTAATCGCCGGCTGTATAGGCGGTGCTGGTTGCGTAGGGCGAGATAGCTGACACATCGCGGCCTTTATCTGGCTGACCACCGGAGTAAATAGGCAGAGTGCCGGCCGTTGCTGCGGCATCAATGGCGTTGATGATTTGCTGGGCGCGATTGGTGCGCAGGGTGTCGGAAAATAGCATGGTCATTACGTAACCTTCAATGCTGGACTAATAGGGCCGTGCACCAGCGGACGATAGCCAGCGCTCGGTATGCTCATCGCATAAACCGGATCAGCGGTGCTTAGCGCCTTTTGGTATGCGCCTGCAGCGTCCGAGCTAATGATATCGACCAGGGCGCCTGTCGTGGCGTCGTATAGTCGTATTTCAGTGGCAAATGGGGCGCCATCCTGAGTGACGGTGCCAGAAATCTGATAGGGCCGAGGCTCTTCAAGCACTTGAGCCCGTTCGCTTTCCGTCAGCGGACGGCGCCAAAATCGCGTTACATCCTGACCACCCGCCATGTTGTAGGTCGCGCTAGCATGGGATACTCGCCCGAAGCTTAGCGGCCGCGTTGTATTGCCGCTGCCCAGGGCGCCTATGGGGGCACTGCCCACCAGCTGCTGGCCATCAACAAACGCCGTCACAGCGGCACCATCACCACTCAGTTCGTAAAGGTGATAATCAGTATCATCCGGTATCGCGTTATTTATCGACAAGGAGGCGACAGCCACTCCAGAGGTGCCTTTGACTATCGCGAATAACAACGCTCGATTGGCGCCGGAGGCAGAACGATCATCAGCCAATAGCCCAAAACCCTTGTCGGCCGTACTGACCGGTGTATTACCAAGCATCGCTTGCAAGGTGCCACCATTTGAATTATTGAACTTTACCCATGTTGCGATGTGAAACATACCCGTGGTATGGACGAACGCCAGGGCAGCCTCAGAATCGGATTGAAACGCCACATAGTCATTGCCATCGTATATAAGGGCATCACCCTGCAAGCCCGCTGCCGTCGTCGCGCCGGATATTGTGCCAGCGGCTAGCGTACCGGACTGGTCCACCAATGAACTGTCACTGATGCCATCCATTGTGGCCATCAGCGCCAGATCGGGATGGGCTGGGTCCAAAATTGAAACCGTCATCAGTCAGCATCCCCCCGGATCTGCAGCTTGAACAAATCATCTTCCTGCGTCGGCGTACCACTGAGCGTTGTCCTGGCGATCCAGATGGGCGCGTGGGCCGCATCGGTGTTGAACCGCAGCACGTTGTTACTGGCCCAGCCTGAGCCCCAGCCGGCGGCATACAGGGTGAAGTAAGGCTCCCCTGTCACCGGATTGATGGGAGCCAGATCCGCGCCTGTGCTGCCTTTCGCTCTCTGCCCCACTACTTCGCCCACACCGTTAAACTACGATGCGCTGGTTCATATCAGCGCCCCGCCCTCACGGTTGGCGTTATTGTTTTCGTTCTTCGG
>NZ_BCNS01000027.1 GCF_001528745.1 Marinobacterium profundum | reverse complement strand
CAACCTCCGCCAGCTGCAGCAGAATCAGGGCGCTGAGTTTCGCGCGTTCGGTGAAGCTGCTGACGTACATGAACTCCTCGCTGCTGTGAATCTTGCCGCCCTGCACCCCCAGGGTATCGATATTGGGCACGCCGGCGGCGGCAAGATTGTTGCCATCGCAGCAGCCGCCAGTGGGTTTCCAGTCCAGTGCCAGCCCCAGTTGCTCTCCGCAGCTGCGGGCCAGTTCAAACAGAGCCTGGTTGGCGTCGGTCAACTGTTTGGGCTTGCGGCCAAAACCACCGTGCAGTTGCAGGCTGAGACCGTCGCGGGCGTTAATTTCAGCACACAGCCGCGCCAGCTGTTCGAGACACCAGGCTTCGTCTTCGGCCTGGCCTATACGGATATTGAACCTGGCCATGGCCTGATCCGGCACTACATTGACGGCGCCCCCCCCATGGACGAACCCAGGATTAACCGTGATGCCTTCACGCTGTCCGTTGAGGTCGTCCAGTGCGCTGACAAAGTCGCACAGTGCCCGCACGGCGTTGCGCCCCAGGTGGTGCTCACGCCCGGCGTGGGCGGCCAGGCCCTGTACCGTGACACTGAAGTTGCCGCTGCCCTTGCGCTCGCCCGCCAGATTGCCATCCGGCATGCAGGGCTCGTAGATCAGCCCAAGATCGCAGCGCAAGGCGGCTTCGCTAATCAGCGGGGCTGAACCTGGTGAGCCAATTTCCTCATCCGGATTGAACAGTATCTCCCAGCCAATATGGTCGCTGTAGGGGCTGCGTTCCAGTGCTTCTATGGCTTTGAGCATCACCATCAAGCCGCCTTTGAGGTCGGCGACACCGGGCCCGTTTAAGGTGTTGTCATCTAGCCAGCGCACGGACTGAAAAGGGTGGTCCGCCGCAAAGACGGTATCCATGTGACCACAGAAAAAAATCTGCAGCGGGGCTTCGGGTCTTTTGCGGATGCGCAGTGCATCCCCCAGCGGTAATAGCTGCTCCTCGCCCTGGTCGGTGATGCGGCGATAGGGCGCCACGGGCAGCACCTCAATAGTACCGCTGAGCGGGCTGCAATAGTGCTGCAGGGTTTCGCGCACGCGGTTGACGCCTACGCTGTTGAGGCTACCGGAATTGATGGCGGCCAGCTCCAGGGTGCGGGCCAGCATGCTATCGTGCTGGCTGTCGAGCCAGTCAATCCAGGGGCTGTGGGCAGGGTTTGGGGTCATTGTGGTCTCGTCCTGTGGAGTCTGGCATCGGCGCCATGGCGGTCGAGAGGACGCCCCCAGAGCAAGGGCGCCCGGATTGGCACTGAGTTAGGTGGCCAGCACCTGCTCGATGGCGGCTTCCAGCTTCGCCATGGCGGCGTTGATATCCTGATCTGGGATGATCAGGGATGGCGTGAAGCGCAGCACATTGGGGCCGGCCATCAGGATCAGCAGTCCCTGGGCACGGGCTGCGGCGAGAAACTCACCGGCCTTGCCGTGCCAGGCATCGACCAGTTCGGCACCGATCAAGAGACCTGCACCACGTATCTGCTTGAAGACTCCCAGCTTGTCGCCGATGCGCTGCAGGTGCGCTGCAATAAGGGCGTGCTTGCGATCAACGTCGGCCAGCAGCGCCGGATCGCTGACGATGTCTAGCACCTTGCCAGCCACGGCGCAGGCCAGGGGGTTGCCGCCGAAGGTGCTGCCGTGGGCGCCAAAGCCAAAGCTGGTGGCGATCTCGGCGGTGGTCAGCATGGCACCTATGGGGAAGCCGCCGCCCAGACCTTTGGCGCTGGTGAGGATGTCGGGCGTCACGCCCATATCCATATAAGCAAACAGTTTGCCAGTACGGCCAATGCCGGTCTGGATTTCATCGTAGATCAGCAGGGCATTGTGCTGATCGCATAGTTCGCGCACCGCCCGGGCGAATTCCGCTGTGGCCGGGATAATGCCGCCTTCGCCCAGTATGGGTTCCATCACGACCGCACAGGTGCGTTCTGAAATGACCGCCTTGAGTGCCTCTATATTGTTGTAGGGCACGTGGGTAATACCCCCGGGAGCCGGTTCAAAGCCCTGGCGGTACTTGGGCTGGCCGCCGACACTGACGGTAAACAGGGTGCGGCCATGGAACGACTGTTCGAAGGCAATGATTTCGTGTTTCTGCGGGCCTACATGGTCGTAGGCATACTTGCGTGCCAGCTTGAAGGCCGCTTCGTTGGCCTCGGCGCCGGAGTTGGCAAAGAACACCCGTTCGGCAAAGGTCTGCTGTGTTAGCTGCTGGGCCAGCGCCAGCGCCGGTTCATTGGTGTAGACGTTGCTCAGGTGCCAGAGTGTGTCGGCCTGATCCTTGAGAGCCTGGACCAGTTGCGGGTGGCAGTGGCCCAGCAGATTGACGGCTATACCACCGGCCAGGTCTATATAGTCGCGCCCGTCCTGATCCCACAGGTGCGAGCCCTGGCCACGCACCGGAACTATGGCCTGGGGGGCGTAGTTGGGC
>NZ_BCNS01000026.1 GCF_001528745.1 Marinobacterium profundum | reverse complement strand
TCAAAGGTTTGCCGGTTTACCGGTGTACTTGTCATGGCTGTCCTCTCAAATAATTCCATTACAGATTGCGCAGGTTGCTCAGTTCCCGCACGGCGACGGACAGCATGGGCAGGTCCGGTGTGTCGCTGCTGCGTATTTCACTAAACAGCTGTTGCAGGTGTTGCAGGATGGGCCTGCTCTGGGCCTGCCAGTGTTGCAGGCGCTGATCCAGATCATCGCAGTTTTTTATGCCGCTGAGTACTGCTGCGCAGGCCTGGGCGAGGGCGCCATCAACTTCCAGTGACAGGGCGCGGCGGGCCTTGCGCTGCCACAGGTCTCGCTCGGGCAGCGCCAGAATCATTTTGCGCAGCGGACTCAGTTCCAGATGCTGCTCCAGAGTGAAGTAGACGCGACTCGCCGTCTTGCTGTCCTGGTCACTTTTCAGGCAGAGCGCGACTATTTCCAGCCCGCGGGACAGGTTGGGCAGCGTCGCCAGGCGCTGGGCCAGGGCAGGGGGAAGGCCTGCGTTCTGCAGGGTCTGACCTTCGTGCTGCAGGTGTTCCTGCTCGGCGGCATCAAGGTAGGGCAGCAGCACATCGCTCACCTCGGTGACACTGCTGCCGTAGCGTGCCAGCAGGTCGGTGATATTCAGGTTGTTGCCGTGGGTGCGCAGCACCCAGAGGCTGGTGCGTTCGAGCAGCGAATGGATCCGCAGCAGCTGGCGGCGGAACAGACTGTCGTCGAGCTGGCTTTCAAAGCACTCGAGCTCACGCCAGATTGCGGGCATGTCCAGCAGCTGATGGGCGACCATCCAGGCACGCACCGCATCCAGTGCGCTGCAGTGGGATTCGCTGCGCAGATAGGTGACAAGGGTTGAACCCATGCGGTTGCAGATCAGGTTGGTACAGTTCTGTCCCTTATAAACCACCGACGGTGGCCACGTCCCCCTACGGTGTGTATCCCGTAGCCCAC
>NZ_BCNS01000025.1 GCF_001528745.1 Marinobacterium profundum | reverse complement strand
CCTAGGAGGCTGTCCGACAATACTCAACCTACTGCGAGCCACCTGAGTTTGGCTGTTTTTTGTGCTGTTTTGCGTTAAATAGAACCACTATTCACAAGCTACATCCCTGTAGCTTGCCCTGTGGGCAGCTAACGCTGTTTAAGTCGGCAAAGGCTTCACCTGCTTTGATCGGGCATGACAAAGCCCGGGCGCCCGGCGTACCAGCCGCAGCCGAATTGTATTAGTTGCAGCAGCATCAAAAGCAGCAGGGCGCCGCTCCAGTTGTTCATCCAGTCATTCACCAGGCCGAGCATCACAGGCCCGGTTGCTGCCAGCAGGTAGCCGATGGACTGTGCCATCGCCGATAGTGAGGTGGCTTCAACATGGCTCCGGGTACGCAGGCCGAATAGTGCCAGTACATAACTAAGAGACGCCGAGCCACTAAGCCCCAGCAGGGCGGCCCAGAATATAGGCGCTGCGGTTGGCGCCAGCCAGAGGCCGCAAAGTCCCGCCATGGCTAATACAAACACCAGCAGAGCGAGTGGACGCTGATCCTTCATGCGGGCGGCGATCATGGGTGTGAGCAGGTTGGCCGGAATACCTGCCAGGTTGATCATGGAGGTGGCGAAGCCGGCGTCGTGATCTTCAAGGCCTGCATCCATCAGTATCTTGGGCAGCCAGGTGGCGACGGAATAAAAGAAAAAGGACTGCAGGCCCATAAATATTGTCAACGCCCAGGCGGTCGGGTCGCGCCAGAGGGTGACTCTTGCACTGGGGCCGGGGGCCTCCTGGATGCGGACCCGCAACATATAGAGCCACAGCGGCAGGCACAGCAGGGGCAGCAACGCCCAAAATAGCAGAGGTGCCTGCCAGGCATCAAAGGCATCGCGCAGCGGGACGGCGAGATAAACACCGAGCCCTGCACCCAAGGTGAGAGCGACCGAGTAGAGCCCGGTCATCAGACCGATCTGGCGCGGGAAGTAGCCCTTTACCAGCCCTGGAATCAGCACGTTGAGCAAGGCGATGGCACTGCCCAGCAGCAGTGTGCCTGTGAGTACAAGACCAAATAAGCTGGTGGTGCGCAGGCTCGCGCCCGCGGCAATGAGCAGCAGTGCCATGATCACCAGCATGGGAGCGCGCATGCGCCGGGCCAGGGCTGGAACGCAGCCGGAGACCAGGCCGAAACAGATCAGTGGCAGAGCAGTCAGCAGACTGAATTCACTGGCGGACAGGTCGAGGCTGGCACGGATGTCGGCGACCAGTGGCCCTACCACTACCAGGCCGCCACGCAGATTTCCGGCCGCTACGATAATAGCGAGGACGGCAAGGAAAAAGGCCCATCTGCGGCCGTCAAAGGGGCCTTTGATTAATGTCATCCATGTCTCCGCGAAATTGGGGTGCCGCTGTGCTTTGAAGAGCAGCCTGAAGAATGAGGCCGGGCGTAGCGGGCCGGATTCTGATGAATCCGATCGGCAGCAATTGTGCCATTTTGGTACGCACCGAAACAGGGCGAAAATCGAACAGTCTGTTGTACTTTTCGTGCGTCTAATCGATGACAGGCAACAGGTGCAGCAGGGAAAGCGCGTCCCCAGTCAGCTTGATGCCTACCAGGATGGTCAGCGTTTCGAAGGCGCGTTTGACCAGCTTGTTGCCCTTGGCGATGGAGAGGTGAGCGCCGAAGTAGGCGCCAATAAGGGCACCGAGTAGCAATGCTGGCAGCCAGGGCCATTGTGGCGCTTGTTGCAGACTGATTGTAAGGGCGCCCAGACCGTTCCAGAAGAGCCCGACCAATACCAGCACATAGCTAACGGCGCGCTGGTAGTCGAAGCCGAACCAGCGCACCAGCCAGATAGTCACGAAGAGTCCTGTGCCTGAGGTCAGAGAGCCGTTGAGGATGCCAATCAGTAGCAGGCCTATGCCGCCAATGATCAGGCCGCGGCGGTCACGATTGCGAGGCTCGAACGTCATGCCAAGCTGCTTTTTACAGCCGGAGTAAATTCCCAGGGCGCAGGTGAGCAATCCCAGTGCGAGCAACGTCCAGGCTTCGGGCAGCTTGAGTACACTCCAGGCGCCCAGCACCACGCCGGGGAGGCCGCAGGCAAGAATGTAGCCACAGAAACGTGGTTCCAGGTGGCCTTCGCGCAGATGGCGCAGGGTTGCGCCGAGTCCCAGTGCCACGCTGGCAATCTTGTGGGTTGCCAGCGCCACGCTGAAACTCAGTCCCAGAAACAGTAACACCGGTAGTTGCAGCAGGCCGGCTCCGCCACCTGCGAGGGCGGAAAGGCCATTGG
>NZ_BCNS01000024.1 GCF_001528745.1 Marinobacterium profundum | reverse complement strand
TACGAGGTGTTCAGGAGTCTCGTGGGCTTGGAGATGTGTAGAAGGGACCGGTTCTGATCTGTCTATTGGCCACCGTGGTGCGCCACTGCAGTTCCCTGAACATACCCGTGAGTCCTACGTTGCTGCGGCGCGTATGGGTGCTGGCGTGGTGGAATGCGATGTGACCTTTACCAAGGATCGCGAACTGGTATGTCGTCATTCCCAGAGCGATCTGCATACCACCACCAACATTCTGGCCGTGCCGGAACTGGCGGAAAAATGCACAGTGGCGCCGGACTACAGCAGCGAAACACCCTTCAAGGATGTGGAGTGCCGTACCAGTGATGTAACGCTGGATGAATTTCTGTCGCTCAAGGGCAAGATGGACGCCGGTAACAAAGATGCGAAAACGCTGGAGGAATACATGAATTCCACCGCGGCTTATCGCACTGATCTGTATGCCGGCAATGGCACCCTGATGAGCCATCGCCAGAGCATCGAGCTGTTCAAGCAGCTGGGCGTGAAGATGACGCCGGAGCTAAAGGGCGCTGCGGTGGAAATGCCGTACCAGGGTGACTATAGCCAGCACGACTACGCCCAGCAGATGATCAACGATTACAAAGAGCTGGGTGTGGATCCGGCTAATGTACTGGCGCAATCCTTCAACCTGGAGGACGTGAAGTACTGGCTGGCGAATGAGCCTGCCTTTGGTGCCCAGGCGGTCTATCTGGATGATCGCTATGACATCGAAAGCTTTGACTACAGCAATCCCGCCACCTGGTCACCCAGCATGGGTGAGTTGCAGGAGATGGGTGTAAAGATCATAGCGCCGCCGCTGTGGATGCTGGTCGCCTCCGAAAACGGCAAGATTGTTCCTTCGGTCTATGCCAAGGCTGCGAAGGAAGCCGGGCTTGATATCATTACCTGGAGCCTTGAGCGCTCTGGTCCGCTGAATGGCGGTGGTGGCTGGTATTACCAGAGCATCAACGATATCACCACCAATGAGGGCAATACCTTCGACCTGCTGGATGTACTGGTGCAGGACGTCGGTGTGATTGGTGTGTTCTCCGACTGGCCCGCCACTGTGACTTACTACGCTGGCTGCCCCAGCTAAGTCCAGCCCTGCTGGCTTAACAGCAACGCAGGGCCAGCTTTAAGCCCGGCGTTGCTGCCTGCAAGACCCCTGTGCCTGTGCCAAGACTGGACCTTATCTGGCTCCTGCGCATTCGTGCACCCAATTTTCATGCTTACAGGATTTGGCTATGTCTTCTGCTCAGGCGTTTCTTGAGATTAAAGGCCTTCAAAAAGAATATGTTAGTGGCAACCCTATACTCAAGGGCATTGATATTACGATCACCGAACCCGGTATCATTGCCATTATCGGCCCCTCCGGTACCGGTAAAAGTACGCTGTTGCGCTGTATTAACCGCCTGATCGAGCCCACCGCCGGGCAGATCATCTTTGAACAGGCAGATCTTTGCGATGCCAGGGGCGGGGAGCTGCGCAAACTGCGTCGGCACGTCGGCATGGTGTTTCAGGAATATAACCTGGTGGAGCGCTTGAGCGTGATCGAAAACGTGCTCACCGGGCGATTGGGGTACATGTCGGCCTGGCGTGCCTGGCGGCGCAATTTCAGTCAGCAGGATATCAATACCGCCTTCGAGCTGCTGGATGCGGTGGGCCTGAGTGAACATGCCACCCAGCGCGCCGACAGCCTCTCCGGCGGCCAGCGCCAGCGTGTCGGTATTGCTCGTGCGGTAATGCAGGACCCGCGTATTCTGCTGGCTGATGAGCCGACTTCCTCGCTGGACCCCAAGACCGCCGTGGAGATCATGGAGCTGCTGGAACGTTTTGCGCAGGAGAAAAATATTCCGGCGCTGGTGAATATCCACGACGTAAACCTGGCCCGGCGATTTGCCAAGCGCATGATCGGCATGGCCGGCGGAAAAGTAGTCTATGACGGCAGCCCAGAGGGTATTTCCGATGAGCATCTGAAACTGATCTACGGAGGTGAATCATGGCTGGCGTAGATTCAGGTACTTCTGCTGCGCGGCCCAATCCGTTTGCGCGCAACTGGTTCGTCACCGGTATCTGGCTGCTGCTGGCCGGCTATCTGGTGTATTCGGTCAATGCGCTGGGGCTGAGCTGGGAGCGTATAAGTACAGGCATGGGCTTTGCCGGCAACTTGCTGGACAAGATGTTTCCGCCCAACTTCAGTCGCTGGGAGCTGCTGCTTGGCGGCCTGATCGAAAGCCTGGAAATTGCCGTGATTGCCAGCTTTTTCGGCATACTAGTGTCGCTCTTTCTGGGGCTCTTTGCGGCGCGCAATATGATGAGTGGCTGGGTGAGCAGCCCGGTGCGGGCGCTGATTGCACTCTGTCGTACCTTTCACCCAGTGATTATCGCCATCCTGTTCGTCAAGAGCGTGGGCTTTGGTGCCCTGGCAGGTATTCTGACTCTGGTGGTCGCCTCCATTGGCTTTATCGCCAAGCTGTTTGCCGAAGCCATAGAAGAAATATCACTCAAGCAGGTCGAAGCTATTCGTGCCACTGGTGCGAGCTTTGTCAGTGTTGTGCTCTTTGCGGTGATGCCACAGGTGTTCTCGCGCTTTCTGGGTTTTGCCACCTACCAGCTGGATTCAAATCTGCGCAATTCCACCATGGTGGGTATCGTCGGTGCAGGCGGCCTGGGCGGAACGCTGTTTTCGGCCTTTCAGCGCTTTGACTATGACTTTGTCGCCGCCATCCTGATCGTCATTATTGCCCTGATCATGTTTGGCGAGTTCCTTTCCAACCTGGTGCGCAGGATCTTCAAATGAAAATATCGACCGCGACCCCCCTGACCGCCATCGATCGCCATTGGCAGCGCTTTACCCTGAGCCAGAAACTGTCGCGCTATGCGGTTTATCTGGTGCTGGTCTTGGCACTGGTGCTTTCGATTCAGACGGTGGAAGTGATTCCTGAGTTTTTCTACGATGCGCCCGAACAAATGGCCGACATGTTTACCCGCATGTGGCCTATAGACTTCGCCTACTATCCGGTATCAGTGCACGATGCCATGCTTGAAACACTGAATATCGCAACCCTGGGTACCCTGCTGACGCTGATCTTTGCCATTCCGCTGGCGCTGATGAACGCCAGTAATGTGGTTGCATCCCCCTGGTGTCACTGGATTGCGCGCTTTTTCCTTGTATCGTCCCGTTCGGTCAACTCCCTGGTGTGGGCGCTGCTGTTTGTGGCTATCTTCGGCCCGTCGGTGATCGCAGGTGTGCTGGCTATCGCCTTTCGTTCGGTTGGCTTTGTCGGCAAGCTGCTGGGTGAGGCCATCGAAGAAATTAATATGGGTCCTATCGAGGCCCTGACGGCGACTGGAGCTTCATGGGCGGCGATTCTGCTCAAGGGATACTGGCCACAGATTTTGCCAGCGTTTTTCAGCATAGTGCTGTTTCGATGGGACATTAATGTCCGCGAGTCGGCGGTGCTGGGTCTGGTGGGCGCCGGTGGTATTGGTGTAGTACTCAGCGATTCAATGAACCTGTTCGAATGGCAGCGGGTGGCCATGGCGCTGCTGGCGATATTTGTCGTGGTGATACTGGCGGAAATCCTGGTGGTGAATATCCGCAAACGACTTCTATGATGTTGGCCAGAGGCCGGGAAATGCCGGGCTTTTTTTGGGAGGGTAAGGAGCAGCAGCCATGACGCAATTTAACAACAGCTATTATCTGATGCGCCATGGCCAGAGTGAGGCCAATGTCGCCGGCTTGATCGTTAGCGCGCCATTAACAGGCACGACCGGATTTGGCCTGACTGCAGAAGGTGAGCGCCAGGTGCAGCTGTCGCTGGCGAACTTTGACGGCCCGCGGCCAACGCGGGTGATCAGCTCCGACTTTCTGCGTGCCCGGCAAACGGCGGCGTTGGCCGCAGGCTATTTTAAGCTTCCATCGCCAGAACTGGATATCGGCCTGCGGGAGCGCTTTTTCGGGGGCTGGGAAGGTCAGGCGGACAGCGGCTACAGAGAGGTGTGGCAGCGGGATGAAATCGACACCAATGGCAGCCGTGACAAGGCCGCAGAAGACGCTGGAAGCCAGGGGCAGGGCGCCGTTGAGCCGGTAAGCTGCGTCCTGCAGCGAGGGCTTGATACGTTACGGGCGCTGGATGCGCGCCATGCCGGAGAAGTGCTGTTGCTGGTGTCCCACGGTGATCTGGTGCAAATACTGCAAACGGCTTTTGTAGGGCTGGCCGCCCAAGCGCACCGGCAGGTGCCCCATCACCAGACCGCTGAGATAAGGCCTCTGGTGAGCCGGGGTCAATCCTGGCCGACGACTTCCTGATCAATACAGTATCGGGTAATCATGGCGGATGCCGGTTAATGCAAAGGCCCATGTATAATGGTTGCCTTTACGGCTGACGCTGGCTGACATCGCATGTTTCATATCGCACTTTATGAGCCGAGGGTTCCACCCAATACCGGCAATATTATTCGGCTGGCGGCCAATAATGGCTGCACGCTGCACCTGATTGAGCCCTTGGGGTTTGATCTGGAGGAAAAGAATCTGCGGCGGGCGGGGCTGGATTATCATGATCTTGCCCGCGTGCACCGGTATGAAAATTATGACGCCTTTATAATCGCCATGCAGGGCCGGCGGGTTCTGGCCTGTACCACCAAAGGTACTCAGTCCCACGATCAGATTGAATACTGGCCCGACGATGTGCTTTTGTTCGGATCTGAAACCAGTGGATTGCCGGATTCAGTGATGCAAGGCATAGCGCAGGAGTTGCGCTTGCGAATCCCCATGATGCCCAATAATCGCTCGTTGAATTTATCCAATGCGGTGGCGATTATCAGTTATGAGGCCTGGCGGCAGCAGGGGTTTCGCGGCGGAGCCTGATCCATAGCCTGTGAACTTGTCTGTGTTGCATACGTAAAAAGCGCTGATCCCGAGGGATACAGCGCTTTTTAATAGCAGCTCGCTTAAAGCCGGTATTAACCGGCCTTAACGCCTGATTACTTCTGAATCAGGAAATCTTCTTTCTTGGCGCCTTTTTCAAAACGCTCAAGGAATACGCGCGGGGTACGGCCACGGCCGGACCATTCGTGCGGCTTGCCTTCAGCGTCGATCAGACGATACTTGGCCGGTACAGAAGCCTTCTTGGTGGCAGTAGCGCCGCCAGCGGAGAGATCGTCGGCAGACAGACCGAGTTCGGCCATCTGAGCCTGGATCTTTTTAACGGCTTCCAGGCGGGTTGCATCAGCGGCTGCGCGTTCTTCTTCTGCAGCAACTTTCTCGTCGCGGATTTCCTGAAGGTCGGAAAGAACTTTTTCCAGTTCTGCGACGGAGATTTCAGTTACGGCTTTACGCAGAGAGTTTTTGCGCAGCAGTGTAGAAGTGAACTCGTTTTCGCTCATTTAATGGTCACCTGTGTCATGTTGAGATTGTGCTGGATTCTACAGAATAAATTTATATTAGCAAAGATAATGCAGAGGTAAAGTTTCAAATCAATCTGGATTACAAAGTATCTGAGTGAATAGCCTAAGCGAAGGCACCTATTTTAGGTTCTGGCTGGAATCCGGCGTTTTCCCGTTTTAAATGTATTGGTCTGTGGCTTAGCCGGAATTCCCCTAAGGTTTGTAATGTCGATACGGCGAAGGCAAACGGAACTTTCGGGGCTATTAGTGAGTCAGTGGCTCTTGGCTTTAAGGATGTGGTGAGCTGTGACTATGGGATGAAGGCTGAGTTATCGTTGCAGGGGAGCTGTTTCAGGCCGTCTGTTTGCCAAACGGCCTGAATGCCGGGGCTATTTAGCAGGGTTGTCTGATAAAGAGTTCGTCGAACAGGGCATAGGTCTTTTTGATCCAGACGCGGGTACGCTGGCGTTCCAT
Organism: Marinobacterium profundum; assembly: GCF_001528745.1. GTDB lineage: Bacteria > Pseudomonadota > Gammaproteobacteria > Pseudomonadales > Balneatricaceae > Marinobacterium_A > Marinobacterium_A profundum. The sequence continues at coordinate 1,113 of NZ_BCNS01000024.1, read as the reverse complement.
CAGACTGAGGTGCTCAAGGTTTTTGTCCTTGATGTTTTCAGCGCCCCAGAAACTGAAGCTCAACTCGTCTATCTTGCGCATGGTTTCACGATGCAGAGCGGGTAGTGTCGCGTGTTGGGTGCTGCCGCTGTTTGTCGCAGGATGAAAATGCAAGACGGCATCAATAGTGGCGAAGTTGGTGCCGCGGCCTTCGTTTTTGATAACGGCGATGTTCATCCGGCTGCCATATTTGGCCAGAAAGGTTTCCAGCAGCGCGGCTGAGTCGAGACCGTCGTCGACGATATACCAGTACTGCAGCGGAATCTGCAGTTCGTCGCACATGTCGAGCACGCCGTTTTCATCGATCCAGCGATCCAGAAAACGTTCGCTCTGGGCGGGCAGGTCAATCAGAATCTGCTGTTCGTCCTCAGTGGCGAACTCCATTATCTGGTCGATGCTGTCAAAGGTGTCCAGATTTACCGGACGGGTGTATTCCGGGTAAAAGCGGCTCAGTGTGGCGTGGGACTGATCGGCGTCCAGGCCGAGGTAGGGTTGTCCCCGATCGAGAAAGTACTGCGACAGCAAGCGTGAAAGCACTGATTTGCCTACGCCGCCTTTTTCCCCGCCAATAAAATGGATACTGCTCATCAATAACAATCCTCGTTAATGTCTATCTATAAGTACGATCAGAATCACAGTGGTTACAGCGTGCAGATCCCTGACGCTGTAATGATCAGAGGTAACCCAAGCCTAAACCCAGCAACGGTTATCCCGCAGGCGTAAAGCGGATTTTGCACCGCATTGGTGCAACTTTGTCCGCTGCCCATTTCGCCAGTGCAGACACTACACCTGCTTTGATTCTGCGGCTAGCCGGCGAGGCGGTTCAGGCCCTAGCAGCCTGTCGGACTTACCACTGACCTACTGCGGAAAAGCCTACTTTGGTCATTTTTCGTCCTCTTTTTTACTCGTCGCAGGCTCCTCGGTCTGCGACCCCGCTAAAGCGGTTCTTTCCACTTCGTTTCAAGTGTTAAATAGAACCACTATTTGCCTCAAAAGAGCTCAAAAACTGCCTCAAATCGGACTTTCCCTCGCTACGATCGGCCAAGTCCGACCGCCTACTAGGAGGAATTCCCC
>NZ_BCNS01000023.1 GCF_001528745.1 Marinobacterium profundum | reverse complement strand
ATCCAGGTAGCGTGTTAGCGCGGCCCAGCGTTTGAGGCTGTAGTCGAGCGCCTTCGCCGTTGCCGTGCCATTCGGTACTTTCAAGCGCTGGGCCTGCATCCATTGATGCAGCGCATCCGCGATGGGCTTGGATTTATCCTGCCGCAGCGCCTGCCGCTCCAGGGGCGTCAGAGATCGGGCCTCACGCTCGATGTTGTACAGCTGCTTGATGTACTCAACCGCCTGACCGGCGATCTGGCTCTTGCCTGCCACGTGCAGCTCGACGAACTTTCGCCGCGCATGGGCCATGCAGCCGATCTCGGTAATCCCTTGCTTGAAGCTCGCCTTGTAGCCGCCGTAGTCATCGCAGACCAGCTGGCCCTGCCAGTCGTCGAGGAAGTCGCGGGCATGCTGGCCAGATCGGCCCGGTGTGAAGGCGTAGATCACGGCGTTCAGCTCGGCGTACGGTGTGGTGGCATAGGCCCAGATGTAGGCCTGGTGGGTTTTCTTCTTGCCCGGCGCCAGCATGGGCACCGGCGTTTCGTCCGCATGCAGCACGGACTCTGTCAGGATTAACGCACGCAGTGCGTCGACCAGCGGTTGCAGCTGCACACCGCAGCGGCCGATCCACTCGGCCAGCGTCGAGCGCGGGATCGGCACGCCGGCACGGCCGAAGGCCTGCTCCTGCCGGTACAGTGGAATATGATCGACGTGCTTGGCGACGATCACCTGGGCCATCAGCGCGGCCGTCGGGATGCCCTTGTCGATGATGTATGCCGGCATCGGTGCCTGGATCAGTGTCTCACACTGCCCACAGACCCATTTACCGCGGATATGGCGCTCGACTGTGAACACACCGGGCGTATAGTCGAGCTTCTCGCTGATGTCCTCACCGATGCGTTTGAGCTGACAACCACAGGCACAGTGCGCCGAGTCCGGCTCATGGCGGATCTCGGTACGGGGCAGTTGCGGCGGTAAGGGGGCTCGTTTGGGTTGGCGTTTGACGGCGGGCGCTGGCGTGGTTTTCAGCTGCTCGAGTTCCGCCTCGATTGCCGCGATGTCGGCATCGACGACTTCGTCCAGCAAGCTGATCTGCAATAC
>NZ_BCNS01000022.1 GCF_001528745.1 Marinobacterium profundum | reverse complement strand
GGGGAGAAGATCAACAGCCTGCTAGGATGGAGACTCGGTGGAAGTGGCGCTGGCACGACAGTTGGTGCATGAATCAAGCAGTATCTTTGGAGGCCCCTTCGGGGACCATTTTATCTGATTCCTCTGAATGTACCCCAGCGCCGGAAAATGTAATCAAACGAGCAAGAGCCTGAAGGCGCTTTCGGCACAAAGCAGACATTAGCTTTATAAAAGCAAAAAACTAGACGTGATCGCAGATTATTTTACCCGCTAAACCGTGTGTCTATCTGACAAGCCTACTAAATAATTCTCCTTCACATAATAAAATGAGAATCATGCTTCATTATCTTCAAAACATATAGATTTTTGCGACTGAGTATCATAGATGATACTTAAAAGTTATAGGGTGGCAGATGACCTCAGCATCAAGTGTGTGGAGATACATTAAAAATGTAAATCCTCAACTCAATCTTCACCTTGGTGTTGCGCACCATGGATTAAACCAAGCGAAAAACTGCAAATATATATTTGCAGTTGGAGCAATATTGGTCACCTACCGATCGTCACGCTATCATATTAGTAAGGTCTCCTCAACTCTTTTCGTTCAAGGGTTTTAAGAATGTCTACATTTTTCCATTTTACAAACCAGAATGTACCTTCTAGCTCATCTATGAACTTTTCAAGGCTTTTTTCATCTACTTGTGCTGCTTTCTCATACTTTGAAAAGTATTTTGTTAATAGATATTTCTTTTTAACTCTATCGACATAAGGACAGGTTAAAACATCCAAAAAAATGTAAGCACTCTCCGAATCTTTAGATATGTTGAAATTCGATTTTTTAAGTTTGGACATCGCGGAATCTACTAATTTTTCTCGCTCACTTTCGTATTCTGGATTGTCTTTGAAATAATATAGAAGGCAAATAATATCGAAGTATGAAAATTCGATATTTTCTTTCCAGTTTGCAGATATTTTTTTGCTTGGAATTGTGTGATTTCTTCCAAAACTACCAGTTGCTATAATAATATTTAGCTTCTCTAAAGAAATATAACCATTTCTTTGGTCTGTATTGTTCTTCTCAAAGCTTAAATCAACAACGTGTCCCATTATATCATTTCTAAACATTTCTAAACGTGATGGGATATATTTATAAAAAAAGTTCTCTGAAACGATTATAGATCGAGATACTCTCTCAGAAGATGACACTGTTGGGCTTACATTATAGAAGAAGAATACAAGTCTCAATATCAATAAGACCGTATCTTTGGCAAGGTAAACTAAATCATCTGACTCATAGAAAAAACTCTTATTGGACTTGAAAGACTCTATAAATTTCAAAAGCCTCTTGTAAAGCGATCCTATTACATAGGGCGATATTTCTGAATATTCTACAGCTTCATTTCCCATCAATATTTTTATTTTATTAATGAAGTGCTGCTCAAATCTATGCTTATTTATAATTTTATTTGGTATGTATATTCTTTTTCCATTTATGGATTCTTTTTTGAACAAAGAAGATTCAAAATCATATAATGCTTCATTTACACCAATAACCACTCGCGACTTATCTGTAAAAAATGGCCTTTCAAATTTATTAATCTTTGACTCGCTTAAATACAAATTATAAGATGACAAACTGTCCTCTATAGCTTCATATACTGAACGGGCTACCTCGTAACTCTTTGAGAATATCACGTAGTCATCGACGTATCTGATCACTTCGTAATCAACGCCAAAAGTGATATTTTTAATGTTTATTAAATAATTTTCAATTTTTTTATCAATATCTTGAAATATTATTTCAGCAAATATTCGACTAAACTCTGAACCGATAGGTATTCCATTCGTTTCGTTATTGTTACTTCTTTGTATAGTCGTGTCTAGCTCTTGGCAAAACTGGTTGGCCATTGTGACATGGCTTTTAATAAAGTCTTTATTTTTTACTGCCCAAGATATAGTGTGTGTATAAATACTATCGAAACAGTTTGCAACATCTAGTAACCACATACATGAGTATTTTTTTTCAAGTTGAGTGTAACGCCGAGAACTAAAAAACTTATACAGGCGATCAAATCCATAGTAGCTGTAAAATGATGATGCATGTTTTCGCCGCAGATCATTTTCAAGTGTTTCTATATTTATCTCTTTGTATTTATTTAGTTTTTCTTCGTCCTTAGCGTAAAATGAGCTTCCTACTCTAAAAGGAGCTCTAATTGAAAACTTACTGCTAGCACATAGTGAAATAATTGCGTCGGAGTATTTTTTATAGATTTCACAATAGTTTTTTTGTGATCTCGGATGTATTAGAGACAACGTTCTCAAGCTATTTTTATTTTTTATTATTTTATATTTCATTGGATAGGTTTGTTCTAGTTGATTGCTAAGTTTATGTTGCTCACTAGCATGACTAGAATCATAGGGGCTAACTATTGTGCAGTATAGAGACTTTAAGATATCAAAACCACAAGAGTCCTTTTTTATATTTCTCTGTGCAATATGATGATTAATGTAAAGGCCATCATTTGAAAATATAACAGGTACATCGGAAGGTGATGTATCTGTCAAAAAGGCCCTAGCATAGTCCTTCTTGTCGATCTTTATCTTCCTTGCTTTCTTCATTTCCAAATCCTTACAATATCAACAAGTCGGTTGGCGCTAAAACGTTTGTGTAGGCGACTAGAGAACCCCCTTGTAAAATTGTATTGTAGCAGTTCTTTCTTTTGTTTTTTGGTAAGCAAGTGGCTATAAAATTTACAAAGCCGTCCATTCTTGCTCGTTGTCATTTTTGTCAAAAAACAGTCAATTTCTTCAATAGCCTTGCTGGGGAAGTTTACCGGAGAGTTGTTGTAATAAATACCGACAGGTATTACTGTATCTTTGTTTTTATTGATCATTGAGCGATTAGTAGTTAGAAATCTAATCCTGTCTCGCAAGAGTAGATAGTTTTTGTCTTTATGAAAAGTGTAAAACGCTTTACAAATTCTAGATTTTATTTTCTTGACTTTTTTTTCAGACAGGTCAACGTGTACTTCTCTATAAGTTTTACTCGAAAGATAAGCATTCTCTTCTAGCATTCCGCCTTGAATTTTTTTTGATGGAAGTGGTGAGTCGTATACTTTGAAAGAAAGCCCAAGATAGTCAAAGAAAACAACTAGTTTTCCATCGGTTAAGCTACCGGCCTTATCTCTTTTTTTGCAACTGACTATCTCTGTCTTTTCCTTATTAAATTTAAGATTTCCTGGCAATGACAATTCCACTTTATTGATGAAATATAACTCATCCTCATGTGCCGATGTTATTATAATCAAATCATCTACGAATCTAGAGTAGTAAATAACCTCTTTACAGCTTGATATTGAATTGTCAAAATCGCTGAGTATAAGCTCAGATAGTAGCGGGCTCGTTTCGATTCCTCTAGGTACCGAGCAGCCAACATTCTCATTAAAAAATGCTGTTACCGCTAATATAATATTTTTGGTATGCATAGATAGGTTCGATAGTTCGTTCACCATTGTGAACAAAGTTTTATAGTCTATGCTCTCAAAAAAACTTCTTATGTCTAGCCGATAGACTCGGTAAGGTGTACCTTCCGCTAAATAAACCTGTAATTCGCGGGCTATTTGAGTTCTTGACTTAAGCTTTATAGAAGTTGCTGCCCTAATATTCTTTGCGCACTTTCGGAGAACAATTCGCTGTGGAAGGTCACATGAAAAATAAGTTTTTTTATTATTTTTTTGTAGAGATCCAAGTTGAAGCCCACTTGGAAACATGTTTTCAGCATCATGAACAGACTTTTTCAGTAAGTCCGCTCTATACTCAGATTCTGACAATCGATTGTCAGAAAAAAAATCATTAGAAACAAAGCACCGAGATAGAGATGATTCACTAAACTCCTGATACTTAAACACATCCCACCTCCATAAAGAACGCTAACAAAATCATATCCATTAGAGAATACGTATATCATATTAATAAATAGAAATACTAAATACTTTCGTTCATTCCGGATCATTAGACGATAGGGTGTACCACAGGGTCAAGTCTTGCCTTTTGTCTCCTAATTATCAACAGGAGAAAAAGACAAGACTTGTGAATTCCGGGGACAGGAAAACTCCGGAGACCGTATACCTATTTCTCAGCTTATCAACGTCCGCTCCGGGCACATAGCGGTAACCGATCGGTGATCACACCTTGTCAGTCGGCGCGTTCCAGTTGTGCGGAAGTAACTCGCCGATCGCACTCGCCTTTTGAGTCGGCAGCCGGGCGAGCACATCTTTCAGATAGGCATAGGGTTCATGCCCATTCAGTTTGGCGGACTGGATCAGGCTCATGATCGCGGCGGCACGCTGACCGCTGCGCAATGAGCCTGCGAACAGCCAGTTGCTGCGCCCGAGCGCCCAGGGACGGATCAGGTTTTCCACCCGATTGTTGTCGATCGGCAAGGCACCATCGTCCAGGTAGCGCGTTAGCGCGGCCCAGCGTTTGAGGCTGTAGTCGAGCGCGTTTGCCGTCGCCGTGCCATTCGGTATTTTCAGGCGCTGGGCCTGCATCCAGTGATGCAGCGCATCCGCAATGGGTTTGGCTTTGTCCTGCCGCAGCCTCTGCCGCTCAAGGGCCGTCAGGTCGCGGGCCTCGCGCTCGACGTCGTACAGCTGCTTGATGTATTCAACCGCCTGGCCGGCGATCTGGCTCTTGCCCGCCACATGCAGCTCGACGAACTTGCGCCGAGCATGAGCCATGCAACCGATTTCGGTGATGCCCTGCTTGAAGCTTGCCTTGTAGCCGCTGTAGTCATCACAGATCAGTTTTCCCTGCCAGTCACCGAGGAAGTCGCGGGCATGCTGACCGCCGCGCCCGGGCGTGAAGGCGTAGACGACGGCGTTCAGCTCGGCGTACGGCGTGCTGGCATAGGCCCAGATGTAGGCCTTGTGGGTTTTCTTCTTGCCCGGCGCCAGCATTGGCACCGGCGTCTCATCGGCATGCAGCACGGTTTCCTTGAGAAGGGCGTCGCGTAGCGCCTCGATCAGCGGTTGCAGTTGCACGCCGCAGCGACCGATCCACTCGGCCAGGGTCGAGCGCGGGATCGGCACACCGGCCCGGCCGAAGATCTGTTCCTGTCGGTACAACGGCAGATGGTCGGCGTACTTGGCGATCATCACCTGGGCCAGCAGCCCGGTGGTCGGGATGCCCTTGTCGATGATGTGTGCGGGCATCGACGCCTGGATCAGCGTTTCGCAAGCCTCGCAGACCCACTTGCCCCGGATATGGCGTTCGACCGTGAACACGCCGGGCGTATAGTCGAGCTTCTCGCTGATGTCCTCACCGATGCGTTTCAGCTGGCAGCCGCAGGCACAGGAGGTCGTGTCCGGCTCGTGATGGATCTCGCTGCGGGGCAGTTCCGGCGGCAGGGCAGCGCGTTTGGGCTGTTGCTTGGCGGTGGTCGCCGGTGGGGTTTTCAGCTGCTCCAGTTCGGCCTCGATCGCAGCGATGTCGGCACTGATGACCTCATCGAGCAGACTGATCTGAAGCACATTGAGGTGCTCGCTGCGCTGGCCGTACTTGTGGCGTTTGAGCAAGGCCAGCTCATGGGTCAGCTGCTGGTTGCGCAACTCGCTGCGCTGTATTACCTGATCCTGCTGCGCAACGCGCGCCATCAGCTCGGTTGCCAACTGGCGCAGCTGTTCGGGGGAGAACTGTGAGAGGTCAGGTGTCGTGGTCATGCCCGGCAGTGTGCCAGAGCCCGCCCGCTCTGGCGATACGCAGAACGGCCAATTGCGTCACGTCAGACACTCTGTTCTAGCGTCGCCTTCCTACAGTACGCTGATCACACCGGCAGCGCCCATGCGCTGCCACGGCAACCCCTGCACCAGCGCCTGGAGCTGCTCGGGGTTCAGTTCCAGTCGCTCGCCGCGCCAGACCTCGGGCCACTTGAACTTGCCTTGATGCAAACGTCGCGCTGCCAGCCAGATACCCAGGCCATCGTGCACCAGCACCTTCATGCGGTTGGCGCGGCGATTGGCAAACAGATAAGCACAGTGCGGCTGCGCCGCACCGAACACCGCCACCACGCGCGCCAGGGCAGTATCGGGCCCGGCGCGCATATCCCTCTCCCGTATACACATCCGACGCCGCCCACGACCCCTCACGCTTAGATACACAGTCACACCCAACGCCCAGAACAACCAACAACGAAA
>NZ_BCNS01000021.1 GCF_001528745.1 Marinobacterium profundum | reverse complement strand
CGAACAACCAGTTTTTGCGCCCGAGCGCCCAAGGTCGCATCAGGTTTTCCACCCGATTGTTGTCGATCGGGATAGCGCCATCATCCAGGTAGCGTGTTAGCGCGGCCCAGCGTTTGAGGCTGTAGTCGAGCGCCTTCGCCGTTGCCGTGCCATTCGGTACTTTCAAGCGCTGGGCCTGCATCCATTGATGCAGTGCATCCGCGATGGGCTTGGATTTATCCTGCCGCAGCGCCTGCCGCTCAAGGGCCGTCAGGTCGCGGGCCTCACGCTCGATGTTGTACAGCTGCTTGATGTACTCAACCGCCTGACCGGCGATCTGGCTCTTGCCGGTCACGTGCAGCTCGACGAACTTGCGCCGCGCATGGGCCATGCAGCCGATCTCGGTAATACCTTGCTTGAAGCTCGCTTTGTAGCCGCCGTAGTCATCGCAGACCAGGTTGCCCTGCCAGTCACCGAGGAAGTCGCGGGCATGCTGACCGGATCGGCCCGGTGTGAAGGCGTAGATCACGGCGTTCAGCTCGGCGTACGGTGTGGTGGCATAGGCCCAGATGTAGGCCTGGTGGGTTTTCTTCTTGCCCGGCGCCAGCATGGGCACCGGCGTTTCGTCCGCATGCAGCACGGACTCTGTCAGGATTAACGCGCGCAGCGCGTCGACCAGCGGTTGCAGTTGCACGCCGCAGCGGCCGATCCACTCGGCCAGCGTCGAGCGCGGGATCGGTACGCCGGCACGGCCGAAGGTCTGCTCCTGCCGGTACAGCGGCATATGATCGAGGTGCTTGGCGACGATTACCTGGGCCATCAGCGCGGCCGTCGGGATGCCCTTGTCGATGACGTATGCCGGCATTGGTGCCTGGGTCAGCGTCTCGCAGGCATCACAGACCCATTTACCCCGGATATGGCGCTCGACGGTAAACAGGCCCGGCGTATAGTCGAGCTTCTCGCTGATGTCCTCACCGATGCGTTTGAGCTGACAACCACAGGCACAGTGCGCCGAGTCCGGCTCATGGCGGATCTCGGTACGGGGCAGTTGCGGCGGTAAGGGGGCTCGTTTGGGTTGGCGTTTGGCGGCAGGCGTCGGCGTGGTTTTCAGCTGCTCGAGTTCCGCCTCGATTGCCGCGATGTCGGCATCGACGACTTCGTCCAGCAAGCTGATCTGCAATACGTTGAGATGTTCGCTGCGCTGGCCGTACTTATGACGCGTTAGTA
>NZ_BCNS01000020.1 GCF_001528745.1 Marinobacterium profundum | reverse complement strand
GGGGGCGTCGGCAGCGTCATATGGGTATAAGGGAAAGAACTGGGGCCGCGATCTCGAGCTGCCCGAAGTTGCGGACCTGCGCAACGTTGTTGAAGGTGATCCGAGCCCCGATGGCCAGGGCACCCTGTCCATTCGTCGCGGCATTGAAGTGGGCCATATCTTCCAGCTTGGGCAGAAATACTCCCAGGCGCTGGGCGCCACAGTGCTGGACGAAAACGGCAAAGCCAAAGTCATGGACATGGGCTGCTACGGCATAGGCGTGTCCCGCGTGGTGGCCTCCGCCATCGAGCAGAACCACGACGCCAAGGGCATCATCTGGCCCGATTCCATCGCCCCCTTCCACGTAGCTCTGGTACCGCTGAACTACGACAAGTCCGATGATGTTAAGGCGCTGGCAGATCGTCTGTATCAGGATCTGCAGCAGGCCGGTTACGACGTACTGCTGGATGACCGCAAGGAGCGCCCCGGCGTCAAGTTCGCTGACATGGAACTGATCGGTATCCCCCATCGCGTGGTAATTTCCGATCGCGGCATCGCTGCCGGCACTCTGGAGTACAAGGGCCGTCGCGATAGCGAAAATCAGGACATCGCCATTGATCAGCTGCTGGCCACTCTGGCCGACAAGCTCAACATCTAACGCCTGACCCCGTCCGCCTCGCAATGCTGCGGGGCGGACACTCTTCGCTACAACGCCCAACACCTGAACTGATTACCTGAACCGGGCTCTGCCCGCAGCTCTTCAGGCAGGTCTGCATTACCCTCAGAGCTCTATAAACCATTTTGCTATTAACCCGGTGGGCAAAT
>NZ_BCNS01000019.1 GCF_001528745.1 Marinobacterium profundum | reverse complement strand
TGCGGCCAATGATGAAGCATCCTTGCTTCATGTATTAACCCGCCGGGTTAATATCAATAGCGACACGGCCCGAAAAACCTCCGCCGGGGAAGGGTACGCTATAGTTCACGAGCCGATACCTTGCTCGGACCCCGATCCCATGTTCAGCGTCAAGCCGCGACATTACCCGCTGCATTTGCAGATTACAGCACTCTTCATGCTGCTGATTCTGCTGCTCGGCGGCAGCCTGACCTGGTACAACTACCGCAAGTCCAGCGACCTGGTCCTCACCGCCTCCACCCAGCTATTTGAGCAATATGGCAAACGCCTGCGTCTCGAATTTCAGCGTACCTATCAGCCCATAGTGCAGCTGATCAACATGCTGACGCTGGATTCCATCGTCAAGGCCCAAACGCCAACGGAGCGACTGGCCCGACTTACTCTGCTGGCAAGAGCTCTGGAACAGCGTCCGCAGATTACGGCGCTGCAAATCGGCTACGCCAATGGCGACTACCTCGTCGTCCGTCCCATCAACGAAGACCCGCTCAGTACCCGTTTTAACCCACCGCCAGGCAGCACACTGATCGCCCAAAGCATTAGCGTCGACAGCGAGGAACGCCGACTGCACGAAGAGTACTTTTTCGACGTCGATCTGCACCTGATCGAACAGCGCGACACTGCGCCCTCGGACTATGATCCGCGCCAGCAAAACTGGTATCAGCTTGCACTGGGCCGTGATCAGCATGTCGTCACCGAGCCCTACTTCTTTACTGCCATCCGCAAGGTCGGCATTACGCTGTCCAGTCGCGACCCACTGCAGGGAACAGTTATCGCAGCCGATGTGGCGCTGGACCGGCTGTCGGAGTCCATTTCCGAGCTGCATATCACAGCTCGCAGCGAAATCGTGTTGCTGGATCAAAACCTCAATGCGCTGGCCTATCGTGACCCGGGCAAGCTGGTGCTGCTGGACCAGGACAAGATCATTGATATCGCCCGCCTCGACAGTCTCGGCTCCCAGGTACTGGATGCGGCGAGCAAGCCCGTCGCCGCCGGCCAAAGGCGCTTTCGACTCGAGTTCGACGGCCAAATCTGGCGTGGCGAACTCTATGCGCTGGAGCCCGCCGACGGTATTCACTTTGATCTTCTGACCCTCGTTCCCGAAGCTGAACTCCTCAGCGAGGCCCTGAGTATCCGTCGCCAGTCCAACCTGATCACTGGCATTATGCTGCTGCTGGCACTGCCACTCACCTGGCTCCTGGCACACCAGATATCCCGCCCACTGCGCCAGCTGGCACTGGAAGCCAGCATGATCCGGCGCTTTCAGCTCGATCAACCCATCAGCACCCGCTCGCGCATTCGCGAAATCGACGACCTTGGCCACAGCATGACCGTGATGAAGGATACCCTGAACCAGTTTCTCGACATGCTGGGGGCCATGTCGGCAGAAACCGCCTTTGTGCCGCTAATAGAACTGATTACCACCCAAACTATGGGCGTCAGCCAGGCGGCGGGGGCTGCGATCTACCTGGTCAGTGACGACGACAGCCGTCTGGAGCCTGCCAGCCTGAAACTGGCAGAGCCCATCCAAACAGTGCCAGTACTGCCGCCCTGCTCCTTACACGGAAATCACCAGCTGGCTGATTGTCTGTTACAGGAATCGAGTCTCTCGCAAAGCCTGAACAGGCAGAGTAAAAGCCATCCACTGTTTTCGCTTCTGCAGGCCCTGGGAACAGACCACCTTATGGTCATTGCCATACCGCTGAAAAATCGCAAGCGTGAGTCCGTCGGCGTGCTTTGCCTGCTTTATGGCAACGACCATACCCACTGCGAAGGTGATCGACTCGCGTTTATCGAAACCCTGTCCGGCTTTGCCTCACTCACGCTGGAGAACCGCCAGCTTATTGGCATGGAAAAAGCCTTGCTGGAAGCCTTTATCGAGCTGATCGCAGGCGCCATTGATGCCAAGTCACCCCACACAGGCGGGCATTGTTCCCGCGTACCGGCGCTCACCGCGATGCTGGCCAGAGCAGCCTGCGACAGTTCAGAGCCGGTTTTTGCCAATTTCAGCCTAAGTGCCGATCAGTGGGAAGAGCTGCATATCGCCAGCTGGCTGCACGACTGTGGCAAAGTCACAACGCCTGAATATGTAGTTGAAAAGGCCACCAAGCTGGAAACCTTTTACGACCGCATCCATGAAATCCGCACCCGCTTTGAAGTCCTCAAGCGCGACGCCGAACTGCGTTTCTGGCGACAACTGCATGCAGGCAAGGGCACGGATACCGAGGCACTTAAAGCACGGCTGGAGGCAACCTTGGCCGCAGAGCTGGCGCAACTGGATGCGGACTTTGCCTTTGTCGCCCAGTGCAATCTGGGCCAGGAACAGATGGCGGTGGCAGACCAGCAACGCCTGCGCACCATTGCCAGCCGCGACTGGCAACGCACACTGGATGATCGCCTGGGCATTTCATGGGAAGAACGCCAGCGTCGAACGGGTACCGTTGATACTCTTCCGGTGCAGGAACAGCTGCTGGCCGACAAGGATTTTCATATACATCCGCGTTCAGCAGCCGACCGCATTGCCCCGGACAACCCCTGGGGGTTTAAACTCGACCAGCCGGTGCATCTCTACAACCAGGGGGAACTCTACAACCTGCTGATCAGAGCCGGTACCCTGACGCCCGAGGAGCGCGACAAGATCAACGACCATATAGTGCAGACCATCATCATGCTGGAGAAACTGCCCTATCCGCGCCATCTGCGCGGCATACCGGAAATTGCCGGGGGCCACCACGAACGCATGGACGGGCAAGGCTATCCCCGCAGGCTGACCGGGGCCCAGATGTCACTGCCAGCGCGCATGATGGCCATCGCCGATATCTTCGAAGCCCTCACCGCCACGGACAGACCTTACAAGGACCCCAAACGCCTCAGCGAGGCGCTCAATATCATGGGACAGATGCGCGACCGGGGTCATATAGACCCGCAGCTTTTCCGGCTGTTTTTGCAAAGCGGCGTCTGTGAAGACTACGCCCGTCAGTATCTGACGGCCGCGCAACACGACCGCATTAATATCGAACATTACCTGTAGCAGTGACCTGTAGCATGCAGCGTTCAGCGCCGTATAGTGAAACCCTGCAAGCCAGGATCCAGCTCACAGGGCTCGGCCTCTAGCCCTGAAACCTGTGCAGCGTCTGGCCCGCGCTCTAACCACAGCAGCATCCGACCCAAAGCCTCCGCATCGCCCTGCAGCCAGCCGGTAACGGCGCCATCCGGCTCATTCTGCACCCAGCCCAGCAAGCCTTGGCGGCGCGCCTGCTGGCAGCTAAAGTAGCGAAAGCCAACGCCCTGTACCCGCCCCGTCACCCGTATGCGCCGTGCCTCAATCAAGACAGTCCTTTGCATCAGGCTTCTTCCTTGCGGGCGCTACCGTCTACACCGGTCTGATCGGATTCAAACAGCTCCAGCAGGGGGACATCCAGCTGCTTGCTGCGGTTATGGGCCAGAGCTTGCAGACGCAGATCCAGACGGCGTTGCCACGGGCTAATGGACTCATGGGCAAAGGGTTCCGGCATAGGCCAGGGCAGCACTTGCGTCAGCTCCTGCAGCCGATAATGGGACAGGTCACGACACAGCAGATAGCCGCCCTGCTCATTGCGCTGCACTATGCCCGCGTCCATCAGCAGCACCTGGTATTCATCCCAGCGTCCCTGATCCAGCCCCGCCACTTCCTGCAGTAACACCCGATCCGATAATGCAGTACCGGCCTGTTGTGCCTGCCAAAGGCGGTAGAGCACCGCCACCACGGTTTGCAGATGGGACGTTGCCACCTGGCGGCGTACCGGCTGGTACACGCTCAGCGCCCGGGTAAGCTCTGCGCCCAGCAAAATGATCACCCAGGAGATATAGATCCACAGCAGAAACAACGGCACCGCGGCAAAGGCACCATAAATCAGCTGGTAGGAAGGCGACTGAGTAACAAAAAACGTAAAACCACGCTTGGCGGTTTCAAACAACACCGCCACCACCAAAGCACCGATAAAGGCACTGCGCAGCGGTACCCGACAGTTGGGCACGGCGGCATACAGCAGGGTAAAGGCCGCCGCAGACAGCACCATGGGCAGCAGACTCAGCAAACGCCCGCGTCCAACCACAGCCGCAGCATCATTCACAATCGACAGGCTTGCGAGATAGGAACTGAGCACCAGCCCAAGGCCAATAAGCACCGGGCCCAAACTCAGAATTGCCCAGTACAGCAAGAAGCTCGACATGCCGCGCCTGGGCCGCGAGACGCGCCAGATACGATTGAAGGCCGCCTCGATACTTTTCATCATCATGATTGAGGTCACGGCCAGAAAGGCCACACCTATGGCCGTGAGGTTACGCGCCTGACTGGTAAAGTTGCCCAGATAATCCTGCACCACCTCGCCGGTGGCCGGCACAAAGTTTTGGAACACCCAGCCCTGCACGCTTTCACCTACTCCATGAAATGACGGTATAGCCGCCAGCATCGAGTAGGTCACCGTCATAAGCGGTACCACGGCAAACAGGGTCGTATAGGTCAGAGCTGCGGCATTGAGCACGCCCTGATTGGATACAAACTGGTTCAACAGATAGCGCAGGAAACGCAGCCAGCGCATTTCTAACAGGGCTTTCATGCAGCAACCCTCCCCTGGGGCAGACAGGCTCTGGGAAAATGGGCGCAGGCGTCAGGTGACAGGTTAAACCTGCGCAGGAAAACAGCACTCATGGTGAAGTCCTTTTGCGATAAAGCATTGGCAGTTACAATAGGCGCCGCCAAAAAATCGATACGGAAGCGCCATGAGTCAAGTTACCCTCTATCATAACCCACGCTGCTCCAAGTCCCGAGAAACCTGTCAGCTGCTGCGGGATAACGGCATCGAACCTCTGGTGCGTGAATATCTTAAAGATGTCCCCAGCGCCGACGAACTGCGCGAAGTATTGAGCGCCCTTGACATCAACGCCCGTGCTCTGCTGCGTACCAAGGAAGCTGAATACAAGCAACTGGGGCTCAATGATACCAGCCTGAGCGATGATCAGATTATTGCCGCCATGGTGCAATGCCCCAAGCTGATAGAGCGTCCTATTGTCATCCGCAATGGCAAGGCCCGCATCGGCCGCCCGCCCGAGTCCGTGCTGGAGATTCTCTGAAGTGACCCGCCCAGGCCAGGATAACCCCTACGTACTGGTGCTCTATTACAGCCGCCACGGTGCTACACGCACCATGGCGCAACAGATCGCCCGCGGTATCGAGCAATCCGGCATCGAGGCACGTCTGCGCACGGTTCCGGAGATTTCCAGTATCTGTGAAGCCACAGCGGACTCCATTCCCACAGAGGGTGACCTCTACTGCTGCGAGCAGGATCTGGCCGGCTGTGCGGGCCTGGCCCTTGGCAGCCCCACACGTTTTGGCAATATGGCTGCAGCGCTGAAGTACTTTATCGACAGCACCAGCGCACTCTGGCTCTCCGGCGCCCTGATCAGCAAACCGGCGGCGGTTTTCAGTGCCTCATCCAGTCTGCATGGCGGTCAGGAGAGCACTCTGCTAAGCATGATGCTGCCACTGCTGCACCACGGCATGCTGATTACAGGCCTGCCCTACAGCGAGCAGGAACTTCTGACCACCCAGACCGGCGGCACGCCCTATGGCCCCACCCATGTGGCCGGCCCCAAGGCCGGCCGCAGCGTCGATGCCACCGAACTCAGGCTGTGCCAGGCCCAGGGCAGGCGCCTGGGTGAGCTGGCGGTGAAACTCATACCCCGGAGCCCGCAATGAAAACCACCATAGACAACAATCTCGATGCCAAGGTACGCATTGCCCGCCTGCTGACCCTTGGCAGCTATGCAGCGCTGCTGGGCCTGCTCAGCGCCTGGTATCTGTGGCTGGCGCCAGCCCCCGGCGATCGTCCCTGGGTGGTCTGGCTATGGCACCTGGTGCCGCTGCTGGCCTTTGCGCCCTCGGTCATACTGGGCAACCCCCGCCCCCACGCCTGGCTCTGCTTTGTGCTGCTGCTGTTCTTTATTGAAGCCGTGCTGGCAGCCACCCACCCGGCCACCTTTGGCCTGGGCCTGAGCTACGCCATTCTGGTCAGCGTACTTTTTGCCGCCGCCATGTATTACGCCCGCTGGAAGAGCCAGCTGTTGCGCAGGGCTCAGCAGCACTGATGCCGGACGCACCTATGCTCGATATAAAACGCCTGCGCGCCGACTTCCCCATTCTGGGGGAACAGGTGCGGGGCCTGCCACTGATCTACTTCGATAACGCCGCCACTACCCAGAAACCCCAGGTGGTGATCGATGCGCAATCCGAGTATTACCGCCACAGCAATGCCAATGTGCACCGCGCATCCCACTACCTCAGCAGCCGAGCCACCGAGGCGTTCGAGCAGGCGCGGGAAAACGTGGCGCGCTTTATTGGCGCCGCCAGCCCGCGGGAAATAATCTGGACCCGCGGCGCTACCGAGGCCATCAACCTGGTGGCCCATAGCTACGGTCGCTCGCAGCTGCGCAGCGGCGACCTGATACTGGTATCGACGCTGGAGCATCACGCCAACGTAGTACCCTGGCAGCTGCTAGCACAGCAGATTGGCGCGCGCCTTGAAGCCATACCCCTGCTGGACGATGGCAGCCTGGATCAGACCGCCTACCTGCAGCTGTTACAGCAGGGACCTCGCCTGGTGGCGCTGACCCACGCCTCCAACGCTCTGGGAACCCTGAACCCGGTAACCGAGATGACCCGAGCCGCCCAGGCCGCCGGTGCCAGGGTATTGATTGATGGCGCCCAGTCGACCCCACACCTGTGCATTGATGTACAGGCGCTGGGCTGTGACTTCTTTGTGTTTTCCGGCCATAAAGTGTTCGGACCTACCGGGATAGGCGCACTTTGGGCGCGGGAGTCATTGCTCGAAACCATGCCGCCCTGGCAGGCCGGCGGTGAAATGATCGAACATGTGAGCTTCAAAGGCACCCGCTTTGCAGGCCTGCCCTTCAAGTTTGAAGCCGGCACGCCCAATATCGCTGGCGTAATAGGCCTGGATGCCGCCATCGGCTATCTGCAGCAGTTTGATCGCAGCGCACTGGAAAGCCATGAAAAGCAGCTACTGGCGCGGGCCCTGCAGCTTTGCAGCGATATTCCAGGCTTTAGGTCGGTCGGCAATGCGGCCCAACGCGTCAGCCTGATGTCTTTTTGCATCGATGGCATGCACCAGCAGGACCTGGGCCTGCTGCTCGACCAGCAGGGTATCGCCGTGCGTGCCGGCCACCACTGCGCCATGCCGCTGATGCAGCGTCTTGGCCTGGCGGGAACCCTGCGGGCCTCCTTCGCGTTTTACAACACCCTGGCAGAAGTCGAACACTTTGCCGCCGTGCTCAAGCAGATTGTGCTGGAACACCAGGCACCGGCTCGCAGCTATAGTTCGCCGTCTGAACCCAATCCACAGAGTGCCCTGCAGCCATCTCAGGGGGCGCTTGCGACCGAGCCTGATATAGGCACCAAGGCACTGCTGCAACGCCTCGATGCCTGCCGCGACTGGCAGGCACGCTATCGGGAAATCATGCTACTGGGCAAGGACCTGCCCGCTCTGCATATAGCACAGCGCAATGACAGCAATCGTCTGCACGGCTGCGAGAGTCATGTCTGGCTCACCGTTGACTATCGCGAGGGCAAGTTATGGTTGCAGATGGACTCCGATGCCCGTGTTATCCGCGGCCTGATCGCCCTGCTGCTGGCACTTTTCAACGGCAAAAGCCCGCAGCAGATACTGGACTTCGATCTGCAGGGACTGTTCGAGCGCCTCAAGCTCATGCAACACCTGAGCCCCTCCAGAGGCAATGGCCTGAAGGCCATTGTCGATGCCATCTATCAACATGCCCGTAGCCGCCAGGATAGTGATTCTCGCAGCTAGCAGCCTGTCGGACTTGGCCGGTCGTAGCGAGGCAAAGTCCGACAGGCTGCTAGAGCATTTTCACGAAACACTTATCTGTCTATCGAGGTTGCTTTGAGTGCCTTCTTACTTAGAGACGGCCGGATATGGGTCGAGGTAAGGTGAAAATGTTCTAACTGCCACCGAAACATCAGAGCGGCTCTTGCTTCCCCCTTATGAAGCCGGCGAGCACTGAGGTCATTCGGCGATCAGGCCCGAAGGGGCGCAACAGGGACTGATGCGCCTGCGATGAGGTACATGGATGTACCGTCAGCGCAGCCCGTCGAATGATCTCAGAGCGCAGCGAATAGGCTACATCGGGGCGTATTCTTCAAGGTAAAGAGCCTTGGTTACTTTCTTTGCACGTGCGCGCCAGCAAGGCGCAATAAAAACCATCAAACCGCTCCGATACCCCAGCCTGCACAAGCTCCAACACAGTCACCTTTATCTCGTCTCAACCATCGCAATGGCCGATGTAAGATGAAAATGCGCTAGTCGCCCTGGATACCGGCCGTCGGCATAGCGCTGCCCTGCACAGGTGCGACCTGGTCCGGCTCGGCGCTGACCGGTTCCGGTTCCGGTTCCGGTTCCGGTTCCGGATCACCCAAACAGATAATATTGCGGTACGCATAGCCTGTTTCCAGCATCGGTTTAATGACCTTGAAGTAGGGTGACACATCGAAGTCCCGCGGCGTAAACAGGCTCGGATGACGGCGGAACAGCCGCACCGGAAAACCGGCATTATCGCTGTGTACCACCTCCGGCAGAATCGGATAGGCAATAGCCTGAAAGGCTTCTGCAATCAGTGATGAGCAGATGGCCCGGGTCGGATCACCACTGCCAAGGTGCAGCATATGGCGGCGCCAGTGCGACGGCACAGGGGGTGTGGGAAACAGAAAACGCGCCAGATCAAATATATTCTTGTGATCATATTGCTGTCCCAGGCGCGCCATCAAATAGTCGGTCATGACCTTCACTTCAGCGGCCTGCAGACCGACGGGACGGCAAATGCGGGTATGGTAGGACTCATAACGCTGCAATGAGAGCGCCCGTACGCCAGCCGATACATCCGCCTCGATCAGAATACGCGCCTGGGCACCCAGTTCAGGCCCATCCAGCGCGTGACCTATGCAGAAGGCGGCATGGGACCAGGTCGACTGGGTCAGATACTTGATGGCCGTACTGATACGGCTGGTACCTTCAACCAGCAGCACATCGCCGGGCTGCAAGCAGTGATGCAGTTTGTCGGCGGAACTCGTCGCCTTTGGCGCCAGCCCATCGCGAGGGTGGGACAGGTAGACCGACAACCGATGACCCACGAATTCCAGCATTTGCCACATAAATGCGCCTCAGATCCGGTTGGGATGCAGGGGACCAAGACTCCGTTCCGGCAGCACCTTCGACAGCCTTAATTAGAGCAAGCCTTATCTGCGTAACATCCAGGCCGCAGCTCAACGGCCTCACCCTGCCGACAAATCTGATAGTACATTCTACATAGACGCTTTGCCATTGTTGCAAATAGCGTGATAATGCGGGATCAATCGTTGCCCGGGCTTTACCTATGAATCTCGATAATCTGCGCTATTTCGTACGCGTGGTTGAAGCCAACAGCTTCACCGCCGCCGCCGAACGTCTGGGCACACAAAAATCCACCCTAAGCCGGCGCATCTCTCAGCTTGAGGATGAGCTGGGCATTCGTCTGTTGCAACGCACCACGCGCAAGCTGCATCTGACCCCGGATGGCGAAGAACTGTTCGAACGTTGCCGACCGCTGATCTGTCAACTTGAAGATGCGCGCCACCGGCTCAGTGTTAATCAGCCAGAACCCCAGGGGCGACTCAAACTTACCATGCCCACAGAGCTGGCACTTGCCATGCTCGATAACGTCATGGCGAGCTTCATGCATCAGTATCCAAGGATCCAGATGGAGGTCGAGCTGACCTCAAGGGTTATCGATATGGTGGAAGAAGGTGTCGACATCGCCATTCGGGTCGGTGTACTGGAAGATTCCAGCCTTATAGCCCAGCCTGTCGCCCAGATAGCCCGTGGCCTCTATGCGGCACCGGAATACCTGCGTAAAAGCCCGCCCTTGCAAAGCCCCCATGACTTGCAGCGGCATCGTTATCTCGGCCTGCTGCAACGTTCGGACCCTTTGCATTTTGACAACTGGGATCAGAGCCACAGCTTGCAGATAGAAACACCCCTGCGCACCAACAGCCTGAATTTCGTGCGCTACATGGCGCGACGCGGCTTTGGTATTGCCAGGCTGCCCTGCTTCTTTGCCCAGCCGCTGGTGGACAGCGGGGAGCTTGAAGCGGTGCTGCAGCCATATCCTATACCCAGTATTGCGCTCACTGCCCTTTATCCGAGCCGTCAGCACCTCAACCCTAAAACACGCCTGTTCCTTGATCACCTGCATGCTGAGCTGCGCCAGCATCCCTGGGCGAGTGATGCATTGATCCAGTTGCCTGGCGCCCAGGTACCCTGAATGGAAAAATGCTCAGGCTGAACGCAAAAAACTTCTCCTGCGCCCGACTACACTATTAAGATATGTTTGTTGCATAGCAGCAAAATTTACCTTTTCATGCGTCATGCAGCTTGTTTTGGCCCTTGAACGACCTCTTGCCCAGGGCTTGGCTGTCAGGATCGGAGACCGACCTATGGACAAGTCCATTGTCCGATTTATTCTGCGCTTTAGCCTGCCACAGCAGATTCGTCTATTGCTGATGACAGTCTGCTCTTTCCCAATTCTGTATATATCCCTGGAACTGCCCAAGATCATCATCAACGATGCCATCGGTGATGCAGCCAGCCTCAAACAGGTCTTTGGCACCACCCTTGAGCCAATGCATTACCTGCTGACCCTCTGTGGCCTGCTGCTGACAATGATTTTGATCAACGGCATGGTCAAGATGTACATCAACACCTACAAAGGCATCGTCGGCGAGCGCCTGGTGCGACGCCTGCGCTACCAGCTGGTGGAGCTTATCCTGCGTTTTCAGCCCAGGCGCTTTCAGATGATCAGCCAGGGCGAGCTGATTTCCACCATCACGGCCGAAACCGAGCCCCTGGCAGGTTTCATCGGCGACAGTATCGCCCTGCCTGCGTTTCAGGGCGGCACCATGCTTACCATACTGCTGTTCATGTTCATGCAGGATCCAATACTGGGCATCGCCTCCATTGCGCTTATTCCGCTGCAGATTCTGGTTATTCCCAGACTGCAGCGCAAAATCAATCAGCTTAAGAAAGAAAGGGTTAAAACCGTGCGCCACTTCTCCCAGCGCATCGGCGAGAGTGTCGACGGCATGATGGAGATCCGTCTGCACGGCACCCGACCCTACCACCTGGCCGAATTTTCCAAGATCCTGGGAGAGCTGTTCCGCATACGGCTCGATATCTACAAAAAAAAGTTCTTCATGAAGTTTCTCAACAACCTCATCAACCAGCTGACACCGCTGATGTTCTATTCCATAGGCGGCGTACTGGCCATTCGCGGGGAACTGACCATCGGGGCTCTGGTAGCGGCAGTTGCGGCCCACAAGGATTTGGCCGCGCCCTGGAAGGAGCTGCTCGATTACTACCAGCAGTATCAGGATTCAATGATCAAGTACGAACAGATACTGGAGCAGTTCCAGTCCCAGGATCTGATGCCCGTTGTGCTGGCCAGTGACTCCAGCCCGACCCAGCTGAGCAGCAACATTCGCCTCGACAGAGTCGCAGTGGGCAGCGAGTTAGGCAACCGCCTGGTCCGCAACGTTAACATCGAACTGCCCTCAGGCAGTGGCACGGCCATACGCTGCAAGGACCCGTCGCGTTTGCGCGCACTGGCGCGCACCCTGATCCGATTCAACCCGCCACTGAGCGGCCACCTGCGTTTTGGCGAGGACGACCTTAAGGATCTGCCCTCGGATCTGCTCGCCCGGGAACTGACCTATGTCGGCCCAGACGCCTTCCTGTTTTCCGGCAATATGCTGCAAAACATCAACTACAGCATGCGTCTCAAGCCCCCCAGCGAAACTCCGGAGCAACTAGATGGCCAGCGTCTGTGGGAAATTAGCGAAGCTGAAGCCTCCGGCAACAGTACCGACCGCTTCGACGGTATCTGGACCGATTTTGCCCTCGCCCACGCCGAGAACTGGGAAGATATGCGCCACTGGCTATATGAGGGACTTAAGGTAGTGGGGGCCGATGAACTTATCTATAACGTGGGTATGAACGAGAAGTACAATCCGGCAGAGCGTCCGCAGGAGCTGTCCGATGGACTGCTCAGGGTGCGCCGACAATTATTGCAGCGCGTACCGGAATCCGGCCTTGAACACCTGATCGAGCGATTCGACCCTCAGAGCTACAACTGTGGCCTCTCGGTGGCACAAAACCTGGGCTTCGGTATTCCCTGCCCCCCGGTCAGTACGCCCGCATCCATGGCGGCACATCCACAGATGAGCGCGCTGCTTGAGCAGTTCAACCTTACCGACCATGCCCTGACATGCGGGCGAGATATGGCCGCACGGCTAAGTGAACTGGCGCTTGATGCAGGCCCGCTCGATCCGCTGCCCGACAATTTCAGTGAGTTCGACACACCGGATTTTCGCCGTCAGGTCAGCGAGCTGGAACGCCGGGATCCTGCACGCAGCAACGAGGATCGAATCCTGCTGCTGGAGCTGTTCCTGCGCATAGTGCCGCTGCAACACGGCGATGATCTGCTGGACAGCACTGTCACCGAGCAATTGCTCGCAGCCCGCCAGGTCGTCATGGCCCGCACCGACTGCCCGCTATGCAGCAGTTTCGACCATTTCAGCGAAGATCAAATCAGTGCCGGTCTGAACGTGCGGGAGAATGTTCTTTACGGCAAGGTGGTCGGCACGAATCCCGCCGAACTGCGCCAGCTGCAGCAGCTCATCGACGCCGCCATGCGTGATGAAGACGCCGAATCCATGGTCATGGTACTGGCAGGCTTCACCCAGGTCGGCCTCCGTGGTGGTAGCCTGCCGCTGATAGCGCGCCAGCGCATCCAGCTGCTGCGTGCCATCGTCAAGCACCCCAAGGTGCTGGTCATGCATGAAGCCCTCACCGCCATGAGCCTGGAGGAGCGAGCCACAGTGCTGCGGCGTATTCGCACCCACATGCCAGAACTGACTCTTATCTATCTGGATCAGGAAATACCTCAGGGCGAGCTATTCGATGCCCAGTACGAAATTATCGCCGACGAACTGCAGAGCCTCGAAACAGATCCATTGCCAAGCCTTGCCAGCAGCAATCTGTAATTTTTCTACAGAACGCTATACTAGTGTAGTGTTTCATTCTGTTTAGAGCTTAAGTGGTTATTGGCACGAATGACTTTTTCCAGGATATCGCGGGCACTTTTCGTCCAGATAAATGGCTTTGGATTGGTGTTGTGATGCGCAATGTACTCGTCGATAGTGCCAATCAGTTCGGGTACGCTGGTAAATCCCCCGCGCTTTAGTCGTTCAGTCGTGATATCACGAGAGAAGCGTGCGAGATGTCTATTATACACAACTTACGCCGGCAAA
>NZ_BCNS01000018.1 GCF_001528745.1 Marinobacterium profundum | reverse complement strand
TTTTAAGTGACTGGGTGTAGTGTTGCACTCTTGGTGGCGCTTTAGAACGCGCTCATTTTTTCGCCAGCCAAGGCGTGAGGCGGAGTCATAGTGGGGCTACGGCGACAACGAACAACGCAGGATGGCGGAAAAAGGGGCCGTTATAAGCTTCATGTAGCGTGAAACACTACACTAGCGATCCCGCCGCGGCGGTACTGACAACGGGAAGGCCGTGACGCTGCCACGCGCTTCGCTGATCTTGGGAACCCCTTGCTGGCGGACTTCGTCGATACGGATAATAGCCTGCATCGGTATATAGGACCGTTTCACATCCCCGAACTGCTTTTTCAGTTTTTCCTCGCCAGGGTCCACCAGCAGCTCGGAACGACTGCCAAAGACAAAGTCTTCGATTTCGATAAAGCCCCACATCTCGCTCTGGAACACATGGCGCGCATAAAGCTCGTACACCTGATCCTGATTAATAAATTGCACCCGATACATTCGCTCATCACTGGTCATTGTCTGTACTGCTGCTAACTGTATTACGCCTTATAATGAGGGCGAAATCGCGCGATACAAGGCTGCTCAAAATCTAGGCAGCCCCGCTCGCTTTCAGTATAATGCCCGGTCCTTTCGGGAGCCGATGTGGCACTGTCGTGTAAAGCGACAGGCAAACGCGGTCCCCCAGAGCAACCCGTTTAATCAATACAGGTGAGAAATGGCGAAGAAGCTATTTATCAAAACCCATGGCTGCCAGATGAACGAGTACGATTCGTCTCGTATGGCGGATCTGCTGGGTGAGAGCCATGCGCTGGAGCTGACAGACAACCCGGAAGATGCGGATGTGCTGCTGCTCAACACCTGTTCTATACGTGAAAAAGCCCAGGAGAAGGTGTTTCATCAGCTCGGCCGCTGGCGCAAGCTCAAGGATCGCAACCCCGATCTGGTGATAGGTGTAGGCGGCTGCGTCGCCAGTCAGGAAGGCGAAGCCATCTATAAACGCGCGCCCTACGTGGACATGATTTTTGGTCCGCAAACCCTGCACCGCTTGCCGGAAATGATTGATCTGACCCACCAGGGCCAGAAAGGCGTGGTGGATGTCAGCTTCCCGGAAATCGAAAAGTTCGATCACCTGCCCGCTCCCAAGGTCGAGGGTGCCGAAGCCTTTGTATCTGTGATGGAAGGCTGCAGCAAGTACTGCACCTTCTGCGTGGTGCCCTATACCCGCGGTGAGGAAGTCAGCCGCCCACTGGACAGCGTACTGGCAGAATGCCAGGAGCTTGCCGAACAGGGCGTGCGTGAAGTGAATCTGCTGGGGCAGAACGTCAATGCCTATCGCGGTGACACAGCCGATGGCGACAGTGCGGACCTGGCCGAGCTAATCCGCCGGGTGGCCGCCATAGAGGGCCTCGATCGCATTCGCTTTACCACCTCCCACCCGGTGGAATTCAACGACAATCTGATCAACGCCTACGCCGATGTGCCAGAACTGGTCAGCCATCTGCATCTGCCAGTACAAAGTGGCTCGGATCGCATACTGATGGCCATGAAACGCGGCCATACCGCTCTGGAGTACAAATCCAAGCTGCGCCGTATCCGCAAGTTGCGCCCGGAGATCAGTTTCTCGTCAGATTTCATCGTCGGCTTCCCCGGCGAAACCGAAGCGGATTTTGAGGCCACCATGAACCTGATTCAGGACATCGGCTTCGATAATTCCTTCAGTTTCGTCTACAGCCGCCGCCCGGGCACACCAGCCGCCGACCTGCCGGATACCGTATCGGAAGACACCAAAAAGATGCACCTGAAAATTCTGCAGGAACGCATCGTCCAGCAGGCGATGGGGATCAGCCGCCGCATGGTGGGTACGGTGCAGCGCATTCTGGTGAACGGTTACTCCAGAAAAGACCCGGGTGAGTTGTCCGGGCGTACCGAGAACAACCGCGTCGTCAACTTCCGCTCCACCAATCCGGACTTGATCGGCCACTTTGCCGATATTCGGATACTGGATGCATACGCCAACTCGCTTCGCGGGGAACTGATCAGCTCGGAGCTTGATCAAACGCACTGAACGCGAACTCTGTAACCGCAGGGTGCTTTTCCCCCTGCGATTACCGACTAGGAGCTAAATTGAACACAGCGCAAACGCTACGCCTGACCCTAGAACCCGATAACATCGAACACTTGGCCAATCTGTGTGGCCAGCTCGATGAGCACATCAAACTGATCGAACAACGCCTGCATATTGAGATCCGTAATCGCGGCAATCACTTTCAGCTGATTGGCGACCTGGAAATCGTGCGCGTTGTCGCCGAAATGCTGCAGAACCTCTACAAGGAAGCTGGCGCCGGCGTACAGCTGACGCCCGAAGCCGTGCACCTGCAGTTACAGCAATCCGGTGTCGAGCTGCTGCAGAACCGCATCGATCAGGGCGGCGTCGGCGGCGACGTCAGCATCCGTACCAAGAAAGTCCATATACGACCGCGCGGTGAAAACCAGCAGCAGTATGTGCGCGCCATCCGTAGCCGCGACGTCAATTTCGGCATAGGCCCCGCCGGTACCGGCAAGACCTATCTGGCAGTAGCTTGCGCAGTGGAAGCACTGGAACGCGAAGAAGTCAGCCGCATTCTGCTGGTGCGCCCGGCCGTGGAAGCGGGCGAAAAACTCGGTTTTCTGCCCGGTGATCTGGCCCAGAAAGTGGATCCTTACCTGCGGCCACTGTACGACGCCCTCTACGAAATGCTGGGCTTTGAGCGCGTCACCAAACTGATCGAGCGCAACATCATCGAAGTGGCACCGCTGGCCTATATGCGCGGTCGCACACTCAACGGCTCTTTTGTGATTCTGGATGAAAGCCAGAACACGACCCGCGAGCAGATGAAAATGTTCCTCACCCGTATCGGCTTTGGCTCCACCGCCGTGATTACCGGCGACATCACTCAGGTCGACCTGCCCAAGCACGTCCAGTCAGGCCTCAGGCACGCCATGGAAGTGCTGGGCGATGTCGACGAGATTGGCTTTACCCACTTTTCGGCCAAGGATGTAGTGCGTCATCCGCTGGTGCAGCACATAGTGCGCGCCTACGAGCGCTATGAACTGGAGCAGGCTAACGCCTCGACTGCAGGAGCCAGCTCTTGAAGCCCAGCGTGGAAGTTCAACGGGCCAGCGAAGCTAGCGATATCCCTGGGGACGCACAGTTCCAGATCTGGGTCGAGGCAGCCCTTAAGGGCCGCTTCGACGGCGGCGAACTCTGCATTCGCGTAGTTGATAACAGCGAGAGCCAGGCACTGAACCTGCAGTACCGCGGCAAGGACAAACCCACCAACGTACTGTCTTTCCCCTTCGAAGTACCTGAGGGTATCGAGCTCGATCTGCTCGGCGATCTGGTCATCTGTGCCGACGTCGTCGCACTGGAAGCTGCTGAGCAGCAAAAACCGCTGCTCGATCACTGGGCGCATCTGGTTATTCACGGAACCTTGCATCTGCTGGGTTACGATCATATAAAGGACGAGGACGCCGAAGAGATGGAATCACTGGAACAGCAATTGCTTGCCGACCTGTCCATCCCGGATCCTTACCAGGAACGCTAATCGAGGAACACCATGAGCGTTGACCGATCGGGGGGCCAACCCCGAAGTTGGTTTGGCCGCCTTGCCCAGGCCTTTGCCGACGAACCTCGCACCCAGGAAGACTTGCTCTACCTGCTGCGCGAATCCGTTGAGGACAATGTCCTCAGCCTAGAAGCCCTCGGTATCATCGAGGGCGCCATGCAGGTAGCCGAAATGCAGGTGCGAGACGTCATGGTCCCGCGCTCGCAGATGGTGGTGGTGCAGGTAGAACAGTCGCCACGCGACTTTCTGCCGCTAATCATTTCCAGCGCTCACAGCCGCTTTCCGGTGATCGGCGAAAGCCCTGACGAAGTACTGGGTATTTTGCTGGCCAAGGAACTGCTGCCGCTGATTCTGGAAGATAACAATGACAATTTCGATATCCGTAACGCCCTGCGTCCGGTGACCGTCATTCCCGAATCCAAGCGCCTCAACACCCTGCTGCAGGAGTTTCGCGCCACGCGCAACCATATGGCAGTGGTGGTCGATGAGTACGGCGGCATCGCCGGCCTGATCACCATCGAGGATGTGCTGGAACAGATCGTCGGCGAAATCGAGGATGAAACTGATATTGACGACGATGACGGCAATATCCGCCCATTCGACGACAATGGCTATATCATCAAGGCACTGACCCCTATCGAGGACTTTAACGAGTATTTCGATGTTGGCCTGCCCGACGATAACTTCGACACCATTGGCGGTCTTGTCACCCAGCGTTTCGGTCATCTGCCGCGCAAGGACGAGACCGTTGAGCTGGACGAATTCACCGTCAAGGTGCTGTCCGCCGACAACCGCCGCATTCGCCTGCTGCAGGTCAGCCGCCAGTCCCGTTAATCCCGGATACCCCCTATGTTTGCGATGGATCGTGCTGCCCCGCTCTGGCTTAGAGCGCTGGCAGCCGCCCTCGCCGGTGGCCTGACGCCACTGGCTTTTGCCCCCTTTGACCTCTGGCCACTGGCGCTCTTTGCTCCGGCACTGCTGTGGCTGTGCCTGCGGGATCAGTCCCCCCGCCGTGCGGCCTGGTTAGGCTGGCTGTTTGGTCTGGGATTTTATGGCGTCGGCATTTCCTGGGTCTACGTCAGCATCCATAGCTACGGCAACGCTTCGGCCTTGCTGGCAGGGCTGCTTACCGCCGCCTTTGTCGCCGCGCTGGCCTTGCTGGGTGCCGCCCAGGGCTGGATGTACGGCCGCCTGTTTGGCCGTGGCGGTGGTCAGTGGCTCGGTTTTGTCGGTCTTTGGCTGATCTGGGAATGGGTGCGCAGCTGGCTGCTGACCGGATTTCCCTGGCTCTATCTGGGCTATCCGCTGATCGACACACCTCTGGCGCTCTGGGCACCGGTGGGCGGCGTCTGGGCACTGAGCCTGATTGCCGTACTGCTGGGTACAGGCCTGGTGCAACTGTTGCTGGCGCGCACAACCCGGAACCGGCTGTTGACCGCAACCCTGCTCAGCCTGCCGCTAGCCGGCATCGCCCTGCTGCCGCTAAGCTGGACGCAATCCTCAGGCGCGCCGCTCAAGGTCGCACTGGTGCAGGGCAATATTCCGCAACAGATGAAATGGGAATCGGGCCGCCTGTTCGACATCATCAGCCGTTATCAGCAGCTAAGCCTGCAGGCGGGCCCGGTTGATCTGCTGATCTGGCCTGAAACCGCCATTCCCTCGACCCTTCACCAGGCCGAACGTCAGCTCAGCCCCTTTGTAGCAGCGCTGGCACGCAGCGGCACCGGATTTATCTCGGGGCTGCCCTCGGTAGTGCAGGACAGCACCGACCCCGCCCGCAGCATCTATCACAACAGCCTGGCGATTCTGACGCCCGAGCCTGCGGTTTATCACAAGCAGCGGCTGGTGCCATTTGGCGAGTACGTGCCGCTGGAATCCTGGCTGCGTGGCCTGATCGACTTTTTCAACCTGCCAATGTCGGCCTTTAGCCTGCCCCAAAGCGAACAACAGCCGCTGCCGCTTGAGTCGCACCGCATCGCCGCGGCCATCTGCTACGAAATTGCCTACCCGGAGCTGGTACGCCGCTCCAGCCTGAACTCAGACCTGCTGCTGACCGTATCCAACGACACCTGGTTCGGCCGTTCCATAGCGCCCGATCAGCATTTGCAGATTGCTCGCATGCGGGCGCTGGAAAACGGTCGCTGGCTGATCCGGGCCACCAACAATGGTATCAGTGCACTGGTGGACAGCCAGGGTCAGATACGCGCCCAGGCGCCGCGTTACCAGAGCGCCGTACTGGTCGATGATGTGCAGGGTATGCGCGGACTGACACCCTATCAGCGCAGCGGCGTCTGGCCTGCGCTGTTAATCGCGGCACTCTTTTGCAGTCTGGCACTGATATCCCGCCTCCGTGCACCAGCCCCGAAACCCAGAGGGCATTCCCGTAGCGCCCGATGAATCCGCGCCCAGCCTTGGCCCCACTGCTATGCTGCAAGGCGTATGCTGATACACAGGATCAATCAGGAGAAGCCGTCATGGCCGAGTCGAAGCTTCCGAAAAACTATGTCCAGTTTCGCAGCCGCTACAAAAAGCTGGCCGGCGCACTGGATAACCTGGGCAAGGCAGTGCGCGAAGAAGGTCCGCTGGATGAAAAAAGCGCGCAGCTGATTCAGCTCGCCGCCGCCGCCAGCATCCGCTCCGAAGGCGCCGTACACAGCCACTGCCGTCGCGCACTGGACGCCGGTGCCAGTGCAGATGAAATCCGCCACGCCCTATTGTTGCTGACCAGTACCCTGGGGTTTCCCGCCATGATGGCTGCACTGAGCTGGGTGGAAGACATTATCGATGATGGCTAAACGCCCGACCGTTGGCGCAGCACGCAAACAGGATGCGGGAACCGATGAAATCCGGCGCTCCATTGTCCACTGTACTGCTCACCAGCACCCTGGGCTTTCCGTCCATGATGGCGGCACTGAGCTGGGCTGAGGATGTACTGGACAGCAACTAAGCCTTTAGGTCACTTCAGAACAGCAAGGCATCGGCAAACAGGATCACCACCAGGTACCGCAACCCCTTGCCGATGCCCACCAGCACTACGAAATGAGCCAGTTTCACTCGCATGATGCCACCAATAAAAGTCAGGGCATCACCACCGATCGGCAGCCAGGCAAACAAAAGACTCCAGACACCAAAGCGCTGAAACCAGCTTTGCGCCCGCTCCAGCTCCCGCGCCTTGATGGGAAACCAGCGCCGCTCCCGATAATGCAGCATGTACTGCCCCAGCCACCAGTTGAGTACCGCGCCAAGGGTATTGCCAGCAGTAGCCACCAGCCACAATAAGGCCCAGTTGGCGGGCTGTTCGGACAGCAGAATTGCCAGATAAACTTCAGAGTAAAACGGCAGAATGGTGGCGGCCGCGAAAGCGCCACCAAACAGCAAAAAATATTCAGTCATGGTCAGTCGTCAAGGGATTCGGGCTTGCTCTGTCGCGCACAGTCTATCAGATAGCGAAACAGCCGACGCTGCACCCCAAGGTAAGACAGATATTCGGGATGCCACTGCACCCCCAGAATCAGCCGACCCTGATCGCACTCCACCGCCTGCACAAAGTTATCCAGATCCCGCGCGGCGACCACCAGCCCCTGCCCCAGCCGATCGATGGCCTGATGATGCAGGCTGTTGATGGCCCAGCGCTCTCGCCCCAGGACCCTGCGCAGCACGCCTGAATGCGCACTCTGTGCCGTCTTGCGTGGCAAGGGGGTGCGAAAATTGGAGGTCTGGCGACGCAGGCCGCGAATATCGCCGTGCAACGATCCCCCCAGCACTACATTGATCAGCTGGGCGCCGCGACAGATACCCAGCAACGGCAGACGAGTATGCAAGGCATGCTCAATCATTTCGATTTCAAAGCGATCCCGCTCGGGGTCTATAGGCGCCCGGCCATTGTCATGGCCGTCGTAAAGGCTTGGGTCTATATCATCTCCGCCACCGATAATCAGGCCCTGCAGAGGATCGTGACTGTGCCGTTGATAACGGGTGGGCGTCAGTCGCAGCGCTCGCCCACCGGCCAGCCAGATTGCCAGACAGCTAGCCCACCAGGCGAAGACGAGTCCGCCATCGGGGCCCGTTACGCCTATGAGGGGTCGGCCAGCCACAGTTCCACCTTTTCAGACCAGGGTGCGATCCAGTCCGGCAATGCCCCCTGCAAATGGACCCGATAATGCCGACAGAGCGCATCCAGCTTCGCAGGGGACTGCACCAGCATTTCCACCTGTTGCCAGTCCTGCCAGGCATCCAGCAGACGCCACTGGGGGTTGTCGATATCTGAATTGGGCAGACGGTAATGCAGCGTGGGTCTTGCATTGATCTTTTCATCCGGCACCGCCGCCTTCACCGCCGCCGAATCCAGCCAGGCCAGTAGCGGCAGCATGTCGAGCGCCCGGTTGCGGGTCGGATTGAGGGCCAGATAGTCACGAATCAGGCCGTCCTGATCTGGCCAGTAGTCGCTTTGCAATACCTGCTCACAGTATTCCCGCGCAAAGGGCTGAATAAAGGGGCTCAGGCGCCGTACCAGTGCTGTTTCCTCCCGTGCACCCAGCCAGTCATGCAGACACAGATACGCCTTTAGATAACGCACCAGTGTGCAACTATCCAGCGCAGGCAATTCGGGATTGAAGTGCACCCCGAAGGCATAGCGGGCGGCCCCATGGGTGCCCAGGGCGCCGGCCTCGCGCAATGATTGCACCAGGGTTTCAAGCACCTCAAGGCGAGAAAAGGGAATGGGCGGGCAGACGATTTCAAAGGGCACCAGATTACTGGCGACCGCCGCCAGCGCCTCAGTAACCAGACTCTCCAGTTCACTGCTGTGACCGTGGCTCTGTTCGCGGCCAAGCTGCTTGAGGTAGCGCAGATCCAGTTCCAGACTGAAGCGGCCAAATTCGGTACCTGCTACACGCTGTTCGCACACCGAAACCCGCTCTACCCGCCCACCGAAGGAGGCCTGAATACAGCGGGCGATATCGTCCAGCTCGATACCCGCCAGCTCAATTTCGACACCGACGCGCCGCTCCTGTCCCTCCTGGGTGAAGTTATGCGCAGGTTTCATCAAAGAAGTTGCGCCTTTGCAGATCTCAGAAGATGCCAGTACACCGCAGCGCCTCAGGCCCCTGACCAGGGTTTGGATATACGTCTGAAGAAGCCCTTGCCGCAGGTCTGGCAATCATCGATACGGGAGGTTTCAGTCAATTCCTGAGTAGCGCCACAGTTCAGGCAGGCCAGGGTTCCCACTGTGGCAATTTCGCCACTGAGGTAATCATCTTCACCATGGGACAGGCGCTCACGCAGCGTTTCCTGATCAATGCGGGTCCGATCCGCCAGGCCCATTAGCAGCTGACCCAAACGGTGTTCGAGGATATTCAGATCGAAATGCAACCAGGCGGCGATACCGGCACCGGTTTCATGGGCATAGTAGCCCAGGCGCTTGAGGTCACGCTTGAGATAGGCCGTGAGCAGATCCATCTCATCGCGGGTCATTTCTTCGGCGGCCAACTCCAGCTTGGCAGCTTCTTCTATGCGTTCCTGCAAATAATCCCAGGAACGAATCTCGGCGCGTTCAAGATCGGCCAGCAGCCGCTTGAGAATGCGATCATAGGCCGTGGTGGCCTTGTCGTGCTGCTGTTCCTGCTTGCGGGGATCATCAGTCATATCGTCTCCTGGGAGGCTTTCGGGCTTGGCTGGTCGTAGCGAGGGAAAGTCCGCCTTGCTCAACACGACCATGTACTCGACCCTTTGGGGCTTGCACGTTCAATCGTTCCCTGCGCTTGAATGAGCCAGTTTTGGGCTCTTTCGATGCGATTAATCAGAAGGCTAGCCGAGTTACACAGCGATAGCTGCCAACCGGACAAGCTACATGAATGTAGCTTGTGAACAGTGGTTCTATCAAAGAACATACAAAAATGCCCCCTCTTTAACCCTAGAGAATCGGCTTTCCACAGTAGATCAGTGTTAAGCCCGACTGTCTCTTAGACTAGGCGCATTCCACTGTTGATGGAGTAGCTTCTATTGTATGCTATGCCGCATGTCACGAACTTTCCATTGAACCAATAGCCGGCATTTCCAGATGCCGGTTTTATTGTCAGAGAATGTCGATTCCTAAATCCATGAACGAACAATACCAGCCCGGGGACATCGAGTCCCAGACCCAGGCGTACTGGGACGAGCACGATAGCTTCCGCAGCGATGAAGACCTCACCAAAGAAAAATTCTACTGCCTGTCGATGTTCCCGTATCCCAGCGGCCGTCTGCACATGGGGCATGTACGCAATTACACCATTGGTGATGTAGTCTCTCGCTACCAGCGCATGCAGGGCAAGAATGTCCTCCAGCCCATGGGCTGGGACGCCTTCGGCTTGCCCGCTGAAAACGCCGCGATCAAGAACAATGTCGCGCCGGCCAAGTGGACCTACGAAAACATCAGCTACATGCGCAATCAGCTGCAGCAGATGGGGTTTGGTTACGACTGGAGCCGCGAAATCGCCACCTGCCACCCGGAATACTATCGCTGGGAACAGTGGTTCTTCACCCGGCTGATGGCCAAGGGCATGGTTTACAAAAAGGAATCCGAGGTTAACTGGGATCCGGTGGACATGACCGTACTGGCCAACGAACAGGTTATCGACGGCCGCGGCTGGCGCTCCGGCGCTCTGGTTGAGCGCAAGAAAATTCCGCAGTGGTTCCTGAAAATTACCGACTACGCCGATCAGTTGCTGGACGATCTCGACAAGCTGGAACACTGGCCGGAACAGGTCCGTACCCAGCAGCGCAACTGGATCGGCCGCTCCCAGGGCGTGGAGCTGAAGTTTCAGGTCGCTGGCAATGGCGAGCTGGAAGTTTTCACCACCCGCCCTGATACCCTGATGGGTGTCACCTACCTGGCCGTGGCGCCGCAGCATCCACTGGCGCTACAAGCGGCCGAGCAGAACCCACAGCTTGCCGCCTTCCTGAAAGACTGCAAGCACACCAAGGTAGCCGAGGCTGATCTGGCCACCATGGAGAAGAAAGGCATGGCGCTGGGTCTGGAAGCAACCCACCCCCTGACCGGTGAGAAAGTGCCTGTCTGGACCGCCAACTTCGTACTGATGGACTATGGCTCGGGTGCCGTTATGGCCGTACCAGCCCACGACCAGCGCGACTGGGAGTTTGCCCACAAGTACGATCTGCCGCTGCGCCAGGTGATCAAGCCGCTGGATCCGGCTACCCCGATTGATATCGAGCGCGAAGCCTTTACCGACAAGGGCATACTGATCAATTCCGGCGACTTCTCCGAACTCGAATTCGAGCTGGCCTTCAAGGCCATCGCCAAAGAACTCGAGCGCAAGGGCAAGGGCCGTACCACCATCAACTATCGCCTGCGCGACTGGGGTGTTTCCCGTCAGCGTTACTGGGGCACGCCTATTCCGGTGATCAACTGTCCGTCCTGCGGCCCGCTGCCGGTACCTGAAGACCAGTTGCCCGTGGTTCTGCCGGAAGATGTCGACTTCGATGGCGTCGGTTCGCCAATCAAGAAGATGGACAGCTTCATCCAGACCACATGCCCCGGCTGTGGCGGTGCGGCAGAGCGCGAAACTGATACCTTCGATACCTTTATGGAATCGAGCTGGTACTACGCCCGCTACGCCTGCGCCCGCAGTGACAACGCCATGCTGGATCCTGAACAGGCCAACTACTGGCTGCCAGTGGATCAGTATATCGGCGGCATCGAACACGCCATCCTGCACCTGCTGTATTCGCGTTTCTTCCACAAGCTGATGCGCGATGAAGGCCTGGTCCAGTCCGACGAGCCCTTCACCCGCCTGCTGTGCCAGGGCATGGTGCTGGCTGACACCTATTATCGTGAAGACGAAAAGGGCGGCAAGATCTGGATAGCGCCTACCGATGTCGATACCGAAACCGACGACAAGGGCCGCATTATCAGCGCGCGTCTGAAGTCTGATGGTCTGCCGGTGGAGCAGGCTGGCGTTTCGAAGATGTCCAAGTCCAAGAACAACGGTATAGATCCGCAGGTTATGATCAACAAGTACGGCGCCGACACCGTGCGCCTGTTCATGATGTTCGCAGCCCCGCCTGAGCAGTCGCTGGAATGGTCCGACTCCGGTGTCGAAGGCGCACACCGCTTCCTCAAGCGCTTGTGGAAACAGGTGCACGATCACCTGCAGCACGGCCAGAACGTGGTCACTCTGGATAGCGCCAACCTCAGCGACGAACAACGCGACCTGCGCCGCAAGGTACACGAAACCATCGCCAAGGTGAGCGACGATATCGAGCGTCGCCAGACGTTCAACACCGCCATTGCCGCCGTGATGGAGCTGTCCAACAGCATCGGACGCTTCGTCGATGTGAGCGAACAGGGTCGTGCCGTCACCCGCGAAGCTGTGCTGGCCGCCACCCAATTGCTGTCACCCATAGTGCCGCATATTACCCATCACCTCTGGCAGCAGCTCACCGGCAGCACCGATTTGCTGCATACGCCCTGGCCGCAGGTGGATGAAAGCGCCCTGGTGCGTGCATCCCTGGAAATGGTGGTACAGGTTAACGGCAAGGTACGCGCCAAAATCAGCGTCGCCGCCGACGCCGATGAAGATGTAATTCTGCACACCGCCCTGGCGGACGAAAATGTGCGTAAGCACATGGCCGACAAGCAGTTGCGCAAGAAAATTGTAGTGCCGGGTAAACTGGTTAATATCGTTGTAGGCTAAGGACGGGAGAAGGCAATGACTGTGCAATTGAGGCTGATACTGCTGATCGCAACACTGCTGTTAAGCGGCTGTGGTTTTCAGTTGCGCGGCAGCGCCGATGTCCCGATGGAGTTGCGCGAACTGGCACTACAAATGCCAGCTGGGCGCAGCGACCTGCGACTCGAATTGAGCCGCACCCTGCGCAGCAACGGCATTGAGCTGGTCGTGGCTGCCCCCTACACCCTGGAAATTCTCGAAGAGAAACAGGGCCGCCGTGTCGCCTCGCTGGATGAAAGCGTCAAGGTGGACGAATACGAACTGCGCACCGAAGTGCGCTTTCAGATAACCCAGGGCGAGCGCTTTCTGATAGCGCCAACTGCGGTACGCACCGAGCGGGTCTATACCTACGACGCCGATGCCATTACCGCCAAAAACGCCCAGCAAGCCCTGCTGCGCCGCGAAATGCAGCAGGATATTTCGCGCCAAATCCTGCGTCTGTATATCGCTGCCGGTCAGCCATGAAACTCAAACCAGAACAGCTCGGTGCCCGCCTGAAACAGGCTGTGGCGCCGGTCTATCTGGTCACCGGTGATGAACCTCTGCTGGCCGAGGAAAGCTGCGACCTGTTGCGCAAAACGTTCCTCAGCCAGGGTTTTACCGAACGCGAAGTCCTGCACGTTGATGGCAGCTTCAAGTGGGAGTACCTGCTTGAGTGTGCTAGCGCCCTGTCGCTTTTTGCCGAACGCAAGATCATCGAACTGCGTCTTGGCAGCCAGAAGCTGAACAAGAACGCCAGCGAGATGTTGCAGCAGTATCTGGTCAACCCTGCGCCCGATAATGTACTGCTGATCACCGCCGACAAGCTCGATGCCGGTGCCAAAAAGAGCGCCTGGCTCAAGGCCGTCGACAAGAGTGGCGTGATCGTTGAGCTCTGGCCCGTTGAACCTGCCCAGCTGCCGGAATGGATCCGCCGTCGTGCAGTGCAGATGGACATGCGCCTGGACGACAGCGCAGTGGAAGTTCTGTGTCAGCGGGTGGAAGGCAATCTGCTGGCGGCGCGCCAGGAAATGAGCAAGCTGCAGCTACTGTTCCCCAACAAGACTCTGACTGCGGATGACGTTATTGATGCCGTCTCCGACAGTTCGCGCTTCGATATCTTCGGCCTGACGGATGCGGCTCTGGGCGCTCAGCCCCAGCGTGTCACCCGTATTATTCAGGTATTGCGCCAGGAAGGCACTGAACCCGCCGTAGTGCTTTGGGCCCTGGCCCGAGAGATTCGCATCCTGCATGCAGTACAACGTGGCCTGCAACAGGGAACCGGCTTTGACAGTCTGTGCCAGCAGCAGCGGTTATTCGGCAAGCGCAAGCAGCTGGTACGCAACACCACCAAACGCCTGTCCCCGACCACTCTGGAAAATCTGCTGCAGCAGGCCGCCGAGGTCGACCGACTGGTCAAGGGCGCTCGCGCCGGCGACCCCTGGCTCACCCTCACCTCGATTCTGCTACACCTGGCCGGTACCACGCTGCCACTGGATGCCACCGGCTGATTTTGGCCACCCCGCGTTATCCCTGCACGTCCCCCTAATCGAATACCATATCCTGTCCCTTTCTTGCGCGCTGCCTTTGCAGCGGCCATGCACCCTTGATCAAAAAACAACCAGCTCCACGTTCACCCCCTGTAACAGCGCTCAGCCCAGTTACCCATAAGTTACGCACAGACCTACCCCTAGATTCTGTGGATAAGGCTAAAATACTAAATCGGAAAAATTTCCGATTTGGCTTGACAGCGGAACTTGAGCCGACCTTTTTTTCTGCACATATGCACAACGCAAGTTGCTGAAAAACTAACTATTTAACGCTCAAAAAACGCACGCATCAGGCAATACGCCGGCTCTGCACGGCCCTGGATGAGTACCCATACCTTATGCACAATTTTATACACAAGATTCGGGGATAAGATTCCAGGCCAGTCTCAGCTCAGAGTTGTCCACTGCCGTAAAGTTGCCCACAGACAGGCCCGATCCACCGCCAGGGTGTATAACTAATAGGATCCAGACGTTCACTATTCCCGGAGTATTCCATGTCCGCCTCCGCCCGAATTACCCACATAGCCCTGCACGTAAGCGATATGACAGCCTGTGTCGCCTTCTACCGTCAGTTCTGTGGCATGCACCTGATCCACGAACGCCATAGCCACACACAAACCATCAGCTGGATGGCGGAGCCTGGGCGGGAACGGGACTTTATTTTCGTGCTGATGAATGGCGGTCAGGATCTGCAGTTGCCGGATAACGACTATCGCCATTTTGGCTTCGCACTGGAAAGCCGCGACGCCGTCGACAGTATCGCCAAGCAGGCTCGCGATGCAGGCTGCCTGGTCTGGGCACCGCGGGACGAGCCCTTCCCTGTAGGCTACTACTGCGGCCTTCGCGATCCCAATGGCAACTACGTGGAATTTAGCTATGGCCAGCCACTGGGGCCCGGAGCGGACGACTTTGACCTACTGCCCGAGCGCGGTCCCAACTGATCATGTTGCTTCATCACCAGACCCTGCAAAGGAATCCATTACGCAGGTGCAAAAACCTGTACAGTGAAATCATTATCCTGGCGATTTATGCCTATGTTAACTCAAAGGACGAGCCCCATGTGGTTAAGAACCAGCTGTGATCTGACATTCGACATTGAGGTGCCAACTCCCTTTGTGCTGATGCTGCGCCCCCGCAGCGGTGCCCAGCAATGGATTGCCAGCGAACAATACAAACTGGTCCCCAGCGTACCCGTGTTCGAATTCACCGATAACTACGGTAACCTGTGCCAGCGCCTGATTGCTCCTCCCGGCGTCTTCAGTATCCATACTGCAGCAGAGGTCATGACATCGGATCATATAGACCGCGCCCCTGGCGCTCGCTTCGTCGAAATACAGAACCTGCCCGAATCTGCGCTCAACTATCTATTACCCAGTCGCTACTGTGAATCTGATCGTTTCAGTCAAATGGCAAACAGCATCACCGCGGGCTACGCGCCGGGCTACGATCAGGTGGCCGCGATCGAAACCTGGCTGCGCAATACCATTCGCTACGAGCCCGAAAGCAGTGATATCCAGATTTCTGCGACCGAGATTAACGCCCGAGGCTGGGGAGTATGCCGTGACCTGGCACACCTGGGGATAGCACTCTGTCGCAGCCTGAGCATTCCTTCACGCATGGTGGTCGGCTACTTGCATAACCTTGAGCCTATGGATCTGCACGCCTGGTTCGAGGCCTATGTGGCTGATCGCTGGTATACCTTCGATGCCACCCAGGCCCAGCTGCACGGCGGCTACGTTGCCATCGGTTATGGCCGGGATGCCGCCGATGTGGCCGTTTACAACCAGTTTGGGCCTGCGACCTACCCACGGGAGCAGCGGGTAAGCGTGCAGCACATTGATGAACAGGGATATGATCAGGGCAGCTACGCCTGACGCCAGCAACAGAAAGCTTTATTGACCTCGCCCCCCAGGCCGACTCCGGGATGACATTATGCAGCGCTACAAGATTGTGCATCACACCTACTACAACTTCACCGACGAGGTATCGCTGGGCGAACACAAACTGCTGCTACGACCACGTGAAGACCATGAACTGCGTATCCAGTCGTTTTCCCTCGACATAAGCCCAGCGGCTACTCTGCTGTGGCACCGTGACGTCGAAGATAATTCTGTGGCGCTGGCCAATTTCACCCTGCCTTGCCGCCAGCTGGTCGTCAGGAGTGAAGTCATTATTCAGCAGTACAACGAAGCCCCGCTGGACTTTCTGGTATCGGACTACGCCCTGAGCTACCCGTTCAGTTACCAACCCGATGACGAACCCATGCTGGCGCCCTACCATACGTTGCCCGATGCACATACCAGCGCCCTGCTGCACACCTGGATCAGCAATTTCTGGCAAGCGGGCGAGAATATTCAGACCTACAGCCTGCTGCAGCGCATCGCCGAACATATTTACCAGACCCTAAGCTATCGCGTGCGCGAAGAACCCGGCGTCCAGAGCGCCCGCCAGACGCTGGAATACGGTACCGGCTCCTGCCGTGACTTTTCCGTGCTCTTTATGGAAGCTGCCCGCTACCTGGGGCTGGCTGCCCGCTTTGTCAGCGGCTACGTGCATACGATTCTGGCCCCGGACAGCAACGGCGCCACCCACGCCTGGGCCGAAGTCTATCTGCCCGGTGCCGGCTGGAAAGGATTTGACCCTACCATCGGCAAGATCGCCGGCACTGATCATATCCCCGTTGCCGTCGCGCGCCTGCCAAACGCGGTTCCGCCCATATCAGGCTCCTACCGCGGTAGCGCCACTGCCACCCTGGATGTCGGAGTCTGGGTCACCAAGGTGTAACACGCCACCGACGACGACTGGGGTTAGAGCCCCACAAAAAAAGGAGCCCGCAGGCTCCTTTTTCAACATTTAGCTGTCAACAGTCAGCTACATTCAACCCACAGGGGCCGATAGGATCTAACCGACCTTCTCACCCTTGGCCTGCAGATCAGCATGGTAGGACGAACGCACCAGCGGGCCTGAAGCAACATGGGAGAAGCCCATTTCCTTGGCCAGACGGGCAAACTCGTCGAATTCGTCCGGCGTTACAAAGCGATCGACCGGCAGGTGACTGCGGCTCGGCTGCAGATACTGACCAATAGTAATCATGTCGACATTATGCGCGCGCAGATCGCGCATGACTTCGACAATCTCTTCATTGGTTTCACCCACGCCCACCATCAGACCGGACTTGGTGCGAATGCCGGGCTGACGCTGCTTGAAGCCTTCGAGCAGATCCAGTGACCATTCGTAGTCGGCGCCCGGGCGAACCTGCCTGTACAGGCGCGGCACGGTTTCCATATTGTGGTTGAAAACATCCGGCGGTGTGGCACTGAGAATCTCCAGCGCAACATCCATGCGGCCGCGGAAATCCGGCACCAAAGTTTCGATCTCGATGGACGGTTGGCGCTCGCGGGTTTCGCGTACGCAATCGGCGATATGCTGGGCACCGCCATCACGCAGGTCGTCGCGATCAACAGAAGTAATAACCACATAGCGCAGACCCAGATCCGCTATGGCGGTAGCCAGCTCGCGGGGCTCGTCGGCGTTGAGCGCATTGGGACGACCGTGGGCTACGTCACAGAACGGGCAGCGACGGGTGCAGATGTCGCCCATGATCATGAAGGTAGCGGTACCATTAGTGAAGCACTCACCGATATTCGGGCAGCTGGCCTCTTCACAGACGGAAGACAGCTTGTGTTCACGCAACTTGGACTTGATACGCTGCACTTCAGCCGAGGAGCCCATGCGTACGCGCAGCCAGGCCGGCTTGCGTGGCATTGCGTCTTTCTCGGTAGGGATAACCTTCACCGGGATACGGGCGACCTTTTCGGCGCCACGAAGTTTGACACCCTGTTCGGCGCGCGCGCCAGCGGTTTTGTTATCAGAACTTGCCATACAATCGCTAATCCAATCTGGTTCTGCGGGACACCGTAGTATACCCGATTTTGTTGATCAAAATATCACCCATACGACTGACGGCCGCAGCGCTATCCAGCCCCGATA
Source organism: Marinobacterium profundum (assembly GCF_001528745.1). Taxonomy (GTDB): domain Bacteria; phylum Pseudomonadota; class Gammaproteobacteria; order Pseudomonadales; family Balneatricaceae; genus Marinobacterium_A; species Marinobacterium_A profundum. The sequence continues at coordinate 137,899 of NZ_BCNS01000018.1, read as the reverse complement.
CCAGGCTTGCAAGCTGGGTCATCGCCATGCCGGCATAGCCGCAGGGATTGATACGCAGGAAGGGCTCCATGTTCATATCCAGGTTCAGCGCCAGGCCATGGAAGGAGCAGCCACGGCGTACCCGCAGGCCCAGCGAGCAAATCTTGGCATCACCGACATAGACACCGGGAGCATCGGGCTTGGGATAAGCCTGGACACCATATTCGGCCAGCAGCGCCACCACGCTTTGCTCCATCAGGTCCACCAGATCACGCACACCCAGGCTTTTGCGACGCAGGTTCAGCAGCAGGTACACCACCAGCTGACCAGGACCATGATAGGTTACCTGACCGCCACGGTCGGCCTGCACCACCGGTATATCACCGGCATTCAGCACGTGCTCGGCCTTGCCCGCCTGCCCCTGAGTAAACACGGGGCTGTGTTCCAGCAGCCAGATTTCATCCGGCGTCTGGTCATCGCGGCTATTGGTAAGATCCTGCATCCGCTGCCAGGTGGTGTCATAGGGCACCAACCCCAGACTGCGCAGAATTAGAGTATTGGCAACGGTCATCACATGACCATTTTAACGCGGCCAGAGGATTTCAGATCCTGATGCATCTGTTCCAGTTGCTCGACCCCGGTGGCGGTAATGCAAAAGCGCACCGACTGAAAGGTGCCCTTTTTGCTGTCCTGCACTGTAACGCTGGCGACATCAAGATCCGGCGCGTACTTGAGCACGGTTTCGATAACATAGTCCCGAAAATCGGTGCTGTTCACCCCTATAACCTTGATCGGATAATCGGGGCAGGGAAATTCAATCTTGGGGGGTTGCTGTTCGCTCATGACTCACTCCCCCGTCATCAGTTGCTGCTGATAACGGGCCAACAATTCAAACATTCGAGCCCAGACGGGCCCCTTTTTACCGCTGCCAATGGGACTATGATCCACCCTTGTCACCGGCACCACGCCGCGAGTCGAACTGGAAATCCAGACTTCGTCAGCGCTCATCAGGCTATCGTAATCGATATCCACTTCCTGGTACTGCATGCCGTTGGCATCGGCCAGGCCCAGAACCAGCTCCCGGGTAATACCGCCCAGAATATCGGAGCTGCGCTTGGGGGTATAGATCACGCCCTGGCGCACCACAAACAGATTGCAGGAGGTGCCTTCGGTCAGCACGCCGTCGCGCAACAGCAGAGCTTCATCCGCCCGGTGATCCTTCGCCTGTTGCAGCACCAGAATATTGGGCAGCAATCCGGTAGATTTGATATCGCAGCGATGCCAGCGCAAATCCGCCGTGACAATGGCGCTAATACCTACCACATCGTCGGCCGGCACCGCGGCGAAATTGCGCACCGGCGCACAGCAGGCAAAGACAGTAGGCTTTAGGCTGGCATCATAGCTGTGACTGCGACTGCCACAGTCCCCGCGGGTCACCTGCAGATATACCGACATGTTGCCGCCGCCATTGCGCTGCACCAGCTCGTCCATCACTGCAGCCCAGTCAGTATCTGCCTGAATACGCACGGCCCGCAGGCTGTGTTCCAGCCGGGCTATATGCTCCTGCAGCCTGAAACCTATACCGCGAAAATAGGGCACTACCTCATAAACACTGTCGCCGAACAGAAATCCGCGGTCGAAAGGCGACACTGTCGCCTCTTCAGAAGCCATGAACTGGCCCTTGAGATATACGATATTCATCGACGTCTGGCTCCTCAATCCGCCGGCAGGGCGCTGGCGGAAGGATCAGTGGGTGCTTACTGCTCTAAATATTTAGCCAATCAAGCTGAGGAAAAACAACAGTATGCTGTGCCAGATACGCTTGAGCAGGCCACCTTCGGCGACATCTTCCAGCGCAACCAGCGGCACTTCGCGCACAAGTTCACCATTGAGCATCACCCGCACGCGGCCATACTCCTGCCCCTGTACGACTGGAGCCTCAATCACACGATCTACATCCAGCGCAGCTTCCAGCTGATCGGTCTGTCCACGGGGCACAGTCACCGCCAGGGATTCCGCCAGGCCCAGGCGTACTTCGCCACCCTGACCACCCCAGACAGTGGCCGTATTCAGCGGCGTGCCGCCATCGTACAGCTTGTGGGTGCGGTAATAGCGGAACGCATAGGCCAGCAGCTTCTGGGTTTCCTGCGCACGCGACTCTTCACTGGTGGTACCCAGCACCACGCTGATCAGGCGCATGTCATCGCGTTTGGCCGATGCCACCAGGCAATAGCCGGCTTCTTCAGTGTGGCCGGTCTTCAGGCCATCAACCGAGTCGTCGCGCCACAGCAGGCGGTTGCGGTTGGGCTGGCGGATTTCGTTGTAGGTGAAGTACTTCTCGGAATAGATCGGGTAATTTTCCGGGAACTGGCGAATGATCGCCCGCGCCAGGATAGCCAGATCGCGCGCCGTGGACATGTGCTGATCCGCAGGCAACCCGGTGGCATTGCGGAAATAGGTGTTTTTCATGCCCAGCAGGCCTGCGTGCTGGTTCATCAGGTCGGCAAAAGCCGACTCGCTGCCGGCTATGTGCTCTGCCACGGCAACCGAAGCATCGTTACCCGACTGAATAATGATGCCCTGCAACAGATCGATCAGTTTCACCTGGGTACCTTCGCGCACGAACATGCGCGAACCTTCAGTGCGCCAGGCCTTTTCGCTGATCAGCACCATGTCATCCTTGGAGATGTTGCCCTTGGCCAGTTCGTACTCAACGATATAGGCGGTCATCATCTTGGTCAGGCTGGCGGGGGCAAACTGCTCATCTTCCTTGTCGGAGAGCAGAATTTCGCCGGTTTCAGAATCCATCACCAGATAGGAAGTTGCCGCTATCTGGGGCGACGCCGGTATCAGCTCGGCCGGCGACAGGGTCGGAGTCGAATTGAGCGTCGGCGTTGCGTTCAGGGTCGGCGTTTCAGCCTGTACGGGGCCTGCCAGAAGAAGTGAACAGAGGAAAAAGCCGCATAGTCGGGCGTATATCGGTTGTTGAGCCATGATTCTCTTTATCAGTCTGCGGAAAATTGGGTGCAGGGTAGACGTCTTGGGAGACTAAAAGTTCTACTCTACTCAGGCGATCAGGGTAAGTCCACCGGACGGGCGGCGGTGTAACCGGCATCCCCTAGCTGGCGCATAAGACGCGCTTCGGTTTCACTGTCAGGCACGGGTCCAAGCTGCACGCGATACAGGGTGCGGCCCTCCTGAGTTACGGGAGACACCCGCAGGTTCAAACCCGCAGACAGCTGGCCGATATTCTGCTCGATGCGCTCAATGGCCGCTCGATCCGAGAAGGCCCCCACCTGCAGATAGCGCCCAGGACCTGGCGTCGTTTTTGTACCGGCTGGCAGGGCGGGGGCCGCAGCCAAAGTGGTACGCGGATCCAGAACTTCGAGCGAGACACGGGCCGTGCCCTCGCCCATCATGTCCAACCGTGACGCCGCCGCGTAGGACAGGTCAATCACCCGTCCTTCATGGAAGGGACCGCGGTCATTCACCCGCACCACGACCTGGCGGCCGTTATCAACATTGGTCACCCGCACATAGCTTGGCAATGGCAACGACTTGTGCGCAGCCGTCATGCTGAACATGTCGTAGACTTCACCGTTGGAGGTTTCGTAACCATGGAACTTGCGACCGTACCAGGAGGCGGTACCCTGCTCCTTGTAGCCCCGCGCTTCCTCGATGATATGGTAACGCTGCCCCAACACCTCGTAGGGACTGCGATTACCCCTCAGGCTTTTTGGCTCCAGCCGCGGCACGGCATCCGGCACCTTGGACACATCCACCATTTCCAGCGGTGCCTTGTCGTGTTTCATGGAATAACGACCGGCATTGGCTTCAGGTACGGGGGTAACCCCGGTGCTGTCTTCGGTCTGTTTTACCGAGGACGAACAACCGGCCAGCAGCGCCAGCAGCAATACCAGCGACAGGCGCACTTGTGTGAAACTCACCCCTGCTTGCTCCCCCGGTAGGCGGCGCCGATCATTTGGCTGAGTTCATGCACCGCCATGCCGTAGAGCCGGCTGTGGTTATAGCGGGTAATGACGTAGAAGTTGTGCAAACCAAAGCGGTATTCGTCCCCTTCGGCCATTTCCAGCTGCATCAGGGTCGCTTTCTGCGTCTGGTCCAGGTCTTTGCGGGTGCTGATGCCACGCTCGGCCCACTGCGCCAGGGTGACTTCGGGTTTGAGATCGGCATTGAACCAGCTCGCATCCGCGGTGCCGTTGATCACCACATTGCTGATCACAGGCTCACCCTTTTTCCAGCCGTGGCGGGCAAAGTAATTGGCTACACTGCCGATGGCATCGACCGGGTTGTTCCAGATATCACGTTTGTTGTCGCCATCGAAGTCCACCGCATAGGCGCGAAAGCTCGAGGGAATAAACTGACCGTAACCCATGGCGCCGGCATAGGATCCCTTGAGTGACAGCGGATCAACCTGCTCTTCCTGAACCAGCTGCACGTATTCCTTCAGCTCACCGCGAAAGAAGGCGCCGCGCTTGGGATAATCAAATCCCAGCGTCGCCAGCGCATCAATCACGCGGTAACTGCCAGTAATGCGGCCGTAACGGGTTTCAACGCCGATAATGGCGACAATCACCTCGGCCGGTACACCAAACTGCTGCTCGGCCCGGGCCAGGGTGTCGGCGTGCTCGCGCCAGAATTGCAGGCCCTGATCGATACGCTTCTGCTCAATAAAGATCTTACGGTACCCACCCCAGGTCAGGCGTTTTTCCGCCGGGCGCGACATGGCCTTAAGAATGGATTCCTGGCGCTGCGCCTGATCGAGCAAGCTCACCAGATAGGCGCGATCCACCCCCTCGGCCACCATTTCGTCGATCAGAGGCAGAGCCTCGGGGTGCTGCGAATAGCCGACGGTGGCGTCAGCTGCCGCCACCGGCGCCGAAACTGCGTCTTTGCTGACATGACCCACCGCTGTTGAAGCACAGCCGGTTTGCAATACCAGCGCCAGTGTAACCAAAGCCGGAACCAAAACTTTTTGCATACTTAATCCCTGTTTATCGACGCAGCATCTGCCGATGGGTGTGAACCGACATCATAATGCCGAAGCCTGCCATCAGCGTCACAATAGAGGTACCGCCATAACTGATCAAGGGCAGCGGTACACCAACCACCGGCAAGAGTCCGCTGACCATGCCGATATTTACAAATACATACACAAAGAACGTCAGAATAATGCTGCCCGCCACCAGGCGGCCAAAGCTGTCCGGTGCCCGACTGGCGATGATCAGGCCGCGGCCTATCACCAGCAGATACAGGAACAGCAGAGTCAGCACGCCAATCAACCCCATTTCCTCGGCAATCACCGCGATAATAAAGTCGGTATGGGATTCGGGCAGAAAGTCTAGCTGCGACTGGGTGCCTGCCATATAACCCTTGCCCCAGACCCCGCCAGAACCTATGGCTGTCTTGGACTGGATAATATTCCAGCCACTGCCCAGCGGATCGCTTTCCGGATCAAGAAAAGTGAGTACCCGCTGACGCTGATAGTCTTTCATCACCATCCAGAGCCCCGGTAACGCAGCCCCGGCAGCCACCATGGCCGCCAGCACATAGCGCCAGAGGATACCCGATAGCAGCAGCACGAAAATACCGGAAGACGCAATCAGCAGCGAGGTTCCCAGATCCGGCTGCTTCATTATCATGACCGACGGAATACCCAGTAGAACCAGCGAGACAATAATGTGCAACGGCCGCGGAGGCAACGGCCGGCTCGAAAGATACCAGGCAATCATCAGCGGCAGCACCAGTTTGGTGATTTCCGACGGCTGAAAACGAAAGCCCGGCAGTGCCAGCCAGCGCTGCGCCCCCTTGGCACCCACTCCAACCAGCAGCACCGCCAGCAACAGCAGTACGCTGGCGGCAAACATCCAGGGTGCCCAGCGCGCCAGATGACGCGGATTGACCTGGGCCAATCCGATCAGCACCGCCAGACCCGCCCCCATGCGAATCGCCTGCCGGCTGACGTAACCGACGTCCTGCCCGGAGGCGCTATAAAGCACGAAAAGCCCAAAGCCGCACAGCAACAGCAGAAACAACAGCATCCAGGCATCCAGATGGGTATGGGACCACCAGCCAGGACGCTTCGCCAGATGCTGGCCGGATTCTGGCATGGTGCGCTGAAAGTCACGCAGACTCATGCAAGTACTCCCAAGCCTGCAACGGAGGCCGATTCGGTCATCATCGTGATATTTCCATTTCCTGCAGTACTTCTTCTGCTATCCCAGGTGTCAGTCACAATGCGGGCGGACCCTGGTGAAGACCGAGGCTGCAATACGGCCGTTTCAAGCATCATCGTGATATTTCCGCTTCCTGCAGCTCTTCTTCCGCCATCGGGTCTTCACTGGGGTCTATACCCAGCAACCAGGCATCCATGACCTGACGGGCTATGGGTGCAGCCGTACTGGAGCCGCCACCGCCGTTTTCCACCACCACGGCCACGGCGATCTGGGGATCATCCACCGGTGCAAAGGCCAGAAAGAGCGCATGGTCATGGTTACGCTCCGACAGTTTGGATGCATCGTAACGCTCATCCTTCTTGATACCCACCACCTGGGCAGTGCCGGTCTTGCCGGCGATAATATAGCCCGCATCCTTCCCGGCCTTGCGCGCTGTGCCGCGCTCGCCGTGCATCACGTCCACCATGCCCTTGATCACTTGCTGCCAGTAGGCATCGGACTTCAGGGTCACGTCTTCAGGCATGGGCCGGGCGTCATCCAGCGTCGGCATCTTGATGCTGATGTCGCCTTCCTCGCCCTTGGTGCGCACGCCCTGCAACAACTTGGGCTGTACCCACTTGCCGCGATTGGCCAGTACGGTGGCGGCTGTCGCCAGCTGCAGTGGCGTGGCAACGAAAAATCCCTGACCAATACTCAGGTTAACCGAGTCGCCAGGATACCAGGGACGATTGCGGGAGCGACGCTTCCATTCCTTGGATGGCAGTACCGCCGGTACCGCTTCGGGCAGATCGAGACTGGTGACAGCACCAAATCCAAAGCGACTCAGGTAATCCGACATCTTGTCGATCCCCATGCGATAGCCGACATCGTAGAACCAGACATCACAGGACTGGGCCAGCGCCAGATTCAGGTCCACCCGGCCATGGCCGCCACGCTTCCAGTCGCGGTAGCGACGCCCGCCCTGACTGAGGGTAAAGAAGCCCGGATCCCACACCGTATGACTCGGAGATATGGTGCCGGAATCAAGCGCCGCCAGTGCAATCACCGGCTTAATGGTCGACGCCGGCGGATAACCGCCACGCAGCGCACGGTTGAACAGTGGCAGGTCGGGCGAGTCCCGCAGCGCGCTGTAGTCCTTGGTCGAAATACCGGTCACGAACAGGTTGGGGTCGTAGCCCGGCTCGCTCACCAGCGCCAGAATGCCACCGGTCTTGGGGTCTATCGCCACCACAGAGGCGCGGCGGCCATCGATCAGCCGTTCGGTGATCTGTTGCAGGCGCAGGTCGAGACTCAGTACCAAATCATCCCCCGGCACCGGATCGACACGCTCCAGCACGCGCAACACCCGGCCACGGGCATTGGTTTCAACCTTCTGAAAACCCACCTGGCCATGCAACTGCGGTTCGTAGAACTTCTCGATACCCAGCTTGCCGATATAGTGCGTGGCGGCGTAGTTGTTGGCCTCCACCCGCTGCAGTTCGGCCTCGTTAATACGCCCGACATAACCCAGCGCATGGACCACGGCCTCGCCGTAGGGATAGTAGCGGATCAGATCCGCTTCAACCTGCACACCCGGCAAGCGGTGATAATTAACGGCAATACGGGCAATCTCGGGTTCCGTAAGACGAAAACGCACCGGCACCGTTTCAAATGGTCGCCGGCGCTGACTGTAACGCTTTTGGAAACGCTCCAGTTCGGATTCGGTGATGGGTATCAGCTGTTTCAGAATATCCAGGGTGCCATCGAGATCCTTTACCTCTTCCTTGAGGACCGTCACGCTGTAGCTGGGGCGATTTTCGGCCAGCAAGACACCATTGCGGTCGTAAATCAGGCCACGGGTAGGCGCCACCGGCTGCAGATGCACTCGGTTGTCCTCCGACATGGCGGCATAACGATCGTACTGCACCACCTGGAGGAAATAGAGCCGGCCAACCAGCACCGACACCAGCGCCACCACCAGCACAAAAGCCAGCATTGCCCGGGCACCAAAGGTGCGGCTTTCCTGGCTGTAATCCTTGAAGCGTTCGAAGGCCATGAAATCGCTATTTGTGGTAGGGGTGACCCTGCAAAATGGTGCAGGCGCGGTAGAGCTGCTCTGCCAGCAGCACACGCACCAGCGGATGGGGCAACGTCAGCGCCGACAGCGACCAGCGCTGTTCAGCCGCCGCACTGCAACGGGCATCCAGACCGTCCGGACCGCCGATCAGCAAGGAAACGTTTCGACCGCCCATGCGCCAGCCTTCCATGTTAGAGGCCAGCTGCTCGGTCGACCAGTTACGGCCTTCCACCTCCAGCGCCACCACCAGGTCTCCCTTGGGGATGGCCGCCAGCATCTGATCGCCTTCCTGGCGCTTGGCCCGGGCAAGATCCGCGCCCTTGCCCCTATGCCCCAGGGCCAGCTCCACCAGCTCCAGCGTCAGATCTGCCGGCAGGCGCTTGGCGTACTCATCGTAGCCCTGGGTGACCCAGCCTGGCATCTTGCCGCCAATGGCAATCAGACGTACTTTCATCGCCGTTACTCAGCCGCTTTAGCCACGTCAAAGTTCCACAACCGTTCCAGATCGTAGAAGCTGCGAGCATCCGGCATCATGACATGGACAACGACATCACCCAGATCCACCAGCACCCAGTCACCGCCTGTCTGACCCTCGGTGCCCAGCGGCATCACGCCCGCAGCTTTCGCCGTGTCGATCACGCTCTGGGAAATAGAGTTCACATGGCGATGGGAGGTTCCGCTGGCGACCAGCATGAAGTCGGTCACGCTCGACTTGCCCTGCACATCCACTAACACGACATCTTTGGCTTTCATATCTTCCAGCGCGGTTTGCGCCAGGGTGACCAGTTGATCAATCCGCATCTTGGGTTAACTATCCTCTTCAATCACGTAAAGTTTGTGTAGTTGCATAAAGTGCCAAACGGGGTCTGGACACAGATAACGGGGTGACAGACCCTTCGCCACCAGTTGGCGAATCTGGGTAGCCGAGATGCTCAACGGCGTCAGTTCGTGCATTAGCACGCGGCCGCAGGGTGAGCCCAGCACTGTCTTCAGCGAACGAGTTTCATGGGCACGGAAGAAACGCCGCATCCGCTCATCCGGTTCGTATACATAACCTGGCCTGCACACCACTATGATGTGGCAGTAGTCAGGCAGTTGTTCCCAGCCATGCCAGCTGGCCAATCCGAGGTAGGCGTCCATTCCCAGCACCATGCACAGCGACCGGTCGGGTCCGATTTCGGCCCGCAGCGACTGCAGCGTGAGCAGGCTGTAGGAGGGCTGTTCCGACAGCACCTCCCGCGGATCAACCCGCAGGGCAGGCTCATGTTCCACCGCCAGGCCTACCATGGCCAGACGCTGTTCCGACGAGCAGCCAGGCTGCTCGCGGTGCACCGGGACCTTCGAGGGGATCAGGCAGACCTGTTCGACTCCCATCCACTGCTGGATCTCCAGCGCGGTGCGCAGGTGGCCATTGTGCACGGGATCGAAGGTGCCGCCCATGAAAACCAGGGCATCCGCAGGGCCGGTATCGGTCATGTCCCTTTACTGACGGATATGACCATCACCCAGCACCACGTATTTCTGCGACGTCAGGCCTTCAAGGCCGACCGGGCCACGGGCATGAATCTTGTCCGTGGAAATGCCAATTTCGGCCCCCAGGCCATACTCGAAACCATCGGCAAAGCGCGTCGAGGCATTGACCATCACCGAGCTGGAATCCACTTCCCGCAGGAAGCGCCGCGACTTGGTGTAGTTTTCGGTGACGATAGCATCGGTATGGTGGGAGCCATACTTGTTGATATGGCTGATGGCCTCATCCATGCCGTCCAGCACGCGGATCGACAGAATGGGGGCCAGGTATTCGGTCGACCAGTCTTCCTGTGTTGCCGCCACAATTTGCGGCAGCAGCGCACGGGTGCGTTCACAGCCGCGCAACTCAACGCCGGCCTGCTCATAGGCGCCGGCCAGCTCCGGCAGAACCTTGGCGGCTACACTGCTGTCGACCAGCAGGGTTTCCATGGTATTGCAGGTACCATAGCGGTGCGTCTTGGCATTGAGGGCGATATTGATCGCCTTGGAGATGTCGGCCTCGCTGTCGATAAAGACATGGCAGATACCGTCCAGATGCTTGATCACCGGCACCCGCGCATCACGGCTGACACGCTCGATCAAACCTTTGCCACCGCGGGGCACTATAACGTCAACGTACTCCGGCATGGCGATCAGCTGACCGACAGCCGCGCGGTCGGTGGTCTCGACCACCTGTACCGCCGTCTGCGGCAGGCCCGCACGCTTAAGACCCGCGGCAATACAGGCTGCAATCGCCTGGTTGGAATGAATCGATTCCGAGCCGCCGCGCAAAATGGCGGCATTGCCGGATTTCAGGCACAGGCTCGCCGCCTCGACCGTCACATTGGGCCGCGATTCATAAATTATACCGATCACGCCCAGAGGCACACGCATCTTGCCGATCTGAATGCCACTGGGGCGATAGTTCATATCGGTGATGCCGCCAATGGGGTCCGCCAGTGTCGCCACCTGACGCAGACCCTCGATCATGGTATCGATACGTGCCGGTGTCAGTTCCAGACGATCCAGCATGGCTGCATCCAGACCACTGGCCCGAGCATTTTCCAGATCCTGCTGATTCGCGCTCGCCAGAGTATCGCGCCCGGCCTCAATGGCTTCAGCCATATACAGCAGCGCCTTGTTCTTGATGCCGGTTTCGGCACGTGCCATCAGCCGCGACGCCTCGCGTGCACGCTGACCCAGCTCGATCATGTATGCCTCTACGTTCATGCCCTGCCCTTAGCTCCGGTCGTTAACCTGCGCATTATACCGTCCGGAACCCGGATCTTGCATGAAGGATTTCACTTTTGCTGCAAGCATCGAAAGCGGCACCCCAATCGGGGCATTAACTGGTCATCGCGGCCAGCGCTTTAAATGGCTCCTGGATGCGCTGCAACATGCGGCCCGGCAGTACTGTGCCGGCTCCGGTTGAGCTGTTATGATCGGTTTCGTCCAATTTCCACGCGCCCCTGGATAACCCAGCACACTATGTCCGCAGTCCAGCCCCAGATTACCGCTATCCCGTCCCCGTTGCGTCGTCGCCTGCTGTTGCAACTGGCCATGATTCTGACCTTTGGCCTGCTGCTCAGCGGCGGCTATCTCTGGTTCAGCGCCAGCAAGGATGCCCAGGCAGAAACACTGGCATCTGGTGAAAAGTTGATGCGCCAGTCCGCCGTGCTGCTGCAACCCCTGCTGCTGGCCGACGACCGGGTCAGCCTGAACTACCTGATTAATGAGCTGGGCGAGCAACCCGAAGTGCGTGGCATCTCACTCTACAACCAGACCAGTGAACTGGTCGCCCGTAGCGGCGAAGCCGAAGGGCCGCTTGAACGCGAGCTGGTGCTGGAACGCGAGCAGCAGATCATAGGTCGCATGCTGTTCTGGCTCGATCCGGCCCCCGCCCGGGACCAGCGTCTGGAGCAGCTGACCCTGGTGGCCATGCTCTGGCTCGGCTGCGCCCTGGCGGCACTCCTGACCCTGGCCATGACACTTAATGCCCGCCCGCCGCGCGCATTCGATGACGACGACGAACTGGAAGATGAAGCCGATCAGGCGCTGGATACGGCGACAGAGGACGAGCTGAACCTGGCGGCCTTCCCGGCAGAAGAGCCGACGCAGGCAAGCCTGCATGACGACTCAGACACAGAATCCCGGCGCTACGATTTCCCGGCCGAAGACGCAGGCGCATCGGACGCTGCTTACGAGGACTATCAGTCGCTGGAAGAGGCTGATGAATTTAACCCTGACCAGGACAACGATCAATACGACGACCAGGATCATGCCTCCGACAAACGGCGGGACGAGTCCGGTTTCGATGGATTGCTGGACCTGCTGCGGCCGGTGAAAGAACGACTGATGCCCCGCTTCATGCCCTCGGCGCCCCAGCCGGAAGAGTCGGAACGCGTGCATGAAGCCCGTTTTATCGACGAGGATTTGGAGATTGACGACGACGAACCCGCCGCAGCTGAACCGCAGCAACCCAGCGCACCCAATCCGCTACGCGAACGCAGCGAGACCCAGCTGGGTCTCTACAGTTTTGAGCATGAGCTGGAACTGCGGCTGACGCCCCAGGAAGCCAGCTATCTGCTGCTGATCGACACCGCCAGCGGTCACGCCGAGTATGTCGATGAACAGGAGCGTGCCGAACTGCTGACCCACTACAGCCAGTTCGCCCACCAGATCGCCGCCATTTACAGTGGCGACATCGAGCCCCAGAACAACGGCGACATTCGCGTCTGGTTCCGCCAGCCCACCGAGGAAGACGCCCACGGTGCCAATGCACTCTGTGCCGCCAAGCTTTTCACCCTGCTGTATCGGACTTTTAACCAGCGCCGCATTCGCGGTTTCCAGCCGGTACTGAACCTGCATATAGCGCTGGTGCGCGGCAACTGCCTCAAACCGTCGCTGATGCTGGAAGAAGTCCAGTTCCTCACCCGCAGCACCCAGAGCAACGAGCTGATCAGCCACACTGCCCTGACTGAAGTTCCGGATCTGAAGGGTAATTTGCTGGAACACGCCGATATCAGGCGCGAGGACGAAGACAAGGTGCTGATCCATCGCCTGAGTGAGGATTACGAGGAACTGCTGGAGCGCCAGGCCAGTCATCTGATCAGCAAAACCGGCTGACCTCAGTCGGACGCTCCACAACAGGCCAGACATACAAAAGGCGCTGACGACACAGAGGTCGCCAGCGCCTTTTTCGGATACCAGGGCGCTTGCAGGCGTTGCCCGCTACTCGTCGCCCTCCACTTCCAGACGGTCAACCCGCTGATAGCCCCGGGGCAACTTGTTGCCGCGCCGGCCACGCTCGCCGCGATAATGATCAATCTCCGCCGGCTTGAGCTTGAGATGCTGCCGCCCGGCATGCACCACCAGGGTCTTGTCCGGATCCAGCGTCACCAGCGCGGTCAGATACTCTTCCCGCGCCTTGGCCCGTGCGCCCGGAATATTGATGATCTTGTTGCCCTTGCCCCGCGCCAGCTCCGGCAGATCCGCCACCGGGAAGACCAGCAGTCGGCCTTCATTGGTCACCGCCGCCAGCAGATCCCGTGCCGCATCCTTCACCAGAATGGGCATCAGGGTCAGACTCGCCTCCGGCAGTGTCAGCGCCGCCTTGCCGTTTTTGGTTTTGCTGCTCAGGTCAGACACCTTGGCGACAAAGCCATAACCCGCATCGGACGCCAGCAGCACCCGGTCATTATCCTGCCCCGAGAACATGCCTTCGATGGTCGCGCCCTTGGGCAACGACAATTGGCTGGTAACAGGCTCGCCCTGTCCCCGCGCCGATGGCAGCGTATGAGTATCCAGGGTATAGCTGCGCCCGGTGGAGTCGAGCAGCAGAGTTGGCTGATTCATGCGCCCGGCACAGGCCAGTTTGAAGCTGTCGCCGGACTTGTAGCTCAAGCCTTCGGCATCGATCTCGTGGCCCTTGGCAGCTCGAATCCAGCCCTGCTTTGAAATCACCACGGTCACGGGATCTGCACTGAGCAGATCCTTCTCGCTGAACGCCTGAGCTTCATTACGCTGCACTATGGGCGAGCGGCGGTCATCGCCGTAGGTTTTGGCATCTTCTTTCAGCTCATCCTTGATCAGCTTGCGCAGCCGCGAATCTGATCCCAGGATTTCTTCAAGACGCTTGCGTTCGGCTTCCAGCTCATTCTGCTCGGCACGGATCTTGAACTCTTCCAGCTTGGCCAGGTGGCGCAGCTTGAGTTCCAGAATCGCTTCGGCCTGGCGCTCACTGATATTGAAGCGCCGGATCATCTCGGCCTTGGGCTCTTCCTCGTAACGGATGATGGCAATAATCTCGTCGATATTGAGATACGCAATCATCAGGCCTTCGAGCAGGTGCAACCTATCCAGCACCTTGTCCAGACGATACTGCAGGCGACGGCGTACCACCTGAGTTCGCCAGCTGAGCCATTCGGTGAGGATCTGACGCAGATCCTTCACCTGGGGCCGGCCATCGATACCTATCATGTTGAGGTTAACGCGGTAGCTGCGTTCCAGATCGGTAGAGGCAAACAGATGTGCCATCAGCTGGTCGATATCAACGCGGTTGGAGCGTGGAATAATTACCAGCCGGGTGGGGTTTTCGTGATCAGACTCATCCCGCAGATCCGCCACCATCGGCAGCTTCTTGGCCTGCATCTGGGCCGCTATCTGTTCCAGAATCTTGTTGCCTGAAACCTGATGCGGCAGCGCCGTGATGACAATCTCACCCTGTTCACGGATATAGACTGCACGCATGCGCACCGAACCGCGGCCAGTTTCATAGAGCTTGCGCAGCTCATGGGCCGGGGTGATGATTTCAGCATCCGTGGGCATGTCCGGCCCCGGAATGAATTCGCACAGCGACTGCACGTCCGCCGAAGGATGGTCCAGCAGATGCAGACAGGCGCTGGTCACTTCACGCAGGTTGTGCGGTGGTATATCCGTCGCCATGCCCACCGCAATGCCGGTGGTACCGTTAAGCAGCACGTTGGGCAGGCGCGCCGGCAGTACCGCAGGCTCCTGCAAGGTGGCGTCAAAGTTGGGCAACCAGTCAACGGTGCCCTGGCCCAGTTCGCGCAGCAGCAGCTCGGCATAGGGCGCCAGGCGCGACTCGGTATATCGCATGGCGGCAAAGGACTTGGGATCGTCCGGCGAGCCCCAGTTACCCTGGCCATCGACCAGCGGGTAACGGTAGCTGAACGGCTGTGCCATCAGCACCATGGCCTCGTAGCAGGCCGAGTCTCCATGGGGGTGGAACTTGCCCAGCACGTCGCCGACGGTACGGGCCGATTTCTTGTACTTGGCCGTCGCCTTGAGCCCCAGCTCAGACATGGCATAAATGATGCGACGCTGCACCGGTTTCATACCATCGCCTATATGCGGCAATGCGCGGTCGAGAATGACGTACATGGAGTAATCCAGGTAGGCCTTCTCGCTGAAGGCTTTTAGCGACAAGCGCTCAACGCCGTTCTCAAAAGTGGATTCTGTACTCATTTCAAAATTCCGTCAGTGCATCTGGTGCCGTTGCCCGATCTCAGATATCGGCCAGGTTGCCCTTAATCTCGAGCCAGCTCTTGCGATCAGGCGAGCGCTTCTTGGCCAGCAGCATGTCCATGGTTTCGTCGGTGTCATCATCCTCTTCCGTATCGATGGTGAGCTGCACCAGACGGCGGGTATCCGGTGCCATGGTGGTCTCACGCAACTGCAACGGATTCATTTCACCCAGCCCCTTGAAGCGCTGCACGCCAATCTTGGCGTTTTTGCGCTCGGCACGAATGCGTTCGATGATGCCGTTCTTCTCGTCCTCGTCCAGGGCGTAGAACACTTCCTTGGCGACGTCGATGCGAAACAGCGGCGGCATGGCGACATGAACATGACCGGCCGCCACCAGCGGCCGGAAATGACGCGCAAACAGGGCGCACAGCAAGGTGGCGATATGCAGACCGTCTGAGTCCGCATCGGCAAGGATGCAGACCTTGCCGTAACGCAGGCCGGCAAGATTATCGGAACCGGGCTCAACACCGATAGCCACGGAGATATCGTGAATTTCCTGCGACCCCAGTACCTCGCCGGAGTCCACTTCCCAGGTATTCAGAATCTTGCCCCGCAGCGGCATTATGGCCTGGAATTCACGGTCCCGCGCCTGCTTGGCAGAGCCGCCGGCCGAGTCACCCTCCACCAGGAACAGCTCGGATTGCATGGCGTCACCGCCGGAACAGTCCGCCAGCTTGCCGGGCAGAGCCGGCCCCTGGGTCACCTTCTTGCGCACCACTTTTTTGTTGGAGCGCAGACGGCGCTGGGCATTGCTGATTACCAGCTCCGCCAGCTGCTCACCCTCTTCCACATGGCGGTTCAGCCACAAAGAAAAGGCATCCTTGATGGCTCCGGAAATAAAGGCGGCAATCTTGCGCGATGACAGCCGTTCTTTCGTCTGACCGGCGAACTGCGGATCGCGCATCTTGGCCGAGAGGATATAGCAACAGCGCTCCCAGACATCGTCAGCGCTGAGCTTGACGCCACGGGGCAACAAGTTGCGAAACTCGCAGAATTCACGCATGGCTTCGAGCAGGCCGGTACGAAAGCCGTTTACATGGGTGCCCCCCTGAACCGTGGGGATCAGGTTGACGTAACTTTCGCCCACCATGTCACCCCCATCCACCAGCCACTGCACGGCCCACTCCACCGCGTCCTCTTCACCGGTAAGGCTGCCACTGAAAGGCACTGCCGGCAGCGCTTCGAAGACCTGAGTCGAGCCCTTGAGGTAAGCCACCAGACCATCTTCGTAATACCACTCGTCTTTCTCGGCCTTGGCATCACCCTGGTCGACAAAGGTGACCCGCAGCCCCGGGCAGAGCACCGCCTTGGCGCGCAGCACATGCTTGAGGCGCGGTACGCTGAATTTCGGGCTATCGAAGTACTTCGGATTCGGCGAGAAGCGCAGGCTGGTGCCGGTATTGCGCTTGCCACAGCTGTCGATAATTTCGAGCTCCGACACCTTGTCGCCATCGGCAAAGCCGATGCGATAGACATTGCCGTCACGCTTGACCTGCACATCCAGCAGACGCGACAGCGCATTGACCACAGACACGCCCACGCCATGCAGGCCGCCGGAGAACTGGTAGTTGTCGTTGTTGAACTTGCCACCGGAATGCAGCCGCGTGAGGATCAGTTCAACCCCGCTGACCTTTTCTTCGGGGTGTATATCCACCGGCATGCCGCGGCCGTCGTCACTCACGGTCATGGAGCCGTCTTTGTGCAGCACGACGTCGATCTGTTTGGCGTGGCCGGCCAGCGCCTCATCGACGGAATTGTCGATCACCTCCTGGGCCAGGTGGTTGGGACGGTCGGTTTCGGTATACATGCCCGGCCGGCGTCTTACCGGGTCCAGACCACTGAGGACTTCAATCGCCTCGGCTGTGTATTGTTGTGTCGCCATCGGTTGCGGATTCCTGTCAATGCGATAGCTGGGAGAAGGGTAAAGCTACGGCTTCGGGTAACTCAATGCGCCCGGCCGCAAAGGCGAGAATCGCCGGCAGCAGATCCTCGAAACGGTCAAAACCGTGACTACCGCCTGGCTGCACAAACTGTTCTGAGCCGGCATAACGGGCCACGGCTTCGCGATAATCCAGAGTTTCATCGCCAGTCTGCTGCAACAACAGATAGCGTTCCTGCGCCTGCAGCTCGGAACAGGCCAGCGCCTGCAGCTGGGCCAGGTGCTCTGGCGTCAGCTGGTAGTGTTCGTGGGTATAGAGATTTTCGTTGTCGCCAAGCCAGCTGGCCAGCAATTCCTGGGGCGCGACAGCCGGGTTCACCAGCACGCAGCGACAATGCGGGTATTTTTCCACCAGCGCGGTGCTGTAAAAGCCGCCCAGTGAACTGCCCACCAGCAGCACGGGCTGCTGCCTGTCGGCCACCAGCGCTTCGAGCTGTGTCATGGCCTCTGCCGGCCAGTGTGACAGCATAGGCACGCTGTAGTGCGCCGCCAATCCCAGGCGCTCTAGGTAATCACCCAGGATGCGGGCCTTGATGGACGCGGGGGAACTGTTAAAGCCGTGAACATAGATAAAATGGGTCTGCGTCATCCCCGCTCCTTGCTGATATTACATGGCGGAACCATACCGGAGGGGCCTAATTGACGCAATCCGGCAACGCTATGCGACACAGCCTGGCCTCTATGCGGCCATCATCCTGCAACTCGTAATAGCGATACCCCGGCCGCGCCAGCGCGACATCGGTTTCAAGCTGAAAGTTTTCGCAGCCCGCTTCAAACTGCATCGCCGTGGAGGGCGCAGCAAACAGCTGTATCTGGCCGCGATGCAGATGCTGCTGCTGATGCACATGACCGAACATCAGCCCGCGCACCTGTGGATAACCATCGAGAATGGCCCACAGCTGTGGAGCATTACCCAGCATAATGGCATCCTGCCAGGCACTGCCAAGGGCTACCGGATTGTGATGCAAGGCGATAAACACCCAGCGTTGACCGGCACTGCGCAGTTGCTGGCGCAACCAATCAAGCTCGCCGTCGGACAGGCTGCCGCTCCCACGGCCATCGGGATCTGCGCTGGAGTCCAGCAGCAGAATTCGCCAGTGCTCGCTGTCGATCAGTTTACAGCCCAGTGCGGGCTCCTGCGCCTCGAGCGCCCGCATAGACGCAGCCACATCATGATTGCCCGCCAGCCAGTGGCGCTGCGCGGCCAGGCCGTCCACAGAATCCAGCAGCCGCCGGTAGGCATCGGGGGCACCATGATGGGTCAGGTCGCCGGTTAGCAGCAGCAGATCCGCCTGTACAAAGCGCTGACGCACATCGGCAACCACGGCATCCAGGTGGCACAAAGGATCAATTCCACGGAACAGACCGCCGGGATTCGGGCTCAGATGGCAGTCACTCAACTGCAACAGGCGAAGGGGCATTTCAGACAACTCTTGAGGCAGTTTTTAGAGCGTTTTTTAAACAAAGACGGGTTCGTTGTGGTGGCCGTGATTAAGGCAGTGGTTCAACCACTCACCCAGGTAGCCATTGAGCTGCGCTTTCTCATCGGGATGGTGCATGTCACGGTTGGGATAACCGTAAACACCTGATAGCTGCCGCCGGCTCTTCAGGCAGATGACTTCCGCCATGGTGGCATCATGGTACAGCCGCACGACGAGCGTGGGGGTTGTCAGCCAGCTGGAGCCTTCGTGCAGCTGCTTCACCAGCACAGTGGAGGTGTAGGCGAAGCGCTCCTCCACTTCGAGGCGCACCACGACCTGATGCGCTTTCCAGTACACCTGGAATTCGCGATGATCGCAGACATCCAGGTCCGGCAGCAACTTCATCATGCGTGCGTAGTTGGCCTCACACTGGGCCATCTGCCGCGACAGGTCGGGTACATACTTGCGTCTCATGGCGGCTCCCGTTAAACC
Organism: Marinobacterium profundum; assembly: GCF_001528745.1. Classification (GTDB taxonomy): domain Bacteria; phylum Pseudomonadota; class Gammaproteobacteria; order Pseudomonadales; family Balneatricaceae; genus Marinobacterium_A; species Marinobacterium_A profundum. Next base: position 118,759 of record NZ_BCNS01000018.1, on the reverse strand, counting down.
CACTGCTGTTCGAGTCGAGGGCTGTGCATTTGCAGCCATTGTATCGCAATGATCGCCGGCGCGTTATCGATCACCCCATCCCGCACCAGCGCACAGGCTTCGTCCAGAGACAGTACATGCACAAGAATGTCCTCCCCCTCTTCCGCCAGGCCATGTACACCCCCCGCCTGGCTGGCATCCACCTGGGCACAGAGCAGATCAATATACTCGCGGGCGGCACCCGGGCTTGGCGTAAAGCGGAGTATGGGTTCGATAGCGCCCAGCTGCAGGTCGGCCTCTTCCACAGCTTCACGGTGTGCGACATCGATGGTGCTCTCCCCCGGTTCCACCAGGCCGGCCACCAGCTCCAGCTGCCAGGGGCCTCGCGGATGATCCAGGGTACCGACACGAAATTGCTCAATCAGTACTACAGCGCGCAGCACAGGATCATAGGGCAAAACACAGACAGCATCCCGGCGCCGATAAAGCTCGCGCTGGATACTCGCCTCTCCGCCCAGAAAACAGCGGTGTGTCACCGTGACCCGGTCAAGCTTGAAAAAGCCATGATGCAGCGCTTCGTCGGCGCTGATATGAAAATCAGCGACACCGAAACGGGGTTTCCAGCCGCCAGCCATATCTGCGCTCCCGTTACGAAACGCACACTATAGCAGAGATCATCAGCGGCACCGGATAGCGGCCGCATTGAAAGAATATCGATCAGAGCGCGCGGCGCGGGGACAGATACAAGGGACCGAGGCGGGTAGTTTTGGCGGCCTTCTTGGCTTCGGCGGCAAGCTCCCCCACCTCCTGAAACCCGGGGCAGCGGTAAGGATCGGGATGCACCACGCCGACAGCAAGCCCCAGTAACTCATGGAACTGATGGCCGCCCTCACGCCCCTGGGCCCAGATACCGCCGTCTTTCAGATGCTGCGGATCATAGAATTCGCGCACAGAATGGCCAAAATCTTCCAGAATACGCTCGCAGGCCCCCCTCCAAAGCCCGTGCCGGAATATCACCACGAAGTCATCGCCGCCAATATGACCCACAAAGGTATCAGGCGCACTGGCATGGCGAGCCAGCAGATCGCCCAAGTGCCTTATCACTCGATCACCCCTGGCGTAGCCGTAGCGATCGTTATAGGCCTTGAACTGATTCAGGTCGAAATAGGCTACGTGGAAATCACAGGCGCCCTCAAGGAGACGATCGAGCTCCTCGTTCACCGGCACATTACCCGGCAGCAGCGTCAGCGGATTGGCATAGCGGGCCGTACGAATCTTGAGCTCGGTAATAGTGCGCAGCAGGTCGCGTATATTGCCCATGCCCAGATAGCTGCCATCCTGAACGATAAGAATATCCTGCTGCACCAGGCTGGACTCCTGCTCGGTAAGCAAATGCGACACCTGCTCCAGCGGCATGCCAACCTCAACCGCCAGAAAATCACGCTGCATAATGTGACTTACCGGCCTATGTTCATAGAGTGCCCGTCCATACTGGCTGGAATAGAGTTCCCACAGCTCCTGTCGACGCAGCACACCCACAGGCTGCCCCTCATCCAGTACCGGAATAAGGGTCAAATCCGGGTGCTGGCGCAGCAGCACACTGGCGGTATCGATCTTGTCGTCCAGGGCCACCGCCGGTGCAGACCTGAGCAGTACGGCAGCGGTCTCGGCCCGCTCATTGTCTCGACTGGCCCGGCTCGACGTCATGGCTATATGACGGCACGCCGCCGCGGACACTGGCAGCGACTGGGGCTTGCCAAGCAGAAACCCCTGACCAAAACCAACACCCAGTAGCTGCAGCGCATGCAGCTCGCCGCGAGTTTCAATCCCCTCGGCAACGATGCGACAGCGGGTGCTGTTACCTATATTGATAATGGATTTGACGAACTCGCGCTTCACGCTGTCCTGATCGATACCACGCACAAAGTGCTTGTCGATCTTGACGTAGGCAGGTTCCAGCTCTGACCAGAGCCGCAGCCCAGAATAACCTGAACCCAGGTCATCGATGGCAATACCAAAACCCATGTCCTGATAGTGGCGCACCGCAGTCTGCGTCAGGCCGCAGTGATCAAATGGATGCTGCTCCGACAACTCGATAACGATACTGGCCTGAGGAATCTGCAGTTGTTCGAGCCACTCCAGCGTCAGCCCCTGGGGGTGACCTGGCAGGCCGAGCAGAGACGCATTAATATTCAGAAACAATAGGCCGGCGGGCCTCAGTTCAGCAAAACGCTCTAATGCCAGGCGTCGGCATAGCAACTCCAGCTCAGCCAGGGTGCCTTCGGCCAGAGCGGCTTCAAACAGAGGCCCAGGCATCTGCAGAGCGCTGTCCTGGGGGCCGCGAATCAGCGCCTCATGGCCAATCACCTCACCGCTCTGAAGATCGACTATTGGCTGGAAATAGGGGGTCAGATTTTCATCACGAATGATGCTGTCCAGCACACTGAGTTCGTTCGCCAGGGGCGCTGTGTGAAGGCTTGACTGCATGCGTTATTCACCGGGAGCTAGCGACATTATGGCCGCCAGACTATGCCCGTTTAATGACAGACGCATGACAGCGACAGCAAAACCTGGGCGCCGCCCGTGACTCAGTCGGTCAGTTCAACCTCCAATAGCTGCATAACCGATTCCAGCGGCATAGGGCGCGCCAGCAGGTAGCCCTGGCCCATTTCACAGCGGTTCTCGCGCAAGAAGGCCAGCTGCTCCGGGGTTTCAATGCCCTCCGCCACCACCTTTAATCCCAGCTTGTGAGCCATGGCGATAACGGCGGCGGTAATTTCCATGTCGTTGCGGTCGTGAGGTATATCCCGCACAAAGGAAGCATCCACCTTGAGTTGGTCCAGCGGCAGTTGCTTGAGATAACTCAGCGAAGAATAGCCGGTACCAAAGTCGTCGATCGACAGCGTTACACCCAACTCCTTGAGCGCGCCCAGGATCTCAAGCACACGATTGATATCGTCCATGATCATGGATTCGGTAATCTCGAATTCCAGATAGCGTGCTTCAAGCCCGCTGCTCTGAAGCGCCTCACGCACCGTATTCAGCAGGTTCGGGTCACGGAACTGGCGCAGCGACAGGTTCACCGCCACCTTGACATCATGCCCCTGCTCGACCACATGAAAACCGGCACTACAGGCTTCGCGGATAACCCAGTTACCCAGCGGCACTATCAGGCCCAACTCCTCAGCCACAGGAATGAATTCAGCCGGTGAAATCCAGCCACGCTCAGCATGGTGCCAGCGAATCAGGGCTTCCATACCCACCAGCTGCAAACCGCCCAGCAAATTCCACTGCGGCTGATAGACGAGACTGAAGTGCCCTCCTTCCAGCGCAGTGCGCAGCTCGGCTTCCATCTGCGCCCGCCGCATCACCTCTTCATTCATTTCACGGGTAAAGAACTGGTAGTTGTTGCGCCCCTGACGCTTGGCTCGGTACATTGCCAGATCCGCATTTTTCATCAGTACAGACCAGGTATCACCGTCATCCGGCGCTAGCGTAATGCCGATACTGAAGGTAATCAGCACCTCATGCCCGGCCACAGGAATAGGCGTGCGCAGCGCGTTAAGCAGTTTCTCCGCTACTTTCTTGGCCTGCCCCAGGCCCGTCACCTGAGGTAGCAGGATGATGAATTCATCCCCCCCCAGGCGCGCGATAATATCGGTCTCGCGCAGCGTCACCCGCAGGTGCCCGGCGATCGCCTGCAACAGCCGGTCACCTATATCATGACCGAGGGTATCGTTAATCTGCTTGAAGTTGTCCAGATCCAGATAGAACACCGCCAACTGCTGGCCGGTGCGGCGCACCTTGCGCAGTTCCTGATCCAGCTGCTCGCGGAACAGTCGCCGGTTACCCAGCTGGGTAAGGGGATCATAGAAGGCCAGCTGCTCAATCTGCGCCTGGGAATGCTTCTGAGCGGAGATATCTTCACTGATGCCGATAAAATGAGTCACGTTGCCGTTATCATCCTGAATCGGCGACAGTGACAGTGCCGACCAGTAGAGCGCACCGGACTTGCGCCTATTGCGAATTTCACCGTGCCAGTCCTCCCCCGCCAACAACGCCTGCCACATATTGCGATAGACCTCGGGGTCAGTCTCACCGGATTTCAGCAGCGACGGACGCTGCCACAGCACCTCCTCAACGCTGTAGCCGGTGACTTCGCAGAACTCTTCATTCACGTATTCGATAATGCCGCTGGCGTCGGTAATTACCACCATGCTGGAGCTTTGCTCCACCGCCCGCGACAGCTTTCGCAACTGATCTTCGCGCCGGCTACGTTCCACCGCAAGACTCACCAGCCGCGCCGCCTGTTCCAGCAGCTTGATCTGCGCCGGTGTTGGCGCACCTGCTTCAGGCGAATACAAGCAGAAGGTCCCCAGGATTCCACCCTGACTGTCAAACACGGGCTCCGACCAGCAGGCTACAATATTGGCCCGTGCCACAACCTCTACAAAAGCAGAGAAATAGGGATGTTGCTGCGCATCCTCAACAAGCACGCGCTTGCCGGTGGCGGCAGCCGTACCGCAGGCACCAACGCCTTCTGCTGCGCTCAGACCGTCTGATATTTCGCGAAAATAATCCGGTAATGAGGGCGCAGCCGTAGAGCGCAGCAAGTGATCCTTATCGAGCAGCATGACCGAACAGAGCAGCCAAGGATAGGCCTGCTCAACCGTTTCAATAAGACGTTCAAGCACGATGGGCAGGGCAATGCCGCGCAGCAGACAGTCCAGTGTCATGCTCTGTAGCCGCGTGATAACGGCTTCCTGGCGCTGCTCGGTAATGTCACTGCCGATCACCAGTATCGTCTTTTCCTGCGCCCCCTGAATTGGCAGGCGGGTACGCAAAAAACTTACCAGCCGCGGTCGACGACCGACGCTATGTACCCAGTCTTCGCCAGCGAAAACCCCGTCTGACTCAAGCGCCTGGCGGTCCTGCACCGAAATGCGCTGCCCATCCGACGCCGAGAATATTTCACCACTGGTTCTTCCCTGCAGCGCAGCAACATCAAATCCGGTGAAAGCCTCAAAAGCACGATTACAATCCAGATACTGGCCACGGGCGTTTTTGATAGAAGCCGATTCAGGCAGCGTATCGAAGATGGCTTTATAACGATTGCGACTGGCCTCAAGTTCGCGCAACTGCGCCTGCTGACGCCAGCAGTGAAAACAGACAGCAGCCAGCGCTGCCAGAATGAGCACAAGCATCAACAGCAGGACAGCCGGCACAGGCCCGGGATTATCAAGCAACGTCTGGACGCCTGCCGCTCGCAAGGTCGAAGGCAACAGCATCAAAGCGGGCACAGTTACCAGAGCCAGCCTCGGACACAGCAACCGACTTTGCGCTATACAAGCAGACAAATTGCTGCGTCCTGCTGACATCAATGGCTCCTGACTTGCGTGACCCGACAAAGGCACGGTCAACTTCAATGCTTAGATGCGATGACAAAGCGCTGCGGCGGCAATCAGCACCGCCAAGTCTGGCTGTATTCTTCCCTGAGATCCACCCATACCGCATCCCGCACAATGTCAGCGAGCGGCACAAACCGGCACGATCAATCTGCCAACCATTGCTGCTGACTATAGGTGGCGCTAAGCAGCATTATAGTTTGCAGGCACCGCCGGCGCAGTCGTCAAAGTCCATGCTGTCCAGTTCTTCGCGCTCAGCCTGGGCCTGGCTCAGACGCTGCAGCAGCTCACCCTCGGCACCTGCGCCCGTTTCAACGCCAGCCCTGGCGAAAACCGCCAGCAGGGTGTTGAGTTCATTCAGCGTCAGATCATTCATTCCCGTATTTCCTTTTATCAACAAATTCTGGAGCCAGTACGACCCCACACTTATGCGCTGATCGCTTCGAGGTGATCCACCATCAGCTGCAGATTACGCTGGCCGCGAAACTCATTCACGTCCAGCCGATACACCACCCGTACCCGTTGCACCGAGGTGTCTGGCCAGAGTGCCGTATCAATATTAAACCAGATGGCATCGATCGCGAGCCCGGTGGCCGGCTCCATCAGAACCAGCTTCAGATGCCGCTGCCCGACAATGCGCTGCTGCAGCAAACCAAACTCACCATCGAACAGTGGCTCCGCAAACTGCTGCCCCCAGGGCCCGCCTTCTCGAAGCACTTCCGCCAGCTCGATACTCAGATCGGCGGCACTCAATGCGCCATCCGTCAGCAGACGTCGTGTGAGGGCTTTTTCATCGAGTTGTTGTCGCACTTGCTCATCAAAGGCCGCACTGAAGTCGTCAAAACGTGCCGCATCCAGCGTCATGCCCGCCGCCATCGCATGGCCGCCAAACTTGTGCAGCAAGCCGGGGTAGCGCGCAGCTATGGCATCAAGCCCGTCGCGGATATGAAAACCGCTGATCGAGCGGGCCGATCCCTTGATCTCACCATTGTCGCCAGGGGCAAAGGCAATGACCGGGCGATGTACCCGCTCCTTGATGCGCGAGGCCAGAATCCCGATAACACCCTGATGCCAGCTTTCATCGTACAGGCAGAGCCCCACGGGCAACGCTGTCTCATCCAGCTCCAGCCGTGCCAGCGATTGCAGTGCCTGCTGCTGCATCTCCTGCTCAATACCACGACGCTCCTGATTCAGCTCATCGAGGGTACGGGCAAGCTCCAGCGCACGATCAGGATCATCGGTGAGCAGACATTCGATGCCGATAGACATGTCTTCGAGCCGGCCGGCGGCGTTGAGGCGCGGCGCCAGGGCAAAGCCAAGATCACTCGCTACCAGACGCGACTGGCTGCGGCCCGACACCTCAATGAGCGCCCGCAAGCCAGGACGCGCCTTGCCAGCCCGGATACGCTGCAGACCCTGGTGCACCAGCACGCGGTTGTTGTGCTCCAGCGCCACCACATCGGCCACAGTCCCCAGCGCCACCAGATCCAGCAGACTGGCGAGGTTCGGCGCCCGCAGGTTACGCTGTTCAAACCAGCCACTGGCGCTAAGCGCTCGGCGCAGCGCGATCATGACGTAAAAAATCACCCCGACACCGCAGGTCGACTTGGCAATAAAGCCGCAGCCCGGCTGATTGGGGTTGACGATGGCGCAGGCCGCCGGCAGTTCGCTGCCGGCCAGGTGGTGATCGGTCACCACCACATCCATGCCACAGGCATTGGCGCGGGCCACCCCCTCAATACTGGAGATGCCGTTGTCGACCGTCACCAGCAGATTCGGGTTCTGCTGACGGGCCACTTCAACGATTTCAGGACTCAGGCCATAGCCGTACTCAAAGCGGTTGGGCACCAGGTAATCCACCTGGGCTGCGCCCATCATGCGTAGCGCCAGCACCGCCACTGCGGTACTGGTGGCACCATCGCAGTCAAAGTCGCCGACAATCAGTATGCTCTCGCCGGCGCTAATCGCCTTTACCAGCCGGGCCACCGCCGCATCCAGCCCCTGCAGGCCGGAATCCGGCAGCAGCTCTGCAAGTGAACGCCCCAGATGATCCAGCGATTGCACGCCGCGGGCGGCATAGATGCGCGCCAGCACGGCATGGGTTTGACTGAAAACCGGCAGGCTGCTGTCCGGCGTCGGGCGCCGTTCGATCTGTATATCCGTCATGGCATCAGGCCTCGGGTGCCGGGAAAAACGCAGTGGTGCGCCCTGTGAGGTGGTAAATCAGCAGACCTGTCCATTCTCGCACGCCCACCACCAGATCACGCAGATTGAGGGCGAACTGCACCCGCACCAAATCCCCGGAGCTGATGTAGTCCACCGGATAAGGCACTAGCTGCCAGCCAAGCTGTCGATAGATACCCACGGAGCGTGGCATGTGGAAGGCCGAGGTGACCAGCAGCCAGGGTTGCTCAGGTACGCCACCCAGCAGGCGAGCGCTGAAGAGCGCATTTTCCCAGGTATTACGCGAATCTCGCTCGAACAGCACCGGCCGCTCGAACAGGGATGCCGGCAGCGTGGCCAGCCAGTTCTGGGCCACATCGGCGCCGCGGTACTGTGCATCCAGCACCGCGGCAGAGCCACCACTGAACACAACCTGGGCGTCAGGATAGCGCTGCATCAGCTCTGGCAGCACCATCAGACGCTCGGCCGCACTGTTGAACTGGCTTTGCTCCCAGCGCGCACTCAGGTCGGCATCCTCGCCGCCGCCCAGTACCATAATGCCCGCCACCGACTCGGGCAGTGCCGCAGGCAGAAAGCGTGATTCCAGCGGCTGCAGCAGCAGATTACCCAGTGGCAGCAGCATAAGACTCAACATGGCCAGGGCCAGAAAACCCAGCAAAACCCGACCCCAGCGACGCCCTAGCCAGACACCCCAGGCCGCCAGCAATAGCAGCAGAACCAGCAGGTTATCCGGCTGTACCGCCAGCCACAGGGTTTTGGAAATGAGGAAGAACAGATTATCCATGCAGCTACAGCCGATAGGCAGCGCCACAGGCACTGCAAATCGGCCTCAGCACATCAGGCGCTGGTACTGTCACGCCTTGTGAACATGGGAGGCCAGGAATGCCTGTACCACGGACAGGTCATTAGCCAGCACTTCATAGTGCTCGGGGCGCTCAAACAGATCCGCCATGCCTTCTGGCAGCTGCGGCGACTCGAGACCCGCCTTGACCACCGGCTCCGGGAACTTGACCGGATGGGCCGTGGCCAGGGTGATCATCGGAATGCTGCGATCACGGTTGCGGTCACGCCCGGCCTGCAGACCAATGGCGGTGTGCGGATCCAGCAGATAGCCGGTTTGCGCATGCACCTCACGAATCAGCTTGCAGGTGGTTTCGTCGTCTACCGCCTGACTGTCGAACAGCTCGCGGACATTGGCCCAGCGCGCTGCGTCGAGCTGTACGGCATCGGTACGAAAACGCGCCATCAGATCAGAAATGGCCGCGCCATCACGGTCGTACACATCGAACAGCAAACGCTCGAAGTTGGACGACACCATGATATCCATTGACGGTGACAGCGTGTGCACCAGCTCACCGCGGCTCATGTCGTTACCGGAAATAACCCGGTGCAGAATGTCGTTGCGGTTGGTAGCAACCACCAGCTGAGCGATGGGCAGACCCATCTGCTTGGCCAGGTAGCCTGCGAAGATATCGCCGAAGTTGCCAGTCGGCACCGAAAAGGCGACTTCACGATGCGGGCCGCCCACGGCCAGGGAGGCTGCAAAGTAGTACACGATCTGAGCCATGATGCGGGCCCAGTTGATCGAGTTGACGGCACCGAGCTTCAGCCCCTTGAGGAAGCTCTGATCGGCAAAGCTGTCCTTGACCATCTGCTGGCAGTCATCAAAGTTGCCTTCCAGTGCAATATTGAAGACGTTATCGGCCTTCACTGTGGTCATCTGGCGACGCTGAACCTCAGACACCCGCTTGTTGGGGTGCAGGATAAAGATATCCAGATGATCACTGTGACGGCAGCCTTCGATGGCAGCGGAACCGGTGTCACCGGAGGTGGCACCCATGATAACCAGACGCTCGCCGCGCTTGGCCAGCACATGATCCATCAGCCGGCCCAGCAGCTGCAGCGCAAAATCCTTAAATGCCAGCGTCGGGCCATGGAACAGTTCCAGCACCCATTCGTTGCTGCCCAACTGTACCAGCGGCGCCACGGCGCTGTGATCAAAAGCGGCGTAGGTTTCATCCACCATTTTTTTCAGGTCAGCATCATCGATGCAGTCACTGACGAAGGGCTGAATCACCTTGAAAGCCAGCTCGTGGTACGGCAGTGCCGCCCAGGATGCGATTTCTTCAGTACTAAAGGTCGGCAGTGTTTCGGGCACATAAAGCCCGCCATCACTGGCCAGTCCTGCCAGCAGCACTTCTTCAAAATTGAGTGCCGGCGCCTGACCCCGGGTCGAAATATATTTCATGCTCGTTTCCTCAATCCTTCAGCAACTCGACACGGATGCGGGTTACCTTGCCAAGGATATCGTCCAGCGCCTCGATCTGAGCCAGAGCATCATTCATCACCCGCTCCTTCACCCGCTGCGTCAGGATAATCACCGGCACTTGCTCGGCGGTGGTTTCCTTCTGGATTATGGCTTCGATGTTAATACCGCTATCACCAAATATTTTAGTGATATGGGCCAGTACGCCGGGACGCTCGATAGCGTGAATGCGCAGATAGTAAGCAGTCTGAATGTCCTCCACCGGCAACACCGGCAGGTCCGAAAGCTGACTCGGCTGGAAGGCCAGATGCGGTACACGGTTGCCCTGCGCGGAATCCAGCATGCGCACCACGTCGATCACATCAGCCACCACGGCAGACGCCGTAGGTTCCGCACCCGCGCCAGCTCCGTAGTACAGCGTCTGACCCACGGCATCACCGTCGACCATAACCGCATTCATTACACCTTCGACATTGGCCAGCAGCAGCGGCTTGGGAATCAGTGTCGGATGCACCCGCAGCTCGATACCCGCGTCAGTACGACGGCTGATACCCAGATGCTTGATGCGATAGCCCAGCTCGTCGGCGTAGGTCACGTCGTCCTGAGTAATGGCGCTGATACCTTCGGTATAGGCCTTGTCGAACTGCAGCGGAATACCGAATGCGATGGAAGCCAGGATGGTCAGCTTGTGCGCTGCATCGATACCTTCCACATCAAAAGTAGGATCGGCTTCGGCGTAACCCAGCGCCTGGGCTTCGGCCAGCACATCGGCAAAGTCACGGCCCTTCTCACGCATTTCGCTCATGATGAAGTTGCCGGTGCCATTGATAATGCCCGCCAGCCAGTTGATCTGGTTGCCGGCCAGGCCTTCACGGATCGCCTTGATAATAGGAATGCCGCCGGCAACCGCCGCCTCGAAGGCCACGATGACGTTGTTCTTCTGCGCCGCTGCAAAAATCTCGTTGCCGTGCACGGCGATCAGCGCCTTGTTGGCGGTGACCACATGCTTGCCGTTTTCGATCGCCGTCAGCACCAGCTTGCGGGCGACATCATAGCCACCGATGAGCTCAACCACGATATCGATTTCCGGGTTGGTCGCAACCGCGAAAATGTCGGCGGTAAGGTCAATGCCGCGGGTATCAGCGTTCGGGTTTTCACGCCGCGCGCCCACCTGGGCTACGACTATATCGCGGCCTGCACGACGACTGATTTCCTCTCCATTGCGCTGAAGCACATTGAAGGTGCCGCAGCCTACGGTGCCAAGACCGCAGATACCAACTTTAACCGGTTTCAAATCAATACCTCACTCGCTGTTGAGTCGAACCGGATGACCTTTCGTCATCCGCGGTAAAAATGGGTGAGTATTATAACGGGAGTTGGACCCGACTTGGATAGGGATATACAGAAGATGCAGGATGAATTTGCCGAACGGCAGATCAGGGAAGGACAAACAGACAGCAAGTGACACGAACAAACCGTGCCACTTGCAGGAACAGTTTTACTGTGCCAGACCGAGCATCTGGGCCAGACGCGCCGCCGGCATGTACCCCGGAACCAGGCTACCATCTTCAAATACCAACGCAGGCGTACCGGTTACGCCCACCTTTTGCCCCAGCGCGAACTGATCCATTACCGGCGAATCACAGGCCAGAGCCGTGATGGTTTCACCGCCCTTAACCTTCGTCAGGTTCTCGGCACGCTGATCCGGCGCCGAACACCAGACCGACTGCATCTTGGTAAAGGCTTCGGAACGCTCACCTCCGCGCGGAAAGGCCAGGTAATCCACCTGAATCCCCATGGCATTCAGCTTGGGAACCTCATCGTGCAGCTTGCGGCAGTAGGGACAATCAACGTCGGTAAACACCGCTATCGTCGCCTTGACCTCACCCTCAGGCTTGAAAGAGATGCGATCTTTCGCATCGACCCCCTCTATAAGCGCGACCCGTTGCGTATTCAGACGCGCTTCCGTCAGGTTTACGAAACCCTTGTCATCACTCAGTTTGTAGAGCTGACCCAGCATGAAGTACTCGCCTTTCGGATCGGCATAAAGCACTTCACCGGTACCCAGAACAACTTCATAGATACCCGGCATCTGCGCTTCAGTAACGGACTCCACCGGAATACGGGCATCGACCTTCATCAACTGCTGGGAAATGATTTCGGTAATCCCGGCATCAGCCTCAGCTGCCTGCAACGTGCCACTGAAGCCCAGCACCATAAGGGCACTCAGGATAGATTTATACATAAAAACCCTCAATATCAGTCGATGTTTATAGACCTTCTCAGACGAGACAGGCACTAATAAGTTCCCTGAACCCCAGCTGCTAGCCCCGCGGATGGTGCTGACGGTGTACGGACTGCAGCCGGTGCTGCGCGACCTGAGTATAAATCTGCGTGGTTGAAAGATCGCTGTGACCCAGCAACATCTGCACCACTCGCAGATCAGCGCCATGATTCACCAGATGGGTAGCGAAGGCATGACGTAGCACATGGGGGGACAGGGGCTTATCGATACCGCCTGTCACGGCATGCAGCTTGACCCGATGCCAGAATGTCTGGCGCGTCATTTGCTGTCCGCGTCGGCTGGGAAACAGCACCTCGGAACCCGTTTCAATCAGTTCTCGACGCGCCTGTAGCAGATAACGCTGCAGCCAGTGCACGGCCTCGTCACCCAGCGGAACCAATCGCTCCTTGTCACCCTTGCCAATCACCCGCACCAGCCCCTGACGCAGGTTCACTTGCCCACAGGACAGACCGACCAGCTCCGACACCCGCAGACCGGTGGCATAGAGCACTTCCAGCATAGCCCTATCCCGCAGCCCCAGGGCATCATCCAGCGGCGGTGCAGCCAGCAGCTGCTCAACATCTGCTTCGGTCAGAGTTTTAGGTAATGGCCGGGCACGGCGCGGACTGTCGATCTGCAGCGTCGGATCATCTGCCAGGCGCTCTTCTCGAATCCAGTAACGATAAAAGCCACGCAGACAGGACAGCAGACGCGCCGTGGAACTGGCCTTGAGCCGGGCTTCGAGCCGCCAGTCTAGATGACGGCGCAGCAGCGCCCGGTCCGCGTCAAGCAAGGCCGCACCCTGATCATTAAGCCAGCAGGCAAAAATACTGAGATCACGCCTGTATGACGCCAAAGTATTGGCACTGAGACCCTTTTCAAGCCAGAGAGCATCGATATACCGCTCTATATCGCGCTGATCGGCCTCCTGGGGCGAGCGCCGGCGCAAGCGGCCGTCACCTTCAATATCCGACACGGCCGCCTTAACGCCAGACAGACAGCTCTGCCACCTTGTCAGCCGCAATCGGGAAAACTGCCACTCCGCGGTCCAGACGCTGCTCTACTTCCAGATTACCCCCAGCCACCCGCACCAGGGTGCCTTCGATACGGCGCCCAAAATAGGTTCGCAGCTTAACCTTCTGTCCGGCATAGCTATGCACCTGCTGCACCGCCGTGGGCTTGTAGGTTTTTTCCGCTGCTCTGGCCTTGACCACTATCCCCGGCATAACCTGAATTACATCAGGATCAATAATAGTGGTCACCGACGATGGCTCAGGCCTGGGCTGCTCTAGTTCAACCACCAGGTCTTCTTGCTCGGGCGCACGCTTTTCAACCACGCCTGCGGCCAAGGGCTCCGGCTCCTGCAGTGCGACCGACTGCTCTTCAGTTTGCGGCACTGCAGCGCCCAGCGCCCCATCCGGCAAAGCCTCAGTAGCAGCACCATCTGCGGCAATAGCCTCACCTGGATCAAGCGACCAGTCGATCGTACTCAAATCCTGACTCACACCATTAACCGACACCTGAACATTCAGCAAACCAAGCAGGTCTTCCGGTGATGAAATCGTTGCTATGGATTGAGCCCCAAAGCCCGGCGATGGCTCGGCTACCAGCTGTAAAATGGCCCGCGGCTGCTGCAGATCCGCATAGGCTTTAACCAGCAGATCAGGCATCAACCAGCCAAGCTGCCTCAGCTCGGCCTGCACCATTTCACTGTGTCGCTGTGCATACTCAGCCGGCGCGTAACCACCACTCAGAGCACAAAAACGATTGCGTCTGGCGTTGTAGCCCAGGTCTGCGTAATCCAGCGAGACACGCTCAACCGACGGCTGCGCCTGCACCAGCGAACCTATAGAAAGCACATTACTGGCCAAAGACAGGTCGACATAAAAACTGGTTTTCGCCATATCGGCGACATTGACATCGGAGCGCAGTCGCAACGACTGGGAGCCAGGCATAAAGTCCATCGCCACCAGCATATCCATGGTCAGGCGCTGATACTTCATGGCCCGGGTCGTTGCCAGGTCAAAGCGCTGCACATCACCACAGGCGAGAGCCTCAAAGCCGGTACCTTGCTGAGGCACGGCAAAGGACTGCCCCATGGCCTCCCACTGCGCCAGATAGTCGGCATCAAGAGTCATACTCAGACCCGTAACCGACAACGCCATATGCTCGGGCCAGTTGCCTTCGCGCAGGGTCTTCTCGGCATCAAGGTAAAACAGCGGATCAGGCGCCTGGAACAGCACAGACCCGATCAGCACAGAATCCTTGCTACCCACAGGGGTTATCTGCACGCCAGCAACGCCAGCACTTCCATCGATCCCGGCCACAACACGCGCATAGGTGATTTTAGCGAAGGGCGCCGCAGCCTCAACCATGCGATCGGCGGAGGTTTTTACCTGGTACCAGTAATATCCATAGGCACCACCGACGATCAACGCCGGTATCAGTAAAAATCCCAGCAATCTAAACAACTTCCGCATAGCTGCAGTTCCTTTTGTAGTCTGTCAGTACCGGCTTACAGAGATTTTAATACTAGGCATCATAGCGATAAATGGCGAACAGGCCAACGACAGAGCTACTTAAGCCCGAACGCAAAAAGGGCGACCCGAGGGCCGCCCTTTTAGAAACTGAAGTGAGCCAAGGCTCAGCCCAGCTTTTCCTTGATACGTGCAGACTTGCCGCTACGTTCGCGCAGGTAGTACAGCTTGGCCTGACGCACGTCACCGCGACGCTTGACACCAATGCTGTCAACAGTCGGGCTGAAAGTCTGGAAAGTACGCTCAACGCCCACACCGTGGGAGATTTTACGTACGGTGAAGGCAGAGTTCAGGCCGCGGTTACGCTTGCCGATCACTACACCTTCAAATGCCTGCAGACGCGTACGAGCGCCTTCAGTTACTTTAACCTGTACGACAACGGTATCACCGGGGCCGAATTCAGGGATCTGCTTACCCATCTGCTCAGCTTCGATCTGCTGAATGATAGAGATTTTGCCGCTCATAGCTCGCTCCTAGAGTGAGTACTCAACCGTCGGACCTCTGGGTCTCACGGATGTATTCGTTTAACAACGTCTGCTGCTCGCGATTCAGCTCGAGGATTTCCAGCAGGTCCGGGCGCCTTGTCCAGGTTCGGCCCAGTTGCTGTTTCAGACGCCAGCGCCTGATTTCCTCGTGATTGCCGCCTAGCAGCACCTCGGGTACTTGCATTCCGTCAAACTGTTCCGGTCTCGTGTAGTGTGGGCAATCCAGCAACCCCTCGCTAAAGGAGTCTTCGGCAGCGGAGCTTTGATGACCCAGCACACCAGGCACAAGCCTGGATACTGCGTCGATCAGCGTCATGCCCGGCAGTTCGCCGCCGCTGAGGACAAAGTCTCCCAGCGACCACTCTTCATCGATTTCAGTTTCCAGCAGGCGCTCGTCGATACCTTCGTAACGCCCCGCCACCAAAATCAATTTCTGCCTTGCTGCCAGCTCACAGGCACCGACATGATCCAGCCGTCGCCCCTGGGGCGACAGATAAATCACCGTCGCACCTTCGCCAGCAGCGCTGCGCGCAGCCTGTATCGCATCCCGCAATGGCTGAACTTTCATCAGCATGCCAGGACCGCCACCATAGGGACGGTCATCGACAGTACGGTGTTTGTCCAGAGTATAATCCCTGGGATTCCAGCACCGGACGTCAATCAGCCCATTGCGCACCGCCCGTCCCGTGACCCCGTAAGCCGTAACGGCTTCAAACATCTCGGGAAAGAGGGTGACTACACCAAACCACACCGCCTAAAACTCCGGATCCCAGTCAACCCGAATGCTACCCTTAACCAAATCAATTTCTTTGATCACCTGATCGGGCAAGTAGGGAATCAAACGCTCGCGGCGATCGATACTCTCTTCGGTGCCCCGCACGATCAAAACATCGTTGGAACCCGTTGCGATCAGATGCTCTACCTTGCCCAGCAACTGGCCGGACTCGGTATATACCAGCAGGTCTTCGAGCTGCCTCCAGTAGTACTCACCGGCTTCCAGTTCAGGAAGGCGGCTGCGCTCGACCAGAATTTCAGCACCGCAGTAAAGCCGCGCCACATCCCGATCATCTACTCCAGCCAGCTTGGCCACCAGGCCTTTGCCATGAACCCGACCACTTTCAATCTCGACGAATTTTGTTTCGTTTCCGATTTTCAGCTGCCAGGGGGCATAGTTCAGGATGTTTTCCATCGGTTCGGTACTGGAATGAACCTTTACCCAACCTTTGACGCCGTACAGAGTTGTAATCTTGCCCAGCGTTATAAGAGAACTTGTATCTTCCATCCTTCGACCCGGCCCAACCTTGCGTTACTTAGCTGCTTTCTTTGCTTCTTTGATCAGCTGAGCAACACGCTCGGACAGGCTAGCGCCTTTTTCCTGCCAGTACTGAACACGTTCCAGATCGACGCGCAGGCTTTCTTCCTGACCGCGAGCAACTGGGTTGAAGAAACCAACGCGCTCAATAAAGCGACCATCACGCGCATTGCGAGAATCGGCTACGGTAAGGTGATAAAACGGACGCTTTTTGGCGCCGCCACGAGACAGACGAATTGTTACCATGTGCATGGTCCCTTTATTTGCGCGGGTTTTAGGATCGCCCGCGGTTTCAAATCCGGGCTACACCGGGACTAACCCCATGCAGCTACCGGGCCTACAAAATCAGGGCCGAGATTTTACGTCAAACAGGGCCCCGACAAAAGTACTTTGTGGATATATATTAAGCAGTACCGACGGCGCATTACATGCGGGGGAAGCCGCCACCGCCTCCGCCGCCACCCATGCCCGGCGGCAACATGCCTTTCATGCCACGCATCATTTTGGCCATGCCACCCTTGGTGGAGAATTTCTTCATCATCTTGGCCATCTGCTTGTGCTGCTTGAGCAGGCGGTTCACATCCTGAATCTGAGTACCCGAGCCCAGCGCGATACGACGCTTGCGTGAACCGGAGATAACATCGGGATTGCTGCGCTCGCCGGGCGTCATGGAGTTGATAATCGACTCCATTTGATGCATACCCTTTTCCGCCTTGGCGGCATCGGCAACCTGACCCATCTGGCCCATTTGCCCCATACCCGGCAGCTTGTCGAGCATGCCCGCCATACCGCCCATGTTCTTCATCTGCTGAATCTGCTGACGGAAGTCTTCCAGATCAAAGCCCTTGCCCTTCTTGATTTTCTGGGCAAATTTCTCGGCTTTGTCCTTGTCGATCTTGCGCTCGGCTTCCTCGAT
This sequence comes from Marinobacterium profundum, assembly GCF_001528745.1. Taxonomy (GTDB): domain Bacteria; phylum Pseudomonadota; class Gammaproteobacteria; order Pseudomonadales; family Balneatricaceae; genus Marinobacterium_A; species Marinobacterium_A profundum. The sequence goes on along the minus strand of NZ_BCNS01000018.1, from coordinate 101,391 downwards.
CAGGGACAGGACATCACCCATACCCAGAATACGCGATGCAACACGATCAGGATGGAAGGCTTCGAGTGCGTCGACCTTTTCACCCACACCGATAAACTTGATCGGCTTGCCAGTGATATAGCGTACCGACAGCGCGGCACCGCCACGGGCATCACCGTCCGCCTTGGTCAGAATCACACCGGTCAGCGGCAGCACATCACTGAACGCCTTGGCCGTGGTCGCGGCGTCCTGGCCGGTCATGGCGTCGACCACAAACAGGGTTTCCACCGGATTGATGGCACTGTGCAGACGCTTGATCTCATCCATCATGTCGCCATCGACATGCAGACGGCCCGCCGTATCCACCAGCACCACATCGTGGTGCTGGATTTTGGCGTGGGCAATCGCCGCCTGTGCGATCTGCACCGGATCCTGATCAGCGCTGGACGGGAAGAAGTCCACTTCCACTTCGCTGGCCAGCATTTCCAGCTGCTTGATCGCCGCCGGGCGATATACGTCCGCCGACACGACCAGAACCTTTTTCTTGTCGCGCTCGCGCAGGGTGCGCGCAAGCTTGGCGACAGAGGTGGTCTTGCCTGCGCCCTGCAGACCCGCCATCAGCACTATGGCCGGCGGCTGGGCAGCCAGATTAAGTTTTTCGTTAGCCTCGCCCATGATCTTGACCAGTTCTTCCTGGACGATCTTGACGAACACCTGGCCTGGCGTCAGGCTCTTGCTGACTTCCTGGCCGACAGCCCTGTCCTTGACGCTGTTAACGAATTCCTTGACCACCGGTAGCGCGACATCTGCCTCCAGCAACGCCATTCGCACTTCACGCAGCGTGCCCTTGATGTTGTCTTCGGTGAGTTTCGCCTGACCGGTAACGGTCTTGAGCGTTTTCGTGAGCCGATCTGTCAGATTTTCAAACATATCCTGCCTCTGTTTTTCTCCACCGGCTGGGCCGAATCGGGCCCCTGAAGCGGCGAGGGAGACGCCTTGAACTTGCAAAGGATGCGCATTATACAGCAGGGCTCCGGAGGGCGGCACCTCATATTTCACGCCCCCCTTTTTTGTGACACACTTAGCGCCTTTCCATGGAGGTCCCGGATGCTGCCGACGTCGATACTTGTTGCCGTGCTGTTTTACCTGGCTGCAACCCTGTTGCAGTGGCAAGTATTGCAGGGTCAGAAGCGACCCACACGCAACCTTATCCGTGGTCTGGGCCTGTGCGGCGTCATCGTACATGCACTGGCTGTATATCTCGTAGTGCACCAGGGCACTGGACTCAACCTCGGCTTTTTCAGTGTTGGCAGCCAGATCAGCTGGCTGCTGGCGGCGCTGGTTTTGCTGAGCAGCTCACGCCAACAGATCGACAACCTCTTTATCGGCGTATTTCCCGTCGCCATCATTACTCTTGTTACCGCGACCCTGGATCCTGACACCAGCCTGCACCGCAATTATGGCCCCGGCCTGATCGCACATATACTGCTGTCGATACTGGCCTACAGCATTTTCACTCTGGCAACACTGCAGGCGCTGCTGCTGTGGCGGCAGAATACCGCACTCAAGCAGCACCATACCCGTGGTCTGGTGGCCAGCCTGCCGCCGCTACAGACCATGGAGCGCCTGCTGTTTGAAATGCTCTGGACCGGCATCATTCTGCTGTCAGCCTCACTGATCAGCGGCTTCATCTTTGTCGACGATTTTTTTGCACAGCACTTGATTCACAAAACCACGCTGTCGATTCTGGCCTGGTTTGTCTATGCCATTCTCCTGGCTGGCCACAGCCTGCTGGGCTGGCGTAGCCTGCGCGCCATCCGCTGGACCATCGGCGGTTTTGTCGCCCTGATGCTGGCATTTTTCGGCTCGAAACTGGTCATAGAATTCCTTCTGCCAGGCTAGCCGAATGTAATCCCGTGCAGCTCGCTTGACAGCCCCCTCGGCGGGCCAGACAATGGACGCCCTATTGGCTAGTCTAAGGTTCACCCGTCTTGGAAGACGCATCGATAAGTACCCTCGTCGGGATTCTCATCTTCCTCATCTTTTGTTCGGCTTTTTTCTCCAGCTCTGAAACCGGCATGATGTCGCTCAACCGCTACAGACTGCGGCACCTGGTGAAGAACAAGCACCGCGGCGCTCGCAAGGCAAGCCGCCTGCTGGAAAGGCCCGACCGACTGATTGGCGTCATCCTGATCGGCAATAACTTCGTCAACATCCTCGCCTCCGCCATCGCGACCGTGGTCGCGGTACGCCTGTGGGGTGACGCCGGCATCGCCATCGCCACAGCGGGCCTGACCCTGATTATTCTGATTTTCGCTGAAGTCTCCCCCAAGACTGTCGCAGCCATGTTCCCCGAGCGCATCGCGTTTCCGGCGTCCTATGTGCTGTTGCCACTGCTGAAGATCACCTACCCGCTGGTATGGGTCGTTAACAGCATTACCAACGGCCTGCTACGCCTGTTCGGCATCAAGGTGGGCGAGGGCAACAATCACCTGCTCAGCACCGAAGAGCTGCGCACCCTGGTGCACGAGGCCGGCGCCCTGTTGCCACAGACCAATCAGTCCATGCTGCTCGGCGTGCTCGAGCTGAACGATGTCACCGTCAGCGACATCATGATTCCGCGCAATGAAGTCGAAGGTATCGACCTGGATCACGATCTGGATCAGCTATTGCATCAACTGTCCCACACCAGCCATACGCGCCTGCCGGTTTACCACGGCGACATCAACAAGGCAGTCGGCACACTGCACATGCGCAACCTTGCCCAGCTGATTCAGCAAGGCCAGGTCACCAAGGCCTCGATTTTACAGGTGGTGCGCGAAGCCTATTTCGTACCCGAACGTACACCGCTGCATACCCAGCTACTCAATTTTCAGAACGAAAGCCGCCGCATTGGCCTGGTGGTGGACGAATACGGCGATATTCTCGGCATAGTTACGCTGGAAGATATTCTGGAAGAAATCGTCGGCGAACTGTCGGCCCAGAACAAGGCCAGCAATCAGGAAATCCACCCACAGGAAGATGGCAGCTTCTTTATCGAAGGTACGGCCTACATTCGCGAGGTCAACAAGAGCCTGGGCTGGGATCTGCCCACCGACGGGCCCAAAACCCTCAACGGCCTGATTACCGAGAACCTTGAATCCATTCCCGATGCCAATGTCTGCCTGGAGCTGAACAGCTACCGCTTTGAAACCTTGCAGATCAGTGACAACCTGATCAAGACGGCACGGGTTTTCCGCTATCACTCGAGCCCGCACAACGACGAAGACGAATAAACGCACACTGGCCGGCGCCGCTCACACCTGACAGCGACGCCGGCCAGAGATCTGAACTACTGCGCCAGCTTTTGCTCTACGCTACTAATTTTGTCTGCAATAGTCTGTTCACGGTCGGTACGGGTACCCACCCGCATTGAGGTCGACACGCGGGGCGCACCCATGTCGTGCAGCACCTCATGACAACGCCGCACCGCGGCAAATACCGCTTCCCACTCCCCTTCCACGTTAGTGCCATAGGCATGCATCTGATGACTCAGACCCGCATCCTGAAACACCCGTTGGCAGGCCGCCACATGGGGTGACACTGATACCCCGACACCCAGCGGAACAACACACAGATCAATCATTACGTTCATGCTTTAGGCTTCCTAACAGACTTCACCCTTTTCACGCCGCCGAATCAAAGCCAGCACCGCTCTCTTTTCATCATTATTCAGCACACCCCACTCGGCGATTTCCATCGCATTGCGCAGACATCCGGTGCACAGATTGCGCTCACCGGGACAGCAGGCACCGACACAGGGGCTGCGTATCGGCCGCTCTTTTTCAATCGTTTCCATAAGTCTCCAAAACTCTGCACAACCAAAATACGGTTAGTAACCCTAAGGGTCACTGCGCGAAACAGGGATGCCGCATCATTGCGCCTGCCCGGAAGAAATCAGGTTAATAACCACCAGGGTCATGTTCAGGCCGGGGCTTCATCGGGATACCGGCGTCAAAGCCGACATTCAGCAGTTCCACCAGCATGTAGGCGGTCAAACCCCAGATAACGTAACCATCATATTCGTAGGCCGGCACATAGTGAGTCATACCCCGAAAACGCACTATATCGGTACGCTGGCGTCGATCTTCCATAAAGAAGCTCAGCGGCACCCGGAAAAGACTTTCAAGCTCCGCGGGGCTCGGTGTAAGTATTACATCCCGCGGCACTATCCCGACCCAGGGCGTTACCTGCAACTGATGCTTGGACATGACTTGCCCCAGAGGCCCCAGCACATCCACCAACCCTGGCTCCAGGCCCACTTCCTCCTGCGCCTCGCGCAGGGCTGTAAAGAGCAGATCTGGATCGGTATCGTCCTGCTTGCCACCGGGAAAGGCGACCTCTCCCCGATGGGTCGACAGATGGGAGGCACGTCTTGTAAGGATGACGTGCGGCTCAGCCTCGTCCGTCAGGGCGATCAGCACACTGGCATTGGGACGTTCCGATAACAGGCGACGTGGCCGGTAATCGGCCAGGCGGCGGCGCAGCAACTCAAGCATGAGGTCACTCTTTCACGAATAGTAACGCCATGATAACGCGGCGCAGGGCCAAAAATGAATGCCAAAACACCACCGCAGCCAACAGCCTTGTCGCCGACAAAGGCCTGCCATTAGAATGGAGGCAATCAGAAGAGGACATGTCTTGAATTATTGCAGCGATTGCGGGCACAGCGTCAGCCAGAGTATTCCGCCGGGTGACAACCGCCCGCGCCACGTATGCGACCGCTGCGGCACTATCCACTACCAGAATCCGCGCATCATCGCCGGCTGCCTGCCGGTACTGGGTGATCGTGTACTGCTGTGCAAGCGGGCCATAGCCCCGCGCATTGGTTACTGGACGCTGCCGGCCGGCTTTATGGAAAATGGCGAAACAACGGAACAGGCCGCCGCCCGCGAGACGCTGGAGGAAGCCCGCGCCCAGGTCAGCATTGGCGAGCTCTACACTGTGACGTCCATCATTCACGCCAATCAGGTACAGATGCTCTATCTGGCCGAACTGAAAACGCCGGAATTTGGCCCGGGAGAAGAATCACTGGAGGTCGAACTGTTTACCGAGGAGGAGATTCCCTGGGAGGACCTGGCGTTCCAGACCATCCACAACGCCCTGAGATTCTACTTCGAAGACCGTCGCAACAACCGCTTCCCACTGCGCCACCTCGAGCTGGACACGCCCAGGGGCAAGTACATGGCCTGCTAACAGCCTGTCGGACTTAACACTGATCCACTGCGGAAAAGCCAGACAGGCCTTTAGCCCCCTTGTACTATTCTGGGTCGCGTGGGCCGTAGAGGTTTTCAAACTGGGTTTTGATCTGGGCCAGATTATCACGCACATAGGCCACAAAGGCCTCGGCCACAGGCGTCAGATGCTTGCTGCGCGGATAGACCGTACACCAGGATCGACGTAGCGGAAAGCCGGTCACATGAGCCTGTTGCAGCAGGCCGTTATCCAGCTCAAGCTGTACGCTGAGACGCGGCATCACCGCCACCCCCAGCCCTGCCAGCACACCGTGCTTGATCGCCGCATTGGAGCCCAGCTCCATATAACCATTGAGCGGCAAACGGTGCTCGGAGCAGAAAGACTCCAGCGCCCGCCGGGTGCCGGAACCCTGTTCGCGCAGCAGCAGCGGCTGCGCCAGAAAGGTCGCCAGCGGTACCGATTTTTTCTTGCCCAATGGATGCCCCGCAGGCACCAGCGCGATCAGCTCGTTATCCAAAAACGGCATAAAGGTCAGCGAGCGATCCTCAGGCACCATGCCCATGATCACCAGATCATCGTGATTTTCCGCCAGGCGCTCGATGGCCTGGGCACGGTTAACCACCTTCATCTTGACCTCAACCTTGGGATACTGCTTCAGAAACCCCGACAGCAGATGAGGCACCACATATTGGGTTGTACTGACCGCCGCCAGGCTGAGGGTACCGGACACAGTTCCCTCAAGCTCGGACAACTGCATCTGCAGCTGCTCCAGCTCACCAAATATCTGCCGCACACTGCTCGCCAGCTGCTCACCGGCGGCGGTGGTATAGAGTTTTTTGCCGACGTAATCGAACAGCGGTTGCCCCAGGGCCTGTTCAAGCTGGCGTATCTGGGCACTGATGGCCGGCTGTGTCAGCCCCAGTTCAGCAGCTGCACGACTATAGCCTTTCAGACGGTAAACCGTCGAAAACACCTGAAGCTGACGAAATGAAAGCCGGTTCAGCAGCTGTGGCAGTGAATAAGCCATACGAATCTCTCAACAGTTAACACCGGGCAAAGACCGGATTCTCACCGAACAATCCCCTTGCGGGGCGATTTTGACACAATGTATAAGCCAAAAATTATACAAAAACAAAAAAATATCAATTTTTAATTAACATTGTGCCTGTACTACCTTAAAACGGTCACTGACGCACCACTATCATCTTCGCATGTGCGCTCCCGCTGACGGAGGAACTCAATGTTCAAAAAGTTGTTGATCGCCAACCGTGGCGAGATTGCCGTACGGATAGTCAGAGCCTGCGCAGAAATGGGTATCCGCTCGGTCGCCATATTCACCGAGCCTGACCGCTACGCCCTGCATGTCAAGCGTGCCGATGAGGCTCACTTCGCCGGAGCAGACCCTCTCGCGGGCTATCTGGATCCGCGCCGCATCGTCAGTCTCGCGGTGGAGACTGGCTGTGACGCCATTCACCCAGGTTATGGTTTTCTGTCTGAAAACGCCGACTTCGCCCGCATCTGCGCCGAGCGTGGTATTGCCTTTGTCGGCCCCAATGCCGACGTAATATCCCGCATGGGTGACAAGACCGCTGCGCGCAGCAGCATGATCAGCGCAGGTATTCCCGTCACGCCAGGTTCAAACGGCAACCTGGCCGACCTCAAGCAGGCGCTCAGCGTGGCCGAGCAGATCGGCTATCCGATTATGCTCAAGGCGACCTCCGGCGGCGGCGGCCGTGGCATCCGCCGCTGCGACAACCCGACCGAGTTGCGCGCCCAGTACCCCCGTGTTATTTCCGAAGCCACCAAGGCCTTTGGTTCGGCCGATGTATTCCTCGAGAAGTGCATCGTGGACCCCAAACACATAGAGGTACAGATACTCGCCGACAGTCAGGGTGAAGTCATTCACCTGTTCGAGCGTGACTGCTCCATACAGAGGCGCAACCAGAAGCTGATCGAGATCGCCCCCAGCCCACAGCTGACACCGGAGCAGCGCGCCTATGTCGGCGAACTGGCGGTACGGGCCGCCCGCGCAGTGCATTACGAAAACGCCGGCACCGTTGAATTCCTGCTATCGAACAATGAAGTGTATTTCATGGAAATGAATACGCGCGTGCAGGTCGAGCACACCATTACCGAGCAGATCACCGGCGTCGATATAGTCCGCGAACAGATCCGCATCGCCGCCGGATTGCCGCTGCAATACCGCCAGCAGGACATTCAGCACCGCGGCTATGCGCTGCAGTTTCGCATCAACGCAGAAGACCCTAAAAACAACTTCCTGCCCAGCTTTGGCAAGATCACCCGCTACTACGCCCCCGGCGGCCCTGGCGTGCGTACCGATACCGCCATCTACACCGGCTACACCATTCCGCCCTACTTCGACTCCATGTGTCTGAAACTGGTGGTCTGGGCGCTGAACTGGGAAGACGCCCTGGATCGCGGCGCCCGGGCCCTGGCTGACATGCGCCTGCAGGGTGTTCGCACTACGGCGCCCTATTATCAGGAAATTCTCAAGAGTCCGGACTTTCGCAGCGGTGTATTCACCACCAGCTTTGTTCCCAACCATCCGGAACTGCTGAATTATTCGGAAAAACGTCACCCCAGCGAAATCGCTCTGGCCATCGCCGCCGCTATCGCCGCCCATGCCGGACTCTGACGCCCGGATAAGCTGCAGTAAAAACAGCAGCGCAGGCCACACGCGAGCCCTGAATTCAGAATTGGTACTGCAGGCGGCACTTGAGCAAACCGCCGGGCAGTACCCAGAGGAAAGAAAATGAGCAAAGTTAATGTAACCGACGTTATTCTGCGCGACGCCCATCAGTCCCTGATCGCAACCCGCATGCGTACCGAAGACATGCTGCCCATCTGCGACAAGCTGGATCAGGTAGGTTACTGGTCGCTGGAAGTCTGGGGCGGCGCCACCTTTGATGCCTGCGTGCGATTCCTCAAGGAAGATCCCTGGGAGCGCCTGCGCCAGCTCAAGGCCGCACTGCCTAATACCCGCCTGCAGATGCTTCTGCGTGGCCAGAACCTGCTGGGTTACCGCCACTACGCCGATGATGTAGTCGAAGCCTTTGTCGAACGCGCCGCCGCCAACGGCATCGATGTGTTTCGCGTCTTCGATGCCCTGAATGATCTGCGTAACCTGGAAACCGCCATCAAGGCGGTAAAGAAAGCTGGCAAGCACGCCCAGGGCACCATCTGCTACACCACCAGCCCGGCTCACACCACCAAGCTGTTCGTCAAACAGGCAAAGGCGCTGCAGAAAATGGGCGCAGACTCAATAGCCCTCAAGGACATGGCCGGGCTACTGACGCCCTACGCCACCTACGAGCTGGTGAAAGCTATCCGCAAGGCGGTCAAACTGCCAATCTTTATCCACTCCCACAACACCGCAGGCATAGCCGCACAGTGCCAGCTAAAGGCCATCGAAGCCGGCGCCGAGCATATAGATACCGCCATCTCGGCTTTCGCCTGGGGCACCAGCCATCCGGCCACCGAATCCCAGGTAGCGGCGCTGCGCGACTCCCCCTGGGATACCGGGCTGGACCTGGAGCTGCTGCAGGAAATTGGTGACTACTTCCGCGAAGTGCGGAAAAAGTACCACCAGTTCGAGAGCGAATTTACCCGCGAGGATGTCGGCGTACAGATAAACCAGGTGCCGGGCGGCATGATGTCGAACCTCGCCAACCAGCTTAAGGAGCAGAATGCTCTCGGGCGGATTCGCGAAGTCTTCGCCGAAATTCCCCGCGTGCGCGAAGACCTTGGTTTTCCGCCTCTGGTGACGCCAACGTCTCAGATCGTTGGCACCCAGGCTGTACTCAACGTGCTGTCGGGCAAGCGTTACAACACCATCACCAACGAGGTGAAGCGCTATCTGGCAGGTGGTTACGGCCAGCCCCCGGCGGAGGTCAACAAGGAACTGCAGAAGCAGGCCATCGGCAATGGCGAAATCAATGAAGGGCGCCCGGCAGACCAGTTGCCCGCCGAAATGGCGCGCCTGAAAAAAGAGATCGGCGACCTGGCCCAGAGCCCTGAAGATGTACTGACCTTTGCCATGTTCCAGGATATAGGCCGCCAGTTCCTCAGCGAGCGCCGCGACGGCACGCTCAAGCCCGAAGTACTCCAAGGCATCGAGAGCAAGAGCCGTGCGAGTGGTGAGGGCGTTCCTACCGAATTCAAGATTGACCTGCACGGCGAAACCTATGAGATCGCCGTGACCGGTGTCGGCACTCTGGACTCAGGCAAGCGACACATATTCATGACGCTGGATGGCATGCCCGAGGAAGTGGTGTTTGAACCCCTTAACCTTTACGTGGCAGGCGCTGCCAGCGACCGTGCCAAGGCGACGAGCCCCGGCCATGTCACCACTGCCATGCCGGGTAACATCGTTGATGTACTGGTCAGCGTAGGCGATACCGTGACGGCAGGTCAGGCTATTCTGGTAACCGAAGCCATGAAAATGGAGACCGAGGTGCAGGCGCCAATTGCCGGAACCATCAAGGCCGTAAATGTTGCCAAGGGTGATCGCATTACACCGGGCGAGATACTGATCGAAATCGAGTAAGCCTGCGCACTGTCACTCTGCCTTCAGCCCGCCACCGCCTGGGTCGCCGACCGCGACTCGGGCCACTGACTCAACACCACACCGCCAATAATCAGCGCCGCAGCAGCCAGTTGCTGAACATTCAGGGTTTCGCGCAACAGCACATAGGCCAGGATAACGGTAAACACCGGAATCAGGTTGATGTACGCCGACGCCTGGCTGGCCGGAATCCAGGACACGCCGAGATTGAAGAGTCCGTAGGCAAAAATATTCACCACCAGCCCCAGATACAGGATGGCCAGTACCGCCTCCGTTACCCAGACGGTCGGCATTTCCACCCCTGGCACCGCCAGCGCTGGCACAAAGAACAGCGTGCCACAAAACGACTGCAGCGCCGTCAGCAGCCAGGGTGAATAGCGTGATGACAGCCGTTTAAGACATAGGGTATAGACCATGGCGCACAACATGGCGCAGAACTCGAGGAAGTTGCCCAGTAACGGATTAGGCGCCACATCCGATACCTGAGCGGCAAAACTCAGCCAGAGCGCGCCTGCGACCGCCAGGGCAAAACCCATCCAGGCTTGCAATCGCAAGCGCTCACGCAAGAAGAACCAGGCACCCAGGGCAACCAGCAACGGCAATAACGCGGTGATCATGCCGGCCTGGGCCGCGCTGGTGTACTGCAGCGCGCTGGCCTCGAACAGGAAATAAAGGCAGGGCTCGGCCAGCATCAGCAGGCCGATAAGTTTCCAGTCGCCGGCACTGTAGCTCACAGGCCCCAACCGTCGCAGCACCCAAAAAAAGCAGCATGATGCCACCAGCATGCGCCCCGCCAGCACCACCATGGGATCGTAATGGCGGAACGCCAGCTTGAGGGCGATAAAGGCACTGGCCCACAGCAGCATGGCCAGTGTCAGACAGAGAATGGGCGTGATACGGGACGACATGACAGCGATATCCAATAAAGGCGCCGCGAAAACAGGCGACGATAAAATCGGGCAGGATAACGCGCAGGGGTATGAATGACAGTTAATTATTTTGCAGCGGCATCAGTAATACTGATCCGCTACGCCTGCAATAGATACAGGTATACCCGTATAGCGTGATAAGATGCGCCCCCTCCCAACTTTTTGAGCCCTGTAGCAATGAGCCTGTTGGTTACCACCTGGATCAAGTTTCTGTTCCTGTTCGCACCTTTTTTTGTGGTCTCGATGTTTCTGTCACTGACCCGCAACGACAGCCGCGCCGAGCGCCGCTCCATTGCCAACCGTGCGGTTCTCGCAGCCTTCTTTATCTGCCTGATGCTGTTTTTCTTCGGCAGCCCCATGTTTGATGCCCTGGGCATCACACTGGATTCATTCCGTGTAGGCGCCGGTGTACTGCTGTTTTTGTCCGGCGTGAGCCTGGTGCGCGATGGCGTGCGCGTCAATGCCGAACTCCCCCACGAGCAGCGTGACGATATCGCCGTAGTGCCACTGGCGATGCCCACCATCGTAGGGCCCGCCACCATAGGCGCTATTCTGGTGTACGGCGCAGAGTTAGAGGGGCTGAACATGATCTTTGGCATCGCCGGCATGATGGCGGCTCTGGGCTGCCTGCTGGGCTTTCTGCACATGGCCACCGCCATGGAACGCCTTTTGGGCCGCACCGGGCTGAATATTCTCAGCAAGGTCACCGGCCTGATTCTGGCAGCGATGGCGTCCCAGATCGTCCTCACCGGCATACACGGCTTTATCCAGGCCAACGCCTTCTGAAATTACTGCCGGTCGCCCTCTGTCCCATGCCGATCTAAGACTATCTACCGCGGAAAAACCCGACAGACTGCTAATATTCAGGACTTGGCGCGACCGGCGCGAGCGGGTTTCGAGCACTCAGACAATAACAGGGCAGACAAGAATGCTGCGGCTGATGATGGTACTGGCAATCATTGCGATAGGCGCAGTGAGCATGAAAAGCTGCGATGCTGCCGTGGCCCTGAAAACCGAGCAGACCCTGATGCGCAAGGAGCATATCAGGGAAAAGATACAGCAAAGCGAAGATCAGGTACGTGAACGACTGCAGCAGGGCGAGCGCCAGACGCAGTAACCAAAAACACCGACAAGCATTACGCCTGTCGCAATTCTGGCTGAGGTTCATACATGGCTGCTGCCGCCAGGCGCGCCGTCATCTGCCGCGTACTCAGCGGCTTGGCATACAGGTATCCCTGTCCGGTCTCACAGCCAAGGGATGCCAGAAAGTCCTGCTGCTGCAGCGTCTCGATCCCCTCAGCCACCACACTCAACCCCATATGCCGGGCCACATCCAGCATCGCCTTGATGATGACACTATCATCCGCATCCTCCGGCAGACCACTGACAAATGAGCGGTCAATCTTCAGTTTGTCGAGCGGGAAGCGCTTCAGGTATGCCAAGCTTGAATGACCGGTGCCGAAATCATCCAGCGCCACAGTGACCCCCAGTTTCTTGAGTTGCAGCAACAGCTGCGTCGTTTGATCAAGATCCTGCATTAGCGCGGTCTCGGTCACTTCAATCACCAGCAGATGCGCCTCAAAGCCGGAGTCCTGCAGCGCATGAGCCACCTTGGCAGGCAGCTCTGGCCGAAACTGGCAGGCCGACACATTCACCGCCAGCGGCATTGCAATGCCCTGGGCGAGCCACTGCGCGCCTTGCTCACAGGCGCTGCGTAGTACCCAGTCACCGATCGGACCTATCAAACCCGTTTCCTCGGCCAGCGGAATAAAGTCTGCTGGCCCTATAGGCCCAAGCACGGCAGAATGCCAGCGCAGCAGGGCTTCAGAACCCGACAGTCCACCACTGGACAGAGAGTATTGCGGCTGATACACCAGGCGCAATTCATTACGGCTCAGCGCCTGACGCAGGGCATTTTCAGTCTGCAACCGCTTCGATACACGACGATTCAGCGCCGGCATGAAAAACTGATATTGATTGCGCCCTTGTGCCTTGGCGAAGCTGAGCGCGGCATCGGCATTGCGCAGCAGCGTTGAATAGTCATTACCATCCTGTGGATAAACTGCCACACCGATACTGGGGGTCACTATCAACTCCTGCCCCTGCTGCGTTACCGGCTGTGCGATCTGCGTCAGCAGCGTCTGAACCAGCGCTCCGACTCTGAGCAACGAGGGCTCATCCGGTAGCAGCACGGCAAACTCATCCCCACCCTGGCGACACAAGATGCCACCCTGCGGCATCAGCTCGACCAGACGACCGGCGACGCCCTGCAAGACCCGATCGCCTATTTCGCGCCCCAGCGAGTCATTGATATTGCGAAAGCGATCCAGATCGATCAACAGAACCGCAAACACAAGCTCCCCAAAGCCCCCCGACTGTACGATGGCCTGACTGACCTGCTCCGCAAACAAGTGCTGGTTAGGCAAGTCGGTCAGCCTATCGTAGCTGGCCAGATAGCTCAGCCGTTCCTGGGCTCGCTTGCGCTCGGAAATATCACGGAAGGTGGCAATATAGTTTTCGATCTGATGCTCAGCATTGCGGTGCACGTTGATGGATAACCACTCGGGGTACAGCTCGCCGTTTTTGCGCCGGTTCCACACCTCCCCCTGCCAGCAATCCTGCTGCTCAAGCTCGTGCCACAACTGGCGATAAAAGCCCGCGTCGTGCCGCCCCGACGACATAAAGGACGGATTGCGGCCTATGGCATCCTCGGCACTGTAGCCGGTGATCTCGCAGTAAGCGCTATTGACCGCCTGAATCCTGTTGTTCGCATCAGAAACGATAATGCCCTCCCGCGAAGCGTCGAATACCCGTGCCGCAACCTGCAGCGCCTGAGCGTTGCGGGTCAACTCCAGCTCACGCCTATTGATGTCATGCTGGTAGCGTGCAAACAGTGCCTTGTTCCAGCGGCCATAAAACAGCGACACCAGCAAGATCACCGCCGCCGCCAGATCGAGCGCGCCGCGGCTATCCAGATAATTGCTACCCATCAGATCGCTCAGAACCACCAACAAAAGGAGCAGAACAGCACCGATCACGCCCACAGTCAGATAGCGGGGCATCAGGGTAGCGTCAGTACGAAAAGACATGTTTGGACCAGCAGTAAATAGGTGAAATAACGCGGGGATATAACCGTTGCTGCGCGTCACAGTAAAATCCGGGCAGGCCCCAGCGGCTATCTCAAACAGCCAGCGCAGAAAACCAAAAAGCGAACGGTTACAAGAACAAACGCCCTTGTAGCAGGGCATCAGCCAGACTGTCGAACGCTACCTGCTGTGTTATTGATCCAGATCAATAAGCAGCCAAAAAAACCTGCCGCTTCGTTGTCAATCGTCAAAAGACTCCAGGCGCCAGGCATCGAACGCCACTTCCTCATAGGGGTGTGCCAGCTTCAGGGTGGTCACGGCAAGACGAATCAAACTGTCGTCACACACCATTTCCACCTTCCATTCACTGAGCTGCTCCAGCTCACCCTGACGGCCAATATGCGGATCACTGCCTGCAAGAGGCCGGAACTGCCCCGTACCCAGGGTTTGCCAACAGCAGCTGTCGTAATCACCAATGCGACCCACACCGGCATCAAACAGCGCCTGCTTTACGCTCTGCAGATTTTCATCCGGTACATAGAAACACAGCTTGTACATACAGCTCCTCCTTGCCTGCGGGCACCTCTTTCCCCAGCCCCGCAAGAACGACAATGTCACTTGAATCCAGACGCCTAAAAGTGAAAAGGGAGCCTCAGGGCTCCCTTTTACTCAATGTTCACCACCGATCTTAGCGCAGATCCAGCACGTCCTGCATGTCGTACAGGCCCGGTTCACGCTGACCCAGCCACAGGGAAGCCCGTACAGCGCCCTTGGCAAAGGTCATGCGACTGCTGGCCTTGTGGGTAATCTCGATGCGCTCGCCTTCGGTAGCGAACAGAACCGTATGATCACCCACCACATCGCCGGCACGAATGGTCTCGAAACCAATTTCCTTGCGTGAACGTGCCCCCGTCTGACCTTCACGGCCATAGACTGCACATTCCTTCAGATCCCGCCCCAACGCATTGGCCACGACCTCACCCAGACGCAACGCAGTGCCTGAAGGCGCATCTACTTTATGGCGGTGGTGAGTTTCGATGACTTCGATATCGTAGTCATCGCCCAGGGTTTTGGCGACCAGATCCAAAATCTTGAAGCAGACATTCACACCAACGCTCATGTTGGGTGCAAACAGAATGGCGATCTGGGTGGCACGCACTTCCAGCTCGCCTTTTTGTTCCTCGTCCAGGCCCGTGGTACCGATAACGATTTTCTTGCCGTGCTGGGCACAGATAGCAACGTTATCCATAGTGGTCGCCGGCGTGGTGAAGTCGATCAGTACATCGAAGTCATCCAGCACATCGTTGATATCGCCCACAAGCGCAACGCCCAGACGCCCGACACCGGCCAGCTCACCCGCGTCGGCGCCCAGCAGCGAACTGCCTGGCTCAACAATGGCGGCACTCAGCTCGACGCCTTCTGCCAGATGCAGCGCCTCAATATTGGTCTTGCCCATACGCCCGGCTGCACCGGTAACTGCTACTCGAATCATGTTTACAGAATCCATCGTCGAAAAAGGGAGGCTGAGCTGTGACAGCACTGCGCCACTCGCGGCCTGGCAGCCTGTCTGGCTACTAGCAACCGTCCTTGGGAAAAGACTGGTTCATGTCCAGCGCCGGCTTGTCACAGCCAGGATGACCCACCACCCGGGCCGGCACACCCACCACAGTGGTGTGGGGTGGCACATTTTCCAGCACCACACTGCCGCCACCAACCTTGGCGCCGGCACCGACTTCGATATTGCCGAAGATCTTGGCGCCCGCGGCGATCAACACACCTTCGCGAATCTTGGGGTGACGGTCGCCACTGTCCTTGCCGGTACCGCCAAGGGTCACGTTCTGCAGGATCGAGACATCGTTCTCAATCACACTGGTCTCACCGATAACAATACCGGTGGCGTGATCGAACATAACGCCGTGACCAATACGCGCCGCCGGGTGAATATCCACCTGCATCACCGAACTCACACGACTCTGGAAATAAAGCGCCAGGGCACGACGTCCCTGTTTCCAGAGATTGTGGGATACACGATGGGTTTGCAGCGCAGAAAAGCCCTTTAGATACAGCAATACGGTACAGAGACTGTCGACCGCCGGGTCACGGGTTTTTACGGCCATCAGATCAAGGCAGGCACAGTGGATAATGCCCGGATCGTCGGCATAGGCCTGCTCGATCATTTCGCGCAGCGAAACCGCCGACATAACTTCGTCGGCAAGCTTTGAGGCCAGCAGAAACGACAGCGCCGAGGACAGGTCCTTGTGACTGATAATGGCGGCATGATAGAAACTTGCCAGAAAGGGCTCACGCTCTATCTCAAGCCTGGCTTCCTGCTGAAGCTGGGCCCAGAGCGCGGCGGGTTCTATGGCTACAGAGTTCATAGCTCCCCCTTGGATGCGAAACACGGGTACCTGTCAGGCACCCGGTTTGATCAGGTCATATCTTCGAAAAACTGCTTAACAGAATCAAAGAACGAATTTTTTTTCGGGCTGTGCTTCTTGCCGCCTTCGGTATCCTTCTGGAAATCCTTCAGCAACTCCTTCTGACGACTGGTAAGGCTCACCGGCGTCTCCAGCACCACACGCACCAGCAGGTCACCCACAGGACCACCGCGCACAGGGGTTACGCCCTTGCCCCGCAGACGGAACAGCTTGCCGGTTTGCGTTTCAGCAGGAACCCGCAGCTTGACCCGACCGTTCAGGGTCGGCACTTCGAGTTCGCCGCCGAGCGCCGCATCCACGAAGCTGATCGGTATCTCGCAGTATAGATCGCGCCCGTCGCGCTCGAAGATCGGATGCTGGCGAACGTTAACCTGCACATACAGATCCCCGGCCGGGCCGCCGTGACTGCCCGCCTCACCTTCACCGGAAAGGCGAATACGATCGCCGGTATCCACACCTGGCGGAATCTTCACCGACAGCGTCTTAACCTGCTCAACCCGACCCTGACCACGGCAGCTGCCGCAGGGCTCGGAAATCACCTTGCCCTCGCCACGACAGGTCGGGCAAGTCTGCTGGACCGAGAAGAAGCCCTGCTGCATGCGCACCTGGCCATTACCGCCACAGGTACCACAGACCTTGGCACTGGTGCCGGGCTTGGCGCCGGAACCATTACAAGGATCGCAGCCGACCAGCGTAGGTACACGAATCGATTTCTCGACACCGCGCACAGCATCTTCGAGGCTCAGATCCAGGTTGTAACGCAGATCTGCACCACGCTGCACGGAACTGCGACGACGGCCACCACCAGCGCCACCACCAAAAATGTCGCCGAAGACATCGCCGAAAATATCGGAGAAGCCGCCGTCAAAACCACCCTGGCCTCCGGCGCCCTGCTCGACACCGGCATGGCCATACTGGTCGTAGGCGGCCTTTTTCTGCGCATCGGACAGTACTTCGTAGGCCTCGTTGACCTCCTTGAACTTGTCTTCAGATTCAGCATCACCCGGATTACGGTCCGGGTGAAACTTCATCGCCATGCGCCGGTAGGCTTTCTTGATATCGCGGTCGGCCGTGTCTCGCGACACGCCCAACACTTCGTAATAATCTCGTTTGGACATAAGCGGGTCTGTCATGTTGCAGCGGTTGGCTCCACCGGGAGCCGGACACGACAACGCGGGCTATTGCCCGCGCTGCCACATTTCAGAGTATTGCGAAGCTACTCAACGACTTACTTCTTGTCGTCTTTGACCTCTTCAAACTCTGCATCGACAGCATCTTCGCCGGGCTTGCCGGACGCTTCTTCACCTGCCTGCTCGCCTTGAGCTTCTGCTGCGGCATCGGCATACATCTTCTGTGCCACACCGGAGATAGCTTCGGTCAGGGTAGCAACCTTGGTATCGATACCTTCCTTGCTGTCACCCTTGAGGGCTTCTTCCAGTTCGGAAATGGCTTTCTCGATCTGCTCTTTCTCTTCTGCAGTTGCCTTGTCGCCGGCTTCGGTCAGCGTTTTGCGCGCCGAGTGAACCATGGCGTCGCCCTGGTTACGAGCCTGAGCCAGCTCTTCGAACTTGCGGTCTTCATCAGCGTGGGACTCAGCGTCCGCTACCATCTGATCGATTTCGTCATCCGACAGGCCGGAAGAAGACTTGATCACGATGGACTGCTGCTTGCCGGTGGCCTTGTCCTTGGCGGACACGTTCAGGATACCGTTGGCATCAAGGTCGAAGGTGACTTCGATCTGCGGCACGCCACGCGGCGCCATCGGGATATCTGCCAGGTCGAAACGGCCCAGCGACTTGTTCTGCGCCGCCTGCTTGCGCTCACCCTGCACCACGTGAATGGTGACAGCGTTCTGGTTGTCGTCAGCGGTAGAGAACACCTGCGACTTCTTGGTCGGGATAGTGGTGTTCTTCTCGATCAGACCTGTAGCTACACCACCCATGGTTTCAATACCCAGGGTCAGCGGCGTTACGTCCAGCAGCAGTACGTCTTTAACATCGCCAGACAGTACGGCGCCCTGAATAGCAGCACCAATGGCAACAGCTTCATCGGGGTTAACATCCTTGCGCGGTTCCTTGCCGAAGAACTCGGCAACGGACTTCTGCACCATAGGCATGCGGGTCTGACCGCCCACCAGGATGATTTCGTCGATAGCAGATGCGCTCAGGTCGGCATCTTTCAGGGCAATACGGCATGGATCCAGAGTGCGCTTGACCAGATCTTCAACCAGGGATTCCAGCTTGGAGCGGGTCACCTTGACGTTAAGGTGCTTAGGACCTGTAGCATCGGCGGTGATGTACGGCAGGTTGACGTCGGTCTGCTGGGCAGAGGACAGTTCAACCTTGGCCTTCTCGGCGGCTTCTTTCAAACGCTGCAGTGCCAGCGGATCGTGGTGCAGATCGATGCCGGACTCTTTCTTGA
The DNA here is from genome assembly GCF_001528745.1 of Marinobacterium profundum. Taxonomy (GTDB): domain Bacteria; phylum Pseudomonadota; class Gammaproteobacteria; order Pseudomonadales; family Balneatricaceae; genus Marinobacterium_A; species Marinobacterium_A profundum. The sequence goes on along the minus strand of NZ_BCNS01000018.1, from coordinate 82,718 downwards.
ACTCAGCCGCCAGGTAGTTGATCAGCTTAAGGTCGAAATCTTCGCCACCGAGGAATGTATCACCGTTGGTAGCCAGTACTTCGAACTGGTGCTCACCATCAACATCGGCGATTTCAATGATGGATACGTCGAAGGTACCACCACCCAGGTCGTATACGGCGATGGTGCGGTCACCCTTGCCCTTGTCCAGACCGTAGGCCAGTGCAGCGGCTGTCGGCTCGTTGATGATGCGCTTGACGTCCAGACCGGCGATACGGCCAGCATCCTTGGTCGCCTGACGCTGAGCATCGTTGAAGTAGGCCGGCACTGTGATAACGGCTTCAGTTACCGCTTCACCCAGGTAGTCTTCGGCGGTCTTCTTCATTTTTTTCAGGATTTCGGCAGACACCTGGGGTGCAGCCATCTTCTTGCCTTTAACTTCAACCCAGGCGTCGCCATTGTCGGCTTCAACAATGGAATACGGCACCATCTTGATGTCTTTCTGGACGACATCATCTTTAAAACGACGGCCGATCAGGCGTTTGATGGCAAACAGGGTATTGGTCGGGTTGGTTACAGCCTGACGCTTGGCCGGCTGCCCTACCAGGATTTCGCCATCGTCGCTGTAGGCAATGATGGACGGCGTGGTGCGGTCGCCTTCGGCGTTTTCCAGCACACGAGTCTTGTCGCCATCCAGGATCGCCACACAGGAGTTGGTGGTTCCCAGGTCGATACCAATAATTTTACCCATGTCTCTTTGCTCCAGTTCTGCAGTGCCTGTGTTGCAAGGCACGAAATCCGATTAACTTGCTTGCAGTTCTATATAGGGCCGAATATCGCCGTTTCAAGCGCCAGCCCCTAAAGTCTCTGCTTAACTTTTCGAAACCATGACCATCGCCGGGCGCAACAAACGACCGTTGAGGGTGTAGCCCTTCTGCACCACCGCGACCACGGTGTTGGGCGCCGTATCAGGCGCATCCACCAGCGACATGGCCTGATGCAGGGCCGGATCGAAGGGCGCACCCTGCGCCTCGACAGACTCGACTTTGAACTTGTTCAGACCCGACACCAGCATGCCCAGCGTCAGCTCGACACCTTCACGAATGGCCTGGGTCGCAGCATCTTCCTTGTCGAAATTTTCAACCGCACGCTCCAGGCTATCCAGCACCGGCAGCATTTCGTTGGCGAACTTCTCGACACCAAACTTGTGCGCTTTTTCCACGTCCTGCTCGGCACGACGACGAACATTCATGAAGTCGGCCTGGGTGCGCAGCAACTGATCGCGCAACTCATCCATTTCAGTGGTGACAGTCTCGAGTTCCTGAGCCAGGGTTTGAGCATCAGGCAGCTCTGCGGCATCTGCTGTTGCAGCGTCTGCGTCTGTCTTCTGTTCTTCAGCTACCGGTGATTCCAGGATTTCATCCGCCGGATTTTTCTCTTGCTCTGCCATTCCTGCTACCCACCTCAACGCAAAGATGTTTGAAAACATTACTGCTGCTGTATATGGGGTTATTCACCGGTGATTCAACCGTTAGCACCGAAAAAATTTGCTGCGCGGCGCGGCGATGATTGCAACGGCCATGGAAATGACCTATACAGTAAAAGTACTGTATGAAAACACAGGTAAATACCATCATGCTCAGTCAGCTGACGATCCGCAACTTTGCCATTGTCGAAAGCCTGGACCTGGAACTTGCCGCCGGCATGACCGTTGTCAGCGGTGAAACCGGGGCCGGCAAGTCCATTATGCTCGATGCCCTCGCCCTTGCCCTGGGCGATCGCGCCGAAACAGGCGTGGTACGCACGGGCGCCGAGCGCGCCGAGATTGTCGCCAGTTTTAATATCAGCGGTCTTCCCGATGCCACCGCCTGGTTGCAGGAGCAAGATCTCGACCAGGCAGGCGATTGCATCCTGCGTCGGGTAATCACCCGCGAAGGGCGCTCGCGTTCCTATATCAACGGCCAGCCCTGTCCGGTCACGGCCATTCGCACTCTGGCGAGTCACCTGGTGGATATCCACGGCCAGCATGAGCACCAGCGCCTGCTCAAGCGCGACTACCACCGGATTCTGCTGGATGAACACGCAGGCCAGAGCAAACAGGCCAACCAGGTACGTGACTCCTACCTGCGCTGGCGCCGGCTGGATCAGGAACTAAGCAGCCTCACAGAACAAAGCGCGGAACAGGCCGCCCGCATCCAGCTACTCAGCTACCAGACAGACGAACTGGATCAGCTTGGGCTGCAGGACGATGAACTCAGCGCACTGGAAGAAGAGCAGAAAACCCTGACCAATGCCGATGATATTCTGCACACCGGTCACCAGCTGCTGGAGCTCACCGCCGACGCCGAACAGGCCAACTGCCTGAGCCTGCTGGCACACTGCGAACAGCTGCTGCACTCTCTCGACGTTCAGTCGCCAGCCCTGCAGCAGGCCGCCGAGATGCTCGGCAGCGCGCAGATACAGATAGAGGAAGCCAGCCAGGAGATTCGCCACTATCTGGATCGGGTTGAGGTAAACCCGCAGCGCCAGAAGGATGTCGAAGAGCGCCTCTCCAGCATCTATGACATAGCACGCAAGCACCGCATCAAGCCCGAAACGCTGGTGAGTTTTCACGGCGAACTGCAGCAGGAGCTCAACTCCCTGAGCCGCTCCGATGAAGAGCTCGATCTGCTTTCCCAGGCGGTCACCGCAGCGCGGGAATCCTACAGCAAGGCCGCGGCGCGGCTAAGTCGCGGCCGACAAAAAGCGGCACGACTGCTCGGCAAGGCCGTGGATGCACAACTGCACGAGCTAGGCATGAATGACGCCCGCTTTGAAGTCAGCCTCAGTCCATTGCCGCCGGAGCGCCAGGGCGCCTATGGGATGGAAGAGGTGGAATTCCTGATCAGCGCCAACCGTGGTCAGCCCGCACGCCCACTGGGCAAGGTCGCATCAGGCGGCGAGCTGTCCCGTATCAGCCTGGCGATCCAGGTCATTACCGCACAGACATCCGCCACCCCCACACTGATATTCGACGAAGTCGATGTCGGCATAGGCGGCGCCATCGCCGAAGTCGTCGGCCGCATGCTGCGCGAGCTCGGCGAACGCGCCCAGATCCTTTGCGTAACCCACCAGCCACAGGTCGCCTCCCAGGGACACCAGCACCTCTTCGTCAGCAAAATTGCCGGCGATGTGCATACCCACACCCGCATTCGCAACCTGGACAGCAACGATCGCGTGCAGGAAGTGGCCCGCATGCTGGGCGGTATCGACATCACCGAGCGCTCCGTCGCCCATGCCCGGGAAATGCTGGGTTTCGGATAATACCTGCACTGGCTTAACAGCTTTTCAAACGCAAGAAAGCCGGTTTTCACCGGCTTTCCTGTGTGTAACTCATGTCCTGTAAAAAGCGCTTAGCGCTTTTCGCAACCATCCTTGCACAGGCCATACAGATACAATGTGCGGTCGGTCAGGCGAAAGCCCAGATCTTCTGCAATCGCATTCTGGCGCCGCACCAGCTCAGGATCGGTAAATTCCCGCACCTTGCCACAACGTACACAGACCACATGATCGTGCTGCTGATCACTGGCCAACTCGAACACTGAATGCCCGCCTTCGAAGTGATGGCGCGACACAAGACCTGCCGTTTCAAACTGCGTCAACACCCGGTAAACCGTTGCCAGGCCGACGTCTTCTCCCTGTTCAATCAACAACTTGTATATATCTTCAGCGCTAAAGTGATCTCCTTCACCGGCACGCTCCAGAATCTGGTAGATCTTGACCCTGGGCAGGGTGACTTTCAGTCCTGCTTTACGCAGTTCCTGATTTTCAAGCGCCATAATCTTTCTCTATGCTGTTCGCGATTTTGGATGTTAGACTTCATTATCTTTGTTTATGCACCATAGTGGAAGTTTAATGCAGATACGGAAGTTTCTTATCGGCATCACCGCCAGCGTTTTGATCACCGGCTGTGCCGAGTTCCCCGGCGTCCACAAGATTGATATCCCGCAGGGCAACGTCGTTTCACAGGAAATGGTCAATCAGCTTAAGCCCGGCATGACCCGAAATCAGGTCCGCTTTGTGATGGGCACGCCACTGATCACCGATACCTTCAGCCCAGATCGCTGGGACTACATCTACAGCATGGAAAAGGGCGGAGAAGCCCGAACCCAGGAAGGTGTATCCCTGTACTTCAGCGGCGATCAGCTGAGCCGCATCAGCGGTGACTACCGCCCCGTCGCCACTCAGTAACGACCTGTTTACGGCAGCGCATCCGTCGCTGCCGAGCTCCCACCTGCTCCTTTCCGTTTTTTAAAGACCCGCTTCAGGCTTAATCCTGACCGGAGCCCTTTTGCGCCTTCATCTTGGCGGCCCGCTTGGCACGCGCTTCCTTGGGGTCTGCGATCAGCGGTCGATAAATTTCGACCCGATCACCATCACGCATCACATATTCCCGGGGATTTCGAATCGCCTTGCCGAAAACACCCATGGGCGCCTGATCGGGATCGATCTGCGGAAACAACCCCACTATGCCAGATTTGATCACCGCATCATGCGCCGTACAGTCACTTTCCACTTGCAGCGATATGATTTTCTGTTCGTTGGGCAGCGCAAAGGCAACTTCAACTGTAATCATCTGTATTAGGTCCTTGAATTAACTTAGCCGTATACCTTGTCGGCTCGTGTCACAAAGGCATCCACCAGCGTCGTTGCCACCTGGCTGAACACCTTGGACATCGCCATTCCGGTCAACTTGCCGGCAAAATCAAAGCTCAAATCAAGATGCACCTTGCAGGCTTCATCACTGAGCGGCGTGAAGGTCCAGACACCGCTAAGTGATGCAAAAGGCCCTTGCACCAGTTCGATGATCATCCTCCCCGGCCTATCGAGTCTATTGCGGGTCGTGAAGCTGTACTTCAGCCCAGCCTTGGCTAGGTGCAGCGTTGCCACCAACTCATCTTCCGATGACCTGATCAGCTCCGTGGACGCACACCAGGGCAGAAACTGCGGGTAGGCATCGACATCATTGATGAGGTCAAACATTTCCTCGGCTGTATGCAGCACCAGGGCGCTGCGCTCGACACGGGTCATCGGATAAGCGTCCTTCAGGCCAATTTTTGATACAGATTAAGCGCGAATATTATCGCCACCGCAACCGGCGCCACGAATCGCACCGCGCCGTACCACAAAATAAAGTGCAGTGGCTTTTTCATCGCCAGCTCATCCATGATTGCCGTGCGCTGCATAAACCAGCCTACATAGATCGCCAGGAAGAGCCCGCCGAGCGGCAACATGATATTGGCCGTCACGAAATCGAGAAAATCGAAGGTGGTCATCCCCAGGAGCTTGAAGTCCGCCAGCACGTTGAAGGACCCCAGACTCAGAATCCCCATGGCCCAGCCCGCAGCACCCAGAATAAGACAGGCCGGCAGGCGCTCCAGCTTGAGCCGCTCAACCAGCCAGGCCGTTGCCGGCTCCATCAGCGAAATCGCCGATGTCCAGGCGGCAACACCCACCAGCAGGAAGAACAGGAAGCCAAACAGCTGACCGCCTGGCATCTGACCAAAGGCCACCGGCAGGGTGATAAACATCAACCCTGGGCCCGCGCCGGGATCCAGCTCGTTGGCGAATACGATAGGGAAAATCGCCATGCCCGCCGCCAGCGCAACCAGAGTATCCAGAAAGGCAATTGTCATAACGGTGCCGCCAATAGACGCATTCTTGGGCATATAGGAGCCGTAGGCCAAAATGGCCCCCATCCCCAGGGACAGCGTGAAGAAGGAGTGCCCCAGAGCCACCAGCACGCTGTCCCAGGTCAGATCTTCAGGCGCAAAATGGAACAGAAACTCCAGACCCTCAGTGAAATGCCCGGTCGTAAAGGAGTAGCCCAGCAGTAGCGCCAGCAAGGCAAAAAGCGCCGGCATCATGATACGGGTAGCGCGCTCAATCCCCTTGTTAACGCCACCGACCACGACCAGCATCACCAGCACAACAAATACCGAATGCCAGACCAGCATCAATTTGGGATCTGCCAGCAGCAGTTCGAACTGGGCTGCGGCCTGATCCCGCCCCATATCGATATAGTCACCGCGCACCATGCCAGCGATATAGTTCAGCACCCAGCCGGCCACCACCGAGTAGAAACTGAAGATCAGGAAACCCGCCAGTGCCGCCATCCAGCCGATGGCCTGCCAACCGGTTGAAAGACCCGACTCGCTGGCGGTGATCTTCATGGCATTGACGGGGTTAGTGCGCGCACGCCGCCCGATCAGCGCTTCGCCCATCATGATGGGCACGCCGACCAGCAGGATGCAGACCAGATAGACCAGTACAAAGGCACCACCACCATTCTCTCCGGTGATGTAGGGGAATTTCCAGATATTGCCCAGACCGACGGCCGAGCCGGTCGCTGCCAGAATAAAGATCCAGCGGTTGGCCCAGGTACCATGTATCGACTGCCGTTCCTGCATATTTGCCTCTATCAAAGCTATCAAATCGCGCTGTCTGCGAATGCAGATACCTATAAATGCAACACCTGAGCGGTGCCGGCACTCGAACTTCACAACGCAAAACGGGGCATTCTTCCTATTTTGCCGGATTCAGGCAACCGTTTTACCCCACCTGGGCTGTTTTTTTGCATTTGTCAGCCGCGAAACTCAAGGTCCTGCTTTCCAGCTCGACAGTGCATCGATATAATCGCCCACCATGGCAACCAAGAAATCCAAGAACACCAGCTCGACAATCTGTCTCAACAAGAAGGCACGGCACGAATACAGCATCGAAGAAAAATTCGAAGCAGGTGTCGCCCTCACCGGTTGGGAAGTTAAGAGCTTGCGCGAGGGCCGCGCACAACTGGTCGACTCCTACGTCATCCTCAAAAACGATGAGGCATGGCTCGTGGGCGCTCACTTCACTCCACTGCTCAGCGCTTGCACCCATGTGGTTGCAGACCCCAGGCGCGATCGCAAACTGCTGCTGCACCGTCGTCAGATCGACAAGCTGGAAGTCGCAACCCAGGCCAAGGGCCACACCTGCGTGGCGCTGGCCATGTACTGGAAAGGCGGCCGGGTCAAATGCGAAATTGCCCTCGTAAAAGGCAAGAAACTGCACGACAAACGCGCTACCGAAAAAGACCGTGAAGGCGAACGCGAGAAACAGCGCGCACTGGCTACACACTAGCCTCCCCCTCTTTTTACAGCCTGTTAAAAACGCTGCGTTTTGCGGGCTGCAAAAAGATACCACTCCTGCTAGAAAAACCGTATACTGGCCGCATCTACGGGGGTGACTTGGCTTCGACGCTGATTACGAACCCTTGGGTGCATGTCGAGTTTGTAGTGAATCTCGTAAATCCGTCACTACACAGTTATAGTTGCTAACGACGATAACTACGCTCTAGCAGCTTAAGGCCGCTAGCGCCGCTCTCTAAGGTGTCTGTAACTCAGAGGTTTTGCGGTGTCATTGGAGACAGAATCGCCTGGATGCTTTGTCTCAAGCTGAACGGTTAAAACTAAAGAGGCTCGCCCACAGCACCCTGGCTCTCGGGTCGCGACGGGTTAATTTAATTGAGATGCCTAAGCATGTAGATCTTAAGGCAGAGGATTGGCGGACGCGGGTTCGAAACCCGCCACCTCCACCAAATGCAGGAACGGCCTAGACCGCTCCAGACCACTACAGGCCAGCAACCATGCGGCCTGTAGTCCCCCTCCCCAGAATTCCCAACTAGTCTCCAATGGTCCACACCGGTCCCCGGTTTGGCACAATCTCGTCACAACTTCGTCACAGCATTCCGCTGATGCGGCCTGTGACCTGCTCCGTGACTATGGCACCCACGAGTGCCACGACTTCCGCAAGCGCATCTTTCTCAAGCATGAAGCCCTGGTGCCAGAGCTGGCCGGTGGCTATCTCCTTGCTGTTCAGGAAAGCAGTTACGTCGAAGCTAACCGCAGTCTGCTCGGTATCGACAGCCGTCTGTCCATCCAAGACCTGAACCTCTCTGCCGAATTGGACGACATTAAGCGATTCTGCCGCAGGCGGGCACAGGAGTGCACGACTGTGGCTGAACACAACCGCTATTCAGCGGCGGCATTCGACTGGACCAGCAACCTCGTACAGCAATACAAGCTGACAGCCCCAAGCCCGAAAGACTTCCAGGGCGATCTTTACCCCTGCATCAAGCGCATGTGCAGCGAACGGTGGTGGATGCGTAAAGTGCTGGGGCTACAGCGGCGCACCATCGAATCAATCGCTAGAGATATAGGGTTGGTCTGTTCGCAGCGCTCGGCCTACTCCAGCCGCTTTACAAAGGCGGCAAGAAAACGCCAGAAAGAGCGCAATGCTGCGTACCTGGAAAACACCTATATCGAGAACGATGCTGGCGACCAGTTCAGCCTCAAGGAGCTACACGATAAGTCCGTCGCTAATCCCGCAGTACGTCGGGCTGAATTGATGACCAGAATAAAAGGCTTTGAGCTAGTCGCACAACACCTGGGACACTGCGGCGAGTTTTACACCATCACCACACCATCGCGGATGCACGCCAGGCTAAAGCGCGGCGGGAAAAACCCACGATACGACGGCACAACTCCCGATCAAGCGCACCAATACCTGACCAACCTATTCCAATGTATCCGCGCCAAACTGCATCGCAATGGCCTGCATGTCTATGGCATCCGTGTTGTGGAACCCAACCACGACGGCACACCGCATTGGCACCTGCTGTTGTTCATGGAGCCATCCAAGTGCGACGAGGTGCGCGGCATTTTTCACGACTATGCACTGCGCAGCAATCCGGACGAAAAAGGCGCTGCCAAACATCGCTTCACCGCAAAGGCTATAGACCCAAATCGCGGCAGTGCTGCCGGCTACGTCGCAAAGTACATCGCCAAGAACATCGACGGCGAGTACCTGGACGTTGATAAAAACGGTCAGGATGCGAAAGAGTCTGCCAGGGCAATCGACGCCTGGGCAAGTACCTTCAATATCCGCCAGTTTCAGTTTATCGGCGGCCCCAGCGTCACAGTCTGGCGAGAACTTCGAAGGCTCGCCCGATCTGAACAAGAAGCCCCTTCCCCCGTGGTTGTCCAGCAAGCAACGCTGGCGGCTGATGCTTCGGAGTGGGCTGCATTCGTTATGGTCATGGGCGGGCCGATCATGCGGCGGGTATTGCGACCCATCCAGTCACTGTATGAACGCAAGCAACCATTCGACCCAGAAACCGGCGAAGTGGATACAGACGCGATTACCGTGTACGGCGACCCGAAAGCACCTCGCATCATCGGACTGCTTGCTGATAGCACGCGGATTGTCACCCGCACTCGCCTTTGGAAATTAGTCACAGGTGGAGCGCATTCGCCCCCTGTGGACTCCGGACACAGGGCGCGAATGCGGCCTGTCTTGGACTTGTGTCAATAAGTGTACGCAGTGAAGAACCGAACAAATCGGAGATAGAAAAGTGGGCGAAGAATACGAAATGACAACGGTTGGTGACTGGAATCCGGAACTGAGCTTTGAACTCCAGGAGGCATTCGCATTGGTTAACAGGGAAGTGATCCGCCTAGAAGATCGGGACACGCTGCCAGCACCTCCAATCGAAGCCATCGGGGTCGTCTGTGGTGTGCTAACCATGAACGACGAGATAGAAATCCTGGTTCGTTTCGCCGATAGCATGGAGCAACTGGTAAAAACTGAACTGTGCGGGGATTACCTGCTGCTCAACGATACGGGCGCCCCTGTCTCAGAGCACTAAACCCGAGTAGCGCTCAGATGGTCAAGCTTAAGGTCAAGGAGGGACTCGACCGGAGGGGCCCCCGCTTGCGGGGAGGAACCGGTCGTGGCAATCCTTTACCGCCACGGAGCAAGATAGAATGGAATAAGGTGAAGATGTCGCAAAGCGACAGCTTTACCTTGATCACCAATACCACCAAAATATATTTACTGGAGACCGGTCCAGACTATTTACAAAACAATTTTTATCAGCTAGATTCGGAAACAAGTTTACGGGTTACGAGTCATCTGACTCCGACTGAAAACTTTAAGATCTTCCCTTCGGGCAACTGCCCAAACACTTTAAAACTTAACCTAACTACCGATCCCATCCTGTTCTTGAAAAAGAACCGGGAGGCTTTCGCACGTCTTAAGGAAATCAACCGATGAACTGGAAAACGATTCAGAAAATATCTGAAGAAACAGGCATGTCCCAAGAATCTCTACGCGCTCTGAAAAAGAAAGGTGTATTGCGCGAAAAGATACACTGGATAAAGGCGCCTAACGGTCGCGTTCTTATCAACATCCAGGCACTAGAAAAGTGGCTTCTAACAGGCGTTTGAGGAGAGATAAAAATGGATAGATTAGCACAAGAGCGATTGAAGAAAGAGTTCAGCCTTCCCGGCGGAACAAAGTGCCTTGGTTACGTAATCAATGAAGAAAGATCGGACGAATACCTCCACTCCTTTAACGAGAATGACTATTTGTATAGCTGGTACTGGACTATTAGGCCTGAGCTTGCATTCCGCTTCAAAAAGCTCCACAGCGCAAAGAAGGCTAAGCAAGGCTATACAAAGAGAGCGACTATAATTTGCTATCTCTTTGAAACGCCGACTCATTTCTTCGTCACACCGGTTGAAGGAGAAATCAAAGAATGGGTATAGACTTCCCAGGCGTCCGTCCACGCGGAAACAGCATCGTGATTGACTTCAACTTTAACGGGACTCGCTGCCGCGAGTCTCTACGTATTAAACCAACAAAAACGGCAGTGAGGGAAGCCGTTCGTAAGCGAGAAGCTATTCTATTCGAGATAGCGATGGGAAACTTCGACTATGGAAAGCACTTTCCCAATAGCAAGAACGCCCTGAAATTTTCAAAGAACAAGAGCGCTCTCGTCACTGTCGAGGAAACTCTAAAACAATGGATCAAGAAGGCAGAGATGCGTTGCCAACACAGTACTATCAGAGATTATAACAGTGCAATTTATTACCATCTCATTCCGGCGTTCGGCCAAATCACGCTAGAAGATTTCAATGTTTCTTATGTCTATGACTGGCTGGATGAGATAAACATTTCGAACAAGCGGATCAACAATGTGCTTGGCCCGCTACGCCAAGCGCTGCAAGACGCCTTCTATGATGGCATCATTGAACAAAATCCAATGGACCGATTCCGCTACCTCTCGCCCGAAACCCGTGAACCTCAGCCCTTCAACCAGGATGAAATCAATCGAATACTAAACCAGTTGGAGGGACAGTGCCGCAACCTTATACAGTTTGCATTCTGGTCAGGCCTTCGCACATCTGAACTGATTGCGCTTCGCTGGCAAGATGTGGACTTACCAAACAATAGAGTCCATATCCGCACTGCCATCGTTCGGAAACGTGAAAAGACGACCAAGACCGTATCAGGACTGCGAACAGTGGAACTACAGCCCAAGGCACGGGAAGCTATAGAAGCCCAAGCGACTTGCAATGGTCAGTCATTGCGAGTCTTTCATGACCCCTCATCAGACACACCCTGGGCCGGCGATCACATCATTCGTAAGCGCCTCTGGATACCGGCGCTCAACGCCGCAGACGTGACTTACAGGAACCCGTACCAGACAAGACATACCTTTGCATCAATGCTATTGTCCGCTGGTAAGAATCCTCTTTGGGTGGCTCAACAGATGGGACATAAGGATTGGGGAATGATCCGAAAAACATATGGAAGATGGATACCGGCTTCAACCGGTAATTAGAAACACGCTCGATAGGGAGTTATGAGTTGAAAATAGTTGGTGACGCACTTACACAGCTAGCTAACGAGAATAATGGCAACGATGCAGAGCTATTCTGTAGAAGCGCCTTCAATCGCTATTACTATAGCGTATACTGGAAAGCTAGAGAAATGCTTTCTGAAGTTGGAATAGATGAAAAAGGACACGCAAATATACCAAGCCTCCTCTCTGGAAAAATTAAGAGAAGAATACATGCAGAGATAAGAAAACAAGAATTAAATGGACTATTGAAATCTAGTGAAGCATACAAATTAAAAAATACTGTGACGAGCAGTATAGGTAGCTTGGCGACCATACTTACTACTGCTCGAAACATCAGAGAAATTGCAGACTACGAGCCAAACTATAAAATTAATATAAAATCATATAGCTTCATCATCGACGAATGCTCTCTAAGTACCGCTGAGAAGTGGCCTGCAAAAGCATCCGCATATTGCAAAACAATAAGGAGGGTATGGAGTGAGCTCGGACTCTGAAGATCTATCCATTGTTAAATCATTTCTTTCTAGAAAGAAATTTCCATACGTTCGTGAAGTAAAAACAAACCCACTCTCTGGGAAGGTTGTCATATATGTATCATTTGATATTACCTCTAAAGAGTACAAAAATAACACTGCATCTAATCGGCAAATATCATACTTAAAAAGAAGGATATTTAAAGATCTTGAAATTGATATAGAAACAATAAAAATAGAGGGGGCAAATCATCAAGATCTAGAAGATTCATTTTTAACAATTATTCATCAAGATTTTCCACATTCAGTCGAATCGATATCGATAACAGGCGAAAGAGACAGGCAAACAATAATAATAGAAACTGGAAATTTCCCTATAGACAAAAAGATCGAAATAGAAAGAAAAGTCAAAGAACTAATTAATCTTTCTAGTTTGAAACCCGAGAATATACTTTGGGTTTCACCGGAAAAAACAAAGCCAACAAAGGCATTTATTCTCAAGAAAATAAAGATACTACAACCAATATCTTTAGATGATTTAAACGTAGAAATTAATCTTCACGAACTGTTCTACTGCGACCCAAAATGGCTAAATTCAATGCTAGATAACCTGAGAAAGAAGAAATTCATAACACGCTCAAAAAATGCAGGCTACAGTCTCACGGCTCTGGGCATAGAGATAGTTCCTGCTGGCACATCGCGCACTAGTTCAGACATTGAGAGGGCGCTTGCTATCTCTAAAAAAAAGTGGTGAAATGTGGCCGGGAGTGGTGGAAAAAGATCACGCAGGTGTGCATCATGCCTATTAGTGAAGGCTTACCACAGAAGGGCCGGCAGTCTATTGGCCTCCGCCCCTTCGGGACGTCAGCCAATAGACTGCCGTCATCAACGAAAGTCAACCGACTTTGCTATAATTAAGCTATGAATATTCCACCACTCCTTTTTTCTTTTACAACATTGGATCAGCTCATTTCCTCGCTAGATGAGGAAACGAGACATTCAAAAGAAAACGAAATAGCAAGCCTATTTAAAAATAAGCTACCCCCACTTGTATCAATACAGGTATTATCAACTCTAACTGGGTTTAGCATACCATTCATATATTCGATGACTAATAAACCTGAAAAATATTATCGCACGTTTATTATTAGCACTGGAAAAAAGAAAAGAATAATTCACTCTCCAAGGGTATCTATAAAAATAATACAGAAGTGGTTGGCGCATCATATATCAAGCTCGGTTAACTTTAATGAATGCGTGTATGGTTTCGTAAAGAAAAAGTCACATATATTAGCCGCGTCAAAACACTGCGGTTCAGATTGGGTATACTCAGTTGATATAAAGGACTTCTTCCCTTCTACTACAATAGAAAAAGTCCGACTCGGATTGATTGATATTGGATATTCCGAGAAAGCAGCAGATCTAATATCAAAAATATCTTCTTTCGAGTCGTGCCTTGCTCAGGGGTCACCGTTGAGCCCATGCCTTTCTAATATTGTATTTAAAAATGTGGATAATAATCTTTGCGAAATCGCAAAAAATTACGAATTAACATACACCCGATACGCCGACGACATTGTTTTTTCGGGAACTGGTAATAAACCATCCCAGCTATCGAGCGCCATCAAAGATGAGATAGAATCTGCTGGATGGAAGCTAGCACCAGGAAAAGAGTTCTACTCAGATAGAAAAGACCATTTGAAGGTACATGGCCTATTAGTAAATAGTAATAGACCAAAGCTTGGAAAAAGATATAGAAATAGAATACGCGCATATGAACATTTGCTACGGAATGATAAAATTTCTCCAGCAGACAAGCCAAAAATAATGGGGCACGTATCATATCGGGACTCTGTAGATACGCTTGGAAAAAAAGAAGACACAACTCCGGCCTAGCTGAAGCTAACCATATGATAAGTAGGGCAATATGAAAGGTTCGAAACCCGCCACCTCCACCAAATATCGACAACGAAGGTCACCGAAAGGTGGCCTTTTTTGTTGGAATTTTGAAAGTAATGGACTGGAGCGCCCGCGTAATAAATGTCGGCCTAGATTTGCTACATATGGCAGCAATTACTATCCAGCCCACCACCTATCTATAGAGGCGCCCATTTACAAATAGCCGGATGCCATCACAATAGCTCACTGAGATACTCAAACGGAGCTTGCCGCTTGCTTATTGAACGATGCGGACTTCCCTGTCCTCACGTCATAACTCTTCGTTACCCCGTCAGCGGCACCACATCCTCGATCAAGGTGCAGATAGCCTTACTTAACTTACTTAGAAGACCGAGGGCTAGCGACGTCTCGGCAATAGACTGCGCATATCCCGGTTGATCGGTATAATAAAGTCGTCAGCAGCAAGGATCAGGTTATCAGAAGTTCTAACAAGCCTGACGGTTACATAGACGTTGCTACCCCCCATCGCGTAGGTTCCAACGACAACAGCCTGCGCATCATGCGCTTGTACAATATTGTGCAATTGCCGCGATAAAAGCAGCTCACCTGTTCCCTCTTTTATGAACAGAGCCTCCCGCATCTTGACCTCTACCATTGGTAGACCAGCCTGAGTCATCGCACTCGAAAACTGCTCGCCAAGAACTCGCCCTAATGTGGAAGACTGGCTCAAGTCATCAATATCCGCGAAACTAGTGGCGATAAATGGTTTCCCCTGCACAAAGTTACCAGGCTGGGATACCAGTTTCTGTGCCGCACTAGCGACCACCGCTTCCAAATCCACAACAGGGTCAGTAGACGCCACGACGCTGTTTGTACTGCAACCAACGGTACCAAGAAGGAGAATAGACAGCCCGGCGGTCAGAAGACCTTTCCGGTAGTGAGAAATCATAGACATAACGCCTCCTTACCACTGATCCGTTACACGAAGGGCTCGCGCAGGCTTATCACTCTTTGAGTAGTGATCACTGTCGCCGCCATTGATGTAATAAATATTGGAAGAGGAATACAGTATCTGATCACCCACAGTCGCCTGAGTTGTAATAACGACTTCCTGGTTTGTTTCGCTAGTCCAACTGCCACTAAACAGGTCAGCCGCTGCAGCGAGTGGAATGAGGGCCAGGGCAGGCTCAGCCCAATTGTTAAATGGAACCGTCGCTACCGCTATACCCGCTGCCAATGTCGTTAAAGCACCTTCTGGCGCCCTAATCGGGCCACGATCCTTGTGTTTAATCGGCTGCACCTTGTAACCAATCTTGGCTGCACCTGTCTCTGTCGTTTGGACCCTTCCACCTTTTGATACAAGCTCACTTGTGAGAAGAGAATCAAAGGTGTCTGAAAACGGCGTGGATTCTCCCGAACCGCCAATGTACAGGGGGCGACCGCGAAGCAAGGGAGTTGTAAGCAGCTGGTCCGCTTGATGCTGCGCCAACACATTCCAGTGGTGCGCGGCTTGCATTTTCTGCTGTTCTGTCAATGGATAGGTACTTGCAATGGGCGCCTGCGATGTATGAACATTAAAGCATCCCGATAGCAGGGTACTGCTTATCCCTAAGATACACACTGTCCGAAGCATGGTAGTTCCTTATGTTTTGATCCTTCGAAATCAAGAATAACGCATAGGTGCGGTTATCACTACGATTCAACAGACAATAAAATGTCGAAGTTGCATGTAAGGTAGGATGCACTAAGCAACACGCTTACACGACCTAGCAGGGATGTCACACCTTCCGAAGCGATTGAAACATGGCCATCCCCACCGTAGTGCTTTCTTGTTGATTTACCTGCCTCTTATAGTCCTGCATTACACTTCAGCCTCATCTTCACGCTCCGGCAATACACAATGAAGTCCAGTGCTGAGGCAACGGCACTGCAACAGGATGTCAGGGCCGGCCAGATCTGCTACATTCGCGCTCTTGAATTTGCTCGTAACGTGCTTGTGTATCTGCAACTATTAACTCTATCCAACTCGACACAGGACAACTTGCCATGAGTCTTGCCAACCAAGTATTGGCCGTGAACAATGATCTGCCGATTCGTACCGATCGCCCTGTCCACAGTGGCAAAGTCCGCTCCGTGTACTGGCTGACCGAAGCGGATAGCCGTCGCCTGATCGAAGAAAAAGGCTATGACGTTGTCTCCGACGCCCCCTTGGCCATCATGGTAATCAGTGACCGCATCTCCGCCTTCGACTGCATCTGGCACGGCGAAGGCGGCATGCAGGGCGTACCCGGCAAGGGCGCCGCCCTTAACGCTATCTCCAACCACTGGTTCAAGCTGTTCCGCGAGCAGGGCCTGGCCGACAGCCATATTCTGGATATCCCCCACCCCTTTGTCTGGATAGTGCAGAAAGCCCGCCCGGTGATGATTGAAGCAATCGGCCGCCAGTACATTACCGGCTCGATGTGGCGCGCCTATGCCAAGGGAGAACGCAGCTTCTGTGGCATTGAGCTGCCCGATGGTCTGCAGAAAGACCAGCAGCTGCCTGAACTGCTGATCACCCCTTCTACCAAAGGAATTCTGCAGGGTATCCCTGGCGTACCGGAAGCGGACGATGTAAATGTATCCCGCAACGATATCCGCGACCACTACCAGGCCTTCAACTTCCGCAGTGCCGAGGATATAGAGCGCTACGAAGAACTACTGCGGGACGGCTTTGGCGTGATCAGCACTGCGCTGGCCAAGCTGGATCAGGTCTTTGTCGATACCAAGTTCGAGTTCGGTTACGTCACCGACCGTAGCGGCGCCGAGAAGCTGATCTACATGGATGAGGTCGGCACGCCGGACTCGTCCCGCATCTGGGACGGCGCGGCGTACCGGACCGGCAAGGTAGTAGAGCAGTCCAAGGAAGCCTTCCGCCAGTTACTGCTCAATCATTTTCCCGATCCCGATATTCTGCTCAACAAGGATCGCATGCGCGAGCGCCAGGCACTGGCACAGGACAACGCCCTGCCACAGGAAGTGCTGATGCAGGTATCCGCAACCTATCGCGCCATTGCCGAGAAAATTACCGGCACCCCCGTCGAGCTGCCGCAGAACCCAAAGGCGGAAATCATCGCCATCCTGCGCGATCAGTACAACCTGATCGACACAGACGCATAACAACACCCCAACCGAGGGCTCGGCATACCCGCGCCCTCGGCGATCAGGCGATCACTAGTGCCAAGCGGTACATCGCCTTCCTCTCGCTCATGCCCTCCGGACACTCCACTATTCATTCCATTCACATGGGCCGCCCACACCTGGCCACACCGCTTAGCTGACACAGGCAGTGTCACCCACCTGATAAAGATCCCGGCAACTCACTATGCAGGCGGGGCTTGCCTACCTCAGAAGCCGCTGCGACACAGCGCTGGGAGCAGCTATACTCATGCTGGAAATGGCGCTGTTAAAATACAAATACTTACAAATAATTACAAGATGGCTTGATTTTATAAGTCATACAATACTATTATTGCTGTCAGCGAGAACGGGGGACGGCTGACGCCTAAGCTGGAACAGCTTTAGACCGGGACAGCACAGGTGATAGTCTTTTGAAAATCCAGACTATTTCTGCACTCACCGCCGTTACATCTCGCCAATGCACAACACCTGAGCAAGGCTCATCGGCAGGCTATGACCGCCAGCCAATGAGCCAGTATAGGCTCTCCATAAAAACAAGAGGTTAGTATGAAATCACGCAAGCTTGTAAGCACATTGGCCAAAGCAATTATCACCAGCACCTTTATACTGGGTTCGATCGCCAGCGCCGCCAGCTATCCGTCCAAGCAGATTGAAGTCATAGTGCCCTATTCCGCCGGTGGCGGCACCGACCTGGTAACCCGGGCCTTTGCCGATGCCGCCAAACAGTACCTCCCCGAAGCTATGGGCGTCGTGAACAAGACAGGTGGCGGTGGCGCTGTAGGCCTGTCTGAAATAGTGCGTGCTCGCGCCGATGGATACCATATCGGCATGGGTACCGTTGAACTGGCGATGCTGCCGCACCTTGGAATGGTCACTTTCCAGGCTGAGGACTTTGTCCCTATCGCCCGTCTAAACGCCGAACCCAGCGCCATTTCAGTTAACGCCGACTCCCCGTGGCAGACCTATGACGAGTTCATTGCTCACGCCAAGGCCAACCCCGGCGCCATCCGCATTGGCAACTCAGGTACAGGCGCTATCTGGCACTTGGCAGCTGAAGCCCTCGCCGACAAGACCGGCACCCAGTTCAGCCACATCCCTTACGATGGCGCCAACCCTGCGGTTACAGCACTGCTCGGCGGACACATTGAGGCGGTTACTGTGAGCCCGGCTGAAGTGGCCAACCACGTTAAAAACGGCAAGGTTCGCATCCTGACGATTATGTCGGATGAGCGCATCGCCGGCTTCGAAGATATCCCGACACTCAAGGAAAGCGGTGTTGATCTGAGCATCATGACCTGGCGCGGTATCGTCGTTCCGAAGAAAACACCTGAAGACATTCAGATGGTTCTGCGTGACGCTGTAAAACAGACCGCCAACGATGACGGCTTCAAGAGCGCGCTGGCCAAAATGAACCTGACCCATGCCTACCTGGATGCGCCTGAGTTTCAGAAAACCATCAGCAGGGATGATGTATTTTTCAAAGACCTCATGAAGAAACTGGGACTGGGCAGCTAAGCGGTAGTCCTCCTAAAACCCGGTCTCTGTGCATCTGCATGGGCCGGGGCATCTGACGCTTAAGGCCGGCCCCAGGCCGGCCTTAAGCGCAAACACGACACTATAAGAATCAGGCAGCATAAGATCCGTACCAGGCTGCAGACAGAAGGTACCGCCCATGAGCGCGCAACAGGAAAAAAGCTGTCCTGGCTTTCAGATTCACAGCCGCTGGCTTGAGCTCAGCATACCGCTGATCACCATTGCACTGGCGTCTTTTGCACTTTTTACCGCATCGTTCTTTCCGGCATCGCTGTTAAAAACCGATGTTGGCCCCTCACGCTTCCCCATTGTCTACGCCATTTTGCTAATCGCACTCTGCCTGGGGTTAATCGTACTTATATTGCGCACCAAGAACGCAGCATCAACGGCCAAAATATCCCTGCGAGACTTTCGCACCGAAATCAAATCCGTCGTCGGCATAGTCGCTTCAGTTGCGAATTTCGTGCTGATCCCGCTGGTCGGTTTTCTAGTCGCCAACACTTTATATATGACCTGTCTCATATGGCTGCTCGGTTATCGCCATCGCCTCATGACGCCGCTGGTGGCCGTGGCCATCACCAGTCTCATCTATGTTGTTTTTTACTTCGGATTGAATGTTCCCTTGCCAGAAGGTGAATTACTTGATTAATCCTTCTGATTCCTGCTCGACAAGGAGAATATAAATGCAAGATTTCAGCATGCTCATCAACGGCGTATTGGCGCTGTTTGATCAGCCCATGTCACTGCTATTCGCCGTGCTTGGCGTCACTCTGGGTGTATTGCTCGGCATACTTCCAGGCCTTACAGCGACCATGGGCGTCGCTATACTGCTGCCCTTTACCTTCGGAATGGATCCGGTGCCAGCACTGCTGATGATTTCGGGTGTGTACTTCGGTGGCATCTATGGCGGCTCCATCACCGCGATTCTGCTGAACATCCCGGGTACGCCCGCCGCCGCCGCCACAGCGCTGGACGGCTACCAGCTGACCCGCCAGGGCAAGGCCGGCATAACCCTTGGCACCGCGACACTGTCGTCCTTTATCGGTGGCACCATCAGCATACTCATCCTGATATTCATGGCGCCGCTACTGGCCGACTTTGCGTTAAAGTTCAGCGCCGCAGAAAACTTTGCACTGGCTGTTTTCGGCCTTAGCATCATCGTCAGTATCTCCAGCCACTCCATGCTCAAGGGCTTGATTGCGGGCGGCATCGGCCTGCTGATCGCCACCGTGGGGCTGGACCCCATGAGCGGCTACCCGCGCTTCACTGGCGGCTTTAACGAGCTGATGAGCGTGCCCTTTATTCCGATCATGATCGGCCTCTTTGCCGCATCGGAAGCTTTCAAGTCGCTATCCGAAACCCAGGCCGCACGGTCCAGCGCCAGCGCCATCGGTCGCATCATCCCAAGCTGGAGCACCTTTAAGGGCCTGATTCCCACAATTCTGCGCTCAGCGGGCCTGGGCAGCTTTATTGGTTCCATACCCGGCGCCGGTGCCGACATCGCATCTTTCGTGGCCTACAACGAAGCCAAGCGTTTCAGCAAGAACAAGGAGAATTTCGGCAAGGGCGAGCTTCAAGGCGTTGCCGCCGCTGAGTCTGCCTCCAATGGCTGTACCGGCGGCGCGCTGCTGCCCATGCTGACCCTGGGTATTCCAGGCGATGCGGTTACCGCCGTCATGCTTGGCGCTCTGGTACTGCAGGGTCTGCAACCCGGCCCCATGCTCTTCGCCGAACATGGTGAGCTGGTATTTACGGTCTTTGCCGGCATGCTGTTCTGCTACCTGATACTGCTGGCCATTGGTCTTGCATCCCTGCGAATGGTGGTAAAGATCATCCGTATCCCCAAGGCGATACTGACACCGACCATTCTGTCGCTCTGCGTGGTAGGCACCTACGCCATCAACAACAGCGTATTTGATATAGCGATCATGCTGGCCGCAGGCATTGCCGGCTACATCATGCAAAAGCGTGATTTCCCGCCCTCGCCCATAGTGCTGGCGCTGATCATGGGACCCATGGCAGAAAGCAACTTCCGCCGGGCACTGTCACTGCAAGGCGGCAGCTATGACTTCCTCTATACCCGCCCTATCACAGTGGTACTGCTGTCCATCGCGCTGCTCACCCTGAGCTACCCGATTTACCGCAAGCTGCGCAGCAAACCCAAGGCACAGGCCGCGGCGGATGCGGCTTCAGGCCAGTAATTCAAACAGGCAATAAATGATCGATTGATGACGCAAGCCGACACTTGCGCCAGGCACAAAAAACAAGGCCTCCTTTCGGAGGCCTTGTTCGTTTTGAAGCCTGATCGAGCCATTGTTTAAGCAGGCTTGGCAGTCCCTTGCCGAGCCTTAGCCAACTGTAATGCCCAACTTAGCTCTCAAGCATGGGCAGATCAAGGCCCTGCTCTTTGGCGCAGTCAATAGCCAGGTCGTAACCGGCATCGGCGTGGCGCATGACACCGGTACCCGGATCATTGCGCAGCACACGGCCCAGACGCTTGTCCGCCGCCTCGGAGCCATCGGCCACTATGACCATGCCAGCGTGCTGGCTGAAGCCCATACCGACGCCGCCGCCGTGGTGCAGAGAGACCCAGGTGGCGCCGCCTGCCGTGCTGAGCAGTGCATTCAGCAGCGACCAGTCGGAGATGGCACCGGAGCCGTCTTTCATGGCTTCGGTTTCACGGTTCGGGCTGGTAACGGATCCGGAATCCAGGTGGTCGCGGCCAATTACGACCGGTGCCTTGAGTTCGCCACTGCGCACCATTTCATTGAACGCCTGCGCCAGACGGGCACGGTCCTTCAGGCCGACCCAGCAGATGCGTGCCGGCAGACCCTGGAAAGCAATGCGCTCGCGCGCCATGTCCAGCCAGTTGTGCAGGTGGGCATCGTCCGGGATCAGCTCCTTCACCTTCTGATCCGTCTTGTAGATATCTTCCGGATCACCGGACAGCGCCACCCAGCGGAAGGGCCCTATGCCTTCGCAGAACAGCGGACGAATGTAAGCCGGCACAAAGCCAGGGAAGTCGAAGGCATTCTCGACGCCCTTCTCTTTCGCCATCTGGCGGATATTGTTGCCGTAGTCCGTGGTGGCGGCACCGCGCGCCTGCAGCGCCAGCATTGCCCGTACCTGCACGGCCATGGATTCCTTGGCAGCATCCACCACAGCAGCTTCATCTTTCAGACGCATCTGTGCGGCATATTCCATGGTCCAGCCCTGGGGCAGGTAGCCGTTCAGCGGGTCATGGGCGCTGGTCTGGTCGGTGACTACGTCCGGCGTAATGCCGCGCGCAACCAGTTCCGGGAAAACATCGGCGCAGTTGCCCAGCAGGCCTATGGAAATGGCTTGGCCATTCGCCTTGGCGTCGTCGATCATCTGCAGCGCTTCATCCAGGCTGTAGGCCTTCTTGTCGACATAGCGGGTACGCAGACGGAAATCGATGCGGGTCTCGTCACACTCAACGGTGATGCAGGAGAAGCCGGCCATGGTGGCGGCCAGCGGCTGAGCGCCCCCCATGCCACCAAGGCCACCGGTCAGCACCCAGCGACCGGACGCATCGCCGCCAAAGTGCTGCTTGGCCATGGCAACGAAGGTCTCATAGGTGCCCTGGACTATGCCCTGGGAACCGATGTAGATCCAGGAACCGGCGGTCATCTGGCCGTACATCATCAGGCCCTTCTTATCCAGCTCGTTGAAGTGTTCCCAGGTCGCCCAGTGCGGTACCAGGTTAGAGTTGGCGATCAGCACGCGGGGCGCATCGGCGTGGGTCTTGAACACGCCCACCGGCTTGCCGGACTGAACCAGCAGGGTTTCGTCGTCCTCAAGACGTTGCAGCACTTCCACTATCTTGTCGTAGCATTCCCAGTTACGGGCGGCGCGGCCGATGCCACCGTACACCACCAGCTCTTCCGGGCGCTCGGCCACGTCTGGGTGCAGGTTGTTCATCAGCATGCGCATGGCGGCTTCGGTCAGCCAGCTCTTGCAGGTAATTTCGCTGCCGGTGGGTGCCTTGATGACACGGCTGGTATCGCGACGGGTATTGGTCATTTTTATGGGCCTCATTTAACAATACAGTGGAGAAGACGCGCGGCGACCCGGGCGGTCCAGTTATCAATATCAAAGGTCGGGTTATATTCCGCGACATCGGCAAGTGTGAGTTTTCCGGTGTGTCGGACTGACTCGATCAGGGGCTCCAGAACATCCAGACCTACGCCCCGGGGGGCCGGTGCACTAACGCCGGGCGCTACACTCGCCGGCAGTACATCCAGGTCTATGGTCAGGTACAGCAGGTCACAGTCGTCCATAAAGCGCTCGAGCTGCATACGGGCCTCGTCCAGCTGGTTGAGCCCCATGTCACTATCGCGGCGATAGCTGACATTCAGTTCATCCGCGCGTCTAAACAACGCGGATGTATTCGACAGTTCACTCACGCCCAGGCAGCAGTAGCGGAAATCCCAGCCCTGCTGCGCGCAGCGCTGCGCGATCTGATAAAAGGGTGTGCCGGAGCTGCAGCCATGAGTGTCCAGGCGCAGATCAAAGTGGGCATCGAAGTTGATGATGCCGATGCGCGGCATTATCGCGCCGACAGCCAACTGCGACTCGCAATGCTGTGCCAGACCCAGCCAGCTGCCATAAGCAACTTCGTGACCACCGCCCAGCACCAGCGGAAAATGCGATGCACCAAGGCACTGCTGCACCCGGCTGGCCAGGGCCTGATGAGCGGCATCAAGCTGCTCGGCCTGGCACAGCACATTGCCGGCATCCCAGGCGGAACGCTCAGGGTGCCAGGGCATGTTGGCCAGAGCGCGACGCAACAGATCCGGCGCCAGCCTGGCACCCACACGGCCCTTGTTGCGACGCACGCCCTCATCGGAACAGAAACCAATAATCGCCAGGCCTGCTGGGCTGCCTTCCTGCAGCGGTGCAATGACCTGGTGCAGGCGCGTGGCAAGCTCGGCCTGTTCTTCAGAATCGACGCGACCGCTCCAGAGGTCGCTGAAATTCTCCAGGCTGTAATTCGGCTCAAACATTACGCACCTCCCCTGCCACGATGCGCTCACGCACAAGATTGACGCCAAACTGATAGGCAAGCTCTGCCGGATGATCAATATCCCAGAGCACCATATCCGCCTGCATGCCTACCTTGAGTTCACCCACCTTGCCCTCAAGCCCCAGTCCTCTGGCGCCAAAACGGGTACAGCCGGCCAGGGCTTCTTCGGGCGTCAGGCGAAACAGGGTGCAAGCCATGTTCATCGCCAGGCGAATGGATGCCAGCGGTGAGGAGCCCGGATTCAGGTCCGTCGCCACCGCCATGCCGACGCCGTGCTGGCGCAGCAATTCGATGGGCGGAATCCGTGTCTCGCGCAGGAAATAAAAGGCACCGGGCAAAAGGGTTGCAACGGTACCGGCTGCGGCCATCCCCTGGACACCCTCTTCATCGAGCCACTCCAGGTGATCAACGGACCAGGCGCCGTAGCGGGCGGCCAGCGCAGCACCATGCAGATTCGATAGCTGTTCGACGTGGGCGCGCACACCCAGACCATGCTGCTGCGCCGCCTTGAATACGCGCTCACACTGGACTGGCGAAAAGGCGATGCTTTCGCAGAACACATCCACCGCATCCACCAGGCCTTCAGCCACGGCAGCCGGGATAATCTCGTTGCAGATCAAGTCAATATAGCCATCGGCGTTACCGGAAAATTCCGGCGGCAGCGCATGGGCGGCCAGCAGCGAGGTCGATACCCGCACCGCGTTGCGCTCACCCAACCGGCGTGCCGCCCGCAGCATTTTCAGCTCATCATCAAGACTCAGGCCGTAACCGGACTTGATCTCGACCGAGGTCACGCCCTCGCGCATCAGCGCCTGCAGGCGCGGCTCGGACAGGCGAACCAGCTCCTCAACCGTCGCGCTGCGCGTGGCTCGCACGGTAGAAATAATGCCGCCGCCATTGCGGGCGATCTCTTCGTAGCTGGCGCCCTTGAGGCGCTGCTCGAACTCCTGCGCCCGGCTGCCAGCAAACACCAGATGGGTGTGCGCATCCACCAGGCCCGGCGTCATCCAGCCACCGCGGGCATCGATGATCTCGGCCGATACCGCGGACACATCAAAGGCAGCCATGGGAGCTATGGCGGCTATACAGCCATCACGCACGCCTATCGCCTGGGCAGCCAAGGCACCGTAGCTCGCCTGGACAGCAGCATCGAAGGTCGCGAGGTTTGCATTGATCCAGATTCGCTCACAGGTATCGAACACTGCGTTCACCTTGGGGTTAATAGTTTGTATATACATATGTATATCACAATATTCTCAGAAGGCAAAAATTTTTACACAATAAATTTTCACAATGGCTGGCAGGTCGTTTCACGCTAACGCCTCAATACCTCAGCGGGAACAACCTAACTATTTGTATTTAAAAACATAATCAATCCAATAGTGCTATCGTCAGCTCTCCGGCAAGCGGCTGCTCAGACAGTCTCAAAGACTCTTGCGGGATAGGCGCCGCTAGTTCCCGGATACAGCGCCCTCTGCCATCAAGTCCCGCCTGAGACGATAATTCGGATTTTTTGTATATACATTAAATCCCGCACCTCAATCGCAGCGTACTGACAGAAAGCTAAAGTGCAGCGGGATATCGGATTCCAGCATGGCGTTGGCGCTTTCGGTGAAGAAGATGAACCGGATACTCGACAGGGTCCAATCGATGATCCGGCTCTGTGTGAGGGTGCAACAACAAACAAAAAAGCCCGGAACGGCGAGAACCGTTCCGGGCTTTTCAACGTGATGCCAGCGCCAGGCAGCGTCTTAACTCAGCAGATGCTGCGCATAGAAGGCAAAGGGTGAGGACAGCAGGATGGTCAGGGCCACACGCTGATACCAGATCATCAGCATCTGGCGGATGGTCAGTGGAATCTCGGTCGACAGGATGCAGGGGATAGACGCCGAGAAGAACAGGATCGATGAAATGGCCACAGCGCCGGTGACAAACTTGCTGGCGATGGCGCCATCGGCCATCAGCAATGCCGGCAGGAACATTTCCGCCAGGCCCGTGGCCGAGGCCTTGGCCACCAGCAGCGCATCCGGCAGCTGCGCCAGGGCCGTGAAGGGGTAAAACAGGTAGCCCATCCAGTCGAACAGCGGCGTGTACTTGGCCAGCAGCAAACCGATCAGGCCCACCGACATAATTGAGGGCAGAATGCTCATGGCCATCAGCACGCCTTCGCGCAGGTTGACGCCGATATTGGTCAACAGGGGCTGCGCCTGGCGATTAGCCTCCAGGCCTTCAATCAGCGCCTGCTTCAAACGCGAATGTTGCAACACCTCCGACTCCGGTGACGCGGCGCTATCATCCATTTTCGACAGCGGGAAGATCCGCACCGTGATGGCGGTCACCAGGAAAGTGACCAACAGCGTCGACCAGAAGAACAGGTTCCAGATATCCATCAGCCCCAGGGTCTTGGCCACGATCACCATAAAGGTGGCTGAAACCGTGGAGAAACCGGTGGCAATAATGGCCGCTTCCTTGGCGGAATACTGGCCGGACTTGTACACCCGGTTGGTAATCAGCAGGCCTATGGAGTAGCTGCCGACAAAGGATGCCACCGCATCGATGGCAGATTTTCCCGGCGTCTTGAACAGCGGCCGCATGATCGGCTGGCAGAGCACACCGATCAGCTCCAGCAGGCCGTAGCTGATCAGAAAGGCCAGAAAGATGGCCCCCAGGGGCACGATCAGCCCCACCGGGACCACCAGCTTGTTGAACAGGAAGGGCAGCATGTCCTTTTCGAACAGGGCCGCGGGCCCGAACTCGAAATAAGCCATCAGCGACACCAGCACGCCGCCGAGCTTGAGAAATGAAAATACCATTTGAGTACTGTTGTCACGCCAGGTGCCGCGCACAAAGGGGTAGAGCCCGCCGGCGACTATGATCAGCAGTGCGTAGATAGCCGCGCCCCCGGCCTGATTGCCTCGGATCCAGGATACGATGTGATCCAGCACAATGGTGGACTTGCCGCCCAGATCCACCGGCACGAAAAAAAAGAAGATACCCAGCGCACTGAAACTGATCAGCTTGAGTAAAGACAACGGATTTGGGGACGTCACGTCCAGAGCCTCGTTGGTGTTCATTGGTTTTGCCTGTCTTATTGTAGGAAGCGCTGCGCGGGCCCGTCTGTCACGACGCCCTCACCCGTTGACACTTCGAAGCTGACGCCCCCTTGCAGGTGGTCGTCAATGAGCCTCAATTCCATTTGTCTGCATATGTATATACATTAATGGCAATAAGGTAAACTCATTTGTGATTTTTTCCGTCTTGCCAGGGCCTGGCACCGCGCCCTGACTTATCCAGCCTGCGTTGTGGGCAAGTATCGAAGTATATACAATCGATGGTTTTCCGATCCTTGGGGATAACGGGTGAGCAACAAGCCGCGCTACCAGCAGATCAAGAGCTTTATCCTCGATGGGATCAAGCAGCAGACCTACCGCCCGGGCGGCAAGATTCCAACTGAAAACGAGCTGGCGCAGCAGTTCGCTGTCAGTCGCATGACAGTCAACAAGGCCATCCGCGATCTGGTACAGGACAACATGCTGGTGCGTTATCCGGGCCTTGGCACCTTTGTCACCGATGCCAAGGCGGAGTCGCCGCTGGCCGATATCAAGAACATTGCCGAAGAAGTGCGACAGCGCGGTCATGACTATGACTGTCGCATCATCAAGCTGCGCGAGACCGCCGCCAGTGAGTCAGTCGCCATGCAGATGGGCATTCCCATAGGTACACCGGTATATCGCTCGGTGATAGTGCACCTGGAAAACACACTGCCTATCCAGCTGGAAAACCGCTATGTGATCGCATCATCGGTGCCGGGCTATCTGGAACAGGACTTTACTCAGCACACGCCCAACGAATACCTCTCAAAAATGTGCCCCATTTCCAGTATCGAGCATATAGTCGAGGCGGTGCTGCCGAGCGACAAGGTGCAGGAACTGCTGGATATAGACGCCAATACCCCCTGCATTCAGGTCAATAGGCGCACTTGGTCCGACAACCGTCTGATTAGCTTCGCCAGCCTCACTCATCCGGGTACCCGCTACAAGTTGCGTTCCATAACGACCCTCAGCGCCTAGCAGCCTGTCGGACTTAACGCTAATCTACTGCGGAAAAGCCGACAGGCTGCTAGCGCCAAAAAGCCCTGCAGGGCAGCAAGCACAGGCAACTCCGCCGCCCTTTCTGCCCGCTATCCCACCCCTCCCTTGACGACCTGAACCCCAGGCCTGAGCTCAACCTGCACGCCCTTAATAGGCCTGAAAAATATTTGTTGTATTGTAGGACAAATAAAATTAACGTAGACAACGTTCCAAACTTCGAAAGACCCTAGGCGCCCCCGGATTCATAACAGAATCGTGGCTGCTGCATCGATGACAGTTTTTATTAACCCCATAACAGGTGCTCCATCGCAGACGCCATAAAGGCGCATGTGCGCGCGCCCATGCCCGCTTCAACGCTGTGCCCTAAGCCAGCTCTGGAGTCGGGTTGTGCGCCAAACGAATTACACTCGCTAGCGGCAGGATTTCCCAGTGCCCATACTCAGCAATAATATAAAAACCAACTTCTCATTAGCCTGGCCTTTGGCGATCAACGCCGTGTTGATGCAGTCCATGCTGATGATAGATACCCTTCTCGTGGCGCCACTGGGTGAACATGCCCTGGCCTCCATGGGCATCGCCACGACCATTATGGCGTTCATGCTCGGCATCCAGCACGCACTCGCCAATGGCACCCAGCTGATTATTGGCCGAGCCCATGGCTCGGGGCTGCAGCCAGCCATATCAACCGCATTCTGGGCAGGCCTTTGCATCAACATCATAGCCGCGCTCCTTTTCTGGTGTGCCATTACAATCTTTGGCCAGAAAATCGTTGCCATGGTGTCCGACAGCCCAGGACTGCAGCAGCAGTCTTTCGCCTACCTTGGCATCATTAAATATATTCTGATCGCAGCCAGCATAACCCAGGTTTTAACCGTGTTTTTCAATGCTCGCGGCAATACCAGAACACCCCTTAAGGGCTTTGTGCTGGAGCTTCCCGTCAATGTCGTTATCAGCTACTGCCTTATAAACGGCTTGGGTGTGATCCCTGCGCTGGGCCTGGAGGGTGCCGCCTGGGGCAGCCTTGCGGCCATCAGCCTCAGGCTGCTGTTTCTCGTCCATGCCCTGCACAAAGGCTATAACCTGAGTCACAGTGCGCTGCGCGCCCGCACCTTTATGGCGGACGCCATGCGCCACCTTGGTGAAATAGCCCCCATTACGGCGAACTTCATCATTCTGTCCGTGGGCATGACTATCTACCAGCTCATCTATGCACAACTGAATATCTACGACTACGTCGCCATTACCCTGATATTTCCGTGGATACGCATCGGTACCCAATTCATAACCGCCTGGGCCCAGGCGGCGGCGATCACCATCAGCCAGGCCCTGGGTAACAGGGAAACCGGCCACCTCGGTTATTTCATCCGGGAATGCACTCAGGTCGCACTGGTTGCATCACTCTTTATCACACTGTGTTTCTACCTGCTAAGCCGATCAATGGGGCTCATTTATCCTGCTATAGAGCCCGAAACACTGACAGCCCTGGCAGCCATTGCACCTCTGTATATACTCATGCCCATTGCGCGTACCTATAACACCCTGTGCGGCCATATACTGCGCTCCATCGGCAAAAGCATGCAGGTGCTCAGAGTACATTTCGTGACCCAGTGGCTGATCAGCATTCCGGCCTGCGCCATTCTGGTCATTGGCTTTGACGCCTCCATATTCTGGGCATTCGCCATGATTCCGCTGGAAGAACTGCTCAAAGCCTTGCCGCTGTATCGACTGTTAAAGCGCAACGCCAGCAGCCTGTCCCAAGCAGGCTCAATAGCCTCATCTCAAACGCCTGCCAAGCGCCGCTGAAGCACGCCTTAAAGACCTCACAAACAGGTTTTAACGCTCCCTGGAGCAGAGTAGCCAGACAAGCGGAGCTCCGTTTGCCTGGCTACTGATGCTCGACGAAGAGCGGTATTAGTGTCTCTTATTCACTTCATAAAATTCATATTGTAATATCATTCAAATAATAATATTTAGCGCATAAATTCAGTAATTTATATTATTTACTTTAAAAACAGTAGCTTAATGTAAAAACACATAATCCTAATCTGTATTTACAACCCAGATATCCAGTGATATTGTATGACAATACAAATTGATGACTCGACGCTAACAATAAGACTTACTGCGAGGGCACCATGCACAACATCACTCAGAACACACGGCATCTGCGCCCCGCCAC
The DNA here is from genome assembly GCF_001528745.1 of Marinobacterium profundum. Classification (GTDB taxonomy): domain Bacteria; phylum Pseudomonadota; class Gammaproteobacteria; order Pseudomonadales; family Balneatricaceae; genus Marinobacterium_A; species Marinobacterium_A profundum. Next base: position 52,612 of record NZ_BCNS01000018.1, on the reverse strand, counting down.
CCAGGCGGCCCTCACCTGTGCAGTCATGGTGTTTCGAACCAACAAAACAGACAAGCGGACTAGCCTTGCGATTACCCGCAACAGCCTCTGCGCTGCTGACAATCGACGCCTCCACTCAGACAACTATCTACCCAGCACTATCACTCTGACGGACAAATACCCCCTGGGTTAAACCGGCCGTTAACAGCCATTGCAGTGTAAAAAGCTGAACGAATATCCATTCAGCCAAGACTGCCAGGCAGCCTGCATTACTAAAAAAACAATCGGACACAAAGCTCATGAACTCAGCAAATGTCACCCTCTCAGTGTCAAATGTCTCTTTGAAGAAAGTGTACAAACGCTACGGCAGCACCGAGATAGTCAAAGGAATTGATCTTGAAATTGGCGCACATGAGTTTGTCGTTCTAGTCGGCCCTTCCGGCTGCGGCAAATCGACGACATTGCGCATGATTGCCGGCCTGGAAGAAATATCCGACGGTACCGTTAGCATTGGCGAGCGCGTCGTTAACAAAATCCCGCCCAAGGATCGCGATGTGGCGATGGTATTCCAGAACTACGCGCTCTATCCCCACCTTAGCGTTGCCGAGAACATTGCCTTTGGTTTGAAGCTGCGCAAAACACCGAAGGATCGAGTCAAGGCAGCGGTCGACGAAGCCTCCTCCATTCTGAGTCTTGACCCCTACCTGGAACGCAAACCCTCTGATCTGTCAGGCGGTCAGCGTCAACGCGTAGCTATGGGCCGCGCTATAGTGCGGCATCCGAAGGTGTTCCTGTTTGACGAACCGCTGTCAAATCTTGATGCGAAACTGCGCACCCAAATGCGGGCCGAAATAAAACGACTGCATAAGCGACTGCAGGTCACCACCGTATACGTTACCCACGACCAGGTTGAAGCCATGACCCTGGCCGATCGCATCGTGATAATGCGCGACGGAAAAATCGAACAAATTGGCACACCAATGGATGTGTTCCTGCATCCGGCCAATACATTCGTGGCAAGCTTTATTGGCAGCCCGCCGATGAACCTGCTCGACGGCAAAATTCGCAAAAGTGATGGGAAGGTTGCCATCGAACTGAATGATGGTTGTATCGTTCCCGTGCCCCACAAGGACGGCATGTCCTTTACAGACGGGCAGGAAGTTCGCGTAGGGTTCAGACCCGAGGATCTTGATGTCGTCGTCAATGATCAGAACCACACCGCGCCCATGAACTGCAGCGTGGACCTGGTTGAGCCTCTGGGCTCGGAAGCACTGCTGCACCTGCAGATCGCAGGCCAGAGTGCGGTCGCCAAAACCACGAGTCATGGCCGCAGCAGCGATATGTCTGGCATTGCCAATACCACACAGGTATTCGGCAATCTCAAGCATCTGCATATTTTCGACCGGGCAAGCGAGCAATCGATCTACTAAATCCGCCGCACGCCGGATGGAATTCATGTGAAGCCTGATTGAGCAGAGGACATTATGTCGTCGAATATAAATAATAAAATCACTGGGATAGGACAGATTCTCCGCAAAGACTGGCAGCTTTATCTGCTGCTGGCGCCGATGGTGATCTGGTTTATTGTCTTTCTGTATACGCCCATGGCGGGCTTACAGATTGCATTTAAAGACTTCAGCCTTTTTAAAGGCATATATGGCAGTACCTGGGTAGGATTCGAGCACTTCCAGACACTGTTCAATGACGAGCTATTTATTCGTTCCATTGGCAACACCTTTCTGATTAGCCTGTACAGTCTGGTTTTCGCCTTTCCAATGCCGATCATTCTGGCGCTCATGTTCAATGAACTGCATCATGCCATGTTCAAGAAAACAGCCCAGACGATCGCTTACCTGCCGCACTTTATTTCCGTCGTTATCGTTGCCGGCATGGTGGTGAGCTTTCTTTCACCAACCACAGGTATCGTTAACCTGGTGCTCGACTATTTCGGTTTTGAAAAAACCTACTTTCTGACCAACCCGGACTACTTCAGACCCATTTTCATTGGTTCAACCATGTGGAAGGAAGCCGGTTTCGAGTCCATCGTTTATCTTGCCGCCATTGCCGGTGTTAACCCGTCGCTCTACGAGTCGGCCCGGGTCGATGGTGCCAGCCGCTGGCAGCAGATCTGGCGCATTACGCTACCCAGCATCCTGCCCACCATCATTATCATGCTGATCATCCGCATCGGTAACTTGGTAGAGGTTGGTTTCGAATACATCATCCTGCTTTACCAGCCGGCGACCTTCGAGACCTCTGACGTTATCAGTACCTTTATTTACCGGGTAGGTCTGCAGGGCAGCCAGTACGACATCGCCACAGCAGCCGGACTCTTTAACGCCGTTATCGCCTTTATCCTGGTGTACTCAGCCAACCGGATAAGCCGAAAACTTTCATCGTCTTCGTTGTGGTAAGGGTGGAGAAATACTATGTCCAGTTTTAATCTTTATTCACGCGGCGATAAGGTATTTGGCATTATCAACGCGACCTTGCTCACACTCTTTGTACTGAGCACGCTCTATCCGTTTATCTATATAGCGGCATCGTCCATCAGTTCGGGTCTGGCGGTCACATCCGGTGATGTGCTGTTATTCCCCAAGGATATTACCTTCGCAGCCTATGATCGTGTACTGAGCGACCCGGTGTTCTGGACATCCTATGCCAACACCATGTTCTATACGATATTTGGCACCCTTGTCAGCCTGGCAATCATTATTCCGGGAGCCTATGCCCTGTCGCGCAAGCGCCTACTGGGTCGCCGCTACCTGAACTTTTTTGTCGCCTTTACCATGTGGTTTCATGCCGGCATGATCCCCTTCTTCCTGAACATCAGGGATCTGGGGTTGCTGGACTCACGTATCGGCATACTGATTGCGTTCGCCTGCACGGCTTTCAACATTATTCTGCTGCGTAACTTCTTTGAATCCATTCCGGAATCCTTCGAAGAAGCCGCCAAGATGGATGGTGCCAACGAGTTCACTCTGCTGTGGAAAGTCTATATCCCGCTCTCCAAACCAGCCCTGGTGACCATTGCACTCTTCTGCATCGTTGCACGCTGGAACGGTTATTTCTGGGCCATGGTTCTGCTGCGCGACGAAGACAAGATACCCCTGCAGGTGTACCTGAAGAAAATAATCATCGAACTCAATATGGACGATCAGTTCGCCAGCTCGCTGATTAACAGTGAATACTCTTTCGAGACCATCGTTGCCGCCATTATCGTTGCATCGATAATCCCGGTACTGGCTGTATACCCGTACCTGCAGAAGCATTTTAACAAGGGCATCATGATGGGTGGAGTCAAGGAATAAACACCTGACAACCTCCTGTTTTGATTGAATAAAAATATTACCAGAAGCTGTTTGACGCGGCGCTAAAAGCGCCGCGCTAATACATAAGGCAAGTAGCCAACATCGGAGAATAATAATGATCAAACGTCTGTTACCCATGCTTGTTGCAGGGATTGTCAGTGCCTCTGTACCCACCACCAGCGCCGCGGCGACCGATGACTATCGCATCAGTGAAAAGCCGCTGGAAATGACCATCCACATGCACTTTCGCGACAAGTACGCCTGGGATGAAAACTGGCCTGTTGCCCTCAAGGCGGCGGAAATGACCGGCATCACCCTAAAGGGCGTTGCCTCCCGCGTAGGCACCAACAGCCAGGAGATGTTCAACCTGATGATGGTGGCCGGCGATCTTCCCGATGTAGTGGGAGGCGACGCCCTCAAGGACAATTTTTTCAAGTACGGCATGGAAGGCGCCTTCCTGCCGCTGAATGACCTTATCGACGAACATGCCCCGCATCTGAAACAAATGCTGGCGGACAACCCCTCCATCAGAAAGGCCATCACAGCGCCCGATGGCAATATCTACTACATCCCCTATATTCCGGACGGAAAATCGGCACGCGGCTACTTCATTCGCCAGGACTGGCTCGACACACTGGGGTTGAAACAGCCGCAGAATGTCGATGAGCTTTATGAAGTACTCACAGCCTTTCGCAACAAGGACCCCAACGGCAATGGCAAGATGGATGAAGTACCCTACTTTGCTCGCCAGTGGCCAGAGCTGATCCGACTCGTCACCCTGTGGGATGCCCGCTCCACCGGATCCGATGCCTATCACGAGTTTTACATCAAGGATGACACAGTCCGCTATGGTTACGCCGACACAGAATACCGCGTGGCTATCCGTAATTTGGCGAAGTGGTACCAGGAAGGCCTGATTGATCAGGAAATCTTTACACGCGGCGCACGCTCGCGTGAATTCCTGCTGGGCAATGACCTGGGCGGCATGACCCACGACTGGTTCGCCAGCACCTCGGGGTACAACGAATCCCTTGCAGACAAGGTGCCCGGCATCAACCTGGTGCCCTTCGCTCCGCCAGCCAGCCCCACGGGCGTGCGCATGGAAGAGAACGGCCGCATTGAGGTCAAACCCGATGGTTGGGCTATCTCCCATGCCAACGAGCACCCGGTCGAGACCATCAAGTATTTCGACTTCGTCTTCACCGATACCGGTCGCAACCTGTTCAACTTCGGTGTCGAAGGTGAGCACTGGAATATGGTCGATGGAAAAGCAAAATTCACGCCTGAAGTGCTTAACTCCGACAAACCCGTTAACGCCCAGATGTGGGAAATAGGCGCACAGATCCCGGTCGGCTTTCACATGGATTACTCCTACGAGCGCCAGTGGACCAACGACATAGCCCTGGCTGGCATCGATATGTACGAAAAAGGGGATTACATCATTCCGCAATTCAGCGGTATCGCCATGACGGTTGAGGAACGCAAGATCTACGACAAGTACTGGCCCAACATACTGACCTACATGCTGGAAACTCAGCAGGCCTGGATACTGGGTTCGCGGGACGTCGATGACGACTGGGATAACTACATGAAGCGAATCAACGACTTGGGCTTCGAAAAGGTCCAGGCAGCGCTGCAGTCAGGCTATAACCGTCAGTACAAGTAACCTTTGATCGCCGCGCACAGTGCCTATAAGTGCGCGGCCTTTCAAGCGCATCAATGCAGAGCCCCGCATGCATCCCCGGCACTGTGCCAGGGATGCCGTCATCCGGTACGGAGAACGCATATGAATCTGAAAAACAAGGTCGCCATAGTCGCCGGGGGAGCCCGGGATCTGGGCAAGGCCTGCAGCCTGCGCCTTGCAGCCGAGGGCGCAAAAGTCGTGATCGGCTATCTGGGCAGCGACGAGAGCGCAGCGCAGACCCTAAAGGAAATCCATGCCGCCGGCGGCTCTGCCATCGCCGTTAAGGCCGACCTGACACAGGAGTCCGGCGTTGCCAAACTGGTTGCCAGCTCCCAGGAAGCCTACGGCGACGCTATCAACGTACTGGTCTTCGTTACCGGTGGCCTGGTGGCACGCAAGACCATGGCGGAAATGGATCGAAGCTTCTGGAATCAGGTCATGGATCTCAACATGACGTCCATGTTCCTCTGCACCCAGGCGGTGGTTCCTCACATGCCCGAAGGCAGTAGTATCGTCAACTATTCATCCCAGGCAGCCCGTGACGGCGGCGGCCCAGGCGCGCTTGCCTATGCAGCGTCCAAAGGCGCGGTCATGTCCTTCACCCGTGGTCTGGCGAAGGAACTGGGCCCTCGGATTCGGGTTAACGCCATCTGCGCCGGCATGTTCGATACTACCTTCCACGATACCTTCACCAAGGATGAAGTCCGCACCCGAGTGTCTGCGGCCAGCCTGGTCAAGCGTGAAGGTCAGCCGCAGGAGGCCGCCAGCCTCACCGCATTCCTCGCCAGCGATGAATCCGGTTTCATGACCGGTAACTGCGTCGATATCAACGGCGGCATGCTGTTCAGTTAGAAAGCGCCAAAACCTTGGGTAGCCCCTGCATCCGGGGCCACCTCTCCTTGCTCTACAAACGGTGAAAACAATATACAGCCAAGGAAAAAGTCGATGAAAATAACCGCGGCAGAAGTCTTTGTGGGCGGTCCAGGCAAGAACTACGTCACCCTGAAGATAATGACCGATCAGGGTATTTACGGTCTCGGCGATGCCACCCTCAACAACCGTGAGACCCTGCCGGCGGCCTACCTGCAGGACTACCTTATTCCCTGCCTCATAGGCCGTGACCCGCGCAACAGCGAAGATATCTGGCAGTACTTCTATCGCGGGGCCTACTTCAGAGGAGGCCCTGTTGCCATGGCGGCCTACGGTGCCATCGACATGGCGCTCTGGGATATAAAGGCAAAGCTCGCCGACATGCCACTGTATCAACTGTTCGGCGGCAAAAGCCGCGAAGGCGCCATGGTCTATGCCCATGCCCAGGGCGCTGATCTTGAAGAACTGCTGGATTCCATCGCGGGCTATCAGGCTCAGGGTTACAAGGCCGTGCGGGTGCAGTGCGGTATTCCCGGCATGCCCAGTGCCAGCTACGGTGTTTCAGCCCAGAAAGGCAAAGCGCAGAATTACATCACCAATTTTCTCGGCGATGTACCCAACGAAGAGATCTGGGATAGCGACAAGTACCTGCGTTTTATCCCCAAGGCACTCGAGAAAATTCGCAACCAGTTCGGTGACGAGCTCAAACTATTGCACGATGTGCACCATCGCCTGCTCCCGCGTGAAGCGGCACAGCTGGGCAAGGAACTGGAGCAGTACCGACTATTCTGGCTCGAAGACCCAACCCCGGCGGAAGACCCGGCAGCGCTGCGCCTTATTCGACAGCACAGCACAGTCCCCATCGCCATTGGTGAGGTTTTCAATTCCCTGTGGGACTGCAAGCAGCTTATCGAAGAGCGCCTGATCGATTTCATCCGTATTTCGGCAACCTACGGTGGCGGCATTACCCACCTCAAGCGCATTGTCGACCTGGCCGCGCTGCACGAAGTACGCACGGGCTTTCACGGCGCACCCAGCCATTCACCCATATGCATGGCGGCCCAGGCCCATCTCAACGCCTGGGCACCCAACTTCGGTATCCAGGAATACCTGGTGCTGGGCACACCTGAATGTGACGCCCTTTTCCCATCCGAACACCGGGTCGAGAACGGGCTCTTTCATGTCAGCGACCAACCAGGGCTGGGAGTGGATTTTGATGAAAATGAGGCCAGGCGTTACAGCTACAAGCGCGGCTTCCATCCGGTTGCACGGCTCGAAGACGGCACCCTGTGGAATTATTAACCTGACTGACAAACAGGTTCCCTACCTATCTGTTCGCCAGGCTAACGATTGCACGCCATCCTGCGCAAGCCCGAAGTCCTTAGCCCCGCATCTTGCGGGGCTTCTTGTTGCAGCCGCTGATTCAAAAACCATAGAGCCGTGCCGGATTCTCCACCAGTATCTGCTGTCGAGTATGCGACTCTGGCATCCAGCGGCATACCGTATTAAGCAATTCGGCATCATCGGGGGCTTCAGCACGGGGCCGGCTGAGATGGGGCCAGTTTGTACCCCAGATGATCCGCTGCGGCGCATGCTCAATTAGCACCTGCGCCAGCGCTGCGACATCCTGGTAATCAGGATGGCCCGCCAGCGATGTTTCATAACAGGCGGCTATCTTCACATAGCAGTTTCCCCTGTCGATCAACCCAAGCAATGCCCGAAAGGCCGCGCTCTGCGGTGTTAGCGGCTGACCAAACTTGCCCAGATGATCAATCACGTAGTCGCCCTGCACCTGCTCGAGCCTCGGGCGCCACTGCTCCATCTCCCGCCCTTCGAACTGTACGATACAGCTCCAGTCCAAAGCCCGGATACGCTCACTCACCGCCAGTAGCCCATCCATGCCAACAGCGCCGCCAGGGAACTGCATTATCCGCGCCGCCCGAATACCGCCGCTATGCAACCGCAAAAGCTCGGCATCAGACACATCAGCCCGCACCACAGCAACACCCCTGGCCTGGCAGCCAAGCTGCTCCAGCGCCTGCAGCAAGCAGCTATTGTCCGCCTGATAGGCGTTGGGCTGCACCAGCACAACACGCTCCAGCGAAAGCCTGCGCTGCAGCTGTTCATACGCGCTCAAATCAGCCACATCACCAGGGGCGAAGACATGGGCATGACAATCGGTACTGCCTTTGGGTAAACAGCTATTAACCAAACCGCTAACAGCCATGGCACTCCCCTCCTAATAATAAAATGCCGGAACCGAATAGAAATCGGTTCCGGCGACACCTCAAGCAGCCTGTCGGACTTGACCGATCGTAGCGAGGGAAAGTCCGTTTTGAGGCAGTTTTTGAGCTCTTTTGAGGCGAATAGTGGTTCTATTTACCGAAAAAGAGCGCAGGAAGTGACCAAAATCGGCTTTTCCGCAGTAGATCAGTGTTAAGCCCGACAGGCTGCTAAAATTACTCCACGGGGCGCTTAGGCGTTAGTCGCGCCATCAGGCACCGCGTCCTGCTCGTAGCTTTTATCCACAGCATTAAACAACAGCAGACCAACCGCAAAGACGATAAAGCCACAGGCAAGAAACACCATGCGCCCCCAGAACGGATTCGGCAAGGCGACCAGTGCCATGATAAAGACACCCAGCACTGAAATCATGCGCCCCAGCAGCACTCTCTGCCGGTTATCCAGCTCCTGCTGTTCAGCTGATTCATTCACCAGAGGCGTATCAAGGTTATGGAAAAACTTGTCCACATCCTTCTGACGACCCGCTTCCAGCCCCTTGTAGAAAAATACCGAGACACAGAAGAAACCACCGGTAATCACCAGGTGTGCCAACAAGCTAATGGCGATGGAAAGGTCGCTCCACTCCCGATTGGTAAAGGCCACATCCAGCCCGAAGAGCTGCTCAATATGCTGCGCCTGCAATACGAAGCCGACAAAGTAGGACACCAGGCCCCCGACGGCCAGGGTGCCCCAGCCAGCCCAGTCCGGCGTTTTCTTGATAAAGAAGCCAAACAGGCCGGGAATGATCATCGGAAAGCTCAACAAAGCGCCGACATACATCATGGCGTCAAACAGGCTCAGCCCCTTGAGGGAGTTGATGAAGAGTGCCACTGCTATGATCATGAGCCCAAAAATGGCCGAGGTGATCTTTGACACCAGCAGCAACTCTTTTTCTGTGGCCTTCGGGCGCAACAATGGCTCATAGAAGTTTTTGACCAGAATACCGGCATTGCGGTTGAGGCCTGAATCCATTGAACTCATGGTCGCGGCAAACATCGCCGCCAGCAGCAGTCCCACCATGCCCGCCGGCATATAGAGTTCAACAAAAACCAGATAAACCGCATCCGCAGCCTTGCTGCCCATCTCCGGGTGAAGCTGGTTCATGTCTACGCCCGTACCGGCCAGGAACCAGGACGGAATAAACCAGATAAAAGGCCCGATAATCATCAGCACACAGGCCAGCAGGGCTCCCTTGCGCGCATTATTGGAATCCTTGGCCGCCAGGTAACGGTAGGCGTAGAGCATATTATTGTTAATGGCGAATTGCTTTATAAATATAAAGACCGCCCATATAGCAAAAACACTGTAATAATTAAGATCGGTACCAGCGACAAAGTCACGGGGAAAACGCTCAATAATAGGCGTTATACCACCAGCTTCGACTATACCCATAACGGCACAAATAAGCGTGACCGCCATTATAACAACCATCTGCATAAAGTCAGAGGCAATAACAGCCCAGGCACCACCGGTAACGGACATAACCAGCACGACCAGCCCGGTGACTATAATGGTACTGGTCATATCCACATCCAGTACCGCCGTGGTAATAATCGCCAGGGCGTTCAGCCAAATGCCAGCCTGGATAATCGTCGTCGGAATATTGAGCCAGGCGAAGACCTGTTCGTTATTGCTGCCAAAACGAAGGCGCACGGCGTCAATCACGGTAACAACACGTAACTGCCTCATTTTCGGGGCAAAATACAGGTAGTTCATGAGGTAGCCGAAGGCATTGGCAACAAAAATCAGGGCAACCGCCAGACCATCGTTGTAGGCCTTGCCGGCAGCGCCGGTAAAGGTCCAGGCCGAGAACTGGGTCATGAATGCGGACGCACCCACCATCCACCACAGCATCTGGCCACCGCCGCGAAAATAGTCACTGGTCGACTTGGTTAGGCTTCTGAACACCCAGCCAATCGCGATTAGAAAAACGAAATAAATAATAATTATAAGTATATTTAAATCCATAACCGGGTCTCGCAATAATAATTTTTATTAAACTAACACCGGGCTACAGGCCTCTCTAATACCTGTAGTCACAGATCAACCTCTGAGAAGAACGCCCTTTCTGCGTTTACAGAAATTCTCTTCGCTGGGGCGAAAATGCGTCCAGCAGGATGCTGTTGTCTTCCAGCGCTACAGCGCCATGGGATATATTTTTCGCTGCCGTATAAGCATCACCTGCCTTGAGAACACGGATTTGGCCATCCACATTCACTTCAAAACTGCCTGCAACGACAAAGCCGACCTGATCGTGATCCTCGTGCGAATGAATCACCCCCACTGCGCCCTTGTCAAAGCACACATGCACGGCCATCAATTCATCGGTATAGCCCACAACCTTGCGCTTGATACCAGCACCAAGATCCTCCCAGGGCTGCTCTGAATCCAGAAAAAATGTGTTCATTTTACCCTCTTCCAGTTATGGGGCAGCTGGAGCGCCGCCTGACAGACATTGGCGAAATCTTAGCGTAAAAATTATTTGTAATACAATATGATTTTCTTGAATCCTTTTCAGGGCAATCAAAAAGATACGAAAACCAGGCCGAAAAACACATATAAACCATTAAAAACAAATACATATAGATAAAAGCCAATGTTTTAAGACCCAGTACAAGCATTCTGACTTCAGTCCTGCAGTTGACCATCAAGTATTTTTGTAATACAAATACGCAAAGCATACCTATAAGAAAGAGCACCCCATGCCTGAAATCGACTTCTACCCGCTGTTTAGCAGGGCTAAGATCACCCCCCTGCGCACCCTGATCACTGCCGGGAACCTGCCGCCCGATAGCTTCTTTGCCACCAGCCTGGCGCAGCTTCAAGCCCGCGTAGATCCTGAATTGAATGCGGTGATTGATGTTCCAGGGCATGGCGAAGCAGGCAGCTACGCCCACAACCGCCACAAGGGCAATGCAGAAACCATTGAAGCCGCCGGGCGGCTCTACCAGTTGACCGGCAACCCCGACTACGCCCACCTGGCCACCGACATTCTGTGTCTCTACGCCGAACGTTACCCAGGCATGTCTTACCAGCAGCAGAGAAACACCAACCCGCCCGGACGCCTGTTTCATCAGATTCTCAATGAACACATGTGGCTGCTCTACGCCGTACTGGGTTACAGCTACGTGCGCGAAACCATTCCCGCAGCACAGCAACAGGCGATAGAAGACAACATCCTCCATCCCATGATTGAGATGTTCACCGTCACCTACAGCCACGACTTCGATCGCATCCATAACCACGGTCTCTGGGCCGTCGCCGCCGTGGGCATCTGCGCCCTGGTACTGGGCGAAGACAAGGTGCTGGATCAGGCCATTTATGGCCTTGAGGGTGACAGCATCAGCGGCGGCTATCTGGCACAGATCAAGCGGCTATTCGCATCATCCGGCTACTATATTGAAGGTCCCTACTACCACAGGTTCGCGATTCGCCCCCTGTGCCTGTTTGCAGAGGCGCTACACCTGCACCGCCCGGATCTTAATATCTATGAATTCCACGATCAGGCCATCGGCAAGACAATCAAGGCGCTGCTGATGACCAGCTACCCCAATGGCCGATTTCCCGCGCTCAACGATGCCTCTCTGAGCATGGGTATAAAGGATGAAGGGGTCATCATCGCCGTCGCCGTGCACCATGCCCGCTACGGCCACTCCGCTGCGCTGGTGGGCACCGCCCGCCAGCAGGGACAGGTCTGGCTCTATCCATGCGCGTTCGAACTGGCTCAGGCGGTTGAAGCCGCCGCCGCATCAGGGCCTGTGCAACAGGCGTACTGGCCCAGTGTCGAGCTGAACGAAGGCATGCAGGGGGATCGCGGCGCCCAGGGGTTTCTGCGCCTGCGCCAGAATGGTGATATCACCCAGGCGGTGATGAACTACGGTCAGCATGGTATGGGGCACGGCCATTTCGATACCCTGGGACTGACCCTGTTCAGCCGCGACCATGAGGTGCTGCGCGAATACGGCTTTGGCCGCTGGGTCAATGTGGAAACCAAGTTCGGCGGACGCTATCTGGATGAGAACAAGTCCTGGGCGCGCCAGACCCTGGCCCACAATACAGTAGTGGTCGACCAGGGTTGTCAGAATGAATTCGACGTTGCCCTGGCCGACAGCCGCCACGGCGAAAGGCACTTTTTCTCAGGCACCGGACCCGTACAGGCCATGAGCGCCTTTGCCAACCAGCACTACGCCGGCGTTGGCATGCAGCGCACGGTGCTGCTGCTCGAGCTGGACGCGCTGTCCAGCCCGCTGTTGATCGACCTTTTTCGCCTGAGATCGGAACAGGCCCACCAGTACGATTATCCGGTGCACTACCAGGGTCAGATCACCCACAGCAACGTCGACTTCCAGCCGACGGAGCGCCAGATACTCGGCGAGGCCAACGGCTATCAACACCTGTTCGACCTAGCCAGGGGCCAAACGCCACAGTGTCTGAGTCTCACCTGGCTGCAGGACAACTGCTTCCATACCTGGCTCGCAGCTGCCGACGGCGCAGAGCTGATCCTGGCCCAGACCGGCGCCAATGATCCATCCTTTAATCTGCGCCGCCAGGACTGCCTGCTGCTGCGCCAGCACGGCAGAGACCAGCTGTTTGCCTCCCTGTTTGAAACCCACGGTCAGTTTGACGAAGCCAGCGAGCACTGCGAGGGCGCCAGGGGCGTCATGAACCATATAGAAGTTCTGGGCCACAACGATCAGGGCTCGGTCGTAGCCATTCGCGGCGAGGCTGCAGGCAAGCCCCTTCACATGACTCTCATGATCAGTAACGCAGCGGATGTATCCCCCACCACGGAGCACCGTCTGTCCTTTAATAATAATGAGTACCACTGGCAGGGCTACTTCGCCGTGGTCACACATAAGGAGTAATACGTGGACAACTATCAGCCATTGCTCATGAGCATCGACGAAGCCGCTCTGCTGCGTCAGCACCTTGATACCGCCGATACCCGGGACGACCTTCTCAGCCGCGCCATCAACCGCGATATCAAGGCGCTGGAGCTCTACCTGCAACAGGCGCCTGAAGTACCAGGCCATGGCGAAGCCGGTGGCTATGAGCACAACCGCCACAAGCAGAACTACATTCACCTGCACCTGGCCGGCAAGCTCTGGCTAATAACCCAGGAGCTGCGTTATCGCGACTACGTTGTCGACATGCTGCACCGCTATGCCGATGTCTATCCGCAGCTCAAACTCAACACCAGCAAGGATAGCAATCCGCCGGGGCGCCTGTTCCACCAGACACTGAATGAAAACATGTGGCTGCTGTACGCCTCCGATGCTTACAGCTGTGTCTATTCGAGTCTGAACACCGAGCAGCGCCTGCATATCGAGAACAACCTGTTCCGCGAAATGGTGCAGCTGTTTACCGAAACCTACGCCCACGATTTCGATATAGTGCACAACCACGGCCTCTGGTCGGTCGCGGCTGTGGGTATCTGTGGCTATGCCATCAATGACCAGAGCATCGTCGACAAGGCGCTCTATGGCCTCAAGGGCGACAGCATCAGCGGCGGTTTTCTGGCCCAGCTCGAACAGCTGTTTTCACCCGATGGCTATTACATGGAAGGCCCCTACTATCACCGCTTCGCGTTGCGTCCGCTGCTGCTGTTCGCCGAGGCCATTGAACGCCGCCAGCCCCAGGTGCAGATCTACGACGTCAAGCAGCAGATCATCAAGCGCACCTCTCTTGCCCTGATGTCGACCGCATTCCCGGACGGTACCCTGCCGGCGCTGAATGACTCATCCAAGACCATGGGTATCAGCGACGAAGGTTTGATCATTGCCACCAGCCTCTGTTACCAGCGCTACGGCGCCCACCCCATGCTCGTCGCCATGGCGCAGCATCAGCAGCAGGTCTGGGTCAGTGCGGCCGGCATGCAACTCTCCCGCGCCGCCGCCGATCAGGCCCCCATGCCACTAAACTGGGGTAGCTTCGTTCTCAACGACGGCGCCGAGGGCGAGCGTGGCGGCCTGGGCATACTGCGGCATCAGGACAGCGGCGATGATGTGCATATGGCGCTGCTCTGGTTCGGTCAGCACGGCAGCGACCACAAGCTGCACTCAGCGCTGGATCACGGCCACTTCGATGGCCTGCATCTGAGCTGGTTCAACCGCTCCCAGGAAGTCCTGAACGACTATGGCTTCGGCCGCTGGGTCAATATAGAACCCAAGTTTGGCGGCCGCTACATTCCGGAAAACAAAGGTTACTGCAAACAAACCATCGCCCATAACACAGTGGTGGTCGATGAGCAGAGCCAGAACTGCGGCGATACCGCCACCGCTGAGCAGCGCTGGGGCGAACTGCATTTTTGCGTCACTGACCACCCTGCAGGCCAGGGTGTCAGCGCCCGGGCCCTGGGCTACTATGATGGCGTAGACATGCAGCGTAGCGTATTGATGCTGCAGCTTGAAGGCATCTCGGCTCCAGTGCTACTTGATCTCTATCGCCTGACCAGCACCGCCGAGCATCAGTATGATTATGCGCTGCACTATCAAGGTCAGATCATACATACAGACTTTGACGTCAGCGCCAACGCACAGCTGTCTGCGCTGGGCGCTGCCCATGGCTATCAGCACCTGTGGGAACTGGGCCGCGGCCATATCAGCCGCGAGACAAAATCGGCGCAGGTTAGCTGGCTGATGGGACACAGCTATTACAGCATCAGCACCGCCCTGCCTGCCGGTGGCGACGTCATTTTCAGCCGAATCGGCGCCAATGACCCACAATTCAACCTGCGCAGCGAGCCTGCACTAATTATTCGTACCCGTGGTCAGAACCAGCTGTTTGCCACCGTACTGGAAACCCACGGCTATTTTGACGAGTCGATGGAAGTCTCCGAAAATGCCCGCGGCGATATCGAGCGTGTCGAGATCATCGGTCACAACCAGGCAGCCACAGTGGTGCGCCTGGAACGCCGATCCGGCCAGAATCTCGTCGTAATGCTGAGCAACAGCAGCGACGTTGAAGGCCCCCACAGCGTTGAATTCAACGGCCAGCTTTATAGCTGGAGCGGCGCCTTCGCAACCCGCACAGAGACTGAAGCATGAATCTAACTACGAACAAAAAAGCCAGTATCGCCTTGATTGGCGAATGCATGATCGAGATTCAACAGCACGCCAACGGCACCATGGTGCAGGGCTTTGCCGGTGACACCCTGAATACAGCCGTTTATTTGGCGCGATTGAGCAAGGTGCACGGACACGAGGTGCAGTACGTGACGGCTCTGGGTGATAGCGATCGCTTCAGCCAGGCCATGCTGCAGCAATGGCAGGCAGAAGGCATCGGCTGTGACTATGTACGCCGCCTGCCCGGCAAGTTGCCCGGGCTCTATAACATTGATGTCGACGCCAACGGTGAACGCTCATTTACCTACTGGCGGGGCGAATCCGCCGCCCGGCAGCTGCTGGAGGGCGACGAATTCGACGCGCAGCTGGAGTCCCTGCTCAGCTTTGACTACCTCTATCTGTCGGGCATTTCCCTGGCAATACTGCCAGACGCCAGCCGCCACAAGCTGCTGGCCTGGCTTACTCGTGCCAGAGCCCGCGGAGCCCAGATCTGCTTTGACAATAATTACCGCCCGCGCCTGTGGCGCGATGCGGCCCAGGCGCGTCACTGGTATGAGCAAGTGCTGCGGATAACTGATATAGCGCTGCTCACCTACGAAGACGAATGCATGCTCTGGGGTGACAGCAACGAAGAGCAGGTCTTTGCACGCTGTCGCGAACTGGCCATCAGCGAAGTCGTCCTCAAGCGTGGCCACGAGCCCTGTCTGGTCGAGACCAGCGCCGGTCGCCAAAGCATTTCCGCCATCGCCGTTGAACCGCACCTTGTGGTCGACACTACCGCCGCCGGCGACTCCTTCAGCGCAGGCTATCTGGCCGCCCGCCTGCAGGGCGGCTGCACTCCAGCAGACTGCGCCACCCTGGGCCACCGCATCGCCAGTACCGTTATTCAGTACCGCGGCGGTCTGATTCCCCTGGATGCAATGCCAGAAATATGCACTGGGGATTGAAAATCTCACAGTAATGTCATATTGTACGACAAAATAAACCGACGACATTCACAAATACAGGAATACAGCATGTTTAAGGATCTTGAAGGTAAGCGCGTTCTCATCACCGGCTCCACTGCAGGTATCGGCTTTGCCGCCGCCGCTGCATTCGCCAAAGCCGGCGCCAGGGTTGGCATCAACAGCCACCAGAACGATGCTACCTCCACTGCTGCCCTGGCCGCTCTGCAGGAATGCGGCGGCGAAGTCGCCTACTTCCAGGCCGATGTAACCAAAAGCGCCGAATGCGAAAAAATGGTAGCTGAATTTGTCGCCAAGTTCGGTGGCATTGATGTGCTGATTAATAATGCCGGTGGTCTTGGTGGCCGCTCCAAGGCAGAAGACATTGACGATGAGTTTTACGATCGCGTCATGAACCTGAATACCCGTTCGGTCATCATGGTAACCAAATTCGCTATCCCGCATCTGCGTGCATCAGCCGCGCAAAGCGGCCTGACCAGTTGCGTAATCAGCACCGGCTCCATTGCTGGCCGCGAAGGCGGTGGTCTGGGCGCTAGCCTCTACGGCGCATCCAAAGCCTGGCTGCATAACATCCAGCGCAACTGGGTGAAGGAGCTGACCAAAGACAATATTCGTTTCAACATAGTCGCACCGGGCACAATCGACACCGCCTTTCATGACGACAAGAGCGACGAGCTGAAAACCAGTATCGCCAACTCCATTGCCATGAGCCGTTTCGGCACTATCGATGAATGTGCACCGTCCTACCTGTTTTTCGCGTCCCATATGGCCAGTGGATATGTCACCGGTCAGATTCTGGACGTCAATGGCGGCCAGATGTGCCCCTGATGAGCGCCCATTCCTGCAGGCCCTGTCTGCAGGAATGCACATGACCCCAAGCTTGCTTCGGGCCGCTGTGCACCCGACCACCTCCCTCTGGCGAGCGTCAGATCCGGTGGTCGGGCCCTAAACTCTATCGGAATCAGATGTGGAAAATACCGCAGACAAGAGCCTCGAGTTAAACCCCGCATTATGGAAAAGTTTCGCTTGTGGATCCTATAACTGTATAATCCTAAGATATTGTATGACTAATTGAGGGTAGAGGCATGGCGGCGCAATTTGCACTGATCTCAGGATCGAGTCGCAACCTTAATGTTCAGGTTGCCCGCGAGATCGCTGTCAAAATTTTGTCCGGCGAGGTCAAGGAAGGCGCCATCATTGGTGGTGAAATCGCCATGTGCCAGCAGTTCGGCGTCAGCCGTACCGCGCTGCGTGAAGCTATCAAACTCCTCACTTCAAAAGGCATGGTTGAGTCCCGTCCCAAAGTCGGCACCCGCGTTTGCTGCCGTACCCACTGGAACATGCTGGATGTGCAGCTGCTTGAATGGCTCGCCAGCATCGAAACCACCGACGATATCTACCAGGAATTTCTTGAGTTGCGCCGGGCAATAGAGCCCGAAGCTACCGCCCTGACTGCGGAGCGCGCTACCAAGGAGCAGCGTATTGAGCTGACAAACATTTTCCATCGTATGGTCGAAGTATCAGAAAACTTTGATCAGGACGCCTGGACAGTTGTCGACAGTCAGTTCCATCGCATGATCTTCATCTCCACCGGCAACAGCTTTTACGTGCCCTTCGGCAACGTACTGACCAGCATGTTCAAGTGGTTTATCCGCTTCTCCTCCAAGGAAGGCGGTGTCTGTCTGAAGGAACATCGTGCCATCTACGATGCCATAATGTCCGGCGACAGCGTAAAGGCACGACAGGCCAGCCTGTCACTGATGCAGAGCCACAAGCATCGCCTGACACCCGACGAACAGCAGAAAAATCTCGAAGCTGCAGCGCTCTCCGTATAAGAGAGCGCCTGCACCCTGCTTTCCTTCTTATAGACCCATCTCGTAGTACCCTTTCAAAGCACCACCCCAATACCCGATCTCCTAGCCGTTTCCAGTCACAGAGCTCATGGGCACAGGCGCCAGCCCGCAGAACACCACTGTTCTGTCGTCAGCCACCTGGCCATTGGCGGCTGCAAAGCCTTGTTTGATGCCCCCACCTGTATCTTGCGGCCGGTCATCGCGGCTCCCTGTGCCATAAAAACGAACCAAAGCAGCCCTGCCTGCGCACCAATTCAGGGCACAACCGGGTCTGCAATGTGGATAACCCCTGCTGAGGGGCCCTGATGCGGGTTGGTGCATCGCTTGCGCAACACTGGCACTTAACTTGCTGTATCTAACTCAATGCGGACAGCCCCTGTCGGTCAAAGAGCCAGGATAAGCATGACCCGATTACTGATATCCACAGACCTCGATGGCACCCTGCTGGATCACTACAGCTACAGCGCTATGGCGGCAGAACCGGCGCTACAGCGACTGCGCCAGCTGCAGATACCCTGGGTGCTCAATACCAGCAAGACACTCGCCGAGCTCGAACCCCTGCGCCGACAGCTCGACAACAATCATCCCTTCGTGGTGGAGAATGGCGCCGCCATTTATATCCCGCTGAACTCTCCTCTGGCACCGGATCTGGCAACGGACCCCAGCGGGCGATATCGCCGCAAGACCTTAGGCCCCAGCCGTCGCCGGATTCTGCTGGCGCTGGAGCCGCTGTCACGCCGTTACAGGTTTACCGGCTTCGCCGCCCTGACAGCCGATCGCCTCGTCAGCCTGACAGGGCTGGACCCTGAGGCTGCTCGCCAGGCGATGACCCGCCAGTTTACCGAACCCCTGATCTGGGAAGATTCCCGCGGCGCGCTTGAGGACTTCGCCTCTGAACTCTCACTGCTCAACTTTCAGGTTCAGCGCGGCGGCCGCTTTACCCATGTGATGGGGCGCTGCGACAAGGCCGACGCCATGGCCTGGCTCATTGAGCAATACCAGGCCCTGTGGGGCGAATCGGTCAAATGCATGGCACTGGGTGATGGCGAAAACGATATCGGCATGTTGCAAAGAGCCGATCTGCCGGTACTGGTGCGTTCCCCCGCCCACCCCCCGCCGCTGATTCCTCAGCGCGCGGATGTACTGCTAACCCGACTGCCAGGGCCGGCAGGCTGGAATGACGCTGTCCTCGACACCCTGCAACAGCTGGATCTTGGTACCTAGAACACAACAAGAAGGATTCCCCATGGGCGATTTTTACCAGAACGGCATCATCACCACTTTACATAACCTGTCTCACCGTCCGCTCGAAGAGATGGAAAGCGAGTTGCTGGCCTTCTCCAAAGTACGCCCCATGGCGCTGATATTGCCGTGCCTGTATTCCGAGCTCGAAGGCGAGGCCATGCCCAATATACTCAGGCACCTAAAGCAGGTGCCCTACCTGTCGGAGATCATTATTGGCCTGGACCGTGCGACTGAAGAGCAGTATCGCACGGCCCTGGAGTTTTTCTCGGCCCTGCCACAGCCTCATCGAGTGCTATGGAACGACGGCCCGCGCCTTAGAGCCATCGACCGCTCCCTCAAGGGCGAGGAATTGTCGCCACAGCAGCCGGGCAAGGGCCGCAATGTCTGGTTTTGCATGGGTTACACCCTGGCCACGGGCCGGGCGGAGTCTATCGCCATGCACGACTGCGATATCCTCACCTACGACCGCGAACTGCTGGCACGGCTGATCTACCCCGTCGCCAACCCCAACTTCAACTACGAATTCTGCAAGGGCTTCTATGCCCGCGTGGCCGAGCACAAGATCAACGGCCGCGTCAGCCGGCTGCTTGTCACGCCTTTGCTGCGGTCGCTGAAAAAGGTGTTCGGTAATCTGGACTATCTGGAGTACCTGGACAGTTACCGCTATCCACTGGCCGGCGAGTTCTCCTTCCGCCGCGATGTGATGAACGATATCCGCATTCCCAGCGACTGGGGACTGGAGATCGGTGTACTCAGCGAAATGACGCGCAACTATTCCAATAACCGTTTATGTCAGGTTGATATCGCCGACGTTTACGACCACAAGCACCAGGACCTGTCGCTGGATTCGGACGAAACCGGACTGTCGAAGATGTCGATCGACATCACCAAGGCGGTGTTTCGCAAGCTGGCCACCAACGGCATCGTCTTCAATCAGGAAACCTTCAGGACCATTAAGGCGACCTACTTCCGCATCGCGCTGGATTTCGTCGAAACCTACCGCAATGACGCCGAAATCAATGGCCTTAAGCTGGATGTCCACCAGGAGGAGCAGGCGGTCGAACTCTTTGCCCGCAATATCGTCAAGGCCGGCAACCATTTTCTCGAGAACCCGATGGAAGCGCCTTTTATTTCCAGCTGGAATCGCGTGCGCAGCGCCTTCCCGGGCGTACAGCAACAACTGATCGCGGCCGTCGACGCCGACATGGCGGAATTCGGCCGCCAGTAAATTAACCCAGATTCAGGGAACAGCGCCATGACACCATTGCAGCAACGGCTCGTCGGACACCTGCAACTGCTTTATCCACAGAGTGATGTCATGGAGCTGGCGCAGCAGTGTCTGGCGCAGTTTGGCCTGGAGGCAGACGCCAGCGCACCTGTCCCCCATCGCAATCTCTGGGATGAGCGCGATGTAATGCTTATCACCTATGGCGACAGCCTGCGCAGCGAAAGCGAAGCCCCCTTGCAGAGCCTGACTCGCTTCGTGCGCACGCAGCTGCATGACTGCATTTCCACTGTGCACCTGCTGCCCTTTTTCCCCTACAGCTCGGACGATGGCTTCAGCGTGATGGATTACACCACTGTGAACCCGTCCCTGGGTACCTGGGAACAGATCAGCGGCCTCAGCCAGGACGTCAAGATCATGGGTGATCTGGTGATCAACCACTGCTCCAGCCGCAGTCTCTGGTTTGAGAACTACAAGGCCGGCATAGAGCCCGGCGCCAGCTACTTTGTGGAAGCGGATCCCGGCACCGACCTGAGCGCCGTCGTGCGCCCCCGCACCTCGCCGCTGCTGCGCGAGGTCAAGACAGCCGCCGGCGAGCGTCATCTCTGGTGTACCTTCAGCCACGACCAGCTGGATCTCAACTTCCAGAACCCCCGCGTGCTGCTGGAATTTCTGAAAATCATTCGACTCTATCTGGACAACGGCATTCGCTGGTTCCGCCTTGATGCGGTCGCCTTCCTGTGGAAAACCCCCGGCACGCCCTGCGTTAACCTGCCCGAAACCCATGAGCTGATCCGGCTGCTGCGCCTGCTGATCGAACACCTGGCATCCGACGCGGTCATCATTACCGAGACCAACATTCCCAATCAGGAAAACCTCACCTATTTCGGCAACGCCAACGAAGCCCACCTGATCTACAACTTTTCGCTACCGCCCTTGCTGATCAATACCCTGCTGACCGGTTCCTGCACCCACCTGAAAAACTGGCTCATGACCATGCCGCCGGCGCAGCACGGCACCACCTACCTGAACTTCATCGCCTCCCACGACGGTATAGGCCTGCGGCCAGCCGAAGGGTTGCTGAGCGACTGGGAGCTGCAAAGCCTCATCGCCACCTTGCAGCGCTTTGGCGGCCGTATCAGTGCCCGTACCACCACCAGCGGCGAGTCCAAACCCTATGAGGTGAATATCAGCCTGTGGGATGCGCTGCGCGGTACCAGCAACCAGGGGCCGGATCAGTGGCAGTTTGCCCGTTTTGTCTGCGCCGCCGCCATCATGGCCGCGCTAGAGGGCATACCGGCGTACTATATCCACAGCCTGGTCGCCACGGGC
Source organism: Marinobacterium profundum (assembly GCF_001528745.1). Lineage (GTDB taxonomy): Bacteria > Pseudomonadota > Gammaproteobacteria > Pseudomonadales > Balneatricaceae > Marinobacterium_A > Marinobacterium_A profundum. Next base: position 30,801 of record NZ_BCNS01000018.1, on the reverse strand, counting down.
AATGACAACGAACGGGTAGAAAACACCGGCAGCTATCGCGCCATCAATCGGCATATATGGCAGGAAGATGCGCTGCAACAGGCACTTATCGGTGACACTCATCACGCCCGCGTGTTTGACGCCATGTGCACCCTGCTGCGCCTTCGCCGTCAGCAACCGGCGTTTCACCCCAACGCTACCCAGTACACCCTGCACACCGGCGAAGCCCTGTTTGCATTCTGGCGCCAGAGTATCGATCGCCGCCAAAGTCTGTTCGCGGTCTACAACATTAGCGACCAGCCGCAGTCATTCAATCTCAGCGAACTCAACCTGATCGCCACCGATGACTGGACTGATCTGATCAGCTGCGAGGCCTATAACGACCGTATGGCCCAGATTACGCTGATGCCCTATCAATACCTCTGGCTGTCCAACCGCCGCAGCTAAAGAGGCCACCCACAGGCGGCCTCTTGAGAACGCACTATCGTCAGCCTCGTATCAGGCCGCCCGGCCACCGGACTTGTCGTGCTCCAGCACAGGTGCGCCTTCGTCGATCGTGATGGAGCGCGGCTTCATGGCTTCCGGCAGCTGACGCTGCAAGCCTATGGTCAGCAGCCCGTTGTTCAACTCGGCGCTGTTAACCTCAACATGGTCGGCGAGGTTGAAGCGCCGCTCGAAGCTGCGGGTCGCAATGCCCTGATAGAGGAAACGGCTGTCAGTGCCCGTGTCGGCCTTTTTGCCAGCGACGCTCAGCACACTGTTTTCAACCCTGATATCCAGCTCCTGCTTGCTGAAACCCGCCACCGCCAGGCTGATGGCGTAGCGGTCATCATCGAGCACCTCGATGTTGTACGGCGGGTAGCTGCTGGCCGACGAGTCAGCCCGCAACGAACTGTCGAGCAAGGCCGCCAGGCGATCAAAGCCGATACTGCTGCGATAGAGCGGAGAAAAATCGATCGTATTCATGACATATCCTCCTTAGGAGCGACAGGAAACAAAAACAATCCTGCGGGTAACCGGTCCCATCGAGACCCGGCCCCCGCAATTATTAGATAAGGACGACGCAGCGCAGTTTCAAGCCCCCAGCCGTGCCATACTGCGGCCGTAGCCGGCGGGGTTAAAGCGCACACTCACCAGCAGCATGCCAAAGGCAATGGCCCCGTGCAGCCACCAGGCATCGGTAAAGTCGCCGCCGCCATCACGCAGCGCCCCCACCAGCCAGGGGCCGACGGCGGTAATCAGAAAGCCGATACCCTGGACAAAGGCCGCCAGAGCTCCGGCGGCGCGGGCGCCCGGCAGATGATCCAGGCTGACGATCAGACAGAGGGAAAAACAGCCCCCCAGCCCAAAACCCGCCAGTGCTACCCACAGCAGGGGCGCGACCTCGGGCGCCCAGGCCAGGCCTGCAAAACCCAGCAACTGCAATAGCATGACCCCATAGAGCCCGACGCGCCTGTCGAGCGCTGCACGCACGCTTAGCGGCATCAATAAGGCTGCGGCGGCCTGAAACAGTGCCATCCAGGCCAGCAGGCTCCCCGCCGACTGTGCGTCCATTCCTTCATCGACATAAAAGGACGGCAGCCAGGCCACCAGACTGGCATAACCGCTATTGGCCAGCCCAAAATAGAGCGCCAGTAACCAGGCCCGCCGGCTGCCAAAGAACGCCCGTACCGACACCGGGACCGATGCCTGAGTAGCTGCTGCCACAGTCTCCTCTGGCGCTCGCCACAACCACAGGCCCCAGGCCAGCAATGCAGGCAAGGCCCAAACTGCCAGCCCTGGCCGCCAGTCCGCCGTCAGCATCACCAGCGCCGGGCTAACCAGCGCCCCCATGGCACCGCCTCCCACCAGCGCCGCCGAATACAACCCCATGGCCAGGGCAATGCGCCCGGCAAACCAGCGCTTGCAGACGCCAGGCATCAGCGCCTGCACCGTGGCAACACCGGTTCCGGCCAGTATGGCGGTCAGTATCAGGCTGGTGGCAGAGTCCGCCAGAAAACGAGCACCACACCCCAGCGCCAGCAACAACAAGGCGCAGAGCAGTGTGCGCTGCTCGCCAAAGCACTGGGCCAGGGCGGCGCCTGCCAGTGCCAGCAGCCCCATCATGACAAAGGGCAGGGTCGTCAGGATCGCCGCCATGCCATGTCCCATGCCGGTATCGGCCTGCAACAAATTCAGTACGGGCCCGACGGAGGTTAAAAAGGGCCGCAGATTCAATCCCACCAACAGCAGCAGCGCGAACCCCCACAGACCCACACTGTGCGCTGCGGGCGGCGCTGCCGCCGTAGTCTTTGCCTCCATAACCAGGGACGCCGCTTGCCCGGGTGACTCTGAACTCTTCATTCGCTCTCCGGATTGGCAGATTTGGCTGTTATTACTGGCCCCAGTCTAAGGGCTGATCGTATTATTCATAAATTAAATATCTAACTAAGCATCAATGGGTTATCGAATAATGTTTGCGACTCTTGATCCAGTCTTATTGCGCAGTTTTGTTGCGGTCATCGAAAGTGGCAGTTTCACCCGCGCCGGTGAGCGCGTACATCTGAGTCAGTCGACCGTCAGCCAGCAGATACGCCGACTGGAAGAACAACTTGGCTGCACGCTTTTGGATAGACGGGGCCGCTATGTGCAGGCCACCGAACAGGGCCAGCACCTGCTGAGCTATGCCAGGCGCCTGCTGAAGCTGATGCAAGAGGCTGTCGAACAGATCCAGGCGGGGGAAAACCCTGCAGAGCTGCGCATCGGCGTGGCGGAGGACTTTGCCGCCGAGCGCCTCACACCAACCCTGGCCGCCTTTGCCAAGGCCCACCCCAATATCCGGCTGGAGGTCACCAGCGATCTGAGCTCCCGCCTGTGGCAGCAGTTTGGCGCCGGGGACTTTGAGCTGATTCTGATCAAGCAGCGTCACGGCCAGGCCGCTGCCCAAGCCAGCTGGCCCGAACCCCTGGGGTGGTTCGACAGCGCCCGAACCCCGACACTGCTGCAGGACCCGTTGCCCTTGGTGATGTTTCCGCCGGGCGGGCTCTATCGCGACGAGATGATTCATGCCATGGAAAGCGCAGGCCGGCGCTGGCGCATAAGCTATCTCAGCGCGAGCCTTGCAAGCCTGCGCGCAGCGGTAGCCGATGGTCTGGGCGTCAGTCTGCTGCCCAATCGCATGGCACACCCAGGGCACCTGCGCCTGACACCCGAGCAGGGCTTTATCACGCCCAGCTCCATCGAACTGGCCCTGCATTACCAGAGCCCGGCGCCGGCGCGCATCGAGGATCTGGCCAAGCGCCTGATCAGCCTCTGTTCAGTGGCCTGAAAAGATATTGATAACCTGCCTGTAGCGGATCAGACGGCAGGATCCTTTGCAAACCAGCGGTTCCAGCGCGCATTCACCCAAAGTGAAAGCCCGATCACGGTACCGCCAACCGCCAGACGGCCAAGATCGGCATCACGATTCCAGATCAGCAAATTGACGATCAGGCCGGCCGGCACCAGGGCATTGTTCATGATGCCCAGCGTGCCCGCATCCACCTTGCAGGCACCGCGATTCCAGAAGTAGAACCCCAGCCCCGACGCCACTATGCCCAGCCAGCCCAGCACACCCCACTGCAGCAACGTTACCGGCAGCTTGTCCGGATTGCCCAGCAGCAGGAAAGACGGCAGCGCCACCAGCAAGGCGCCTGCGAAAAAGTAGCCAAAGCTGCGCCAGGCCGGCAAATCCGTGGGATAGCGGCGCATCAGATTGGCATAGCCCACCTGGCCTGCGGCAAACGCCAGGTTGGCCAGTTGCAACAGCAGGAAGCCAGACAGGAAGTCGTCGCTCAGGCCGTCGTAGCGAATAATGGCAGCGCCCAACACTGCCAATGCCGTGCCTATCAGCGGGGCCAGCGAGAAACGTCGATTCAGGACATCGTCAATCAGCGTCACATAGAGCGGCGTGAAAATCGTGAACAACAACACTTCCGGTACGCTGAGGTACTCGAACGAACGGTACAGGCACAGGTAGGTCAGACCGAATTGCAGCATCCCCACAACGGTAATCCCTGCGCGCAAGGGGGCCGGAAGCCCGCGCCAGCGCGTCAGGGGGAGGAAGATAAGGCCCGCCAGCACGATACGCGTGGTCACGGCAAAATAGCTGTCTACCTGGCCGGCGAGGTACTCGCCAATCAGGCTGAACGAAACCGCCCACAGCAGGGTGACCAGCAATAGATTCGTCATATACCCTAATGTCCTGTCATTACGCCAAAGGTCGGCTATTTTAAGGTAACAGGCGCGTAAAACCATGATTGAATTCAACGGGTTCATCCCATATTCATTCACATGCGACTAAGCTTCACTCAGGTGTCAAAACCACAGGCCAAGACCGGCACAAGTCGGTACAGCCTCAAGGAGGTTTTCAATGCTCATGCAGCAATCCCGCATCGTCCGTTCTTTTGTAGCCCATATAATGATGGCCTGCATGCTACTTATCTCGGGGCTGGCTCAGGCTGCCCCCGTATCCACCTCATCCATGATCGCGCCCCAAAGTGCCGCGGCCACCGATGCGGATCGCGAAAAGCTGATTACCCTGATGCAGCGCGATGATATTGCTGAACAACTCAGCGCCTTTGGCGTCGATCCCGTCGATGCGCAGATGCGCGTTGCCGACATGTCCGCAGCAGAAGTCGCCGATCTTAACCAGCAGATCGACTCCCTCCCCGCCGGTGCCGGCGTACTGGGTGCCATAGTGCTGATCTTTATCGTCTTCATCATTACCGACATGCTGGGTGCGACCAATATATTCAACTTCGTTCACCCCATCCGCTAAGGATGCTTAAGCGCCTGAACCCTGCCGTCTTGCTGACGGCAGGGGCTCTTTGTCTACTCCTGCTCAGCGGTTGCGCCACACGCTTCTCCAGCGACCAGCTAGCCACTCTGTCCGACACCCTGCCGGTGTCCATCGAACTCACCGAAGTCCCGTTTTATCCCCAGGAACTCTATCAGTGCGGCCCCGCGGCCCTGGCTACCGTGCTGAACAATGATCAGCTGCGCACCACGCCCGACGCCCTGGTGCCGCAGATCTATATCCCCGAACGCGGCGGCAGTCTGCAGGTCGAGATGAAAGTTGCAGCGCGGCGCCACGGCATGCTGGCCATGGAAGCGCCAACCCAGCTGAAAGGACTGCTGACTGAAGTTGCCGCCGGACGCCCCGTGGTGGTCATGCAGAACCTAGGGCTGGATATCATACCGCGCTGGCACTATGCAGTGATTGTCGGTTTTGACCTGGAGGCGCAGAACGTCATCCTGCGTTCTGGCACCGAACAACGGCGCATCACACCGCTGAAGCTGTTTGAACGCACCTGGGAGCGCAGTAACCGCTGGGCTCTGCTGGCCCTCCCTCCCGGACAGCTGCCGCTAGAAACCACGCCACTGGACGTCGTGCGGGCCGCTCTGGAGCTGGAAGCCTCAAATGCGCCGGCCGCACTTCGCAGTCTGTACAGTGCCAGCCAGCGCTGGCCCGACGATTATCTGGTATCCATGGCGCTCGGCAATGCGGAACTTGCCGCTGGCAATGCGATGCCCGCCAGCCAAGCATTTCGCCAGGCCCTGACCCAGCAGCCTGATGCCGCCGACGCCTGGAATAACCTGGCCTACAGCCTGAAGGCCGAAGGCTGTGACAGGCTTGCGTTGCAGGCCGTCAATTGCGCCGTACAGCTGGCCCCCGCCAACAGCGCCTTTCAGGATAGTCTGCAAGAACTCTCTGCGGGCAGTCCAGCCTCACGCACAAACCCATCCCAGTGCATCGCGCTGCCCAGCTGCAGCGCCAGCCAAAACTGAAATAAGGCTGCTGCCAAGCCCAGCGCAATAAATCTGTCATAAAAATCGCGTATTAATATGCCTCACAATAAATGGAGAGATAAGCCAATGGATCACAATAAACTGAGCACCCAGCTGAAACAGCTAATTAAACAGGGTTATTCAAAAGATGAAATTCGCAACCTGATTATTGCTCCCCGTGCGATGGTCGAGCAGGCGCTGTGTGAGCTTCAGTCCCAGTACAACCAGCAACAGCAACAGGCGCGCATACTGCGTGGCCAGGCGGATTTTGCCATTTCCCTGCGGCGCTAAACCGGCGCCAAACCGAGCCTTGCCCAGCTGTTGAAAATGTTTTCCCCGCTCAGTACCGTCTTGTCCCGCCAGCGTTCCAAACGACGTTCAGCCGTCGTTCACTGCCAATAGTCTATTTACAATAGCGAGAGACTGGTCCTAAACTTCGGTTGTTTTTGAGCCGACCTAATGAGCCTTGAAGGATAACTATGATGAAAACAACACTGATCCTGGCAGCGGTTGCTGCACTTTCCCTGCCCATGACCGCCAACGCTGAACGCAGCGGAGAGGAACTCTACAACACCAAATGCGGCATCTGCCACGCAGCGGGCGTCGCTGGCGCTCCCAAGCTTGGCAATGCAGAAGAGTGGGCACCCCGTGCGGCCAAAGGCGTCGATGGCCTGCTGGCGAGCGCCAAAAGCGGCATCAATGCCATGCCACCGATGGGCACCTGCATGGACTGCTCTGACACTGAGATGACCGCAGCCATCCAGTACATGCTCGACGCTTCCAAGTAAGCAGCCTCAGCAGCCATAAAAAAACCGTCGCAAGACGGTTTTTTTATGGCGAAGTAGCTGGGACCAGATAGCCTGGAAACGGCGAGGCTCAGAAAATTTCGCCCGGGCGCAACGCCTGGCCTTCGGTGTCCCCTTCAGGTCTGGACTGCAACGGCAGCAGCGCCTCTTCGTCCTTGCCCTTTTGAATCACTATCTCAACCCGCCGGTTCTGACTGCGATTTTCCGCCGTGTCATTGGGCACCAGTGCATGGGTCGCCGCCAGACCGCTGACCGTAAAGCGCGACTGATCCATGCGACTGTCGGCAAAGAGTTCGTGTGCAACCGCCAGTGCCCGGGCGGCCGACAAATCCCAGTTGGACTCAAAACGCCGCCCCGAATAGGGAATATTGTCGGAATGCCCCTGCACGGCAACAGTGCCGTTCACATTCAGCAGCACATCGCGAATCTTGGCGATGATCGGAATGGAGTCGAATTTGAGTTCGGCCGAACCCGAGTCAAAAGACCCCTTTTCCTTTACGCGGATAATTATTTTGGCACCGTCGGTTTCCACTTCCACCGAGCCGTCACCAATTTCCTTCGCCAGGGCCGCAGCAAATTCAATCGCTTCCTGTTCCGCCTCCTTGGCCAGCTGTTGAAGCAGTGCCTCGATACTGCCCCTGAACTTGTCCGGTGTTTCGTTCTCGCCTTCCTTGGAACGCACATCCAGCGTATTCAAATCATTGTTGATCGTCATCTGGCGCACTTCGTTCAAGGGTGTCGGCTCAGGCCGACCCGGACTGAACTCCTGCGCAATAACCGAGGTCCCCTTGGGAATGTCATCCACCTTGATCTGATTCTGTACACCAAAGGCTTCACGCATTGAGCCCGCCAGCTGCTTGAACTTGAGCACATCCATCTCGGAAAAGGACAGCAGCAGCACGAAGAAACACATCAGCAACGACATCAGATCGGCAAAGGTCGCCAGCCAGGCGGGCAGGCCTGGGTCGCAGGGCGGGCATTCACATTCTGTTTGATCAGTCATAGGTCGGCTATCCGGCAGCTGCTACCAGACGTTTTTTCTCCGGCAGATAGTTGCGCAGCATCTGTTCGATAACCCGCGGATTCTGACCGGCCTGAATCGCCAGCAGACCATCAATCACCAGCGCCTGATTCAGCGCTTCCTGATCCTTGCGCACCGCCAGCTTGTCGGCGATGGGCAACACCAGCATATTGGCAATCATGGCGCCGTACAGGGTGGTCAGCAGCGCCACCGCCATGGCCGGGCCTATGGACTTGGGGTCACTCATGTTGGAGAGCATCTGCACCAGACCCACCAGGGTTCCGATCATGCCCATCGCGGGCGCCACATCCCCCATGGCACGAAAGATACGGCTGCCGAAATCGTGACGTTCGACGGTCAGGCGCATTTCCTTGTTCAGCAGCATGCGCACTATCTCGGGATCATGCCCGTCCACCAGCAGCTGGATGCCACGCTGCATGAAGGCGTTGGCAACTTCCTTTTCTTCCAGCGACAGCAAACCGCCCTTGCGCGCGGCATCGGCCAGCTCAACGGTTTCGGTGATGATGTCTTCCGGATTCTGGGTCTTGAACATGAAAGCCTTGGCGGCGATTTTCCCGGCCGCAAGAAACTGCTGCAGGGTGTACTTCATCATTACCACCAGCAGGGTTCCGCCGACCACGATCAGCAGCGAGGGCGGGTTAACAAAAATACCCACATCGCCGCCCAGCACCATGGCCGCGATGACAATACCCATTGATCCGATCAAACCGACCAGCGTTGCGATATCCACAGGTTTCTCCTTAGCAGCGAACAGGCGTATTATCGGCTACGCCGCATAATAACAGAATTCCAATCGGGTACACCTGTACAGCGGTTGATCCGCGCGGCCTGCGGCCTGATTGACCCTGCTGCTGCGCTCTAGTACTTTTTACGCCTCATTGATCACGGGTAAACCTGATGCCACGCACAAAAAAGACTCCAGACTTCGAAACCTCGCTGACCGAGCTTGAGCAGCTGGTGAACCGCATGGAGCAGGGCGACATGCCACTGGCCGATGCATTACAGGCATTTGAGCAGGGCATAGCCCTGACCCGCGATTGCCAGGGTATCCTCGATCAGGCCGAACAGAAGGTGCGGATGCTGGTAGAGAAAGACGGCGAGCTGCAAACAGTTCCCTTCACCGACCCCGAGGATGCCTGATCCGTGGCTCTGAACTCCCTGCTGCAACAGTACTGCCTGCGCGTCGAGAGCGCGCTTGATACCCGCCTGCAACATCGCAGCATTGAGCCCCGCCTGCAGGAAGCCATGCGCTACGCCCTGTTTAATGGTGGCAAACGCATCCGCCCAGGGCTGATCTATCTGTGCAATCAGTTGCTCGGTGGACAACTGAGCCTGGCCGACGCACCGGCCTGCGCCATGGAAGCAGTACACAGCTATTCCCTGGTGCATGACGACCTGCCGGCCATGGACGACGATGACCTGCGCCGTGGCAAACCCACCTGCCACATCGCCTTTGACGAAGCCTGCGCCATTCTCGCCGGCGACGCCCTGCAGTGCAGCGCCTTCGAATGGCTGGCACAGCCTCAAGCCGAACTGCAGCCACGGTTGCAGCTTCGCATGCTGGCCGTACTGGCAAGGGCCGCGGGTGACAGGGGCATGGTGGCCGGGCAGGCATTCGACCTGGCCCATGTTGATCAGAGCCTGACGCTGGAACAGCTGCAGCAGATGCACCGCCACAAGACGGGGGCTCTTCTTACCGCATCAGTGGAGCTGGGCGCCCTGTCCGCCGGTGTCGACAGCGGCGAGCGCTACGAGGCGCTGCGCCGGTTCGGCGATGCCATTGGCCTGGCCTTCCAGGTGCAGGACGATATCCTGGATATCGAAGGCGACACTGCCACACTGGGCAAGCCCCAGGGCTCAGATCTGGCACAGAACAAGCCGACCTTCCCGGCGCTGCTCGGCATGAGTGGTGCCCGGGAAAAACTGCAGCAGCTGCACAGCCAGGCCATTGAAGCACTGACACTCTTCGACAGTGAGGCCGATCCACTGCGCGCCCTGGCCGACTATATCGTTAAACGGGATCACTGATGTTTGAACAGATTCCGCTGCAGCGTCCTGCCACTGCGCTGCTCAACAGCATTGACTGCCCGGCCCAACTGCGCGAACTCAGCCCCGCCCAGCTGCCGGAACTGGCCGAGCAGCTGCGCGCCTTCCTGCTTTACAGCGTGGGCCAGACCGGCGGCCATTTTGGCGCAGGCCTTGGTGTTATCGAACTGACGGTTGCACTGCACTACTGCCTCAATACGCCTGAAGATCATCTGATCTGGGATGTGGGCCATCAGAGCTACCCCCACAAGATTCTCACCGGCCGGCGCGAACAGATGTTCAGCATGCGCCAGCAGGATGGCCTGGCCCCCTTCCCAAAACGCGCCGAAAGCGCCTGCGACGCCTTCGGTACAGGCCATTCCAGCACCTCCATCAGCGCGGCCCTGGGGATGGCCCTGGCCGATCGCCTGCAGGGGCGCAGTCGCCGCTCTGTGGCCGTTATCGGAGATGGTGCCATGACCGCCGGCATGGCCTTTGAGGCGCTGAATCATGCCGGCCACACCGGTGCCAACCTGCTGGTGATCCTGAACGACAACGATATGTCGATCTCTCACAACGAAGGCGGGCTCGCCACTTACCTGGCAAAAAACCTCAAACACCGCACCGACAGCAATGTCGCCGCCCCGCTATTTGAAGCCCTGGAGTTCGCCTACACAGGTCCGCTCGACGGCCATGACCTGGACACCCTGCTGCCGGCACTGCGCAAGGTGCTCAATGCCCAAGGCCCACAGTTCCTGCATATAGTGACCCGCAAGGGCAAGGGCTTCGCCCCGGCCGAAGCGGATCCGGTGGGATACCATGCCATCACCAAGATAGAACCGGTAGTGAAACCCCGTGCGCCGGCGAAGCCCAAGTTTGCCAACATCTTCGGCCGCTGGATCTGTGATCAGGCCGAGGGCGACGCCAAACTGGTCGCCATCACGCCGGCCATGTGCGAAGGCTCGGATCTGATAGAGTTTTCCCAGCGCTTCCCCGAGCGCTACTTCGATGTCGCCATCGCCGAGCAGCATGCCCTGACACTCGCAGCCGGGCTCGCCTGCGGCGGCATGAAGCCGGTGGTGGCCATCTACTCGACCTTCCTGCAGCGCGCCTACGACCAGCTGGTGCATGACATCGCCATACAGCAACTCGATGTACTGCTGACTCTGGACAGAGCGGGCCTGGTCGGCGAAGACGGCGCGACCCACGCAGGTTTGTTTGATATCGCCTGCCTGCGCACCCTGCCCAACATGCTGATCATGACGCCCTCGGACGAGCAGGAACTGCGCGACCTGCTGTACACCGGCTATATGCACCCGGGCCCCGCGGCGGTACGTTACCCCCGTGGAGGTGGCCAGGGCCTGGTACCCGGCGATTGCATGGTGCAGATCCCGCTGGGGCAGAGCCGAACCCTGCGTCAGGGCAAAGGGGCAGCACTACTCAACTTCGGCCCGCTGCTGCCCCAGGCAGAAGCCGCTGCCCAGGCGCTGGACCTGACGCTGGTGGATATGCGTTTCGTGAAACCACTGGATGAAAGCAGAATTTCTGCACTCGTCGCCAGCCACAGCCTGCTGGTCACGCTGGAGGATCATGCGGTGCAGGGAGGCGCAGGGTCTGCGGTGGCGGAATATCTGCAGGCCAGAGGCCTTGGCGGGGATCTGCTCTGCCTGGGTGTACCCGATCGCTGGATCGAGCACGCCTCGCGGGCAGAACAGCTAGTGGATTGCGGGCTGAGTGCGGATCAAATCATCACGCGGATTAAAGCTCGGCTGAAAGCCTGAACGGAACGGGGGCACAGGGGTAAAAGCAGGGGCTAAGGGCTAAGGGTAAAAAGCCGACAAGCGGGCGACCTGCGGCCGCCATGGTGCAATTCGCCTGCGGCTCATTGGCACCCTACGAGTTCGGTACCTCACGGCAGCTTTGAACGTGTCTCCCGTAGGTTGGAATGAGCCTGCGAATTCCGACAACCAGCGCGCAGCGGTGGGCTTTGGAGACTAGAGCCTGTCGCCAAAACCCGCAATCGCTCAGTTTTCTTCTTCGTCGTCGCGAAAGTGATGTTCGGTCATCATGTGACCCAACTTGCCCATCTTGGTCGCCAGGTACTGCTCATTGTGGCGATTCTTGCCCACCTGCAGCGGCACCCGTTCAGACACAGGCACACCATACTGCTCCAGCGCTTTCACCTTGCGCGGGTTATTGGTCATCAGCCGAACCTGCTGTACGCCCAGGTGCTCCAGCATCGGCAGGCACATGCTGTAATCCCGCATGTCGGCGGCAAAACCCAACTGTTCATTAGCCTCCACCGTATCAGCTCCGCCATCCTGCAGATGATAGGCACGGATCTTGTTCAGCAGGCCTATGCCACGTCCTTCCTGACGCAGATAAAGCAAGACACCACAGCCTTCCTCACTGATGCGCTTGAGCGCTTCCTGCAGCTGAAAGCCGCAGTCACAGCGCAGACTGAACAGCGCATCACCGGTCAGACACTCGGAATGGGCCCGCGCCAACACCGCAGTGCTGCCAGCCACTTCGCCGAATACCAGGGCGACATGCTCCTTGCCGTTGCTTTCGTCCTCGAAACCCACCATGGTGAAGGTTCCCCAGGGGGTTGGCAATTTGGACGACGCAACATATTTAACTGACACAGACCCGATCCTCAGCGAACGAAGGCGCACATTTTAGCAGTAGCCTTCGCGTCAGGCGACGTTTGGATGATTTCCCTTAGATGGAGGCAGGCAGGGGCTTTTACAAGGGGGTTTCTGCACTATCCCGGTGCATACTGGCAGTCAGGTCCAGTCCCTGGCGACGCGGCAGCAACAGACGCACTTCCAGCCCGCCCAGATCCGCCCGTTGCAGATCCAGTTCGCCGCCGTACTGGCGTACGATTTCAGTCACAATGCTCATGCCAAGACCATGGCCGGCACGGGACTCGTCCAGCCGCTCGCCCCGTTGCAGCAGACGCTCCCGTTGATCCGCCGCAACGCCCGGCCCATCATCGGCGATGCGCAGATCCAGGCAGTGTTCGTCCATCATGCCGCTGACCCGCACCCGGCTCTTTGCCCACTTGCAGGCGTTATCGAGCAGATTGCCGAGCAATTCCACCAGGTCATCCCGCTCGCCCGGGAAATAGGTGGTGGCTGAAAGCTGGGTATCGATTTGCAGCTTGCGGTCGCGATGCACCGCATGCATGGTGCGCACCAGCTTTTCGAGTTCCTGCTGCAGGTAGATACGGTGCCCCGGCAAGGCGGCTCCTGCAATGCGCGCCCGGCGCAATTCGCGCTCCATCAGGTCACGCAGATGCTTTGATTGTTCACGTAACGGTTCTGCCTGCTCGGGCGCTATACGCTGTAGCGCCTCAATCTGGCGATCCAGTACCGTCAGCGGCGTTTTGGCGGCATGGGCCAGATTACCCAGCGCATTGCGCGAGCGGGTCAGGCGCATTTCCATGCTCTGAACCAGATAGTTGATCTCGGTTACCAGCGGCTCTACCTCGGCGGTATCGGCCTCCGGCAACTGGCGTATTTCACCCTGTTTTAGCTGATTAAGCTGACCACCCACCCGCACCAGTGAACGCAGCCCGCTGCGAATCACCAGTATCTGGGCCAGCAGCATGGCGCCGAGAAACAGCGCCACCACCAGCATCATGCCCCAGCGCAAGCGCGCCAGCCCAGACTCAATATGGCTTACGTCTGATGCCAATAGCATACGTAGCCGGCGCCCGTCTTTGGTAAATACCTCTTCACGCACCAGCCAGGGCTTGTCATGCATGTTCAGCAGCCGCAGACCCTGAGTGCCCACAGCCTCCCCGCCTTGCAGCGGAATGCTGCCATCCCACAGCGAGCGCGAATAATGCCATTTGGGGTCATCCCCCACCTGAAACTGAAAATAATGTCCGGACATCGGCTGCTCGTACACCGGGGCGACATACTGCGCATTGATGCGCCAGCCACCGCTTTCGTCCATTTCGACGGATTTGAGCAGCACATAAGCTTCACTGCCAAGGCTGGCATTGACGAAGTCGTAGGCGGTCTGGCGCAGAAACCAGCTGTAGGACACCCAGAGGATCAGGCACAGCGCCAGGGTAATGAGTACAAAGGCGCTATTGAGGCGAGTCTGAATCGACTTCACGGTCGGAAAACATAACCCTGGCCGCGCCGGGTCTCGATGCGGTCATGACCGATTTTTTTGCGCAACATCTTGATGTAGGCCTCAATGACATTGCTGTCATTTTCGACGGCGTCATCGTACAGATGTTCCACCAGCTGTAGCTTGGAAAGTACCCGGGCCGGGTTATGCATGAAATAGCGTAGCAGCCGATACTCTGTGCCGGTAAGGCTAACCGGCGCCTGCCCCTCGGGCACCACCGACTGAGTTTTCTCATCCAGCAACAGACCGGCAACTTCGAGCGCGGCACCGGCCTGCTGATGCACCCGGCGCAGCAGCGCACTCATGCGCAGCAGCAGCTCTTCGGTGTGAAAGGGTTTGCACAGGTAATCATCGGCACCTGCTTCAAAACCGTCAACCCGTTCCTGCCAGGCCGAGCGGGCGGTGAGAATCAGTACCGGCAGCGTATTCTTGCGCTTGCGCCAATTGTGCAGCACTTCAAGCCCCGGCCGACCCGGCAGACCCAGATCAAGCACGGCTATATCGTAGATATCCTCGTAGCCGGCAGCTTCGGCGTCCACGCCGTTATCGACAAGATCAACCGCATAACCGCTACGGGCAAGCTCGCTCTTCAGGTCCGGGCCCAAAGCCGGGTCATCCTCTACCAGCAGTACACGCATTGCCAATAATCTCCCTAAAAGTCGACCAGCTCGCCCGAGCGGGCATTGATATGCAGCATGCGTACCACACCGTCGATACCGGCCACTTCGAGCTCATATATATAGACAGTGTCAGTCTGCAGCAGCACGCTGTCGAGCAGCTGACCTGCGGACAACAGTTCGACCCGTTCCATCAGATCCATCATCGAGAGAATTTCACCGGCCTCCACCAGCTTGCGACAGGCTTCCACATCTAGCCGCAGGGGCTGCAGGGTACTGGCACTGAGCGTGGCGCTCAGCAGCAGTGCCGCGAAAAACAGCAATTGAGGTTTCTTCATGGACCCTCCGATCGACACTTTGATACCTGGCTAGATCGCTCAGGTCAGGCCGCTCTTGTTCAGCCTGCAGACTACTCTGCCTGTCTGAAACAAGACTGAATCCTGGATCTTTGGGCACCTTGAGTACCGCGGTTGACGACGGCAACCATTACAACGCCTGCCTGATAATTTGACCAAAGCCCTCAAACCAGGGCGCAAGCCCCTGTGTCATAGCCCAGCGACAGGTCGTTGGCACACTGCCCGGACATGACCCGAATCAAACTCACATTTACACTTAAGCGCCACAGCACTTTTTATACTTAACTCCGCTACCGCAAGAGCAGGGATCATTACGATTGGGTTTGGTATCCAGACTAACGGTTTTGGGCTTGTTGATCAGAGCAAGCAAGTCAGCAATATTTTCATCAACTTGCGCATCAACCCTAATGGTCGCGATCAGCATATGCTCAAGCAGCATGGCCTCAACTTCGGCTTTACGCGCTTCGCTTTGAACGGACAACAGCAAAGGTGAGCTCTCGGTCCCCAGTTTCGCCGCCCGTTTAGTGTTAAAGCCGTAACTTGAATGTTTAGGCTTGGGTGTTTGGCGACCTTTAAAGAAAAACTTGTCAGACATGATATGGAACCTGTTCAGGAAGTATTAAATTACGAAATTTCAAAGAGCTAACAAGCGGCAAAACACGACAGACGGCTAAAACAGGTACAACAGCAACTGCAGCACCAGTAGCGCGTAAATCCCGGCCAGAACATCGTCCAGCATGATGCCAAAACCACCCTCTACCTTTAAATCGACCACCCGTATGGGCCAGGGCTTCCAGATATCGAACAGTCTGAACAACGCAAAGCCCAGCAGTATCCAGACCCAGTTGACCGGTACGAACAGCATGGTGATCCAGAAGCCGACAAATTCATCCCAGACAATACCGGGGTGATCATGCACGCCCATATCCCGCGCCGTGCGGCCACAGAGGTAGATACCCAGCACCGCCGCCACGACCACCACCGCCAGATAGCCCCATAGAGGCAGCAGTGTCATCAGCAGATAGAGCGGAATCGCCGCCAGGGTGCCAAAGGTTCCTGGCGCTTTTGGCGCCAGGCCACTGCCAAAGCCAAAGGCCAGAAAATGAACCGGATTGCGCCAAACATCCAAACGCTGCATTGCTACTCCCTGTTTCAGGCGCCATTGCCCTGCGCAAAATGGTTATAACCGCCACCCAGGGTACCTTCTGGCAAGAGCGCACCCTGGTCTTCCAGCCGCAGGCCGGCGCTGGCCGGCAGAATTTCACCCACACAGCACAGCGGTACCTCGTGGAATTCAAGCTGCGCACAGAGCGCATCCCAGCGCGCAGCCGGTATCGTAAAGCAGAGCTCGAAGTCCTCGCCACCGGACAGTGCCCAGTCCCGCGCCTGCTCTATATCGGTGTAGGCCCGCAGCGCCTTGGACAAGGGTAACTGACGCCGCTCGATACGGGCACCGACATCACTGGCCCGAAGAATATGCCCCAGATCCGCCAGTAGCCCATCGGAAATATCAATACAGCTGCTGGCAACATCAGCGATCAAAAGACCGGTCGACAGCCTGGGTTCGGGGGCAAAGAAGCGCTGCAACAAGGCCTGACTGCTGGCCGGCAACGGATCAGGCTGAGCCTCTGGACGCAGCTGAATATCCAGGCCAGCGCGGCTGTCACCCAGAGTGCCAGACACACAGACAAGATCACCCACAGCGGCGCCGCTGCGATGCAGCCCGCGCCCACTGGGCACCAGCCCCTGCACCTGCACGCTCAGTGTCAGCGGGCCGCGGGTGGTATCACCGCCCACCAGGCGAATCCCAAAGCGCCGGGCACAATTCCCCAGGGCTGCGGCAAAGGCCTCGAGCCAGGCCTCATCGGCACGGGGCAGCGTCAGCGCCAGGGTGAACCAGGCTGGCTGCGCCCCCATGGCGGCAAGGTCGCTTACCGCAGCCCCCATGAGTCGGCTGGCGATATGTGCAGGATCGGTTCCCGCAAGGAAGTGAGTACCTTCAACCAGGGTATCGATTGAGAGCACCAGGTCCATATCCGGTGGCACCCGCACCTGGGCACAGTCATCACCAATACCGACAACAATGCTGTCGTCGTTATCGGTCAGCTGGCTGAAGTAGTGCCGTATGAGCGCAAACTCGTCCAAGGCAGTATCCGTCAGCCTTTGCGAGCGCGGATTTCAGCGTAACGTACACGCTGAGCCAGCTTGTCAAGTACGCCGTTGACGTACTTGTGGCTTTCAGTCGCGCCGAAGATTTTCGCCAGCTCAACACTTTCGTTGATGGCTACGCGATACGGCACTTCGACCCGCTGTATCAGCTCGAAGGCGCCGATACGCAACACCGCCAGCTCAATCGGATCCAGGTCTTTTACAGCACGATCCAGATAAGGTTCGAAGGACTGATCCAGTTCGGTTTTGCGTGTGGCCACACCGTGCAGCAGCTCGGAGAACATCTGCACGTCGGTATTTTTCATGTCGTTGTCGACACGAAACTGGGCATCGATTTCAGTCAGTGGCTGACCGGCTATCTGCCACTGATAGACCGCCTGCAACGCGAAGCTGCGGGCGGAACGGCGTTTCTCGGTAATAGAAACTTTTTTGGGCTTGGGGGTAGGAGCAGGAGCGTCGGACATGTTGCGCTTAAACCTCGAGTTGTCGAAGCAGGCTGACCATTTCCAGCGCAGACAAGGCCGCTTCCGCGCCCTTGTTTCCGGCCTTGGTGCCGGAGCGCTCGATCGCCTGTTCGATGCTGTTAACGGTCAGAATGCCATTTGCGACCGGGACATTGTATTCCATGGCGACCTGAGCCACGCCCTTGGAGCTTTCGGCGGACACATATTCAAAGTGCGGCGTACCGCCGCGGATCACGGCACCCAGGGCGATGATGGCATCGTCCTTCTTCTGGGCCGCTACGCGCTGTACAGCCAGCGGGATTTCGAATGCACCCGGCACGCGAATCACGCGAATATTTTCTTCCGGCACGCCATGGCGTTTCAGAGTATCGAGCGCGCCGTCCAGCAGGCTTTCAACCACAAAAGCGTTGAAGCGGCCAACCACGATGGCGTAGTTGCCGGCGCAGCTCACAAAATCACCTTCATATATTTTCACAGACATTGGCAGTCCCACTTAATCTTCGTATGGAATGTATTCTTCGATTTCCAGATCAAAACCGGAGATCGCATTAAATTTCATCGGCGAGCTGAGCAGGCGCATCTTGCCCACACCCAGATCACGCAGAATCTGCGAGCCGGTGCCGACCGTAAGATAAGCACCGGAAGCGCTGACATTCACCTTGGACTTTTTAGGCCCCTGCAGCATCTGCTGCAATGCCGTACCCAGGTTGATCTTGCTGCCCACATCCAGCAGCAGCACCACACCCCGGCCTTCTTCCGCGACCTTGCGCAGCGCACGGCGCATGGTCCATTTCACAGTCTCGCCAGGGCAGGCACCCACTACGTCGCGCAGCACCTCGGTACGGATATGTACTCGCACCAGGGTCGGTTCCGTTGAGCTGATCTCGCCCTGGGTCAGCGCCAGGTGCGTGCAGTTCTGAATTTCATCGCGATAGGTCACAAAGTTGAAGTCACCAAACTCGGTGGGCAATACACCTTCGTCTTCACGTACTACCGTATGTTCGTTGAGCGTGCGGTAGTGAATCAGGTCGGCGATAGTACCTATCTTGAGGCCATGTTTCTCGGCAAATTTTTCCAGATCGGGCCGACGCGCCATGGTGCCGTCTTCATTCATGATCTCAACGATCGCAGACGCCGGCGACAGGCCTGCCAGGCGCGGCAGGTCGCAACCCGCTTCAGTGTGACCTGCGCGGCTCAGTACACCACCGGGCTGGGCCATAAGCGGAAAAATATGCCCCGGCTGAACGATGTCTTCCGGCACCGCCTCACCCCGTACCGCCACCCGTACCGTATGGGCACGATCGGCGGCGGAAATACCCGTGGTTACACCGGTGGCCGCCTCGATAGACACAGTAAAGTTGGTGGAGAACTGGGCGCCATTGCTCTGCACCATCAGCGGCAACTTGAGCTGCTCACAGCGGCTGCGGGTCAGCGTCAGGCAGATCAGGCCACGGGCATGGGTGGCCATAAAGTTAATGTCTTCGGCCCGCACCATCTCGGCGGCAATCACCAGGTCGCCTTCGTTCTCGCGGTCTTCATCATCCATCAGGACGACCATCTTGCCCTGACGAATATCCTCGATCAGTTCTTCTGTCGTATTCAGCTGCATCGATATGTTCTCGTGTTGGGCGCCTCAGCGCCGGCTGTATCCGTATTCGGCCAGTTTGGCCAGCGTCAGACCGTCTTGCTGTGCCCCTGTGTCGGCTTGCTCTGCAGCACCCTGGACGGGTGCAAACTGCAGCAGGCGTTCCATGTAGCGGGCCAGCACATCCACTTCCAGATGCACCGATCTGCCTGGCTGATAAGCGCCAGTAATGGCCTCACCGGCGGTATGGGGCACTATGTTCAGTTCAAAATCAGCGCCGTCCACGGCATTCACCGTGAGGCTGACACCATCGACGGTAATCGAACCCTTGGGGGCAATATAACGCGCCAGAGCCTTGGGCGCCCGTACGCGGTACACAATGGAGCGGGCATCTTCGCGCCGCTGCATTATCTGGCCCACGCCATCGACATGACCGGTCACTATATGACCGCCCAGACGCCCGCTGGGCATCATGGCCTTTTCCAAATTAACCTTTTCCCCCACCGCCAGACTGTCAAAGCGGCTGTGTGCCAGGGTTTCGCGGGATACATCAGCCCAAAAGCCATCACCCGGCAAGGCCACGGCGGTCAGGCAGACGCCGTTGGTGGCAATGCTATCGCCGAGTTTGACGTCGCCGAGGTCCAGCTCCCGGGTCTGTACATAGAGGCGCATGTCGCCCTGGTACATTTCGATCGCCGCAATCTGGCCGATGGCCTCGATAATGCCGGTAAACATCAAAGCTGCTCCTGTGTCGATTGCGGGTATTGCGGCTTCAGAGTGAAGCGAATATCAGCGCCAAGCTGACGCATATCTTCGACCTGCAGCGGGATCTGCTGCGCCATGCGCTCAAACGGCAGCTCCAGCAAGGGGCGTGCGGCCGAGCCCAGCAGTTTGGGCGCCATATAAACCACAATTTCATCCACCAGATGCGCCGCCACCATGGCGCCGGCCAGGGTGGCACCGGTTTCTACCAGTAGTTCATTGCACTGCTGCGCGCCAAGCCAGTCCAGCAAGGCGGCAAGGTCAACCCGGCCACCGGTGCCCGGCAGGCTCAGCAGCTGCGCACCACGCTCGATTAGCGGCGCCTGGGCCAGGCTGTCGCCCTGGCAGGTCACGATCAGGGTACGGCCCGGCTGCTGCAGTATGCGGGCACCCGGTGGCATGCGCAGCCGACTGTCGAGCACCAGGCGCAGTGGCTGACGCTCACCGATGGCGGCTTTTTCAGCGGCGCTGAATCCCGCCTCGGCCGGACGCACCGTCAGGCTGGAATCATCCAGCAGGATGGAGTCCACCCCGGTAAGGATCGCCGAGCTGCGGGCACGCAGGCGCTGCACGTCGGCCCGGGCCGCGCTGCCGGTAATCCATTGCGACTCGCCGCTAGCCATGGCGGTGCGCCCGTCCAGGCTCATCGCCAGTTTCAGGCGCACCCAGGGGCGGCCCGTTTCCATGCGACGGATAAAGCCGGGGTTGAGCGTTCGTGCATCGGCTTCCAGCAGGCCGCTGTCGGCTTTGATACCGGCGCTGCGCAGGCGCTCCAGGCCACGCCCGGCAACCTGGGGATTGGGGTCCACCATGGCGGCGACCACTCGGGTAACGCCTGCGCGTACCAGCGCATCGGCACAGGGCGGTGTACGTCCCTGATGACTGCAGGGCTCCAGCGTCACATAGGCGGTACAACCCTGGGCCCGCTCGCCCGCCATGCGCAGGGCATTGACTTCGGCGTGGCCCTCCCCTGCGCGCAGGTGATAGCCCTCGCCCACCAACTCATCGCCCTGCACCAGCACGCAACCCACCCGCGGGTTAGGATCGGTGCTATAGAGACCCTGTCGCGCCAGGCGAACGGCCCGCGCCATCCAGGCATGATCCTGTGAACTCCAGCGCATCAGGAAGATCCCTCCTGTCCATCCGCCTGAGAGGACAAGCGGTCGATCTCTTCCTTGAACTCGTTGATATCCTGGAAACTGCGATAAACGGAGGCAAAACGGACGTAGGCGACCTGGTCGAGCTTGCGCAGTTCCGCCATCACGGTTTCGCCCACCAGACGCGATGGCACCTCGCGCTCGCCTGCGGCACGCAGACGCAGCTTGATACGGTTAATGGCCGCTTCTATGGCTTCAACTCCGACGGGACGTTTTTCCAGCGCACGCTGGACACCGGCGCGAAGTTTTTCTTCATCGAAGGGCTGACGCATGCCGTCGGCCTTGATCAGACGCGGCATCAGCAGTTCGGCCGCTTCGTAGGAGGTAAATCGCTCATGGCAGCTGATGCATTCTCGCCGACGTCGCACTTGCTGCCCTTCGGCAACCAGACGCGAATCCACCACCTTGGTTTCATTGGCGCCGCAAAATGGACAATGCATAGGAGAATCCTGCCATTCAAAGAGCGTGTGGGAAGGCGTAAATACGCGGCTTCCGAGGTATGACCGCGCTTGGACGCGGTGCGGGCAAAGGTGCCCATGTTTCCAGCTGACTTTTTGCAAAGTCGCTTTTTACAAAAAAAGCTCTGTGCAAAATACCCATATAGCAAAAGACGGCTAAAAAGCCGCCTGCGGATTCTACCCGAATTGTTCTGCGTTTTGCACCTGCGTCAGCACTATCGTCGCTGTCGCAGGTGCAGCCTCCGGTTTACTTGTAAACCGGGAAGCGCGCGCAGATATCGAGCACCTGTTGTTTAACGCGGGCACTGGTTTCTGCATTGTCCAGATCGTCCAGCAGATCGCAGATCCAGTTGGCCAGATCGGTCACTTCCGCTTCCTTGAAACCACGACGCGTGACGGCCGGTGTACCGATACGCAGGCCGGAGGTTACGAAGGGCGAGCGCGGATCGTTGGGCACCGCATTCTTGTTCACGGTGATGTTGGCGCGACCCAGAGCGGCGTCCGCATCCTTGCCGGTGATGTCCTTCTTGATCAGATCAACCAGGAACAGGTGATTAACGGTACCGCCGGAGACGATGTCGATGCCGCGGGCCAGGAAGACCTTAACCATGGCTTGGGCGTTTTTTACCACCTGCGCCTGGTAGGCTTTCCATTCCGGCTCCATGGCTTCTTTAAAGCACACGGCCTTGGCGGCGATCACGTGCATCAGCGGGCCACCCTGGGATTCAGGGAACACAGCGAAGTTTAGCTTTTTCTGCAGCTCTTCATCGGCACGGGCCGACAGGATCAGGCCGCCACGTGGGCCACCCAGGGTTTTGTGCGTTGTGGTGGTCACCACATCGGCGACTGCCATCGGGCTGGGGTAAACGCCCGCCGCCACCAGGCCTGCAACGTGCGCCATATCGACGAACAGGTAAGCACCGACCTTGTCGGCGATATCACGGAAACGCTGCCAATCGACAATCATGGAGTAAGCGGAGAAGCCAGCCACGATCATTTTCGGCTTGTGTTCCAGCGCCAGGCGCTCAACCTCGGCGTAATCGATCTCGCCGGTTTCGGCATTCAGACCGTACTGCACGGCATTGTAGATACGACCAGAGAAAGACACCGAGGCACCGTGGGTCAGGTGACCACCGTGGGCCAGGCTCATGCCCAGAATGGTGTCGCCCGGCTTGCACAGCGCCATGAAGACAGCAGCATTGGCCTGGGAGCCGGAGTGCGGCTGCACGTTGGCGTAGGTAGCACCGAACAGTTCTTTGGCACGATCGATCGCCAGATTCTCAACGATGTCGACGTATTCGCAGCCACCGTAGTAGCGCTTGGCGGGATAACCTTCAGCGTACTTGTTGGTCAGACCGCAGCCCTGGGCTTCCATGACACGCGGGCTGGTGTAGTTCTCGGACGCGATCAGTTCGATGTGCTCTTCCTGACGCTGCTCTTCGGCCTGGATGGCAGACCAGAGATCCGAGTCAAATGCGGCGATGGTCATATCTTTGCTAAACATAGCTGTCCCCAATTGTGCAAAGGCTGTTCGGTGCCACACCAGAGCTCCCAAAACGGCCTGAAGCTCGAAAGCTTCAAACCCGGGATTGCTGCAGCACCGCGGAAAAGGGCGCCATTATAGTCGAAACTCCTGCAACTGCGCACTTGAAAGTGGGTCACCAAAACCGGAGGCAGTTTCATGCAAGGCGGTCCAAAACTCCTGTTCGAACCACGCCTCCAGGCGGGATTCGGTGCCAGGGCCGTGGCCGCCGCAAGATCGAGTTAGCATTCACTTGCCCCGATCGGCTAAAATTGTCGCCATTGCAGAATTTCAACCGACAGGCTCTGATCCCATGGCTCAATATGTGTTTTCGATGGATCGCCTCGGCAAGGTCGTACCGCCGAAGCGTGAAATCCTCAAGAATATTTCCTTGTCCTTCTTTCCCGGCGCCAAGATCGGCGTACTCGGCCTCAACGGTTCGGGCAAGTCCACCCTGCTGCGCATCATGGCCGGCGTCGACAAGGAGTACATCGGTGAAGCCCGCCCGATGCCCAATCTCAATATTGGCTATCTGCCGCAGGAACCAGAGCTCGACGACAGCAAGACCGTGCGCGAGATCGTCGAAGAGTCCGTTGCCGATGTAAAGGCAGCCCTGTCAGGCCTGGACGCTGTCTATGCCGCCTACGCCGAACCCGATGCCGACTTTGATGAACTGGCCAAGCGCCAGGCCGAATTCGAAAACCTGATTCAGGCCAAAGACGGCCACAATCTGGAAAACGCCCTGGAACGCGCCGCCGACGCTCTGCGCCTGCCCGCCTGGGACGCCGAAGTGAAGCACCTGTCCGGGGGTGAGCGCCGCCGTGTCGCTCTGTGCCGCCTGCTGCTCGATAAGCCCGACATGCTGCTGCTGGACGAGCCGACCAACCATCTGGACGCCGAGTCCGTGGCCTGGATCGAACGCTTTCTGCAGGAATACCCCGGCACCGTTGTGGCCATCACCCATGACCGCTACTTCCTCGACAATGCCGCCGGCTGGATTCTGGAGCTCGACCGTGGTCGCGGCATCCCGTACGAAGGCAACTACTCCTCCTGGCTGGAACAGAAGGAAAGCCGCCTCCAGGCCGAAGCAAAGCAGGAAGCGGCCCACCACAAGGCCGTATCATCTGAGCTGGAGTGGGTGCGTCAGGGTCAAAAAGGCCGCCAGGCCAAGTCCAAGGCGCGCCTGAAACAGTTCGAGGAAATGAACTCCCGCGAGTTCCAGACCCGCAACGAAACCCAGGAAATCTACATTCCACCTGGCCCGCGTCTGGGCGAAAAGGTCATCGAAGCCCGCAACATATCCAAGGCTTACGGCGACAAGGTACTGATCGAAGATCTGAGCTTCTCCATTCCCCAGGGCGCCATCGTTGGCATCATCGGTGGTAACGGCGCCGGCAAATCAACCCTGTTCCGCATGATCAGCGGTGCCGAAAAGCCGGATTCCGGCGAAATCGAAATTGGCTCCACAGTGAAGCTGGCCTACGTCAATCAGGACCGGGATCTGAACGGCGACAAGACTGTTTTCGCCGAGATCTCCGACGGCCAGGACATCATCACCGTAGGCAACTACCAGACACCGTCCCGCGCTTACTGCGGTCGTTTCAACTTCAAGGGCGGCGATCAGCAGAAGCTGGTGAAAGACCTGTCCGGTGGTGAGCGCAACCGCCTGCACATGGCCAAGCTGCTCAAAGAAGGCGGCAACGTCCTGCTGCTTGATGAGCCGACCAACGACCTGGATATCGAAACCCTGCGCGCACTGGAGGACGCCATCCTCGGCTTCCCGGGCTGCGCAGTCGTCATTTCCCATGACCGCTGGTTCCTCGACCGCATCTGCACCCATATGCTGGCGTACGAAGGCGAATCAAAGGTCGAGTTCTTCGAAGGCAACTACACCGAGTACCAGGACGACTACAAGCGTCGCTACGGCAAGGAACATCAGCCCGAGCGCATCAAGTACAAGCGCATGAACTAGGACTTGGTCCTGGCGCCATGAAAAACCGGCCTGAGTGGCCGGTTTTTTTGTGTCTGCCTCGACCAAGGTCAGAGACGTCTACAACGCATCCAGAGCTTCGGACAAGCGCGTCACACCAATAACTTCCATACCCGCTGGCGGCGTTTTGGGCACATTACCCTTGGGAACTATTGCCCGCTTGAATCCGTGCTTGGCGGCCTCGCGAATACGTTCCTGGCCGTTGGGTACAGGGCGAATTTCACCCGACAGTCCTACCTCACCGAAGGTCATCAGCCCCGACGGCAGCGCCCGGTCGCGATAGCTCGACACTACCGCCAGCAACAGCGCCAGATCCGCCCCGGTCTCGAGCACCTTGACACCCCCGACCACATTGACGAAGACATCCTGATCGCCGGTCTGCAGCCCGCCGTGACGGTGCAGTACCGCCAGCAGCATGGCCAGGCGATTGTGCTCCAGCCCCACCGCCACCCGGCGCGGGTTGGCCATATGGCTCTGATCCACCAGCGCCTGAATCTCCACCAGCAAAGGCCTTGTACCCTCCCACACCACCATCACCACACTGCCGGGACTGGGCTCATCGGAGCGACTCAGGAAGATAGAGCTGGGATTGCGCACCTCGCGCAGGCCGTTTTCCAGCATCGCAAAGACCCCCAGTTCATTCACCGCGCCAAAACGGTTCTTGTGGGATCTAAGGGTACGAAAACGGCTGTCGGACGAACCTTCAAGCTGCAAGGAACAGTCGATCATATGCTCCAGCACCTTGGGGCCCGCCAGACTGCCATCCTTGGTCACATGCCCGACCAGCAGCAGCACTGTGCCGGTCTGCTTGGCATAGCGCGTCAGATAGGCCGCGCTTTCGCGCACCTGCGCCACCGAGCCCGGCGCCGACTGTACATCGGCCATATGCATCACCTGAATCGAGTCGATGACCATAAGCTTGGGCTGATGCTGCTGTGCGATCTGACAGATGGCCTCTACCGAGGTCTCGGACAGCATTTTCAAATGCCCGGCCTCAAGTCCGAGGCGCTGGGCGCGCATGGCCACCTGTTGCAGCGACTCCTCGCCGGTGACATAGAGTGCGGTTTTCTGCGCCGCCAGGTGACACATGACCTGCAGCAGCAGCGTACTCTTGCCCGCCCCCGGATGACCGCCAATCAGGATGGCCGAGCCCGGCACCAGGCCACCGCCCAGCACCCGGTCCAGCTCACCGGTACCGGTGGAAAATCGCGGCATCTCGCTCAGGCTCACCTCCGACAGGCTAACGACCTTGCCGCCGGCATCACTGGCACCGGTATAGCCCTCGAACCGAGGCGAGCGCGCTGCTGCTGTACCCGCCGCCGCCAGGCGCACCTCGGTCAGCGTATTCCAGCTGCTACAGGCGCCGCACTGCCCCTGCCACTTGTTGTAATCCGCTCCGCAGTCATTGCAGACGTAGGCAGTCTTGGCCTTGGCCATGGCGAAATCCTCTGAGCCGCTATCAATGCCGGCATTCTAACCGCTGCCGGGCGTCACGCCCAATCTGTGTTGTGGCGGGGTTTCAATACCGCAGCAACGCGTTACACTCCGAACTCTGTTTGCAGCCAACAATAAAGGATTACGAGCGATGAAACTGGAAACAATCGCGGTACACGGCGGCTATGAGCCGGACCCAACGACCCGCGCCGTCGCGGTACCCATCTACCAGACCGCCGCCTATGCATTCGATAATGCTCAGCATGGCGCCGACCTGTTCGACCTCAAGGTCCCAGGCAATATCTACACCCGCATCATGAATCCCACCAACGACGTGCTGGAAAAGCGCGCCGCCGAACTCGAGGGTGGTATCGCGGCCCTGGCGGTGGCTTCGGGCATGGCGGCCATTACGTACAGCATCCAGACCCTGGCGGAAACCGGCGACAACATCATTTCCACCAGTGAGCTCTACGGCGGCACCTACAACCTGTTCGCCCATACCCTGCCGCGCCAGGGCATCAAGGTGAACTTCGTCAACAAAGATGACTTTGCCGGCATCGAGCGCCTGATTGACGACCGCACCCGTGCCCTGTTCTGCGAGAGCATCGGCAACCCGTCTGGCAGCATCGCCGATATCGAAAAGCTGGCTGAAGTAGCGCACCGCCATGGCATCCCGCTGATCGTGGACAACACCGTAGCCAGCCCGCTGTTGTGGCGCCCCATCGAGCAAGGCGCCGATATAGTGGTGCAGTCCGCCACCAAATACATTGGCGGCCACGGCAATTCCATTGGCGGCCTGGTGATCGACAGCGGCAACTTCCCCTGGGCCGATCACAAGGATAGATTCCCGCTGCTCAACGAAGCGGACCCCTCATACCACGGCGTGGTCTACACCGAGGCATTTGGCCCCGCGGCCTTTATCGGCCGTTGCCGCGTAGTGCCACTGCGCAATATGGGGGCAGCGCTGTCACCGATGAACGCCTTCCTGCTGCTGCAGGGCATTGAAACCCTGGCGCTTCGCATGGAGCGCATCTGTGACAACGCGCTGCAGATCGCGCGCTTCCTGGAGGGCCACAAGGCGGTGCAGTGGGTCAGCTACGCTGCCCTTGAAAGCCACAAGGATCACACGCTGGCGCGCAAGTACATGAATGGCAAGGCGTCCGGCATTCTCAGTTTTGGCCTGCACAGCGGCCGCGAGGGCACCCGCAGCTTCTACGATGCGCTCAACCTGTTCATCCGCCTGGTGAATATTGGCGATTGCCGTTCACTGGCGTCGATCCCGGCGGAAACCACGCACCGCCAGCTTAACGACGAGGAACTGAAATCTGCCGGCGTGAAACCGGAAACCGTGCGTCTGTCGATCGGGATAGAGCACATTGACGACCTGCTGGCCGACCTGGAGCAGGCGCTGGCCAAGGCCTGATACAACAACAGGAGCGACCCTCACGAGTCGCTCCTGTCGAATATTGCCGCGAAAAGGCTGACGAATCAGGGAATTTTCTTGGCGGCGATAGCCTCTACAGCCTGCTGCTGCAACGCATCGATCTCGTCGGCACTGCTGACACAGAAATTAAGATCCCGCAGCACACCGCTGTCCAGACCATAGACCCAGGCGTGTATGCACAGCTCCTGGCCGCTGCTCCAGGCTTCCTGCACCATGGTAGTGTTGCAGACATTATAGGCCTGCTCGATGACGTTCAGTTCGCACAGGCGGTCCAGCTTGAACGTCTCGTCGTCATTCCATTGTTCAAGAATATCCCGGTACTTGAAGTAGACATCGCGTACGTGGCGCAGCCAGTTATCGATCAGCCCCAGCTGGGACGGCTCCAGCGACGCCTTAACACCGCCACAACCGTAGTGCCCCACCACCATCACATGCTTTACCTTCAGCACCCGCACCGCATACTGCAGTACGGACAGGCAGTTCATGTCAGTGTGAATCACCAGGTTGGACACGTTGCGGTGTACAAAAACATCGCCTGGTAACAGTCCGATAATTTCGTTGGCCGGCACCCGGCTGTCGGAACAGCCGATCCACAGATACTCAGGCGCCTGCTGCTTGGCCAGGGTCGGGAAAAAATCCGGATTGTCTCGGGATATGCGCTCCGACCAGGCCTGATTCTGCTCAAACAGCTTCTGCAATTGCTTCATGAACGACTCCGATTACACCAAAGAACTAAGAAATTCGGTCTGCCTGAAAATCAGGCGTGATAGCGGGCGCTGAGCTCATGCACCGCATCCACAAAAATACGCGCCTGATCCGGGTCTGCGAACTGATGAATGCCATGACCGAGGTTAAACACATGACCATTACCCTCGCCAAAGCCCGCCAGAATGGTTTCGACTTCAGCGCGGATACGGGCGGCCGGCGCATAAAGCACAGACGGATCCATATTGCCCTGCAGGGCGACGCGATCACCCACGCGACGGCGCGCATCCTGAATATCGCAGGTCCAGTCGAGCCCCAGCGCATCGGCGCCGGTATCGGCGATGGATTCCAGCCACTGACCACCATTCTTGGTAAAGAGTATCACTGGTACGCGGCGGCCTTCATGCTCGCGCAGCAGTCCGGCACAGATTTTCTGCATGTAATTGAGCGAGAATTCACGGTACATGGGGCCGCTGAGTACACCACCCCAGGTATCGAAAATCTGTACCGCTTGGGCTCCGGCGAGAATCTGCTCGTTCAGATAGTTGGTCACCGACTGCGCCAGCTTGTCGAGCAGCGCGTGCAGTACTTCTGGCGTGCTGTACATCATCTGCTTGATATGACGGAAATCCTTGCTCGAACCACCTTCAACCATGTAGGTGGCCAGGGTCCAGGGGCTGCCGGAGAAGCCGATCAAAGGCACACGACCACCCAGGGCGCCGCGAATCTCCCGTACCGCCGCCATGACATAGTCCAGATCCGAGGCGGCGTCCGGCACCGGCAGCGCTGCAACATCGGCTTCACTGCGGATCACCTTGCGAAAGCGCGGGCCTTCGCCCGCTTCGAAGTACAAACCCAGGCCCATGGCATCCGGAATGGTGAGGATATCGGAGAACAGAATCGCCGCATCCAGATCGAAACGCTCCAGCGGCTGCAGGGTCACTTCGCACGCCAGCTCGCGGTTCTTGCACAGGCTCATGAAATCACCGGCATGCGCCCGGCTGGCGCGGTATTCAGGCAGGTAACGCCCAGCCTGGCGCATCATCCACACTGGAGTTACATCTACCGGTTCGCGCATCAGCGCTCGCAAAAAACGGTCGTTCTTCAATTCAGCCATCGGGATCAGCCATTAGTTAGCGGTCAAAATATTCGCGCCATTTTAGCGTTTTCCGACAAAAAATGCGCATACAACTGTTTCAGTCCGCAAGCTCCCAGCACAAGCGAACCTCGACCAGGTCACAACGGTGTTGCTGGAGTCTAGTCACCGGTATACTGGGCTAATTCCTGACCAGCCCGGACATCCCGACGGGTCACTCATAAAAAAGGCTAACCCGTAACACACCAGCATGGTCAAAGCCGCCGATATTCTCACCCTGCCCGACAGCGCCCACAGCCACGATCACGGCTACCATCAGCTCGTCCTCGGGCTGGAAGGCCAGACTGCATTTGAACTTGAGGGGCTTGGCCAGCGGGTCAGCCCGGGCATGGGCTGCGTGGTGCCTTCGTCCATTGCCCATGCGTTCTGCGGTATCGGCAGCAACAGCATCCTGGTGATCAACCTGGCCAGCAGCCAGAGCGTCTCGCGCGAAGAGCGCGAGCGCATCAACCGGCTGTTCGACCAGGCGGCCTACTTCGATATGAACAGCCATCTGCAGGTACTGGCCAATGCGGTCAGCCGGGAAATTCGCCAGTATCCCAACGATCCCATGCTGGCCCGCGCCTGCAGCAACCTGCTGATCTGTACCCTGGGCAATCATATGGCCACCCGGGCCCCGACCCGCAAGCCTGGCCTGCTGGATCTGGATCTGATCAATGAATACATTCAGCTCAACCTGCAGCGC
Source organism: Marinobacterium profundum (assembly GCF_001528745.1). Classification (GTDB taxonomy): domain Bacteria; phylum Pseudomonadota; class Gammaproteobacteria; order Pseudomonadales; family Balneatricaceae; genus Marinobacterium_A; species Marinobacterium_A profundum. The sequence continues at coordinate 491 of NZ_BCNS01000018.1, read as the reverse complement.
AAGATTAGCGTGGCACACCTGGCCGGCGTCGCCTGCCTGAGCAGCAGCCAGTTCCACGAGCTGTTCAAGCGCCAGGCCGGCATGACGCCGCACCAGTTTCTCCTGATTAAACGCCTGACGGCGGCCCGCACTTTGCTGGAACAGGGCTACTCTGTATCCCATGCAACCGAGCAATGCGGTTTTGCCAATCAGAGTGCCTTCACCCATGCCTTTCGGCGCCATTTTGGCGATACGCCTGCGCGTTATCGTCAGCAAACCGCCTTCCAGACACCCTGAGACCGGATTTTTCGACAAGAACTCCGGAGTTTCTGGTAAGACCTCGCGCCCAACTGTCACTAAAGTGTATTAGTCGCCGATTCACTCGGCGCGGCTCGTTATCGCCAGGGAGGCGAAACTCCGGACTCCCTGGAGGCTGTCCGAGAATACTAGCCGTAGCGAGAGCCGGCTGATTTGAGCTTGTTTTTGCGATGTTTTAAGGCGAATAGTGGTTC
>NZ_BCNS01000017.1 GCF_001528745.1 Marinobacterium profundum | reverse complement strand
TGGTTTAAGGCGAATAGTGGTTCTATTTAACGAAAAACAGCACAAAAACCAGCCAAACTCAGGAGGTTCACAGTAGGTTGAGTATTGCCGGACAGCCTCCCAAGTGTCTGCCCCTGAGCCAGCCCCGTGCTGACCTATTCACAGGCTCCCGAAAACCGCAGCCCGTCCATGCTTAACGCAGGACCGTGAGGTACCCGATCATGTTCAAGGCCATTGATGTTCTAAACCCGGACTTCATCACCCGTTCGTCCGCTGCGCTCTGGGCGGAAATATCGCCGCTCTATGCGATCGATGAAACCCGCTGGCTGCAGGAACTGCTGCCGCTGGCTCAGCCCAGCGATGCTGAACTGGAACGTACCGCTGCGGGCGCGACCGACCTGATAGAACAGGTGCGGGCCGACGACGCCGCCATCCACATGATTGATGCCCTGCTGCTGGAATACAGTCTGGATACCCGCGAGGGCATTCTGCTGATGTGTCTGGCCGAGGCGCTGATGCGCATTCCCGATGCCGATACCGCCGATGCGCTGATCCGCGACAAGCTCAGCGTTGCCGACTGGAAAAAGCACCTCAAGAACTCCGACTCCCTGTTCGTCAACGCCTCCACCTGGGGCCTGTTGCTGACCGGCAAGGTCGTGACCATGGACGAAAAGGACGATGGCACACCGGCCAACGTCATCAACCGTCTGGTCAACCGTTTCTCCGAACCTGTAATCCGCAAGGCCATGTACCAGGCCATGAAGATCATGGGTCACCAGTTTGTGCTGGGGCGCAACATCGGCGAGGCACTCAAGCGCGGCCGCAAGTCCCGCGACCTAGGTTACACCTACTCCTTTGACATGCTTGGCGAGGCTGCCCTCACCGACAGGGATGCCGACAAGTACTTCGCCGACTACCTGCGTGCCGTTGAGGCCGTGGGTCGCGATACATACGGCGATGGCAAGACTTCCAGGCCGACCATTTCAATCAAGCTTTCGGCACTGCATCCACGTTACGAAATCGGCCAGCAGGCCCGCGTCATGGACGAGCTGTTCCAGCGCGTGCTGCAGCTGATCGACAAGGCGCGTGCGCTCAATGTTGGCATCACCATCGATGCCGAAGAAGCGGACCGCCTTGAGCTGTCCCTCACGCTGTTTGAAAAGCTCTATCGCGACCCGGCCTGCGCCGGCTGGGGCAACTTCGGCCTGGTGGTACAGGCCTACTCCAAGCGCGCCCTTGCTGTCCTGACCTGGCTGACAAGCCTCTCCGGCGAGCAGGGCGACCGCATACCGGTACGTCTGGTAAAGGGTGCCTACTGGGATTCTGAAATCAAACTGTGCCAGCAGCGCGGCATCAACGGCTACCCGGTATACACTCGCAAGGAAGCCACCGATACCGCCTACCTGGCCTGTGCCCGCTTCCTGCTGAGCGCGCCTGTGCGCGGCAAGATTTACCCGCAGTTTGCCAGCCACAACGCCCACACGGTGGCGGCCATACTGGCCATGACCGAGCACGAGGACTTCGAATTCCAGCGCCTGCACGGTATGGGCGATGCACTCTACAATCGTGTGCTGAAAAACCATTCCGTCAGCGTGCGAATCTACGCACCGGTGGGCAGCCACAAGGATCTGCTGCCGTACCTGGTGCGCCGCCTGCTGGAAAACGGTGCCAACAGTTCCTTCGTGCACCGCCTGGTCGATGCCCGCCATCCGATAGCCGACCTGGTCCACCACCCGGTTGAAACTCTGACCAGCCGCGCTTCCCTGGCCAACCCACATATTCCGCTGCCGCGGGATCTGTACGGCGACGAACGTCGCAACTCGTTCAGCCCCAACATCGAAATCGACAGCCAGTGGACGCCCTTCAAGCAGGCTGTTGACGGCTTCATGCAGCAGCAGTGGAACGGCGGCCCCATCATTGGCGGCAGTCAGCGCAAAACCGAACAGGTACACCCGGTACTGGCACCGCAGAACCACAGTATCCCTGTTGGCGAGATGCACTGGGCCAGCGCCCAGGACGTCAGCGAAGCCCTGGACCTGCTGAGCGAGGGTTTTGTCAGCTGGAACGCCACTGCTGTTGATAGCCGTGCTGCCTGCCTGGATCGCCTGGCTGACCTGCTGGAAGACAACCTGGCTGAACTGGTGGCGCTATGCCACCTGGAAGCCGGCAAGACCATTCAGGACAGCATCGACGAAGTGCGCGAAGCTGTAGATTTTTGCCGCTACTACGCCGTCCAGGCCCGTCGCGGCCTGGGGCAGCCCCTGCTGGGCACTGCCTTCACCGGCAAGGAACGTCAGTACCGTCTCGACGGTCGCGGCGTCTTCGTCTGCATCAGCCCGTGGAACTTCCCGCTGGCCATCTTCCTCGGCCAGGTCAGCGCCGCTCTGGTAGCCGGCAACAGCGTTATCGCCAAGCCCGCCGAACAGACCAGCCTGATTGCCTGCCGTACTGTTGAGCTAGCGCTACAGGCCGGCATTCCGGCCAATGTCATTGCTCTATTGCCGGGCGACGGCGCCAGCGTTGGCGCCCCCCTGACTCGCGACCCGCGTATTGCCGGCGTGGCCTTCACCGGTTCCACCGAAACGGCCCAGCTGATCAACCGCTCGCTGGCCCAGCGCGACGCCGAAATTGTGCCCCTGATCGCCGAAACCGGTGGCCAGAATGCCATGATCATCGACTCCACCTCCCTGCCCGAACAGGTGGTGCGCGATGTGGTGCATTCCGCCTTCGCTTCCGCCGGACAGCGCTGCTCGGCACTGCGCGTTCTTTACGTTCAGGAAGATGTGGCTGATCGCATCATCGAGATGCTGCGCGGCGCCATGTCACAGCAGGTTGTGGGCGACCCCAGCCTGCACAGCACCGACATAGGCCCCGTGATCGATCTCAAGGCACAGCAGGGCCTGCTGGCCCACATAGAGAAGCTCAAGGTCAGCGCCCAGCTGATTGGCCAGACGCCGCTGCCTCAAAGCACCAGCCAGGGTACCTTTGTGGCCCCGACCGCCTTTTTGATCAGCGATATAGCTGTGCTTGAACGCGAGCAGTTCGGCCCAATCCTGCACGTGGTGCGCTACAAGGCATCCGAGCTCGACAAGGTAATCGATGCCATCAACGCCACCGGCTATGGCCTTACACTTGGCGTACATAGCCGCAACGAAGAAACCACCCGACACATTGCCCGCCGCACCCGAGTCGGCAACATCTACATTAACCGCGACCAAATTGGCGCAGTTGTAGGCGTGCAGCCCTTCGGCGGCCAAGGCCTTTCAGGCACAGGCCCCAAAGCCGGCGGTCCGCGCTATCTGCCGCGTTTTACGCGCGAAGTTGCGCTCTGAGCCCCCGAATAGCGATAGGAGTGACCACCATGATCAAACAGACTCAACTCGCCCAGGCTGCCCAGTCCGCACTGAGCGCCTGGGAAGGCTGGAACGGACTCGGCGTTGCCGGGCGCGCACAACTGCTGCAGCACTTTGTCGCTCAGCTGAACCACGACCAGGCATGCATTGCCCAGTGGCAGATCGACCAGGCCCTGCGTCTGATCGACGCCCCGCTGGAGATGCAGGGTCCCACGGGCGAGTCCAACCTGCTTTCCACCAGCGGGCGCGGCCTCTACATCATTGCCGGCGATCAGCACTGCAGCGAAACGGCCATGGTCGGTCAGCTGATTGCAGCCCTGATCAGCGGTAACGTCGTACTGCTGGCGCCCGACGCCAGCCAGAATGGCTTTTGCCGCGATCTTCTGCGCCAGCTGGTTGCCGGCAGCTGTCCGGCCGCCGTGGCACAGCTGATTGAAGGTGCCGAGTCGGTACTGGAACTGAGCCGCTGCCCATCACTGGCCGGCATCGCCTGCGTATGCGATGAAAGCACCGCGCGGGAACTGAACCGCCAGCTGTGCAGCCGCGATGGCGTACTGGTACAACTGGTTGCCGAAACCGATGCCGCCGGGCTGACACTGATTGGCAGCGAACAGTATCTGTATCGCTTTATTACCGAGCAGGTCTGCAGCACCAACACTACTGCAGTGGGTGGTAACGCCACTCTGCTGGAGCTGGGAAGTCTGGCCGAATAATCGCAGAGCTAGTGCTCTGCTTGCTAATCTTCGATCGACCGAAGGCCACAATAACAACGATGCCTGTTAAGGCGAGCTATCAACGAGGCGCAATTACATGATTGAAAACAATGCCGCAATTATAGGTACCTTCATTGTTTACCTGATAATGATGCTGGGAATCGGGCTCTACGCCTACAAACGCACGTCCAGTTCGGCGGACTACTTTCTGGGCGGACGTTCGCTGGGCCCCTGGCCTGCGGCGCTTTCGGCCGGCGCATCCGACATGAGCGGCTGGCTGCTGCTGGGCCTGCCCGGCTATGCCTTTGCCGCCGGCCTGGAGGCCGTGTGGCTGGGCGGTGGCTTGCTGCTGGGTACCTATCTGAACTGGCTGCTGGTCGCCAAACGCCTGCGTACCTATAGCTTCGAAGCCGATGATTCCCTGACGCTGCCAGAGTTTTTCTCCAACCGCTTTGAAGACAAGAGCAAGATGATCCAGGTGATCTCGGCTTTCTTCATCCTGCTGTTCTTCCTGTTCTACACCAGCTCGGGTCTCGTTGCCGGTGGCAAACTGTTCGAAACCGTCTTCGGTCTGGATTACAGCATCGCTGTTATAGTGGGCACCCTGGCCGTCGTTTCCTACACCCTGTTTGGCGGCTTTCTGGCCGTATCCTGGACCGACCTGGTGCAGGGTCTGCTGATGGCCGCAGCCCTGCTGATAGTGCCTGTTGTTGCCATGCAGGCCGACGGTGGCATCACCGCTCTATTTAGCGCACTTGAAGCCAAGAACCCTGAACTGCTGACACTGTGGAACGATGCCAGCGGCGAACCCCTCACCTGGATTGCCATTGTTTCGCTGGCAGCCTGGGGCCTGGGCTACTTTGGCCAACCACATATACTGGCGCGTTTTGCCGGCATTCGTAACAATGCTGCCGTGCCGACGGCACGCCGCATTGCGGTGATCTGGTCTGGCCTTGCCATGGCCGGCGCCTTCCTGGTCGGCCTGACCGGTATCGTCTATGTCGACAGCAATATGGGCGGGAGCCTGGGCGATGGCGAAACCATCTTTATGGTGCTGGTTAATGCCATGTTTAGCCCAGTTATTGCCGGCATTCTGCTGGCGGCAATCCTGGCGGCCATCATGAGTACTGCAGATTCCCAGCTGCTGGTGTCATCTTCCGCCCTGGCGGAAGACTTCTACCGCAACCTTCTGCGCAAGGATGCCAGCCAGAAGGAAATCGTTATGGTCGGCCGTTTTGCGGTTATCGGTCTGTCCCTCGTTGCTCTGGCGCTAGCCATGAACCCGGACAGCACCGTCCTCGGGCTGGTGTCCTACGCCTGGGCAGGCTTCGGTGCCGCCTTCGGTCCAACCCTGATCCTGGCGCTCTACTGGAAACGCATGAACCGCTCCGGCGCTCTGGCGGGCATACTGGTTGGCGGCATTACCGTGGTGGTCTGGAAACAGCTGTCCGGCGGTATTTACGATCTGTATGAAATAGTCCCGGGCATCCTGTTCGCAACCCTGGCGATCATCATTGCAACTCTGGCAACCCAGGCTCCGCCTGCGTCGGTACAGAAGCGTTTCGACGTTTATCTCAGCAAGCTGTAACCTTTGTACTCGTCGCGCGCCAAGGCGCGCGACACTAGAGCACGACGGGATCGCACAATCCCGCTCAATGCCGGCTTTATCTCACTCCTTGTTTGCAGGCAGCCCTCGGGCTGCCTTTTTTGTACAGGGATGTACTTGTCCTGCGGGCGCATGGATGCGCATGAGCAGGGTTTGTACATGGACGGTAAGCGTCCGGGGAACCCATCTTGAGCCCGTTATAGTAGCCATCCGATAGTGTCCACCTATTTTCAAGTGGACACTTATGATGACTTTATTAAGCGTATCGGAAGCACCCCGGAAGCGTCGTCGTTATACCCCCGAGTTCAAAGCCCGCATTATCGCAGCCTGCCAAGAGCCAGCCGCGACATCGCCTGCTTTTGTATCGCTGGCGGTACCGGCTCAGCCAGACCAGCAGACCGCTACTGGCCTTACCGACAGCATCCGCATCGAGATCCCGCACACGGCCGGCAACGTGGTCGTGAACTGGCCCGTGGCACAGGGCGATCGCTGCCTGTCCTGGTTACAGGAGCTGCTGCGATGATCCGCATTGATGAGATCTGGCTCGCCACCGAGCCGCTGGATATGCGGGCCGGTCCCGATACCGCCCTGGCACGGGTCGTGGCGGTGTTCGGTGCGGCGAAGCCGCACTACGATTCTCCCTTTGCCCACCTTCGCTCCCATCCCATGTCTTTGCCGGTGCACGATGCACTTCTGCTCCTGACGGCAACGCCTCGGCTGGCACCGGGCCAAGCCAACGGACCACGAG
>NZ_BCNS01000016.1 GCF_001528745.1 Marinobacterium profundum | reverse complement strand
TGAGGTCGTTACTTTTTTAAAGTAAAGTTAAATGACCTCCGGCAAAGCCGGAGGCTTATCAGGGGACGCCCTCAAAGGGCTTTCAATTGCGCACAAGGCGCTACATCATCCCCAGCGTCAGTTGATCCCGATGTTCGTCCGCTCTCTCCTGATTACGGATGTACTCTCGTACCATTTCTTCATCTAGCAGGCTGTTGAAAATCTGATTTGCAGCAACAGAGCTGTCTATTTTTTGTTCAGATTTGACGGATTGGCCGCACTTTCTTGGGCATTTTTGCCCGCTGTACCGCCCGGTGTAGCCCATCGCGGGCCTACAGGCGGACTACGCCTGCAGGTTCCGCATACGGATCAGGTTCCAGCCCATCATTGTCAGCTGGAACAGACTATGCACCTTGTCCCGTCCGCGCAGCATCACCTGCCGGATGGGACCGATTTTCTTGCCCCAGCCAAACGGCTCTTCCACCCGTTTGCGCAACCGCATGCTGATCTGGTATCCCGCGTGGCGGCTGGTTCGGCCATCTATGGCCGAGCCGCCTGTCCGTTTGGTGTTGCGTGAGACATGCGGTGTTATGTTGAGTGTTCGGCAGGCTGTTACAAAGCCCCGGGTGTCGTAGTTTTTGTCGGCGCCCACGGTCTTGCGGTGCTGGCCGGGGAGTTGAGCCAGGAGTTCGGCGGCAACGTCGCGCTCGGCCGTCCCGGTCGCCAGGCTAGCGGCCGCTTTCACGATCAGTCCATGGCGGTTTTCCATGACCGTATGGCCCATGTAGGCCAGCCGTAATTCGCTGCCTCGGCTCTTCCTGGCCAGGCGAGCCTCCGGATCCGTGGTGGACTGGTGGGTCTCGTTGCTGCGTTTCTCACCCCGGAAATTACGCTCTGCATTGCGGCCGGTGGGCCCGTCCGGGTCCGGGTCGTCGCTGCCATCCTTGCGGCGAAAGCTTTTCTGCGACGCCCATGCCTGAATCAGGGTGCCATCGACACTGAAGTGATCG
>NZ_BCNS01000015.1 GCF_001528745.1 Marinobacterium profundum | reverse complement strand
GCGAGCCTGCGCCGGCGCCGATGATCGGACGAAATTCGTCTTCGGTCGCCATGGTGAGGGGGGCTGCGACAAGCGCCAGCTTCTCGGCCTTGAGTTCGTTCAGCTCGTGATCACCGCGTACCAGCAGGGCGACAAAGTCGGATTCGCATTCCTCAGATGCCCGTACGATCAGGGTCTTGATGGTTTTTTCGATAGGCGTTGCGTGCAGGCTAACCAGATCCGCGATGGTTTTGGCATTGGGGGTCTCGACCAGGTGCATCTCTATCGTTGCAGCAGCACGTTCGCCAGCCGGCGCCAGAGCTTCGGCCAGTTCGACATTGGCGGCATAGTCGCTGCTGTCGGAGAAGGCGATATCGTCTTCGCCGGAGGACGCCAATACATGGAATTCGTGGGAGGAGTTACCGCCGATCGAGCCGGTATCGGCCAGCACTGGGCGGAAATCAAGACCCACGCGATTAAAGATGTTGTTGTACGTCTGATACATCAGATCGTAGGTTGCCTGCAGCGACTCGGTGCCCAGATGGAAAGAATAGGCATCCTTCATGATGAATTCACGTGAGCGCATAATGCCGAAACGCGGGCGGATTTCATCGCGGAACTTGGTCTGAATCTGATAAAAATTGGCCGGCAGCTGCTTGTAGCTTTTGACTTCACGGCGAACCATGTCGGTGATGACTTCTTCGTGGGTCGGACCGACGCAAAATTCGCGGTCATTGCGATCGCGCAGACGCAGCAGTTCCGGGCCGTACTGTTCCCAGCGGCCGGATTCCTGCCACAGCTCGGAGGGCTGAATGGCGGGCATCAGCACTTCCTGGGCGCCGGAGCGGTCCATTTCCTCGCGTACGATACGTTCGACCTTGCGCAAAGTGCGTAGCCCCATCGGCAGCCAGGTGTAGAGGCCAGAGGCGACCTTGCGGACCAGACCGGCGCGCAGCATCAGCTGATGGCTGATAACTTCGGCGTCGGATGGAGTTTCCTTGAGTGTGGCAATCAGATATTGGCTAGCGCGCATAGATCCTAAACCCAGAAATCGGAAAATGTTGCAGAAAATCGCACCATTGTAGGGACGCGGGGGGCGGCAAACAAGCCTGATGCGCAACTGCGGGCTCTGGGCGGGATTATGGGCAGCGCTTGAGTGAGTTTTGTGGGCTCAAGCTGCACGTTGATCCTGCGCCGCCATAAAGGCAAACAGCTCGCTTAATCGGGTTTCGTCAAACAGGGCTATGCCGTGGCGCATGAGCTCGGCGGCAGCAATGCCGCTACCCTGTACCCGTTCCTGACGAAACTGTCCGTCATAGACCTGATCACGGCCGCAGGCCGGGCTCAGGGATTGCAGCAGGGCACAGCAGCAGTTTTCACGCTGGGCAACTTCCAGTGCGAGCTCTGCGCCTTGCAGGTAGGCGGGAGTGAGGTCTGCGCCGTCGCGATCAGTCACCAGTATCGGAAAACGCTGACGTATTTCAGCCGGGCGTCTTGGGGTCGGCAGGCCGCCGGCAACCTCCGGGCAGAAAGGCACCAGCCGGCCCTGGCGATGCCACTGCTCCAGCAGTGGGTGCTCAAGTAACCGGTGCTCTGCGTCGTAACGAACTTTTTCGCCCAGCAGGCAGGCGCTTACGAGTATTTTTCCCATGACGATAGTCTTCTTTTTTATGCAACCGAATGAGGACGGAGCCAAGACTATCAGTGGATTGTTAAATGAGTGTTAAAGCGCCGGGGTTGATTCGTCGGCACACTGCACCTGGTTACGGCCCAGGGATTTGGCCAGATAAAGCGCGGCGTCGGCCCTGCCAATAAAATCCTCGGTGCTCTCGCCGCCGATGTACTGGGTGACACCAAAGGACGCGGTGATGGAGCTGATGACTTCGCCGGATTTTTTAAGCTTGATACGAATGGCCTGAATTTTGTCGCGCAGGCTTTCAGCCAGCCGGGCCCCATCGTCCAGTGGGCTGCCGGGCAGCAAAATGGCGAATTCCTCACCGCCGTAACGCACCGAAAGAATGGGTTCTGCGCTGTTTTCTTTCAGCAGCTTGCCAACGTACTGCAGGACCTTGTCACCCATAAGGTGGCCGTACTGGTCGTTGAATTTCTTGAAGAAGTCGATGTCCAGCAGCACCATTGTGGTGTTGACGCTGTCGGGGCTGCTAATCAGCTGCTGCAGCTCTGTGTCGAACACGCGGCGGTTAAAAAGCCCGGTGAGCGGGTCGACGCGGGCGTCCTGGCGGGTACGCTGCAGTTCGGCCTTGAGTGTGACGATTTCAGCCTGGGCTTCGTCGATGCGCGCCTGGAACTGGCGTGTAGTCGCGCTGATGGCTTCGGTATTGAGCGCCAGGTTCTGGATGATGGACTCGAGCGGCAGTTCACTGTACTCGCCATCAGCCAGAGCGCTGAGACTGTCCTGCAGTACTTCGCTGTAGTCGCAGGTTCGCTTTGCGGTCTCATGGGCGTGATCATTCAGATCATTCATCAGCGAGATCAGGCTACTCTGAATATCCTTGGCTGAATCGAGTTCATCCTTGATCAAGTGCTCGCGGAACAGCTGCTCGCTCACCATGACAGGGCAGGTGCCGTAACTATTCACCGTCTTGTCCAGCACGGTATTGAGTTCAGGCATACGGTCGGAAACGTAGGTATACCAGAGCGCGTAGTTCAGCGGATTGGGCGGGATGTTGTACCGAACCATCAAGGGGATGGCGCGGCGCAGATAGTCTGCCGCCTGGTTGGAGTTCTCCGCGAATTTCATAGATGTCCTTTTGTGGCTCGCCGGATGTTGTTGGGCGTTGTGGCGTATGGCTCTGCCAAGAGCCGATATCTCAGGCGTTGCATCGGTACTATAAAAGACTTTCAATGCCGAGTGCCAGTTATCGAGTTGTTACACGCGGTTAACGTACCAAAAAATGCTGTATTAATGACGTTGACGAGCGCCCCTGGTGGTTAGTTGTACGTATTTTGTGCAGATGTGACTATTCGTCCGCAAGGGTGTTTTCCAATGGGGTGATCAGGACTATCCTTATAGTCAAAGTTTGGGAGGTGCAGGTGAGGCAATTAACGCGTGTTTCTGCTCTGCTGCGCACAGGTCTGCCAAGGGTTGCTCTGGGCGCCGCAGTTCTGAGTACTACGGTGCTGGGTGGATTGGTCAGTGCTGCCGCTGTTGCGCAGACTGTTGTCGCCACCGAGTCTGTGGCTGTGTCGCAGAGTCCGGTTCTGGGGGAGGGGCGATTCGAGTCCATCGATAGTGCCCTGGCGCGCTATCGCGAGTTGACACTGGAGTACCGTTGGCCGCCGATTGTTACGACCGCAACGCTGCGCCTGGGCGACAGTGACGC
>NZ_BCNS01000014.1 GCF_001528745.1 Marinobacterium profundum | reverse complement strand
CGACTGATCTTGCTGGGCGACCTGCAGGTCGGTACAGCCCCGGCTGAACCCTGGCGTTTTGATGAGGCACTGCAGGTGGCGCTGATGCAATTCCAGCGTCGGCACGGGCTGGCGGCGGATGGCGTTTGGGGGCGGCGTTCCCGTGCAGCACTTGAGGTCCCGCCAGGGATGCGTTACCGACAACTGCTGTTGAATCGCGAGCGCCTGGCACAGTTCGAGGCGCAGCGCGGGAATGAAAGCACCTATGTGGTGGTGAATATCCCCGCTTTCGAGATGCGCTATTTCGAGCCAGGGCAGCCGGTGCTGCAGATGCGCGCGATTGTCGGCAAGCTCAAGGCGCGGACCCCGCTGCTGGTCAGTGAGATTAACTCACTGGAGTTGAGTCCAGACTGGAACGTGCCCAGCGGCATCGCCTACCGCGATATAGTACCGGATATGGAAGCGTCGCCGGATGCGCTGCAAAGCAAGGGTCTTGAGCTGGTGGTCGGGTACGGTGCCGGTATGCGCGCCTTGCCGCTGAATGAACTGGATTTTGAGCGACTGTATCGCGGCCCGAGCCCGCAGCAGCGCTTCTGGCAGGCGCCGGGGCCCAAAAATCCGCTGGGTCAGCTTAAGTTCAACTTCCCCAACTCCTATCAGGTGTACATGCACGGCACTCCGAGCGCGGGGTTGTTTAACAAGCCAGTGCGGGATCTGAGTTCGGGTTGTATTCGCATCGAGTATCCGGATCAGCTGGCCAAGCGCCTGTTTGGTCTTGCCGGTCGCGATCAGGTGTCGCGACTCGAGCGGGAGATTGCCAAGGGCAAGAACCGCGTACTGTCTCTACCAGCGCCTGTGCCTGTCTATACCACCTATTGGACCGCCTGGCTGGAAGATGACGGCCAGGTGCAGTTTCGTGATGATATCTATGGTCACGATCTGGATGAAGAAAAGGAGCTTTCAGTGACTCAGCAGGCCCGTGTTGCCGGGCCCTGAGATAGTGTCTATTCCTAGCCCCTAGTGTAGTGTT
>NZ_BCNS01000013.1 GCF_001528745.1 Marinobacterium profundum | reverse complement strand
TGTGAAAATTCGGCACATTTCACGCCAATAATCTAATTATTTGTTTTATAAAAGAATGTTCTAGATAGGGTGAGCTTGTGAAAAACTGAAATACCAGGAGGCTGTCCTAGAATGCTGGCCGTAGCGAGAGCCGACTGATTTGAGCGGGTTTTTGCGGTGTTTTAAGGCGAATAGTGGTTCTATTTAACGCAAAACAGCACAAAAAACAGCCAAACTCAGGTGGCTCGCAGTAGGTTGAGTATTGTCGGACAGCCTCCTAGGTCCGGTGGTTTTTGGTTTGAGCGCTCATTGGCCGTAATACTTACCGCTTCCAGGTGATGGTTTCACAGCGCTATAAAGCAATGCTACACCCTTAACGCATCTTGTACTTTTCCATCAGGCGATAGAGCGTGACGCGGGACACACCGAGCATGCGGGCCGCCTTTGACACGTTGTTGTTGCTCAGTTCCAGGTTTTGCCGAATAGCCTGCATTTCTGCGCGGTTACGCGCGTCTTGCAAGGTGATTTGCTGGCCACTGCTGCAGACACTGTCGTCCAGTCCCAGGTCCGTCGGAGTCACCAGACGGTTATCGCTCATAACCATGGCACGACGGATACGGTTGATCAGTTCGCGCACATTGCCGGGCCATGCATAGGCGTTGAGGGCGGACAGCGCCTGCTGGCTAAAACCGCGTACATGGCAGCCCTGTTCATTGCGAAATTTCTGGAAGAAATAACGTGCCAGCAATTCGATATCACCATCGCGCTCACGCAGCGGTGGCACCTTAATAGTGAGCACATTTAGCCGATAGAAGAGATCCTCACGAAAGTCGCTTACCTCAACGGCCTGTTCCAGATCAATATGGGTGGCGCCGATCAGCCGGGCGTTGACGCGGATGCTGTCGTTACTGCCCAGGCGTTCCAGCGTTTGTTCCTGCAGGAAACGCAGCAGTTGTGCCTGGGTGTCGAGCGGCAGATCGCCTATTTCGTCCAGAAAAAGGGTGCCGCCGGCGGCGGCTTCAAGACGGCCAATCTTGCGTTTGTAGGCGCCTGCAAAGGCATCCTTTTCATAGCCAAACAACTCCGAGTGCACCAGCGTATCAGGTAGTGAACCACAGTTTACGGCGATAAAGGGACCCTTGTGGCGTGCTGAGCGTTGGTGAATAGCGCGGGCAATGAGCTCCTTGCCGGTGCCGCTCTCACCGTTAATCAGCACCGGGGCCTCGGCCGTGGCGACTTTGCGGATTTGCTTGAATATTTCCATGATGGCGGGGCTTGCCCCCACCATGTGAAACTCATCCAGCAGCGATAGTTGCTTGTCTTCCAGCTTGCGCAGCCGGCTTATGCCATAGGCATGACCCAGTGTGGCCTGCAGGTAGCTCTGGTTTTCATTTAGTGGCAGGGTGAAGTAATCGTAGAAGTTTTCAAACAGCATGCGTCTGAAAGCGTGATCGCGCATGACTTCCGGCGTCGTCAGAGCGATCCAGTTGGTGTGTTGATCCTGGTGAAAAAAATCTTCGATTTCATCCCGATCCTGAATCGAGGGCCAGTCAAGCATTACCAGGCCGACGCAGTAATCATGCTTGCGCAGGGAATCACGGGCAGCGTCTATCGTGGTCACGTGCTCTAGCGTCCAGCCATGCAGGTTGAGATTCAGGCTGGAGGCACGATTCTGCTCGCAAATGTCCAGAAACAGTGCGGTGCGGGCGACCCTGCCCGTTGATTCCAGATGCGGTCCCTGATTCTCTGCGGCGGTTGAAAGGCTCATTATTTTTACAGCGTAAGTGAATTTTAATGGGAGATTTAATGTAATTGTGTATCGATTTTGAAACAAGTATAGAAGCTGCCTCTTAGGTATAACTGGAAATTGATGCATTATTTTCAAAGTTTAAATGCGCGCCTTTCACGCAGGGAGTTAATCTCTGACGTCTGTTCCGCCTGATTTTACGGCGGTAATTTTGCATCGGGGCAGCCGGTAAAAAGCACAGGCACCATGTATAGTTACTCCATGTCGGGCCTGGATGGCAATGCTGATGTACAACAACTATTTTGGTTTGAGTGAGTCGCCGTTCTCGATAGCGCCCAACCCCCGTTATCTTTTTCTCAGTGAGCAATATCAGGAAGCGCTGGCCCATCTGTTGTACGGTATCGGCAGTAATGGCGGCTTTGTTCTACTCACAGGAGAGGTTGGTACCGGTAAAACCACTGTATGTCGGTGCCTGCTGGAGCAGATGCCGGACAATACCGATGTCGCGATGATTTTGAACCCCAAGGCCAGCGTCGAGGAGTTGCTGTCGGCGCTCTGTGATGAGCTGGCTATCGCCTATCCGCCGGGCGATCAGGTACGCAGCAAAACCTATATCGATCTGATTAATCGCCATCTGCTTGATGCTCATGCCAGGGGGCGCAGTACCGTACTGATTATCGATGAGGCGCAAAACCTGGGTGTTACGCTGCTGGAACAGGTTCGCTTGCTCACCAACCTTGAGACCAACGAATGCAAGCTGTTGCAGATTGTGCTGGTGGGCCAGCCGGAGCTGCTGGAGCTACTGGCCCGCCCGGAGCTGCGCCAGTTGTCGCAGCGCATTACGGCCCGCTATCACCTGGGCGCGCTGTCGCTGAAAGATCTGGAAGCCTATATCGTGCATCGCCTGGCGGTGGCGGGTCTGAATCGGCCGATCTTTCCGGTCTCAACGCTCAAACGTCTGTATCGGCTGTCTGGCGGCATACCGCGGGTCGTGAATATTCTCTGCGACCGGGCCTTGCTCGGCAGCTTTGTGCAGCGGGACAATCATGTTGAAGTTGCGACCCTGATCAAGGCATCCCGCGAGGTCTTCGGTGATGAGGCGGCACTGCGACTGTCGCCTAAAGACAGCTGGCGCTGGTTGCTGGCGTTGGCGGTGGCCGCCGTGCTGGCCGCCTGGCTGGTGGGCTTTGCGGCGGCGGCCTGGGTCGCCGATGGCGCCAGGGTACCCGCGTTCGAGATGCCATCGCTGGAGCGGTTGTCGAGCTTCAGTCTGTTTGATGTGCCTCCCGGTGAGACGACTGTGGCCGAGCAGAGTGCCGCGACCGCGACTGTTTCGGCGGCCGGTGTGCCCAGAGCACAGCCCAAGTCATCGGCAATGGCAACCGTAGCTGCCGACTCCGTGACATCACAGCTTTATACTCCGACTTCACAAAATGCGCCGCCCGTTGCAGCACTTGCTGTGCCGTCTGCTTTAGAGGCGCAGGGTAGAGCGCCGGATCGAGTCTCGGCACAGGGCTTTCGCTGGCAGGCCCAGCCGGACAAGGACCTGGCATTGGTGCAGGCCTATCGGGCGCTCTTTGCCGCCTGGAAACTGGAATACGACCCGCGCCAAAATCCGGTGGTTTGTCGCTTTGCCGAGACCCAGGGGCTGGGGTGCCTGGTGACAGGTGGCGATTTGATTTCGTTGCAGCAACTTAATCGCCCTGCGGTGGTTAGCCTAAAAACCGATGCAGGGCTGGTGCACGCGACCTTGCTGGAACTGAATGACGAAGCAGCGCGCCTGACGGTAGGAGGGGCTTTGATGGATGTGCCCTATGATGAACTTGAGCGGCGCTGGCCTGGTAGCTATACCCTGCTGTGGCGTGTGCCGGCGCAATACAGCGCACCTATTTGGCCCGGAGCTCGGGGCGCCAGTGTGGAGTGGCTGAGTCAGCAAATGGCGCTTATCAATGGCGCTGTTCAGCTGGAGGCCGGTGATCGTTATGACGCAAAACTGGTCGAGCAGGTGGGGCTGTTTCAGATGCGACAGGGCCTTAGCGTCGATGCGGTGGTGGGGCCCATCACCGCTATTCATCTAAATACCCATACCCGCAATGATCTTCCCTTGCTTGCATCCAGGCGGGAGCGTTAGGCTCTGTTGATGTTTGCGAATGCAACCCTGACGGGCCGGGGCTGTTTTCGCACAATACGGCGTTGCTCGTCGCTTATTTGGAACAACCAAACCGCGCAACTCGCGCCTTGCCTTGAGCGAAAACAGGCCCGGCAGGGCATATCCTCAAACGTCTACAGAGCCTAGCCATGTCCTATATCCTGGATGCCCTGAAACAGTCTGAAGGCCAGCGCAAGCAGGATGCTCCGTCCGAGGCGCAGTCGGCCCAGGCGTTCGCTGTGCGCAAGCCTCCACCACGGAATTCGGGTCGCTTGCCGCTGGCCGTGGCGCTGGTAGTGGGTGTAGCCGTGCTGGGCTGGTGGACTCTGGACCGAACAGACAGCGCTAGGGTAGGGGCTGCATCCAAAGCCGCAGCGACGCCTGTGCGGTCTGCTGCCTTGGTTGGGACGCAGGATTCCGGTGGCACAGGCGCCACCCAAGCTGCGCCTGCAGCTGAAATGCCTACGGGGGTCGCCGAAATGATAGTTGCGGCCATCGGCAACGATGACCTTAAGGGGGTGCGCATCCAGTTGCAGGAGCCTGCGCCTGTGGTCAGTCCGCGGCCTAGCACCGAAGCTGTGCGTTTTGACGCCGTCCGTCTGGACGTTGACCGTGAGCCTGCGTATACAAACCGCACAGGGCAGAACCAGTCCGGTGTGGGTGTAGGCGAGAACAAGCAGAGCACTATAGACCCCTATGCGGGGATGCCATACCGGCGTCAGTTGCCGGTGGATGTACAGCGCAGCCTGCCGGAGATTGCGTTTAGTGTGCACATCTATTCAAAAGACCCCGCATCGCGCCGAGTCAAGATTGGTGAGCGCATGATGCGCGAAGGCCAGAACATTACACCGCAGCTACGACTGGAAGAGATTATTCCCAAGGGCGTAATCCTCAGCTACGAGGATTACCGTTTTCGGATGAGTGCACTCTGACGCCTTGGCAGGCTAGTTAATAAATCAAAGGTCGATTTTTAGGGTTCAGGCCGCAGTAACTCAGTCGGTAGAGTAGCTGATTCGTAATCAGCAAGCCGGAGGTTCGATCCCTCTCTGCGGCACCATTTATGTTTTCCAGATCTTCCCGCAGTTGCTGCGTTTTAGGTTGGGCAGCGCTGCTATTAACCCGGTGGACAAATAGGTTCCCTCCCTATTTGTCCGTCACGACAGAAAAACTAGCGCAAGTGCATGGACTTGCTGGTTTTTCTGGCGTTCGCATTGGCCTGCGGCCAATGATGAAGCATCCCTGCTTCATGTATTAACCCGCCGGGTTAATATTTCTTGAAGGTCTCGTTCAATACGTCAATCAGCGCCCGCGCCGCAACGGATAGCTGGTGGTTGCTGCGGGTCAGGATACCTACACGGCGCGAAATGGACGGTTCCGCCAGGGAAACGCAGCGGGCACCGAGCTCCTGCATCTGCTGGCGGCACAGGGCCGGTACGGCACTGACGCCAAGGCCTGTTGCAACCATGCGACCTACGGTCACGAGCTGGTGGGCTTCAAAGGCCACGCGCGGTGCCAAGCCCTGCTTAGCCAACTGGCTTTCCATCAGGATTCGCAGACTGGAGGGGCGTTGCAGCGTGATGAAGTCGTGTTGCAGCAGTTGCTTCCAGGACAGGGGATTTATATCTGAGTCCGGGTGGCCGGGGGGCAGGACGGCAATGAACTCATCGCTAAAGAGCGGGCGAAACAGCATATCGTCGCTGGCGCCTGGGTCGAAAGTCACACCCACCTCGACCCGATTCTGGCGCACCATGTCCACAACCTGCTCGGCGATGACATCATGTACTTCGATATTGATGCGCGGATAGAGCTCGCGATAGCGCAGCAGCGCCTGGGGCAGTAGTGAGCTGGCAAAGGAGGGCATGGCGGCAATGGCGATCTTGCCGAGCTGCAGGGCAAAACGCTGGTGCAGTTCTTCTTCTACACTGTCCCATTCGGCCATCAAGCGTTCAGCGATGGGCAAGAGCACGTCGCCCTCGGGCGTCAGCGCTATGGTGCGGGTGGTACGGTTGAACAGACGGCCGCCCAGGGACTCTTCCAGTTTCTTGATTGCCAGGCTCAGGGCCGGTTGTGACAGGTGAACCCGAACGCTGGCCTCGGCAAAACTGAGGGTGCGGGCGACGGCAATAAAGGCGCGCAATTGCTTGATGGTCATGTTTTGGTATCAGGGTAGCTGTTTGTTGTTTTACAAGGTAAATGAATAAATAAAAAAATCAAACTTAATAAATATATTGAGTTGCGGCACACTGGCTAGCAAGTGAGGCACAGTGGCTAACAATAATCAGGAGTGGCGAGATGGCCGGTTTCGATAAAGTTGTAAATACCTATGAAGAGGCACTGGCTGGCCTCGAAAGCGGAATGACCGTGATTGCCGGTGGATTTGGCCTGTGCGGTATTCCGGAAAACCTGATTGCGCGCATCAAGCAGATGGGCGTAAAGGATCTGACCATTGTGTCGAACAACTGCGGCGTGGATGGTTTTGGTCTTGGTGTACTGCTGGAAGACCGCCAGATCCGCAAGATGATCTCGTCCTATGTGGGTGAAAACGCTCTGTTCGAAAAGCAGCTGCTGGCCGGTGAACTGGAGGTCGAACTGACGCCCCAGGGGACCCTGGCCGAGAAAATGCGTGCAGGCGGTGCCGGTATCCCGGCATTCTTTACCGCCACGGGCTTTGGTACACCTGTTGCCGAAGGCAAGGAAGTACGCGAGTTCAATGGTCGTTCCTACATCATGGAAGAATCGGTTACCGGTGATTTCGCCATCGTCAAAGGGTGGAAAGCCGATCGCTACGGCAACGTCATGTACCGTCACACCGCGCAGAACTTCAACCCCATGGCGGCGACTGCCGGCAAGATTACGGTGGTGGAAGTGGAAGAAATTGTTGAACCGGGCGAACTTGAGCCGAGCCAGATACACACGCCGGGCATCTACGTTCAGCGCGTAATCAAGGGTACCTTTGAGAAGCGGATCGAGCAGCGCACCCTGCGTCAGGCGTAAGCGCCCCCGGCTTTCATCAATAACAAATTCAGTGAGCCCCAGGCCCCAGGCGGGTGGCTCCAGCGCAAGAGGCAGAACAATGGCACTTTCCCGCGAACAGATTGCAATGCGCGTAGCGCGCGAACTTCAAGATGGCTTCTATGTGAATCTGGGCATCGGTATTCCGACCCTGGTGGCCAACTATGTACCCGAAGGCATGGAAGTGATGCTGCAGTCCGAAAATGGCCTGCTGGGCATGGGCGCTTTCCCCACCGAAGCTGAGCTGGATGCGGACATGATCAATGCCGGCAAGCAGACAGTAACCGCGATTCCCGGTGCGTCTATTTTTTCGTCGGCTGAATCCTTCGCCATGATCCGCGGTGGCCATGTTGACCTGACCGTACTGGGTGCTTTCGAGGTGGATGTGCAGGGCAATATCGCGTCCTGGATGATTCCTGGCAAACTGATCAAGGGCATGGGCGGCGCCATGGATCTGGTGGCCGGTGCTGACAACATAATTGTAACCATGACCCATGCTTCCAAGCACGGCGAATCCAAACTGCTGGACAGCTGCACGCTGCCGCTGACCGGTGCCGGTTGCATCAAGAAAGTGCTGACGGATCTGGCCTGGCTTGAGATCGAAGATGGCGCCTTCATCCTGCGCGAACGTGCCCCCGGCGTATCGGTTGAGGAAATCGTTGCCAAAACCGCTGGCAAGCTGATAGTGCCTGATCATGTTCCTGAAATGACGTTTTAGGCTTTTCCCCGCTTTACCGTTTCTATACTGTCAATCCCTTTGGGCCCGGCTGGAGTTTCGACTCCCGCCGGGCTTTTTTTTGTTGGCTGCTATGGGACTGCTGCGGCATTGATTATCTTTGCGACACAGGCGTTAGTACGGACAGTTTTGCTGTAGAGTAGGGCGCCTGAGTAACTGTGCCGTTTTAGCGGCTCTTTATCGATATTGACTGACCGGATTGACGATGACGAACAACGATGTACTGAAAAAACTGCGTATTGCCCTGGACCTGAAAGAAGCGGATCTGTTCGCGATCTTCGCGCTCACCGAGCACAGTGTCAACAAGGCTGAGCTGTCGGGTTATTTCCGCAAACTGGGTCACAAGAACTACAAGGAATGCAGCGACGAAGTGCTGGAAGCTTTTCTGGATGGTTACATACTGTTCCGTCGCGGACCCAAGGATGCACCGGTGGATGTCGACGGGGCTGAAGCCGAGTAAGACACACTCTAAGGGGCTAGGGGCTAGGGGCTAGGGGCTAGGGGCTAGGGGCTAGGGGACTAACTGCTACTTGCTACAGGCAACTGCCAGAGAGTGCTTTGGTGAGGGGCTGAGGCTGGAGCCTCCTAGTTGTCGACCCAGACAACGCGCAGCGGTTCGCCAAAATCATCGTAGATAACCTGCTGGCGCGGTGCGCGCTGGCGGGTTTTCTGTGCTGGCGCAGGGGATTGCCTGCGGCGGGGGGCGATGGCAACCAGAACCTCAGGCCACGCGGTGCGGGTCTGGTTGGGCTGGACG
>NZ_BCNS01000012.1 GCF_001528745.1 Marinobacterium profundum | reverse complement strand
AGAATGAAACACTACACTAGCAGCCTGTCGGACTTGGCCGATCGTAGCGAGGTAAAGTCCGTTTTGAGGCAGTTTTTGAGCTCTTTTGAGGCAAATAGTGGTTCTATTTAACGAAAAATGACCAAAATCGGCTTTTCCGCAGTAGATCAGTGGTAAGTCCGACAGGCTGCTAGGCAGGCCGGAGTAAAACGAAAACGAGTAGCGGGTGTGTTTTGTAGCCTAGTGATAGGGTTGGACTTTTTGGAACGGGAAGGAGGGTCGTAAAGGGAGAGCTCGAAGAGAGTGGCTGGGGTAGGAGGATTCGAACCTCCGCATGCTGGAATCAGAATCCAGTGCCTTACCGCTTGGCGATACCCCAATACCGAAAGAGTGAGCCCGAGGGCGACTCCTGATACGCATCTTGCATGCGCAGTCTTGCAAATGAAACTCAGTGGCCGTTACAGCCGAGACTTTCAATCCCTTATTCTCCGATCGATTTTTAGTCGATCTGAGAATGGTGGCCATGGCAGCCGGGACTTTCGATCCCTTATTCTCCGATCGTTTTTAGTCGATCTGACATTGGTGGCCGTTACAGCCGGGACTTGAACCCCTTTATTCTCCGATCGTTTTTAGTCGATCTGACAATGGTGGCCATGACGGCCGGGACTTCAACCCCTTTATTCTCCGATCGATTTTTCAGTCGATCCGAAAATGGTGGCAATGGCGGGACTCGAACCTGCGACCCACGCATTATGAATGCGTTGCTCTAACCAACTGAGCTACATTGCCATATGGCAGGGGTAGGAGGATTCGAACCTCCGCATGACAGGATCAAAACCTGTTGCCTTACCGCTTGGCTATACCCCTACAGCCTTTGTAAAATCTTCGATCTCCCCGGGGGGAGATCTCCATTTATCAATACCGCAGTATTGAAAATGGTGGCCACGACAGTCGTGACTTTCGGTCCCTTTATTCTCCGATCAATCCTTCTGGGCGATCAAAAAATGGCGGCCGTTACAGCCGGGACTTCAACCCCTTTATTCTCCGATCGATTTTTCAGTCGATCCGAAAATGGTGGCAATGGCGGGACTCGAACCTGCGACCCACGCATTATGAATGCGTTGCTCTAACCAACTGAGCTACATTGCCTTGTCTGTCGAGGCGCGAATTATTCTCTGATTCTACTTAGTTGTCAACAGCTTGCCGGGGAAAAAATGTATTTACCCGGCTGGCCGTCAGACATTGAAACGGAAGTGCACCACATCGCCATCCTTGACGATGTATTCTTTGCCTTCCAGGCGCCATTTTCCGGCTTCCTTGGCACCCTGTTCACCGTTGAAGGCAACAAAGTCGTCGTAGCCGACGACTTCGGCGCGGATGAAGCCCTTCTCGAAGTCGGTATGAATCACGCCGGCGGCCTGAGGAGCTGTAGCGCCGACTTTAACGGTCCAGGCGCGAACTTCCTTCACCCCGGCGGTGAAGTAGGTCTGCAGGCCTAGCAGGCCGTAGCCAGCGCGGATCACGCGATCCAGACCCGGTTCTTCCATACCCAGGTCCTGCAGGAACTCGAGGCGCTCTTCATCGTCGAGTTCGGCGATCTCGGATTCCAGCTTGTTGCAGATGGCAACAACCACAGCACCTTCGGTGGCGGCCAGTTCGCGCACCTGGTCCAGGTGGGGATTGTCTTCGAAACCGTCTTCGGACACGTTGGCAATGTACATGGTCGGCTTGGTGGTCAGCAGGTGCAGGCTTGGCAGCAGCTTGTGATCATCTTCTGTCAGGCTCATGGAGCGTACCGGCTGGCCTTCGCCCAGATGCGGCAGCAGCTTTTCCAGCAGCGCCTTGGTGCGAACAGCGTCCTTGTCACCGCCCTTGGCGTTGCGGGTTACGCGCTGCAGCTGCTTCTCAACGGAGTCGAGGTCAGATAGCGCCAGCTCCATATTGATGATTTCAATGTCTTCCAGCGGGTGGATGCGGTTGGCGACGTGAATTACATTGTCGTCTTCAAAACAGCGCACCACATGGGCGATGGCATCGGTTTCGCGGATGTTAGCCAGGAACTTGTTGCCCAGACCTTCGCCCTTGGAGGCGCCGGCGACCAGGCCTGCAATATCGACAAATTCCATGGTGGTCGGAAGCACGCGCTGTGGCTTGACGATGTCAGCCAGCTTGTTGAGGCGCGGATCCGGCATGGGAACAATGCCTGAATTGGGCTCGATGGTGCAGAACGGGAAGTTCTCGGCGTCGATGCCGGCCTTGGTCAGTGCATTAAACAGGGTGGACTTGCCTACGTTGGGCAGGCCGACGATACCGCATTTGAAACCCATGGTGCTTGTCCTGTCAGTTAACCTTGGAAGCTGTGGAGCCCATTCATGGCGCGACCCCATTCCCCGGAAGTGGCTTCGGGCAGGTAGCGCAGGGCTTCATCGGAGGCGGCGAGGGTTTTGTCCCTTTCGCTACCGGGGGCCTTCTTCAGTACGAAGGCGGCGACCTGGCTACTGTGGCCGGGGTGGCCAATACCTAAGCGCAGGCGATAGAAATTCTTGTCATTGCCCAGGCGGGTAATGATATCGCGCAGACCATTGTGACCACCGTGTCCGCCGCCGTGCTTGAAGCGGGCGACACCGGGGGGCAGGTCAAGCTCATCGTGAGCGACCAGAATGGACTGAGCTGGAATCTTGTAGAACGTTGCCAGAGCCGCGACGGCCTGACCGCTCAAATTCATGAAGGTGTGGGGGATCAGCAGGTGGACTGGCTGGCCGTTGAGAATAATCTTGCCGTAGCGTCCGTGAAACTTGCGATCCGGTACCAGGGTGCAGTTATGCCAGGCAGCAAGCTGCCCGACAAAGTCGGCACCGGCATTGTGACGGGTCTGATGATAGTTGTCGCCCGGATTTCCGAGGCCTACGATCAGTTGGATCCTGTCATTCATGCCGGTACCTTGTTCGCAGCCTGTCGGGCTTTTTCGCAGTAGATCTGAGTTATGTCCGACAGTCTGCTAGACAGTCTTACTTGGCAGCTTTGGCGCCACGCGGAGCGTAAACGTAACCGATACCCTGATCGTGGTCACCGCCGCGACGCAGAGCAACGATTTCAACGCCTTCTGGCAGGCTGATGTCGGACAGGTGAAGAACCTTGCCGCCTTCAACGCTGCTCAGGTCGATCAGCAGTGATTCTGGCAGCTGGCCGGCGTTGCACAGGATTTCAGTGGTATTTTTCTCAACAGCGAACTTGGCAGACGCTTTGGCAGCGGCTGACTTTTCGAAGTTGACAAATTCCAGTGGAACCGTGATGCGGATGCGGCTTTCGTCGGTTACGCGCTGAAAGTCAGCGTGCAGTACCTGCGGGCGGGCCGGGTGGCGCTGCAGGTCCTTGATGATGACTTTCTGCTCTTCGCCATTCAGCTTGATGGTCAGAATGCTGGAGAAGAAAGACTGATCAGTCAGCTGCTTGTTCAGTTCGTTGCCATTAACGGTGATAGCGATAGGGTTCTTGTCGTTCTCGCCACCGTACAGGATGCCAGGCACGGAACCCTGTGCGCGTAGGCGGCGGCTCGCACCTTTGCCCTGATCCGCGCGGGATTCTGCTTCGATTACAAAATTAGTCATTTGATTATCCTTCAATAAATAAAAGCTGCAGACCTCGCGACCAAGGTGCTGCAGCATCGCTGTTGCCCTTGCGGGCATTAACACCGGTGCATTTGGCGCCGGTGCGGCTCAGGCAAATTCCGCTTAGCGGAACATTGCGCTGATGGATTCTTCGTTGCAGACGCGGCGTACCGCTTCTGCCAGCATCGGGGCCAGGGTAAGCTGGCGCACCTTTGAGCACTCCTGAGCTGCTTTGGACAGCGGAATGGTATCGGTAACCACCAGTTCGTCCAGTACGCTGTTGTTCAGGTTCTCGACCGCAGGGCCTGAGAGTACCGGATGCGTTATATAGGCGTAGACTTTGGCGGCGCCGTTGTCTTTCAGTGCCTTGGCTGCCTTGCACAGAGTGCCGGCAGTATCGCACATGTCATCAACCAGGATGCAGGTACGGCCTTCGACGTCACCGATGATGTTCATCACCTGGGATTCGTTGGCGCGTTCGCGGCGCTTGTCGATGATGGCCAGATCGCAATCCAGCTGTTTGGCGATAGCGCGGGCACGTACCACGCCGCCGACGTCCGGGGACACGACCATGATGTTCTCGAACTGCTGATCGACGATGTCGTCCAGCAGGACTGGCGAGCCGTAGACGTTATCCACAGGGCTGTCGAAGAAGCCCTGGATCTGGTCGGCGTGCAGGTCAACGGTCAGAACGCGGTCGATGCCAACAGCAGAGATCATGTCGGCGACAACGCGGGCGCTGATTGCAACACGGGCAGAGCGGGGGCGGCGATCCTGGCGAGCGTAACCGAAGTAGGGGATTACAGCGGTCACACGGCTGGCGGATGCGCGACGCAGTGCATCGGCCAGCACTATGAGTTCCATCAGGTTGTCGTTGGTAGGCGCGCAGGTCGGCTGGATAATGAAGACATCCTTGCCGCGGACGTTTTCCTGGATCTCTACGTTCACTTCACCGTCGCTAAAGCGACCGACGATGGCTTTGCCCATTGGGATATCAAGGCGCTCGACCACTCTTTGGGCGAGTTCCGGATTGGCATTGCCGGTGAAGACCATCATTCTAGACACGGCGAGCACCTTCTCGGTTGGTTCGGAGTTGGAATTCGAAGCTGACAGGGAGTATTTCATGAGTAAATGGCTGGGGTAGGAGGATTCGAACCTCCGCATGCTGGAATCAGAATCCAGTGCCTTACCGCTTGGCGATACCCCAGTATCTCTCCTTTGGAGTTGGCCTCCCGAAAGAAGGCGCATATTCTGCTAAAACCGGCTCGATAGGTCAAGCCCGAAGTGCAGTCAAAGGGAAACGAACAGCAAAATAACTGTCGTTGCCTGCTCAGGACGCGATCCACTCCTTGATGATCACCGTGATGGTCAGATCTTCGCGTCTGAGCGTAACGCGCTGTGGCAGCACGTACCCGCTGTCCGTTGAGTAGGCGGAATAATGTATCAACCACCCGCTCTGTTCAAGGTTTTCGAGACGATTTTCGCGAAAGATGGGGGTGTAGGTCAGGCCGGGTGCCGGCAGGCCGCGAATCCAGTAGGTCACCTGTTCGACCGGGAAACTCCAGCCCAGCAGGGACTGCAGCAGCGTTTCGGGGCTGTCCGAGGCGTAACGGCCTTCGCCGGCGATATCGATACTGACGCCGCCTGGTCCCCCCTCGATCAGGGCGCCGCCCTGGCCGAGGGGGCCGCTGATGGATATGCGGTAGGCCGGGGTCTGCTGCTGCCACTGCATGCGCGCACTTTGGCTGTCACCCGGAGTGCGGATGCCGACCTTGCTGTCGAGGGTCCAGTTTTGCAGTGCCAGCGCCTGTTGCTGGTATTGATCCCAGCTGCCGCTGGCGGGGGCCTGGATCTGATCGGCCTTGAAAGTGCTGCAGCCGGCCAGCAGGGTCAGCAGCAGGGTCAGTCCAAGAGCGCGCATCAGTTAATCCCAACTGCTCTGGCGGCTTCGCGCAGGTGTTCATTTTGCGGGTCTTCGCTCAGGTGCTGCTCCAGCAGTTCGCGGGCGCGATTCTGGCGTCCATCTGCCCAGTAGGCCCGGATCAGGTGGCCGGTGACTTCGGGGTCCGGGAAATTGTCGTAAGCACGCTGCAGGTATTCGATGGCCTCGGGGTAGCGTTCAAGGTTGAACAGCACCCAGCCCATGGAATCGAGTACGGCGGGGTCATCGGGTTTCTGCTGCAGTGCCTGCTCGATCAGCCGGTAGGCTTCATCGTAACGGTCGGTGTAGAGCGTCAGGGTGTAACCCAGGGCGTTCAGCGCACTGGCGTTGTCCGGCTCCATTTCGAGTACCTTGCGCAGGTCCTGCTCAATCTGCGGGAAGTTGTCCGGGTCTATCAGCATGGCGCGGGTGTACAGCAGGGTGACTTCATTGCCGAGCTCCGCCAGGCCCTGGTCGAGAATGGCCAGGGCGGCATCTCGCTGCTGGTGCTGGTTGAGCCATTCGGCCTGGAGTCCATAAAAGCGCGGCGCAAGTTCTGCATAGCGGGCGCGAGCGTTTTCCATAATCAGCTCAACGCGGGCCTGATCAGCGGGCCGGTCCAGCAAATTGAGGGTGCGGGCGTAGGACTGGAACAGGTTGGAACCATCGGTGACGCGGCTGTAATGCTCGATCGCCTCTTCATTGCGCCCCTCGGTCTGGGCGATATAACCCAGGTAAAAGTGAGGCTCGCTGTTGTCCGGGTTTTGTTCCAGCAACTGTTCCAGCAGGGTGCGACTCTGCCCCAATTGGTCATTTTCCAGCATCAGCAGGGCCAGGTAGTAATGCAACTGGCTGTCGTCCGGGAAGTGCTTGATCAGCTCGCGGGAGGCCTTGGCGGCCTGCTGTTGCTGGCCGTCGAGAAACAGCAGCTGCAGATGGAGCACCTGAATCTGGCGGTTGTCGCTCTGGCTTTTCAGGTAGGGGCGCAGCAGTTGCAGCGCTTCGGCCGAGCGGTCGTTGAGGCGCAGCAATTCCGCCTTGAGCATCAGTGCATCTAGATCGTCCGGGTCGAGCTGCAGGACTCGGTCAAAGTCCGCCAGAGCGGCGTCCGTCTTGTCGAGCTGCTTGAGCAGCTGACCACGGGCAAGCAGCAGGTAGCTGTCGTTCGGGGCTTTCTCCAGCTGGCGATCCAGCATGGCGATATAGCCCTCGAGCTGGCGCGGGCTCATGTTGCTGGCCTGGCCCACAAGCAATGCCAGTGCCTGGCGGCTGTCTTCGGCCAGAGCGCGCTCCATCAGCGGTAACGCTGCCTCGTAGTCACCTTCGTGCAACAGAAGGCCCGCGGCGAGCTGGTAGGGCTCGGGGTTATCGGGCTGCGCCTCTATCCAGAGTCTGGCGGCCTGCAGCATGTCATCCGAACGTTGCAGGTACTGGGCGATGCGGGTGGCGCGCTCGGCCACGGCCGGGTCGCGGGTCAGTTTGGCCTGCTGCAGATAGATGACGAGGGCGACATCAAACTGGCGTCGCTGGCCGGCAATCTCGGCCTGCAACAGCTGAAACAGGGATTCGCGGTTGAATTCGCCCGGCTGGTACTGCACCGGCTCCAGTACCACGGGGGCCAGAGGTTCAGTGGTAACAGGCTGGAAACTACAGCCCGCAATAGCGAGCGTGCTGATCAAAATGCCGAGCAGGGTTTTGTTCATAGGGCTTCAGGTCAGGTCCCTTGGAGTGTTGGCTCACTATAGAGGAAGCTTGGCGTTATTGTCATGCGTCAGTTTGGTGGCTGTTTGAATGGAAAGTTCAGATGGCTGGATTTTCTTCTTGGCGCCAAGAAGGTGTATTATGGCGCGCCTGAATATTTCACTGAGGTTCTGCAACGCTTCCATGGCTCTATTGGCGTTAGGTATCAACCACAAAACCGCCCCGCTCGAGGTGCGCGAGAAGGTGGCATTCGCGCCGGAGCAGCTGGTTGATGCCCTGGAGCATGCCCGTGCCTCCGGCCGCCTGAAGGAAATCGCCATACTGTCGACCTGCAATCGCACCGAGCTGTATTGCTCGACCGACGCGGCGGGCCTGGAGTCGTTACTGCAGTGGCTGGGGGACTATCACCACCTTGCCCCTGCCATGCTGACGCAGTGCATTTATGCACACTGGGATCAGGACGCCGCGAGCCACATGATGCGGGTGGCGAGCGGGCTGGACTCGCTGGTGCTAGGCGAACCGCAGATTCTCGGTCAGCTCAAGTCCGCTTATGCGCTGTCCCAGGGGCAGGGGCTGGCGGGGGCGGAGCTCGGCCGATTGTTCCAGCAGACCTTTGCCGTTGCCAAGCAGGTGCGTACCGATACCGCTATCGGCCAGAACCCGGTGTCGGTGGCCTATGCGGCGGTGAGTCTGGCTCAGCACATTTTTTCGGATCTTGGCAGTAGCCGGGCGCTGCTCATAGGTGCGGGCGAAACCATCGAGCTGGTAGCGCGTCATCTGAGCCAGGCTGGTGTGCGCTCCATGATCGTGGCCAACCGTACCCTGGGTCGAGCCCAGGCGCTGGCTGATTCCGTTGGCGGGCGCGCCATTGTGCTGGCGGACATTCCGCAGGTGCTGGCTGAGGCTGATATTGTGATTTCCTCCACCGCCAGCCAGTTGCCGATTCTCGGCAAGGGCGCGGTGGAAGATGCGCTGAAAAAGCGCAAGCACAAGCCGGTGTTTATGGTGGATATCGCAGTCCCGCGGGATATCGAGCCCCAGGTGGGGGATCTGGACGATGTTTATCTGTACAGCGTTGATGATCTTAAAGATGTGATCGAGGAAAATCAGCGCTCACGCGAAACCGCAGCCCTTGAGGCCGAAGAAATTATTGCCCGCGGCGCCCTGGCCTTTATGCGCCAGCTGCGCGAGCTCGATGCCGTGGGCACTCTAACGGCGCTGCGTTCGCGCGCCGAAACCCTGCGGGACGAAGCGCTGGAACAGGCCATGAAGCTGCTGCGCAATGGTAAGCCGGCCGATCAGGTGCTCGAGTTGCTAGCCAACCGCCTGACCAACAAGATGCTGCACTCGCCCACTATCCAGCTGCGCAAGGCCAGCGCGGACGGGCGTGAAGAGATGCTGCAGCTGGTACAGGAACTGTATCAGCTGTCCGACAGCGCTGACGCCAATTAACATGAACGCATTGGGGTGCTCCGCGCCAGACCGGCTCACCATGTGCCCTAACACTGATGCAGCTCGTGCAGGAGCTCTATCAACTGTCCTTACGGTTGACACTGAATAACATGAAAACATCGATACGCAACAAGCTGGAAAGACTCGTCGACCGCCACGAGGAAGTGGCCGCCCTGCTAAGTGATCCGGGTACGCTCGCCGATCAGAACCGTTTTCGCGAACTGTCGCGTGAATACGCTGAGCTTGAGCCCGTGGTGGAAAACTTCAATGCTTACCTGGGAGCCCAGGCGGATCTGGCCGAAGCCGAGCTGATGCTCGATGACAGCGATGCCGAGATGCGTGAAATGGCGCGCGAGGAGATCGGCGGGGTTCGTGTTCTCATCGAAGAACTTGAAGCGCAGTTGCAGATATTACTGCTGCCTCGGGATCCGAACGATAGCCGCAACGTCTTCCTTGAAGTGCGCGCCGGTACCGGCGGTGACGAGGCGGCCATCTTTGCCGGCGACCTGTTTCGCATGTACTCGCGCTATGCCGAGCAGCAGGGGCTGCGCATTGAAATCATCAGCGCCAGTGATGGCGAACACGGTGGATACAAGGAAATCATCAGCCGAGTGGTGGGTCAGGATGTATATTCCAGGCTCAAGTTTGAGTCCGGTGCGCACCGCGTGCAGCGGGTGCCGGAAACCGAGTCCCAGGGGCGCATTCATACCTCGGCCTGTACCGTCGCAGTGATGCCGGAGCAGGACGAAGTGGCGGAAATCGCCATCAACAAGGCGGACCTGCGGGTGGATACCTTCCGTGCCTCAGGCGCCGGTGGTCAGCACGTCAACAAGACTGATTCGGCTATTCGCCTTACCCATATTCCCACCGGTGTGGTGGTGGAATGTCAGGACGAGCGCTCGCAGCACAAGAACCGCGCCAGGGCCATGTCGCTGCTGGCGGCACGGTTGCAGTCGGCCGAGCAGGAGCGTCATGCCGCCGCCCAGGCCAGTACCCGCAAGAGTCTGGTGGGCAGTGGCGACCGTTCTGAACGTATCCGCACCTACAATTATCCCCAGGGGCGGGTGACGGATCACCGCATCAATCTGACGCTCTACAAGTTGGGTGAGGTCATGAACGGCGAGCTGAATGCCATCATCGATCCGCTGCAGCTGGAGTATCAGACAGAACAGCTCGGCGCGCTCTCGGAGGAATAAAATCGGATGCGTAACGCCAGGTTAGTGAGTATGCAGGGGTGAGTTTGACCATTGCCAAAGCGCTGCAGTGCGCCTCGCAGCTGGTCAGCAGTGACAGCCCGCGGCTGGATCTGGAGCTGCTGCTGTGTCACCTGCTCGATTGCGGTCGCACTTATCTGTTCATGCATCCCGAGCGGGAGCTTACAGCCCTGCAGGCGGCGGATTTCGATGCGCTGCTGCAGCGGCGTTTGGCCGGAGAACCGATAGCGCACCTTACTGGCCGCCGTGGTTTCTGGACGCTGGATCTGGAGGTCAACGCCGATACGCTGATTCCGCGCCCCGATACCGAAGCACTGGTCGAGCAGGCGCTTGAGCTGCTGCCTGACGGTGACTACCGGGTGGCGGACCTGGGCACGGGTACAGGCGCCATAGCGCTGGCACTGGCCAGCGAGCGCAGTCAGTGGTCACTCACGGGCTGTGACCGCATTGCCGGTGCGGTAGCGCTGGCGCGACGCAACGCGGCGCGCCTGGGGCTGAGCAATGCCCGCTTTGTGCAGGGCAGCTGGTTTGAGCCGCTGGATGGGCGCTTTGCGATGATTGTGAGTAATCCACCCTATATAGATCCCGCTGACCCGCATTTGGGGCAGGGAGATGTCCGCTTTGAGCCGCGCAGTGCGCTGGTTGCGGAGGAAAAGGGGTTGGCCGATATTCGCCATATCGCCGAGGGTGCGCGCACCGCACTGGAGCCAGGTGGCTGGCTGCTGTTTGAACACGGATATGATCAGGGTGAGGCGGTGCGAGCCTTGCTGGATGAATTGGGCTATTGCGAGCTTGCCACGCGGCTGGATCTGGGAGGGCGTGATCGCGTCACTCTGGGGCGCTGGCTACAGGAATCTGCAAGGAGTGACTGAATGCTGACAGACGAGCAGTTGTTGCGTTACAGCCGGCATATCATGTTGCCGGAGGTCGAAATTGATGGCCAGGAGGCCTGGCTCGGCGCCCGGGTATTGATTATTGGCCTGGGCGGGCTGGGTAGCCCTGTGGCAATGTATCTGGCAGCAGCGGGTGTTGGTGAACTGGTGCTGGTGGACGACGATGAGGTCGACCTGAGCAACCTGCAGCGCCAGATTGTGCACAGCACGCCGCGCATTGGCGAGGCCAAGGTTGAGTCGGCGCGCCAAACATTGATGGCACTTAATCCCGATATCCGTATCCAAGCGCTGTGCGAACGGATTTCGGATGAGCGTCTTGACGAGCTGGTAGCCAGCGCAGATCTGGTGCTGGATTGCTGCGACAATTTTGGCACCCGCTTTGCCGTCAACCGCGCCTGCGTTCGTCACAAGCGCCCGCTGGTGTCAGGTGCCGCCATCCGAATGGAGGGCCAGGTCACGGTGTTTGACGCCCGTCAGCCGGACTCGCCCTGTTACCAGTGCCTGTACCGTGATGGCGAAGATGAAAATTTAACCTGTTCAGAATCAGGCGTACTGGCACCGCTGGTGGGCATCATAGGTTCTGTGCAGGCGATGGAAGCATTAAAGGTGCTGGCCGGTATCGGTCAGCCGCTGGTAGGTCGATTGCAGCTGCTGGATGCCCGCAGCATGGAGTGGCGTACCTTGAAATTGAAGCAGGATCCCTCATGTCCGGTCTGTGGACAGACTGGCAAGGAGTAAAAGTTTTGAACGACGATAAAATAATTCGAAAGATTCTTGAGAGCAGTAAAACCATCGCCCTGGTTGGTGCCAGCCCAAGGCCGCACCGCGCCAGTCATCAGGTGATGGGGTACCTAATCGCCAAGGGTTATCGAGTGATTCCGGTCAACCCGACTGAAGTTGGCGTCAGCATTCTGGGTCAGCCGGTGCGGGCTTCGTTGTCTGAAATTGATGAGCCCATCGACATGGTGGACATCTTCCGCAACTCGGTGGATGCCGGCGATGCGGTGGATGATGCCATCGCCGTGCACGCCAAATCGATCTGGATGCAGCTGGGCGTGGTGAACGAGCCCGCCGCCGAGCGCGCCCATGCGGCAGGCATGGACGTCGTGATGGACCGTTGCCCGGCACTGGAAATTCCGCGGCTGAATCTGTGACCGGCAGATTTTCGCTTTTGGTGTCATTTACGCAGCATTTGCCTGCATAAGGCGCTTTTATAGTGGATTTTGCCTGGTTGTGTATGGCAGGGGCCGTAAAATAGGGGCTTTAATTCAGCCCAACGACAGGATAGACCGATGAGCCTAACTCGTATGGAAACCGGCCAGCGCATGAGCCGTATCGTGATTCACAATGACACTGTTTACCTGTGCGGTCAGGTGGCGGCGGATGCCAATGCGGATATCCGCGAGCAGACCAGCACCATGCTGGAAAAGGTCGACACTCTGCTGGCCCAGGCCGGCAGTGATCGCGAGCACCTGCTGTCCGCAACTCTGTACATCCGCGACATGAAAGACTTCGCCGCCATGAATGAAGTCTGGGATGCCTGGGTGCCTGAAGGCCATGCCCCGGCGCGCGCCTGTGTTGAAGCCCGTATGGCACGGCCCGAGTTGCTGGTTGAAATCTCGGTGGTTGCGGCGTTGAAGAAGTAAGCTTTTATCAGTGACCCACTGAAAGCGCCCAAGGGCGCTTTCAGTGGGTATAGGGACTTATTGACGGGTGGGCGGACCTGATCCGAGCAACCTGAAGCCTTCTTGAAAGATTGATGGATGCAACATTTTCTGTGAATTCAGGCAGCCCGAAATCGGCATTTTTCTAACACAAGGCGGAGACCTTTCTTGCTGTGTTCAGACAAGCAGGAAGGTGGCATAACCCGCAATCATCGCCATGGCAAAGATAACGGCGACAAACGTCATTAATAGCTCCAGTCTGAACAGCGAGCGCAGCAAGACTAGCTCGGTCAGGCTGGCTCCTGCACTGCCGATGATTAGCGCCAGTACCGTTCCTGCACCAACCCCTTTGGCAATTAGAGCCGCCGCCAGCGGTATCACTGCCTCGGCCCGGATATAAAGCGGCACGCCAATGACAGCCGCTACCGGGATGGCGAAGGGGTTGTCTGGGCCTGCATACTGCTCCAGCAGCGCGGTAGGCATAAAGCCGTAGATCACACTGCCAATCGCAATACCCAGGATCATATAGGGCAAGACGGCCAGAAAGTCGGCCCAGGCTTCAGGCCACAAGCCGCTGTACTTGCCGCTTCCGGGAGGTGATGCATCGGCTGGGTTGCTGTTGCAGCTGCTGGATTGAGAGCTTGCCGGTGCGTCAGAGGCGCTGGAGTTCACCATTGCCTCGCTGCTACAGATGCTGGTGCCACAGTCGGATGCAGCAGGTGTGGGGTTGCCGGCATTTCTGGCTCCACAGCCCGCCGTCACCTCCTTCGCCTCGCGACGCACAAAGCGCTCGAATCCCAACGTTTGCAGCAACCACCCAGCCGTCAGGGATACCAGAAGGGCTGCAAGAACGTAAATGGCCGTTAGCGTCCAGCCAAAGGTAGCAACGAGAAGGGCAACAATGATGGGGTTCAACAGCGGAGAAGCGAACAGAAACACCATCATGGGTCCAAAGCCGGCGTGAGCACGAATGAGCCCTTTGAGCATCGGTATGGTCGAGCAGCTGCAAAAAGGCGTGATAGCCCCGAGGCCAGCAGCCAGAGCGTAACCTCTGCGCCGGCGGGAGCTCAGCAGGGCTTCCACTCTGGATGGTGGGATATGTCGCTGGAGAGCGCCGACAAGCAAGCTGATACCAATAAACAAAGCCGATAGCTCGACAGCGAGAAAAGCAAACATGCCCAGGGCATCTTGCAGTTGAGATGGCATGCAATACTCCATGTTTCTAGAATAATCGAAATTACGAGAAGAGAGTATGTTGTCGCCTTCGGTTCTGTCAACTATAATTCTAGAAATTTCGAATTAATTGATTGGAGGATAGTCATGGAGCACGATGCGGTTGCAGCCAGCCTGGCCGAATTAGGCAATAGTCATCGACTGGCGGTGTTTCGGTTTTTAGTCAAGGCAGGTCATCAGGGAGCTTCGGTTGGGGATATACAGAAAGCGTTGGGTATTCCAGCCTCAACACTGTCACACCACCTTGCACGCATGGCCAAGGTCGGGCTGATTTTGCAAGAGAAGCGCAGCCGCACCATTATTTGCATACCCGAGTACCAACACTTGGAAAGCCTGATTAGTTTCTTGCGGGAAGAATGCTGTGCAGGTATTTCAGCTCGCTGAGGAGCCGCAATAATCTGCAGTCTCGCTACGTCACTGCCCAGTACCCGTATTGTTATCAGGTTTCAGGCTGTAATCGCGAGGACAAATCATCGGAGCCATCTGGGTGAGCGCGCCGGCTTGTCGACAGGAGCAGAGTCCTCTTTCTGTCACTTGATTGTTTGATCAAACATAATATCTGAGTACCCTCTTTTTAAGGCCCTGAATGCAGCCCTCGATCCTTCACGAACGCAATTACCTTACCTATCTGTGCGGCAGCCTGTTTTCGACCCAGGGAGTCTGGATTCAGCGCATGACGCTGGGCTGGATGATGTGGGATATGACCCACTCGGAAACCTGGCTGGGCCTGCTGGCCTTTCTGATGTTCTTCCCCGTGGTTCTGGTGGGGCCGTTGTTCGGTGTGCTGGTGGATCGCATTAACCGGCGCCGGGCAGCGGTGGTGATCAGTCTGCTGCTCAGTGCTCTGGGCGCAAGCCTGGCTGTGTTGGTCGGCGCCAGCCTGATTGAGCCTTTGTGGCTGTTGCTGTTTGCGCTGGTGATCGGCATGACCAACAGCGCCTATCAGGCGGTGCGGCTGTCGCTGGTGCCGGAGCTGGTCAGCGTGGCCAATATGTCCAGAGCGGTGGCGATCAACGCCATTCTGTTTAACAGTGCCCGCTTTATAGGTCCTATGATCGCCGGTGTGCTGATCAACCTGTACGGCGGTGCGGTGGCGCTGGCAGTGAGTGGTGCCTGCTATCTGCCCCTGACGCTGGTGCTGCTGTGCCTCAAGCTGGACGAGCAGGCTCGCAAGGATGCTAAAGGGCCGCAGCGGCGCTTTCTGGCGGATCTGCTGGCCGGCGTGCGTTACGCTCGCAGCGAGGCGCTGATAGTGCGCCTGCTGCTGGTAATCTGTTGTTCGGCGATACTGGGCCGTGGTCTGCTGGAAATTTTGCCGGCGGCGGTGGATGTGCTTTACGGTCGCGGCGTTGAGGCACTGGCCATGCTGACGTCGGCGGCGGGACTAGGCTCTATTGTCGCGGGGCTAATCCTGTCTGGGCTGTCACACGCACGTTTGCTGCCGGCGTTGCGCCTTGCTGCCATCGGCGCCGGTGCTGTGCTGATGCTGTTTGGATTGAATGAGCGTTTCGAGGTGGGTCTTGGGTTGATAATGCTGCTGAGCTTTTGCGCCACCGTCTGCGGCGTGGCGACCCAGTCACTGATCCAGGTGTCGCTGGATGGCGCCTACCGGGGGCGGGTGATGAGTCTGTGGGGCGCGCTTAATGTTGGCGGCGGCGCAGTGGGGGGCTTACTGTTTGGTTTGCTCACCGAGCACGGCGGCTACGGTCTGACACTGGTGCTGCTGGGAGCCCTTAATATTCTAGTGGCCTGGTATGCGACCGGTGGGGTGCAGGCGCGGGCGCCGGAATGATCGCTGTCGCCGCTGCCCGATTCAGCCCCTTGCCATTGCGATAGTTGAGACGAGATTAAGGTGACCCTGTTGGTCCCTGTTGGAGCCTGTGCAGGCTGGGGTATCAGAGCGGTTTGATGGCTTGTTACTTTCTTTGCTCGTGCAAAGAAAGTAACCAAAGAAAGCACGCCGGTACGGTTAACCCACATAGGTAACAGTTCAGTTCAATAACATGGGTAACACTTCTCTAGGCTTTAAGCGTCGACGAGGAGGTGCCTATGCCGTGGCTGGAGATGTGTCCTATGGATCAGAAAGTGCTTTTTATGGCGGATTATCTGCGTGGTGGCATCACCATGACGGCGCTCTGTGCGCGCTACGTT
>NZ_BCNS01000011.1 GCF_001528745.1 Marinobacterium profundum | reverse complement strand
TTCTGGCGTGACGGACAAATAGGGAGGGAACGTATTTGTCCACCGGGTTAATAGTACAGAAAATGATTCGGGTACAGGCTTTTAGATTCCAGTTTACTTAGGCCGTGCAAAAACCAATTACCCGACACTAAAAACTGCAAATCGGATCGACAAAAAAATCGGATATAAAAAGCATAATATTCGGATAGCCAACTTATCTCAGCCAAAGATAAAGTTATATACATATGGAAGCGGTAAAATTTTATTTAGTCAGGCGATAAATCTATCTCTTTGTAGAACGTTTTTCCGTTACCCGCTATAAAATAACAAAGGAGACACGCATGATATCAACGCTTGAAAATCTGGCTCGGGATCTATCGGACAACAGCATCCGCATAGTGGATTTAACGCAAACCCTTTCCTCCGAATTCCCCGCCCTGGAGCTACCGCCACAATTTGCTCAGGTATGGTCTTTCAAGCAGGAGCGCATTTCAAAATACGATGAAAATGGCCCAGGCTGGTACTGGAACAATTTCTCCTGTGGTGAACACACCGGCACCCATTTCGACGCCCCCGTCCACTGGATCAGCGGCCGCGACTGCCCCAACAACAGCGTTGATACCATTGATGCCCGCCAGTTTATTGGCCCGGCCTGCGTAATAGATGCCAGCCAGGAGGTCGCCTGTAACGATGACTGGATACTCGACGTCGACTACCTGCTGAGCTGGGAAGCGCAGCACGGCCCCATCCCTGCGGGCGCCTGGCTGCTGTTGCGTACCGACTGGAGCAAACGCATCTGCGACCCCGCCGCCTTTGTGAACATGCATGAAGATGGCGCCCACACGCCAGGCCCAAGCCAGGCTGCCGTTGAGTGGCTGATCAAGGAGCGGGATGTGCGCGGTTTCGGCGTGGAAACCATCAATACCGATGCCGGGCAATCCTATGCCTGGCCTGTGGCCTACCCTTGCCACACCCTTATGCACGGTGCCAACAGGTACGGTCTGCAATGCCTTATGAATCTGGACCAGTTGCCACCCCAGGGCGCCATCATTGTGGCAGCGCCGCTGAAGATAAAAGACGGCTCGGGCAGCCCGCTAAGAGTGCTTGCACTGGTGCAGGATAAGCCCTGACCGCTTCCCTGTTCACTCATATGCACTCGTAAAAGCCCCATGACAACCTGTGCCGGCCGCCTGTAATGCCGAAAGGGAACAGGCCGCGCCGCGGCGCAGACTTTTTTATTCACACCACAGGTAAGGCAAATGGAAAACACCGAGGTTCTGCAAACAGTCATGGAAGACCATGCACTGGAAAGTGTGCCGGACAATGCACGGGAGGGTTGGTTAAAACTCTCCTGGAATACCGCAGGCATCGTAACCACCCTGATACAGCTGTTTTTCGGCGCCCTGGCGACCTTTGTTGCCGGCTTCAAGATAGCGATGATAGCGGGTATCACCGTGACCATTATAGGTTCACTGCTGGGGTGGCTTTGCGGCCATGTCGCCTTTAAATCCGGCTTATCCAGCACTGTCATGGCACGGCAATACGGCTTTGGCGTAAAGGGCTCGATCCTGGGTTCCGCAATCTTTGCCTTTATGATTATTGGCTTCCTGGCACTGGAGAACGCCCTGCTCTACCAGGGATTTCTGTTCTTCTTTAATATGCCAGACACTGTCATGAACCAGGTCATTATTTATGGCGCCCTATCCGCCGCCTGGATATTCCTCACCCTCTATGGCTTTAAACTGGTCTCCAGGGTCTCGTCCATCAGCCTGGTTCTGTTCCTGGTCATTCTGATCTACATGACTTACTCGGTACTGGTCACCACCAACCAGAGCTTCGCCGCCGCCACCTCCTTTGGCTCCATACTCCCGGCCGATGTACTGGCAGGCATGGGCGCCAGCACCGACATGGGCAAGTTCATCTTCTGCGTTAACCTCTTTATCGGCTCGGCCGGCGCCCTGGCACTGGTGGATGCGGATATAGGTCGCTATGCCAAAAGCTCAAAGGACATAGGTATTGCCGCCCTCCTGGGTAATATTTTCCTGGATATCGTTATGGTGGCGATTGGCGGTGTGGTCATGTTCGCCGGCAGTGGCAGGCTCATCGACTCCTACATGGCCAAGGGCATTCCTGCCGATGTCGCGCAGAGCATGGCGCTATCCCCCGATGGCGTGGCCGCAGCCTTTATCGTGTTTGGCGGCATTATCGGCTTTATCCTGATGATCATGGCCCAGGGCAAAGCCCAGGTACTCAACACCTACAGCGGCTCGCTGTCACTATCCAACCTGTTTGATGCCGCCAACCTGCGCATGCCCCGCTGGATGCTGGTTGTCGGCGCCAACCTGATTGCGCTGGCGATGATCACCATGAACATTCTTGGTCTGGTGCAGTCCTGGGTGAATATCCTCGGTGTTCTGACCACGGCGTTCGCCAGTATCATGCTGGCCGACTACTTTATTATTCGCAAAAACGGCCGTGACAAACGGGTCCACGACGAAGCCGTAAACTGGGCCGGTATCATCAGCACCCTGGTGGCCTCGGTACTGGCGCACTATGTACTCAATAGCCTGATTCCGGTCGAGTTCTTTACCAGCCTGGTGGTTAGCGTGACCCTGTATGTGATCCTGCGTAAGTCGGTTTTTAAACCCGCTTGAACGGGCATGAGGTGTTGGCCTGTGGGGCCAGCACCTCATCAGGACTTGTAGGTAAGGGTTCAACCACATGGGTAACAGTGCAGTTCAATGACATGGGTAACACTTTACTGGGAGTTTGTATGTCTTGGAACTTGGAGCTGCAGTGCTGGCGGGCGTTTCGAGGGTGATTGAGAGTCTGTATTTCGCCTATGGGCGACATACTTTCTTTGCTCGTGCAAAGAAAGTATGCAAAGAAAGCACGCCCCAATCAGCCGGCCTTCGGCTGCACTGCGCGCCGGAATGATGCTCCGGACGCCGCTAACGGAACATCCTGTTCCTAATCGGCGGTTCGGCAGTCCCTGCCTCACCCCTTCGGGTCTGATCGGAGCATAATCCCGGTGCTCGTCGGCTGCTAAGGGGTCCAGAGCCGTTCTGGCGTCTTGGCGGTACCGACTTAACACTTGCGGTTTGATATCCAATTGCTGGATGGGGAAAGCAGAGCCTGCCCATCCGAAGCTGGCTTTTGCAGGATGCCCATGACTTTCAAGCGGATTGCACCGAGCGACGGAATGCCGCCCGGTACAGTTGTGACTTCCCGGTTACCGTTTAGCTCGCTGACTTTGCAGCCCGCAGTGCGTGCAGTTTTTTGTAGCTTTCGATCAGGCGCAGGTGCTTGTCGAGGCCTTCCAACTGCATGTTGGTGGGAGTCAGGCCGTAGAAACGCACAGTGCCATTCACCGAGCCGACGACGGCGCTCATGACGTCGTCACCAAACATGCGCTTGAGGTTGGTGAGGTAGTCATCGAGTTCAAGCTCGTCGTCCAGGGTGATTTCCAGCACCGCATTGACCGCGCGGTAAAAGAGCCCGCGCTCAACGGTGTTGTTGTTGTACTGCAGGAAGCTTTCAACCAGCTCCAGCGCCTCTTCATGCTGTTGCAGCGCCAGATAGATCAGCAGCTTGAGCTCAAGAATCGTCAACTGTCCCCAGACGGTGTTTTCGTCAAACACTATGCCGATCAGGGTGATGATATCCATGTAGTTGTCGAGCTGGCTTTCTTCCAGCCGCTCTGCCAGTTCGGCCAACTGTTCATCACTCAGGGAATGAAGGTTGAGGATGTCTTCGCGGTAGTTCAGGGCTACGTTGGTGTTGTCCCAGATCAGATCCTCCACCGAGTAGACTTCCGAATAGCCGGGCACCAGGATACGGCAGGCAGGCGCACCCAGGTCTTCATGCACCGCCATGTAAACCTCTTTACCCATCTCCTTGAGGATGCCGAACAGGCAGTCGGCTTCTTCTTCATTGGTGCCGGAGAAATCCCATTCGCAGAATTCGAAATCCTGCTTGGCACTGAAGAAGTGCCAGGAAATCACCCCGGTCGAATCGATAAAGTGCTCAACGAAGTTATTGGGTTCGCAGACGGCCATACCGTTGAACGTCGGCGGCGGCACATCGTTCAGACCTTCGAAGCTGCGACCCTGCAGCAGTTCGGTAAGGCTGCGCTCCAGTGCAACTTCCAGGCTTGGGTGCGCGCCGAAAGAGGCAAAGACACCGCCTGTTCTGGGGTTCATCAGGGTGACACAGGCCACCGGAAACTGACCACCGAGGGAAGCGTCCTTTACCAGCACAGGAAAGCCCTGCTCTTCCAGCGCCTTGATGCCTTCAAGCACATCGGGATACTTTGCGAGCACCTGGGCAGGCACATCGGGCAGCGCAATTTCGCCTTCGATGATCTGCTTCTTTACCGCCCGCTCAAAGATCTCCGACAGGCACTGCACCTGGGCCTCGTACAGGGTATTGCCGGCACTCATGCCGTTACTGAGGTACAGGTTCTCGATCAGGTTCGAGGGGAAGTACACCACCTCGCCATCAGACTGGCGCACAAAGGGCAGCGAGCAAATACCGCGCTCACTGTTGCCTGAGTTAGTATCGATCAGGTTGGAGCCGCCAAGCTCGCCGTCCGGGTTGTAGATGGGCAGGCAGTAATCATCCAGAATGCCCTCGGGCAGCTCGTCCTGCGGCCCCGGCTTGAACCACTTCTCGTTCGGGTAGTGAACGAAGTCGCCATTGGCGATTTCACTGCCAAAGAACTGATCGTTGTAGAAGAAGTTGCAGCTCAGGCGCTCGATAAACTCACCCAGCGCCGAACAGAGCGCACTTTCCTTGGTCGCGCCCTTGCCATTTGTAAAGCACATAGGCGAGGCAGCATCACGAATGTGCAGCGACCACACATGGGGCACTATATTGCGCCAGGAACCGATCTCGATTTTCATCCCCAGATCCGCCAGGATCGCCGTCATATTGGCGATGGTCTGCTCCAGCGGCAGATCCTTGCCCAGAATAAAGGTGCTGGAATCACCTTCTGGCTTGGCCATCAGCAGGGCTTGCGCATCCTGATCCAGGCTATCTACGGTTTCAATCTCAAATGTGGGGCCCGTCTGCACCACCTTCTTCACGGTACAGCGCTCGATCGAGCGCAGGATACCGGCACGGTCCTTCTCAGACAGGTCTTCCGGCAGCTCTACCTGAATCTTGAAAATCTGGTTATAGCGATCTTCAGGATCAACAATATTGTTCTGCGACAGACGGATATTGTTGGTCGGAATGTCACGCGCCAGGCAGTACACCCGCACGAAATAGGCCGCGCAGAGCGCCGAGGACGCCAGAAAGTAGTCAAACGGGCTCGGCGCCGAGCCATCACCCTTGTAGCGTATGGGCTGGTCTGTGATGACGGTGAAATCGTCAAACTTGGCTTCAAGTCTGAGATTGTCGAGAAAATTGACTTTGATTTCCATTCCGGGGGTACCAGGGTTGCAGAATTTGGCAGGCAGGGAGCCTAGATTGCCGCCATTATCCAGTTTTTACCCCCCCTCGTCTCGAGTGCCTGGAACAAAGTCGCGACTGATTTGGGCTCAGGCCTGCCGCGAACCGTGCGGACTCGAAGCAAGCGCAGGCCTCGGTACCTCAGCAAGGCTGGCTCGTAGAGCTTCTATCAGGGATCTAGCGTCAAACGAAGGTATTGAACTGCCAGCTGAAAAGTAAGAGGCACAAGGAAAGACTGACCCTGCCCTCCTTCTCTGCTGCGATTTGTTAGGCACTTGTTACTTTGTTGCGTGGGATAAATCGCAGTTCTATATTTGCAGGGCATTTTTCTACTCTACGCTTCCAGAACCTCTCTACTCTCGCTAGTTCCGATTCATCAAAATAGTAAACAACAGCAATAATTAACTTAAAGTTAGATTCAAAGAATTTGTCTGCTACAACTGCGTTGTACAAAAGCCTGTCGACCATGCCAAAACCGTGACTTAAACTTCTGATTGCTTTTACTTCAAGAAACGTAGCCTTACCATTTGGCATCTGTAAAAATGCATCAAATTGGGCTTCAGTACCTCCAATACCCACATTCTCGTCAGCTTTAGCATTTAGTTCCGATGAAATCGATTTAATAACAGCCTTCTCAATATCTCTCAGCTCTTCTCGAAAACGTCTGTGTTCTTCTAGTCTAGATTCAATCTCGTTCTTTTCGCTAGAATTATTAACAGGCGCACTAGCATTGCTAGTCAAATCCGAGCGAGTTTGATCGTCAGGTGTTTCGTCATCACCGAGGGATTCCTTAACTTCCTTATCTAGTCTCTTCTCCTGCTCCTCTGGGGTTAATGTTATTAAGAATGATTTGTCATCCTTAAAGTCGCCGGGGGCATACAACTTCCCATGGTGCTTCGTGACCAATTTATAGAAGGTAATCAAAACCATGACAGGAAAAGCAACAATAAAAAATATCAAAGGCCACCTTTCTGCCACTGTCAATTTTTCTGCTGAAGAATCAAGGAGCAGGCTCGCGAAGCCATAAATAAGTGATATAAATAGAGCAATAATACCCAACGGATTCCGCGCAAAATCCTTTGCACCTTTTAAAAAATCCATGAACTCTCCAGTTTAATTGGATGCGTAACGCCCGCGTAATAGGCACGAGCTTGCGAGCGTCCTACTTGACGCGTTTGTTAGCTGCTTAGTCACTGGAATTTCTCCAGAAACTCTTTCAATGCCTTCTGGGGATCATCTTCTTTTGATGTGATCATATTTATACCCCACTGATCCAAGATTGCTTCTTGGATGGGATTTGGCCTATGAGTGAAAACATATGATCGAGGCTGGACACCGCCACCATTGTTGGTTTTCCAGAGCTTGGCCAACTTATAAAACAGGAATCGCAAGTTTACATCCGTCAAGCTATACCCGATAAACAATACGGATTTGCCAAGAACATCGGACCTAAGTTTTATATCCAAAGGCGTTTCGAATTCAAGCCTTTCGTAGTAGCTTGATTCATCCAACACAATTGTATCGTCGTTATCGAAGTCACCATGAAACTTAATAACCTGCGTAACTCCATCTTTAATAAGGGGGATATCGGAGACGCCAGCTATTTTTGTAAATCGCTTTTGATAAAGTCCAAACGACTTTTCAATCCAGCGGTCGTAGTTAGTAGTGTAGATAATGGGAAACTTAGAGTTTGCAATTAGCTTGTGGATTTCGGAGCCTGCAAGGTCCACTTTTTCGGAGTGCCAGTTTGTATCCATCCAGCTTCTGAGAGGGCCGATACTTCCTTTTTTTACACGATAGTATTCGGCTAACGCCAAGCTTTCGCCAAAAGATTTATAAATCTCAGGATCATATCCAAGCTCTTTCGCGATGTGATCAATTAACTCTGACCATGTTGGAAGCCCAAGATTATTTGATACGCCAGCACCGACGAACAAAATTACATTTCTTTCTCGATAGGAGGAAATCAACTCATTCATTACAAGACCTCCTTCTGCAAGAATTCTCGAAACCGATCAAAGGCGATTTTTCTCATGGATATTTTATTCTTCTCCTCGCCAAGTTCTGCGAAGGTCTTGTCATAGCCTTTGGGTATAAAAACACAATCCCATTGAAAATCTCGATTACCTCTCGGTTCTTTAGAAATATTACCCTCTACTTCGCCTTCAAATACATGGATTTTTTTAGAATCACAGAAGGCGATAACGGTTTTCGCCGTTAATTCAGTATTCTCAAGGCTACCAAGTAATTTGGAAAAATTATCTGCCTTTAACTTATCCCAGAAAACCTGCGTCAGACCGCCAGGAAAACCTTGCAAACTATTAATATAAAGCCCCGTGTGCTCTATAAAAACAGGCCGCCCTATCATATTAAAAGCCTTCAGAACCTTATCTCTGACTATATCCTGAATATCTTCGGTTTGAATCTCATGGATTTT
Organism: Marinobacterium profundum; assembly: GCF_001528745.1. Lineage (GTDB taxonomy): Bacteria > Pseudomonadota > Gammaproteobacteria > Pseudomonadales > Balneatricaceae > Marinobacterium_A > Marinobacterium_A profundum. The sequence goes on along the minus strand of NZ_BCNS01000011.1, from coordinate 1,368 downwards.
TAAAGGTACATCGACGATCGAAACACCTATATCACCTAGAATCGCTTCAACCTCTCTCGCCTTATGAGAGTTCTTTGTTACAAATCTTATTTTCATTTTCTCGCTCGATATGCGATTTGACAGCTAACATTTATTTATGAGTAATACTCACAAAACTACCCAATTACCTTGAAGCGAAATTGATTTATTGCTTCTTCATGCTCTGGTTTTAAGTCAGGTATTGTCCAGATTGCCCACTGGCTAAAATTATTAAACTTTGGGCTCTCATCTAGAATGTCAGTAACCATTGATGTGGAGGCAATAACTGCGACAATTCTACTGGCAGATAAGTATTTTTTGAAGTGGCGCTCATGTAGTTGCAAGAACTCCATGTTATGAGCATGCAGTTTGTCGCCCGCTTCTTGGAATGTGCGCGCCTTTAACAAGACAGCCTCTGGAATCAGATCGTCGATGTTCATTGCAATGATGCCAAACTCATGATTGTTTTCAATTTGTGAAACCGCCTTGGATAGCACCTTAGGCACACCATTTCCTGAGAAGGTTTTTTTGCAAGGAATAGCTATACTGATCTGGTTAATATTTACAACTATATCCGGCTCTTCTAAGTTTGTTTCAGGTATAACTTTCTTTATTTTAGAAAATACTTCCAGTTCCCACAGTATGCTTTTTGCGTGAGATTCTTTTCTCTCAAAAAAATCTAGAGTTCCATTTAATAGATCACGCAAGTACTTTTCTTTATTTTTTTCAGATACAAGCAACCGAATACCACTATAAATTCGCTCTACATGAAGGGTACTAAATAGCTTGTTCATGTCTGTTTAAAGGTTTCCCTTAGACCATTGATCAGCAATATCTCGTGCATCGCTTAACAAACTTTTCAGATTCTGCGAGGCACTAATATCAATATTCGAATCTGAATATATGCGCTCAATCTCTTCTACCTGGGTAGTAATGGCCTCATGCGGAAATCGTTGTTTATTTGATCTTTCTAAAGGTCTCATATATATGCGAAATTTCTAGTTTTATAACTGGTTCCGAGATTATTCATAACGTACCGCTAAACGGTGAACGAAACGCAGTGTAGTGAGTCCAGTGGAGGCCGAGATTTTTGCGGCCGGAACGGTGTTTGAGCGGATTGTTAGCTGTATTTTATATAGCACCTAGCTCTTCCTTCCCCCCGGTGTCAGGGTAGTTGTCGCCTGATCAGTTTCATCTAAACCAAAGTCCCGGGGACGGAAAGAGTCATGCGATGCGACGTTATTCACCCGAGCGTAAAGAGGCCCTGCTGAAGAAGCTTTTACCGCCACACAATATGTCTGTGGCCGAGCTCGCCCGCAGGGAACAGTCACCTACGAAACATCTGCCGCG
>NZ_BCNS01000010.1 GCF_001528745.1 Marinobacterium profundum | reverse complement strand
TTGGCGGTTGTTTTTTTTTTTCAAGCAGAAGACGGCACACGAGATGCTAATGAGTCTCGTGGGCTCGGAGAGGGGTATAAGGGACAGGGACTACGGGGCGCAGTGACGGCGAAGAGCCGCCGGTGTTTAGCACCGTAGCGGCGGTCACCCTGGCGCCGGGCGAGACCGAGGTTGAGGTGTTGGCCCGGCATTGCGAGATGGTGGACGCCGAACTGATCGGGGTCGGCACCGGTGCTGCTGGACTGACATTGAGCCTTGCCCGTCCACCGGTCATTGCGTCAACGGGTGATGGCCTGGATCTGGTCGTCGGTATACAGTCGCCGGTTGCGACGATGGCAGCCTCGGCCACAGAAATACAGTACGACGGCAAGACCTATCGCATCTGGCGAGAAGTGGAGAATTTTTCCAACCTTGAGGCCAACCGCTTTGTTTATGTGGCGGACAGGCTTGCTGGAACCATCACCTTCGCCCCCGCGGCCCGCATGTATAAAACGGCGGGCCAGCTGCAGGAAGCACCCCAGGCCCTTGCGGAAATACCTGGTGCGGATTGCGAGATCCGCGTGTGGTATCGCCGTGGCGGAGGGGCTCAGGGAAACGTGATGGCGAACATGCTAACCACACTAAAAGATCCGATACCTGGCCTGGAAGTGACCAATCCAAATCCTGCGGCCGGCGGCGCAGCGGCGGAGAGTATCGAGAACGCCCTGATTCGGGGCCCACAGGAGCTGCATTCCCTGCATCGGGCCGTGACAGCACGGGATTTTGAGCTGGTAGCAACCCGCAGCTCGGGGGCTGTGGATCGGGCCACGGCGTTCACCAAGGCAGCACTCTGGGTGCATGCGCCTCCCGGTACGGTGGAGGTTCTGCTGGTACCACGGATTCCTGATGAATCGCACGGCGGCGGACGGATTGCCATCGAGCAGTTGGAGGCGCACGAGTCTGATGTCGCCCGTGAACAGATTCAGGCGGCGCTGGATCAGCGCAAACCCCTGGGCACCTATTGCCTGGTAAATTGGGCACGCTATAAAACGGTGCAGGTCAAAGCCGAGGTAGTCGTGCATCGGGAGGAGGATCCGGCTGCAGTGCAGCAGCGCGTCATGGGGCGACTGTGGCGCACGATCAATCCATTGTCGTCCTCGGCGGATAGCCGGGGCTGGCCTTTTGGGCAGACCCTCAGCGTATGGGATATCTACAAGATCATCAGCGCAGAACCCGGCGTCAGTTCGGTAAGCCGAGTGCGAATGCTGGTCGACGAGGTTCCGGGACGCGATGTCAGAGCCTTGTGTGCCGATGGATTCCAGCAGCGCACCTGGTATGCAGGCAGTGGCGATGCCGTGTTCCGATCGATGGATGATGCCAGGGGCTGGGAAGCCATAGGTCACTTTCCGGCAGAAGAAGTGCTGCGAGTGTTGGCGTTCCCCCGGGAAGCCAGCAGTAACGCACGTCACGCCGGGCTGGTGGCCGTAGCGACTTCGCTGGATAAGAGTGGTGGAGGCTCGCGGCTGTACATCTCGCGCGACTGCGGTGAGTCCTGGGAGGCAGGGTTGGCGACAACCTTTAGGGTAGAAGACATGGCCTGGCTGGAACGGGACGGGGTCTCGCTGCTGCTGCTGGCAACTGAAAAAGGGCTCTACGAACTGGAGGCGCGACCGGGCGCTGATCCGCATCAGATACTGGTCGATGTGGCACAACCGTCACTGGGGTTTTATGCCATAGCGGTCTCGGCCGATGTCTGGGGTGGCACCAGTGTGGCGGTCGCGGCCCGCGGCGATCTCGGCGTTTTTCTTTCAGCCAGTGGAGGTAGGCCCGAAAGCTTCACGGCCATTGGCCTGGAGCATGAACTGGTGCGTGTGCTGGCCATTCAGCACTACGGGGCCAAGCGCTATCTCTGGGCCGGTGTTGCCGCGGTCGGATCCGATCCCGGCAACGGCTGCTTTCGCTGGCAACTGACCGGGGAGGAGGAAAATCCGGAGGGCTGGCGGGGATACAGCGCTGGATGGGACGCAGGCGGCTGTCGTTCGCTGGCATTTCAGGGGGGAAAAGTATTAGCGGGCTCGCTGCGTCAGGGGGTACTGCACCTCGACATTACCGAGCGAGAATGCTCATGGGTGGCGCCGGATATAAACTGCAGGCTACCACTGCGTGATCGCCACAGCCTGCAGCCGGTCGATGCGGTCGCAACGGCGCCCGGCGGCAACCTGATCATGGCCGCCGGCATCGAGGGCGTCTATCGCAGCAGTGATCAGGGAGTACGCTATGAGCCTGTCTCGAACAGCGAGTTTTCCGACGAGGTTACCTTGCCGCGGACCTGGCTGTTTTGCTCCGGTGAACATGACATCAGGGTGGTGACTGAAGATGAAACGCAGCGAGATTGAACAGCTGTTACCACGGGTATATCAGTCCGCGCTCGGCGAGCAAGGTCCGC
>NZ_BCNS01000009.1 GCF_001528745.1 Marinobacterium profundum | reverse complement strand
TGTCCACCGGGTTAATAGCCCGGTAAAGACGTAAATTACAGCTAAAGGAGTCAGTTATGGCCACGAGCATCGTCACCATTGATGCACCCGACAAGGTAGTATCCTGCGATGAAAAAGGTGCCGCGCAACAGCTGCTTAACGTCAGGAATATCTCCGGGCATCCCATCACTGTGGGTGCCAAAGTGCTTGTGGATACGGCTACGCAGGCGAGCTGGCTGCGCATAGACGCACCGGCGGAGCAGGAGATGGCTGACAATGTACTTACCCAGATTCCCGTCAGCATTCAGGTTCCGGCGGATTGTGAGCCGGGTCGCTATAGCTATCGATTACTGGTGTACTCGGTCCGCAAGTCCGGTGAAGAGTTTACCGAGGGCGAAACAGTTGCGTTTGAGGTGCCCGCTAAAAAAGTGCCGCCACCCCCAGTGCCGCCGAAATCGTCTTATACCAAATGGATCGCGGTGCTGGTGGCGATACTGCTGATCGGTGGCGCTGCGACCTGGTATTTCTTGCCGAAAAGCGTTGAGGTTCCTGATGTGGTCGGCATCCCCCTTAATCAGGCCAGTGCGGTGCTTGAGCAGGCAGGGCTTGAGATTGCTCAGCCTGTTGCCTCAAAGGCGTCCCGTGAACAGATGCCCAATAGCGTGCTGGAACAGATGCCGGCAGCGGGCTCTGAGGTGGACAAAGGCTCGACGGTCCAGCTGACCGTCGCCGAGAAGCTACTGGTAAAAGTCCCGGTGCTGGCCGGGGTGAGGTTGGCCACGGCGGTGCAGCGGCTCAGCTCGGCGGGCCTGGGTTTGGGTGAGGTCGCGGAAAAAGTCGACGATAGCAAGCCGGTGGGTACGGTACTGGAGCAGCAACCAGACCAGGGTCTGTCAGTGGAGGAGGGCACTGCAGTGAATCTCGTTGTCTCCCGGGAGAAAGGCAAGGTGCTGGTGCTGGATCGTCCCCAGATCGAAATATTGAAAAACATGCAGCTGCAGCAGCGCATGAAAATTCCGGCAACGCTGTTACGCGAAGTGGCGCCTGAGGATGCTCCTCTGGCTGAGTAGCCAGTCGCCAAACCGGGATCTTTCTGTCGACAAGCAGGCTGGCAGATGCGGTAGGCGGCGTCGGTGCCCTACTGCCAGTTTCCCATCAGGATAAAAGGGGCCCAGAAGTAGGGATGGCTATAGCCCGGGGAATCCCCATTTGCAACAGCCAGCCCGGCACCGCGTTCTGCACCGTTGGGGGCTAAGTCGGTGCCCGGATCCCTGCCGATGAATGACAGCTGCGCAGCCCGCAGTGCTTCTGCCTTGCTTCTGCCCTCGGTGCGCAGCCGGTAGAAGCGTTGCATAAAAGTGCCAGTGGCGACATCGGCCACCTCCCACAGTGTGGCCAGCACACTGGATGCACCCCGCCGCTGCACCAGGGATCCAAGTCCCTCGACCTCCCGCCCGGACGCTGCGTCCAAGCCGGCGCTTGTCTGCGGGGATGGGCCGCGGGCCTGTTCACCAACGGCCGTATTGCAGGCGGAAAGGGTCAGCAGTTCTACCTTGTCAAAGCGCAAACGCTGAAATCGGTCGAGGTTAAGGCGATCACCATTGCCCAGTACCAGGAATGCCTCCTTGTAGTTGCCGCCTGCGGGTAGTACGAAATGGCTGGCGATGTGGATGACCGGGAATAGTTGCAGGTCCAGCAGTTCTTCCAGGCTGGCAGCCGTGAAGGCGTCGTCAAGGTGGATGATTCCTGGCAGCACGCCGTCCGGATCTTCGCTGTTTTCCTGCCGCACAATACCATCGAGCTCATCGGCGACGGCCGTCAGCCTGGCAAAGCCCTCGACCTTTCGGCTCAGGCCGAGCCCGGCCACCTTCCATTTCGCAGATGGCTGGTCTTTCCATGAGTTCTGGGTGGCCTCGGTGAGCATTGCCACGGCATAGTCCTGGGTCAGCCAGCGGCTGCTCTGGCTGTCGTACAGAGCGCTTAACGGCACATAGCGCAAGGCACCGTCCATGGAAACCCAGAGTAATTCGGCTTCGGCCTGCTCCAGGTCGTTGGCAATGGGCGCGATCAGCAGTGAGTAGAGCGCTGCCGCGGGTTGCCTGATCTTACTCGACGGTGAGAGCAGCGCGGCACGCAGATCCTGGATTTGGCGGTGGAGCTGTGTCGCTGATACGGGAATCTGCCGCGCCACCTGTACAGTGGCGGTGGTCAGAATAATGTACAGATAGTCAGTTGTGACGAGGTAGTGAAGCATAACGGCGCGGATACCGGTCCGTTCGCTGACGTCACTTACGGCGCCTTGCAAATTGAACAGGTATTCCAGCGTATTGGCATCGACTTCGGATATCTGGGGTGCGCTCTGTAGCTCGCTTTCGAGTTGGGCGAGCAGCGTGCTGAGTGCGTGTTCTGCACGTTCGATATCCTGTTTATGTTGGCTGAGCGCTATTTGTTCCTCGTTGCTGAGCGTCTTGCCCTGTAAGTACAGGCGGCGTTTCTTGGCCTGCAGTGCTTCGTAGTCCCGAGCTCTGGACAGCAGATCTACCTTAAACGCCTGCAGTTGATCGGCCAGCGGTGTTTCAGGTACGGCGAAATCACTTTGAGTATCGTCACTATTAGCCGTTGCTGATCGCACTACAAAGTCGGCGTACTCCTCCTGCTTGAGCATATCCAGCACCCGCTGTGCTTCGGGCAGCCGACCCTCATCGATCAGCAGTCCCGCCAGCCGCTTGTACACATGCAGCTTGTCGGCCAGATAGATGCGCTGCGTCGTCTTGTCGAGTGTCTGAATACCGCCACGGATGGTCTGCAGAGTGTTGACCGCCAGTTTGCCGAAGAATATGCCGACCCGGGGAGATGCCATGCTGGCGTACAGGCGGCTGATATCGTTGTAGATTCGCCAGAGCAGGTTACGCTCACCGACCTCTAGCTGAATCACAAGCGCCTTTTTATAGTGATCCAGTGCCAGATCGTATTCGCCGCGCCGATGGTAGAGCAGCCCCAGATTATAATGCGCTGCGCTAAAGCCAGCGCGGTCTCCGATGGCTTCCTGAATGTGCAGCGACTCTGAAAAATGGATCAGTGCTGCATCGACGTTGCCCAGCCCCAAATACAGCTCGCCGAGGTTATTGAGTGTCCTCGCCACGCCCGCCTGATCCCGGATCTGCCGCTTGATCGCAAGCGAACGCTGGTAGTGCTCTAATGCTTTGTCCGGCAGGCCGCGCGCGCGATAGATCGCACCTATATTGTTGTAGTTGTTGGCTTCGCGAACCTGGTCACCCATCTTTTGGGCCATGCGCAGCGAGCGTTCGCAGTCGTCCAGTGCCTGCTCAAGCGCATTGAGATTTTGCTGAATAAGACACAGATTGCCGAGCAGTTTCACCTGGCCTGGCCGGTTTTGGCGTGATTTTTCCAGGGCCAGAGCGGAGTTGTAAGCACTTAGCGCCGTCTGATAGCGCCCCTGTAGCCGAAACAGACCCCCTATATTGTTCAGCGCCTCGGCTTCCCGGGCCTTGTCATTGCTGCTGCGTGCAAGCTTCAGCGCTTCTTGGTAGCGGATCATGGCATCGTCGTAAGCGCCTTCAGACTGATGGATGGCACCGAGGTTACGCAGATTCTCGCTGGCCAGCCCGGCATCACCAATCTGTCGGGCCACGGTCAGCGCCTGGTCTGCGTATTCTCGGGCCGCGGCGTAGTCGTCCGTGCGGCGGTAGATTAGTGCGATTATGCTGCGTGCCTGTGCGTCCAGCTTGGGGTCATTCAGCGATTGCGCAATCTGCACGGCGTCGCCTGCGCGGCTTAGTGCCAGGGCATACTGCCCGACGCTCTCATCGAGCCTGGCCAGGTTTATCAGCAGCACTGCGGCCAAGGTGTCGCGCCCCTGTTGTGTGGCCAGCGCCAGACCCTGTTCCCAGCGTGAGCGCGCCTGGGCATAGTCACCAGACAGATAGTCCTTG
>NZ_BCNS01000008.1 GCF_001528745.1 Marinobacterium profundum | reverse complement strand
TGACCCAGCTGGGTATTCGTAACGTATCCTCGTCTAATCGGGCCGATCACAAGGCGGCCGAGGCGGCGGGGTCCACCATACTGTCGGTGCGCGATGTGCGCCGCCTGGGTACCCAGGGCGTAGTCGATCTGATCCCCAAGGGCGTTAACTATTACATCACCATCGATATCGATGGTTTTGATCCCTCGATTGCACCGGGCACAGGCACGCCCAGCCATGGTGGCTTTCAGTATTACGAGGTGATGGAAGTGCTGCAGCAGGTTGCGCTGCAAGGGGATGTGGTGGGGATCGATCTGTGTGAAGTGGCGCCGGACTACGATCACAGTGGTTCGACCAGCATTCTCGCCGCCCAGGTGCTGCTGAACCTGGTGGGTTACGTCTTCCATGGCCGGGCGCTGCGCAAATAGCCCATCTGGGGGCTATTCAAACCTAAAAACGCGCAGGCCTCGGGCCTGCGCGTTTTTTGTTGTGCGTGTTTTGTTTGGGTGCTGTGACAGGCTGCTAGCGGCGGTTA
>NZ_BCNS01000007.1 GCF_001528745.1 Marinobacterium profundum | reverse complement strand
CTATGGTCTCCAGCGCCTGGCTGCGGGTGGTGTGCACCAGGTAAACCAGGGTGTCGGCGCGGGTGGGTTCCAGGCGGTAGAAGCCGCCCTGGGAGGAGAGCTCCGGACAGGCACCCAGAATGCGATAGCTGCCCATGGGGGTCAGCGCCAGGGTGCGGTTGCCGCCATAGGCGAAGCCGACCAGCGGGTGCTGCGTCGTGTGGCCGATCTCGTTGGCATCGCTGTCCCAGGTGTATTCGGTAACCCAGAATTCAATACTGGGGTTACAGATTACGGCATAGCTGGAATCAATTCCGCTCATGGGTGGACTTACCTCAATGGTTCCGTTGTTTCAGCCCCGCGTCAGTCCGACGGTTGATCTGCAGCTAAAAGAGTCTGCGCATCTGATCAGACAGCCTCCTGACTGTCGGCCTGGGCATGCAATAGCGAAAAGCATAACCCAGAATCACTATGGATGCCGCACTCTGTCGACTGTTCTGGCTGTGGCTTTAGGTGCAGGGGAGGAGTCAGCGCCGGTGAGGGCGCCTATACATGCGCCCCTGAACGGGGCGCGAGGCGTTAATAACGGCTTGAGGAGGGGAGACTAACCGCAAAGACCGGCAGGTTCAGGGCGCAGGCTGGCCTGCATCTGGGTAATGGCGGTCTGGGCCAGGGGAGTCAGATTGCTGCCGTCTTGTTGCAGATAGGTGATGATCTGCTGTTTCATGCTGCGCGCCCAGAATTTCTTCAGGTGGGCGGCTACGCGTATGGCGGCTTCTTCCTGGGTGCCGAAGTGGCTGTTGTTGTCGGCGATCTGATTCGCCATGTGGATCAGGGTATCGAGCTGGTTCATGGGCTCTGTCCTTAACCCGCCGCGCGGGCGGTGTTGACCGAATGAGGGTTGTTATCCTGTTGGCCTGGGTTGCCAGGATGATAGATTACGTGGCGTCCGGGCCTTGCGAAACCCACCAGCATCAGGCCGCCCAGGCGTGCCTGTTCAATGGCCAGTGCGGTGGGCGCCGAGACCGCCACCAGGGCGCCAATGCCTGCGCTGCAGCTTTTTTGCACCATTTCATAGCTGGCCCGGCTGGAGACCAGTGCAAAGCCGCCATCGCGGGGCAGATCTGCCCGCACCAGGGCACCGATGAGTTTGTCGAGGGCGTTGTGCCGGCCGACATCTTCCCGCGCCAGCAGGATCTCACCGTCGCCGTTGCACCAGGCCGCGCCGTGGCTGGCGCCAGTCAGCCCCTGCAGCGGCTGATGTTGCTGCAGGGCGCCAAGCGCGCGCTGAATGGCCTGATCCGACAGTGGCGGTGCCTGTACCTGGGGTACGGGTCTAATCGCCTGTTCGAGCGATTCAGTACCACAGAGACCACAGCCGGTGCGTCCGGTGAGGTTGCGCCTGTGCTGTTTTAGCTGCGCCAGGCGCTGGGTGCTGATCTGCATCTGCACGCTGATACCGCGTTCTTCCTGCACCACCTCTATTTCGTACAGCTCATCGGGGTGCTGCAGAATTCCTTCGGTGAGGCTAAAGCCCAGGGCGAAGTCCTCCAGATCCATGGGGCTGGTCATCATTACGGCATGGGAAATGCCATTGAAGACCAGCGCCACTGGCACTTCCTCTGCGATGCAGTCCGTGGCCTGGTGCGCGGCGCTGGCGGCCGCGCTGCTGCCTGCAGAGTCCTGCAGCTTTGGTACCCGAATGTCTACGGGTGCCTCAACGCTGCCGAGGGTCTTGCAGTTGCCGCGGGCCTTGTTGCCCATCAGCCGGCTCCGTTGCCGCTGGCCATAGTTGCGGCATCACCCTTGAGCAGCTTGTGTTGCAGCTTTTCGAAGGAACGGAAGTTCTTCTGCCATTCAGACGGCTGGCTGACCTTCTCGACCTGCACCGCGGTCACCTTGTACTCCGGACAGTTGGTCGCCCAGTCTGAGCTGTCGGTGGTGATGACGTTGGCGCCACTGCCCGGGTGATGGAAGGTGGTGTAGACCACGCCCGGCAGCATGCGCTCGCTGATGCGGGCGCGCAGTACCGTCTGGCCTGCACGGCTGGAAATGCCGAGCCAGTCGCCATCTTTTATGCCACGCAGTTCGGCGTCGGAGGGATGCACTTCCAGTACGTCCTCGTCATGCCAGGCCTGGTTCTCGGTGCGTCGCGTCTGGGCACCCACGTTGTACTGCGACAGTATGCGACCGGTGGTCAGCAGCAGCGGGAAGCGACGGTTGGTGCGCTCCTCGGTGGCCACGTATTCGGTGATGGCAAACTGACCACGGCCGATGGGGAAGTCCTCCACGTGCATGGTGGGCATGCCATCGGGGTGCTGCTCGTTGCAGGGCCACTGGATGCTGCCGAGCTCTTCAAGCCTGTCGTAGCTGACGCCGGTGAAGGTCGGGGTCAGGCTGGCGATCTCGTCCATGATCTCGGACGGGTGGCTGTAGTTCATCGGATAGCCCAGGGCGTTGGCCAGATCCTGAGTCACTTCCCAGTCTTCCTTGCCGGCAACGGCGGGCATGACCTTGCGCACACGGTTGATGCGTCGTTCCGCGTTGGTGAAGGTGCCGTTCTTCTCCAGGAAGGAGGAGCCCGGCAGCAGCACGTGGGCGAACTTGGCGGTTTCGTTAAGGAAGATATCCTGCACGATCAGGCAGTCCAGCGACTTGAGCGCAGCCTCAACGTGGTGTGTGTTGGGGTCGGACTGGGCGATGTCTTCGCCCTGCACATAGAGCGCCTTGAAGGTGCCGGCGATGGCCGAGTCGAACATGTTGGGAATGCGCAGCCCAGGCTCGTCGTCCAGCGTTACCCCCCAAACTTGCTCGAAGCGGGCACGGGCGACGTCGTCGGATACATGCTGGTAGCCCGGCAGTTCGTGGGGGAAGGAGCCCATGTCGCAGGAGCCCTGCACATTGTTCTGGCCGCGCAGCGGGTTTACGCCCACGCCTTCACGGCCGATATTGCCGGTGGCCAGCGCCAGGTTGGCGATGCCCATGACCATGGTGGAACCCTGGCTGTGCTCGGTAACGCCCAGGCCGTAGTAGATGGCGCCGTTGGGGGCCTTGGCATAGGTGCGCGCCGCACGGCGAACCATTTCGGCATTGACACCGGTAACCGCTTCCATCTGCTCGGGGGAGTGACGGGCATCGCTGATAAAGGCGCGCCAGGCCTGGTAGCCCTTGTCGTCGCAGCGCGAGGCAATAAACGCGGTGTCTTCCAGACCTTCGTCCATGATGACGTGGGCCAGGGCATTGATCAGGGCGACGTTGGTGCCGGGGCGCAGCGCCAGATGCTGGGCATCTTTGAGGTGCGGCG
>NZ_BCNS01000006.1 GCF_001528745.1 Marinobacterium profundum | reverse complement strand
CTATGCGGCGCGGGTCGGCCACGATCAGCTCGGCGCCTTCACGCAGGCGACGACGCATCAGTGAGCCAAACACCGGATGGGCATCGGTGGGGTTGGCGCCTATGACGATGATGACATCGGACTTCATCACCGAGTCGAAGGTCTGGGTACCGGCAGATTCGCCCAGGGTTGCCTTGAGGCCGAACCCGGTGGGGGAGTGGCACACACGGGCACAGGTGTCGGTGTTGTTGTTCTGAAAGCCTGCCCGTACCAGTTTCTGTACCAGGTAGGTTTCTTCGTTGGTGCAGCGCGAGGAGGTGATGCCGCCGATGCTTTCACGACCGTACTTGGCCTGAGTTTCCTTCAGGCGACGGGCAGCAAAGCCGATGGCTTCTTCCCAGCTGACTTCGCGCCAGGGCTGGTCGATGGAATCACGGATCATCGGGTGCTTGATGCGGTCCGCGTGGGTGGCGTAACCAAAGGCGAAACGGCCCTTGACGCAGGAGTGGCCGTGGTTCGCATCGCCGCCCTTGTAGGGCACCATGCGGATGACCTGGTCACCCTTCATTTCGGCCTTGAAGGAGCAGCCGACACCGCAGTAAGCGCAGGTGGTGACGACACTGTGTTCAGGCTGGCCTGCGTCTATAACGCTCTTTTCCATCAGCGTGGATGTGGGGCAGGCCTGCACGCAGGCGCCACAGGAAACGCAATCCGAACTCATGAAATCATCGCCCTGGCCGGCGACGACCTTGGAGTCGAAACCGCGGCCCTCGATGGTCAGTGCGAAGGTACCCTGGACTTCTTCACAGGCCCGTACGCAGCGCGAGCAGACGATGCACTTGCTGGCATCGAAACTGAAATAGGGGTTGGAGCTGTCGGTTTCGGCGTCCAGGTGGTTTTCACCGTCAAAACCGTAACGCACATCCCGCAGACCCACAGCGCCTGCCATGTCCTGCAGCTCGCAGTCACCGTTGGCCGGGCAGGTCAGGCAGTCCAGCGGGTGGTCGGAGATGTACAGCTCCATGATATTGCGACGCAGCTTGGCCAGCTTGCCATTCTGGGTGGTGATCTTCATGCCGGCTTCGGCCGGGGTGGTGCAGGACGCCGGATAGCCGCGGCGCCCTTCGATCTGCACCGCGCACAGGCGACAGGAGCCAAAGGCTTCCAGGTTGTCGGAGGCGCAGAGCTTGGGAATATTGATATCGTGCAATGCGGCGGCCCGCATCACCGAGGTGCCTTCGGGTACGGTGATCTGAACGCCGTCGATGTCCAGGGTTACCAGGGTCTCGGACAGGCGCGCCGGGGTGCCGTAGTCCTTGTCTGGAGAGCCCTTGTATACAGAGCCTTTGCTGGGATCAAAATGTTGCAACATGATATTCGTCTCCGCCCAGCTTAGCGCTGCAGGTCTTCAGGGAAGTATTTCATCACGCTCTGTACCGGGAACGGCGTCATGCCGCCCATGGCGCAGAGGGAACCGTCGACCATGGTTTCGCACAGATCGGCCAGCAGTTCGAGATTGGCCTCGCGATTTTCGTTGGCGCGGATACGGTCGATAACCTCAACGCCACGGGTGGAACCAATGCGGCAGGGGGTGCACTTGCCGCAGGATTCGACGACACAGAACTCCATCGAGAAACGCGCCTGTTCACCCATATCGACGGTATCGTCAAACATCACCACACCACCGTGACCCAGCACAGCACCGACGGCGGCAAAGGATTCATAATCCAGCGGTGTATCCCACTGACTTTCCGGCAGGTAGGCGCCCAGGGGACCACCGACCTGTACAGAGCGTAGCGGGCGGCCGGAAAAAGTGCCGCCGCCAAAATCTTCCATCAGCTGGCGCAGAGTCGCACCGAAGGCCAGTTCGATCAGGCCGCCTTGCTTGACGTTACCGGCCAGCTGCATCGGCAGGGTGCCGAGTGAGCGTCCCATGCCGTAGCTGGCATAGGTTTCGCCGCCCTTGTGCATGATGAAGGGTACCGCCGCCAGCGACAGTACGTTGTTGACCACCGTTGGCTGACCGAAGAGGCCAACAATGGCGGGCAGCGGTGGCTTGGCACGTACCAGACCGCGCTTGCCTTCGAGGCTTTCGAGCAGGGAGGTTTCTTCGCCGCAGATGTAGGCACCGGCGCCCAGGCGCACTTCCAGATCAAAGCGGCGGCCGCTGCCCATCAGGTTGTCACCCAGATAGCCGGCAGCATAGGCGCGCTCGATGGCCATATTCATCAGCCGGTGGGCTACCGGATACTCGGATCTCAGGTAGATGTAACCCTGAGTCGCATCGACGGCCAGGCCCGCGATGGCCATGCCTTCGATCAGCATATAGGGGTCGCACTCCATCACCATGCGGTCGGCGAAGGTGCCTGAGTCGCCTTCGTCGGCGTTGCAGACGATGTATTTCTGCTCGGCTGGCGCGTTCAGTACCGTCTGCCACTTGATGCCGGTGGGGAAGGCCGCACCGCCGCGCCCACGCAGGCCAGAGGCCTTGATCTCATCGACGATCTGTTGGCCGCTCAGCTGCAGGGCTTTTTCCAGGCCGCGAAAACCATCCAGTGCCAGATAGTCTTCAACAGACACCGGGTCCGTGATGCCGGAGCGGGCAAAGGTCAGGCGCTGCTGGTTTTTCAAAAACGGGATTTCTTCCACCAGGCCCAGCGCCAGGGGATGTTCACCGGCGCCCTCGAACAGGCCGGCCTCCACCAGGGCACTGACATCCTCGACGTCCACCGGACCAAAGCCGATGCGACCGGCAGCTGTCTCGACTTCCACGAGTGGCTCAAGCCAGAACAGGCCACGGGAGCCATTGCGGATGATTTCTACCTGGGCGCCGCGGGTCTTGGCCTGGCGTGCAATTTCGGCAGCAACGGCGTCGGCGCCCATGGCCAGTGCTGTTGTATCGCAGGGGACAAAAATACGCGTGGTCATTATTTCAGCTCCAGGGCACGGGTCGTCAGGCGGCTTACCAGGCGGTCGAATTTTTCTGGCGAGACGCGACCGTGGATGTCATTACCGATGCGTACCGAGGGTGCGCAGGCGCAATTGCCCAGGCAGTAGACCGGCTCCAGGGTGATTTCACGATCCGCTGTAGTGCCATGGTAGTCGACGTTCAGGCTGGCCTTGGCGTGGGCCTCCAGAGCGCGTGATCCCATGGACTGGCAGGCTTCGGCCCGGCAGATCTGCAGGGTGTGGCTGCCGGGTTCGCTGGTGCGAAAGTGGTGGTAGAAACTGATAACACCATGAATTTCGGTGCGAGTCTGGTTGAGTGCATCACCGATCTGGGGCACGGCCTCGGTGGGCACATAGCCGAATTTGTCCTGAATTGCGTGCAGAATAGGCAACAGGGCGCCGGGCTTGTGTTTCAGGGCGTCGATTTCTGCTTGGATCAACTCGGGGGTCCACTGGGGGAGGCCGCTCATTGCATTCACCTGGGCTCTTATCGTTATATATGCACCTTGGTGCATATTTTATGATTATGTTTCCATTTAGGATGCGGCAAAGTTAGCATTGCTGCGTCAAACACAAAATATGAAATAAAGTTCATATGAAAAAAATACAGATAACACCGGCCTGGTCATTTACCGATGAAGCGGGCAACCGGCTCGACCCCCAACTCTTTGGTCTGCTCAATGCCGTGCACCAAAGCGGCAAGCTGACGGTGGCGGCAGCGGATGTGGGCATATCCTACCGCCACGCCTGGAACCTGCTGAACAAGTGGAAGGACTTTTTCGGCGTTGCCCTGGTGGATATGCAGAAAGGCCGCGGTGCCTGGCTGTCCCCGCTGGGAGAAAAGCTGCTTTGGGCTGAACAGCGCGTCGCTGCGCGCCTGGGGCCGCAGCTCGAAAGCCTGGGTTCTGAACTGAATCTGGAAATTCAGCAGCTGCTTGAAGGGGTAAAACCGGTGTTGCGGCTCTATGCCAGCCATGGTTATGCGGTGGCGCTGCTGCCGCGTTTCGCCGCGGATTTGCAACTGGATATGCAGTACTGCAGCCCGCAGGAAGCGCTGGCGGCGCTGAATCGTGGCGCCTGCGATGTGGCCGGCTTCCATGTACCCACGGCGGCGATCAGCGGGCCGCTGATGAAAAATTATCGCCGGTTGCTCAAGCCCCGCAGTCACCGCATCATCCGCTTTATCACCCGTTGCCAGGGTTTGATGATCAAGCCGGATAACCCACGGGGGATCGAGGGGCTGAATGATCTGCATAAGTCTGATGTGCGCTTTATCAATCGGCAGAAGGATTCGGGCACCCGGGCGCTGCTCGATGGCCTGCTGCGCGACGCCGGATTATCGGTGCGCAAAATCAAAGGCTATGAGCTGGAAGAATACACCCACTCCGCGGTGGCGGCCTATATAGCGTCCGGCATGGCGGATGTGGGTTTTGGGGTCGAGGCGGCGGCGCGCCAGTTTGGGCTTGGTTTCGTGCCCCTGGCCACAGAGCACTATCTGATGGTGTGTCACAAACAGGCGCTGAACGACCCCAAGATGCAGCGTCTGATCGGCCTGATGGAAAGTGAAGGCTTCAGGGAAGCGGTGTCGGCCTTGCCGGGTTACTCGCCCAGCCGCTGCGGTGAAATCTGCGCCATTGATGAGCTGTTTGATGCCTGACCCAGGCGCTGTAGTACTTATACGCTGCTGTTCAGTGACGCCACATCACATCGGCCTTGTGGTCGGCGGCGGCCTGTAGCAGTTGCAGTAGTGCAAAGGCTCGGGTTGCCAGTGGCACCTTGTCATCCTCATCCTCGTCGTCTTCGCTGTTCGCGGCCTCATCCATGGGCGCGGGAGCATTCTTGAGTGCCTGTTTGAGCCTTGCCAGGGCGGCGGGCACATCGTCGGCCAGCACGGCGCCTGGCACCGTATCGCTACGGCCCATCATGCGTATCAGTTGCAGCGCCTCTGCCCCAAAGAGGGTGATGTCGGCGTGGGCGTCTGAGCTAAAGGTCACCAGCATCTGTGTTTTGCCTTTTGTGATTGGGCTGAGGTCGGGTGGTTTTTTCAGGGCCTGGCCAGCTTGGGCTGGCCAGGCCCTTTAGCGTGAATGAGCATAGCGCCTGCTGGTGGTACTGTCATGCCGCCTTTTGTACTGTCGCCTGCTGCTGGCCGTTAATGTCAATTATTCGACTGTATTTGTTATTGCCGCTAAAGCGCTGATTAACCACACTGTTTGCTATGTTTTGACGGCGTATATCCTGTGTTTGTGCAGCTGCGACTTAGGTCGAGTGATTTGTTGCCACGGCTTTGAAGCTGACCTTTAGAGCTTAAGGGTGGCTGATTCTGTCAGGGATAACGCACGTTTCCACCTTAGGACTGATGCAAGAGGTTACCCAGATGCCCGAGTACAAAGCCCCATTGCGGGATATTCGTTTTGCAATGCAGGAACTGCTGGATTTTGACGGTCACTATCAAAAGCTGCCTGGCGCGGAAGATGCCAGCATGGACATGGTCGATGCCATTCTGGAAGAGGCTGGCAAGTTCGCCTCCCAGGTACTGTCGCCGCTGAATCAGACGGGTGATCAGGGCTGTCGCCTGGGCGCGGGCGGGGTGGAAACGCCTGAGGGATTCAAGGAGGCCTATGCGCGCTATATCGAAGGCGGATGGCCATCGCTGGCGCAGTCGCAGGACTTTGGCGGTCAGGGGTTGCCGGACTCGCTGGCCACCATAGTGGCGGAAATCAACGGCAGCGCCAACTGGTCCTGGACCATGTATCCGGGTCTGTCCCACGGCGCCATGGCAACACTCATGACCCATGCCACCGAAGCCCTGCGTGACCGCTTCCTGCCGCCCCTGGTGGAGGGGCGCTGGACAGGTACCATGTGTCTGACCGAACCCCAGGCCGGTTCCGATCTTGGCCTGCTGCGCACCCGCGCGGAACCCAACGAAGACGGCAGCTACAGCATCAGCGGCACCAAGATTTTCATTTCCGCCGGCGAGCACGACATGGCGGAAAACATTCTGCATATAGTACTGGCACGCCTACCCGATGCACCTGCGGGCAGCAAGGGCATATCGCTGTTTCTGGTACCGCGTTTTGCGGTGAACGATGATGGCAGTCTGGGCCCGGCCAACAGCCTGGGCTGTGGTTCGCTGGAACACAAGATGGGTATCCACGGCAACGCCACCTGCGTGATGAACTTTGACGGCGCCCGGGGCTTTTTGCTCGGTGAGCCAAACCGTGGCCTGGCCTGCATGTTTACTTTTATGAACAACGCCCGACTCTTTATTGCCCCTGTCTCTTATCATCCTATGCCGCTGCCTACCACCCCCGACAGT
>NZ_BCNS01000005.1 GCF_001528745.1 Marinobacterium profundum | reverse complement strand
AGGAGTGGTCGGCAGGGTCAGATGTGGATAAGAGATGGCGGGTGCCGAATTGGGATAAGTGTAAATTGGCTGCGTTGTGTTCAGATGGTTTCAAGACTGGGCTCTTGGCATAGGCTCGACAACAGCCACCAATCCTAACGACTGAAGCGGCCCTGGGCCAGAAACGCCAGCACCTGGGCACAGGTTTCAGGCCGATGATGAATCTCCTGATGGCCAAAGGGCAGCACTATGGTTTCCCGGGCAGCACCGGCACAGGCCGACGCCACTTCCACGCGGCCATCGCTCTGGTCAGACAGAAACAGCTTGCCCAGCAGGCCGCTGTTACGACAACCGGCGATCACACCCAGGCTCAGGCCAGACTCAGCATGGCAGTTATCATAGGCACAGGTGGGCTGCAGCTCGGCGATGGGTTTGAAAACACGGGTATAGCCCGGAATCCGGCTGGCGATCTGCGCCAAGTGCGAGCCGCCGTGGGGCGTGGCGATAAAAACACAGTGCCCAGTATTCTGCGGCTGAGTCTCACGGATAAAGTTCAGGGTGATAAGCCCGCCGAGGCTGTGGGCGACATAGTGCACGCGGCGGTAGCTACCGGTGATGTCATCCAGCTGGGCAGACATGGCGGCAACACAGTCATTCATGTCGCCGAACAGGGTGGGCAGATTCAGGGCGCGGGTATGCCAGCCTTCGCGGTGCAGGCCTGCCTCAAGGTAAGCCATATCCCGCCGGCCACGGTTGAAGCCGTGCACCAGTATGGTGATTTCATCATTCATGTGTCGTGCGCAGGCAGCGATTAAGAGCTGGTTATATCACTGCGCGGCTCTGAATGACAAAACGGATGTGAAAACTGGGCGCCAAAATCAGGCCAGCGAAGCCAACAACCACAGTCTCAACCGGGTGGGTGCACCAGGTAGCGCTGATGAAAGGCGGCGCTGCGTCTGTCCATCCAGCGGGTCATAAGGGCGATGGTAATCAGTGAGAAGGCCAGGCGTAGCCAGAGCACACCGGACAGATGCGCGCCCAGCAGCATCACCAGCAGGGTGTCTTCGATCAGGCTGTGGCAGAGCCCCAGAAACGCCATTGAGGCAAACACATCCCGCTTTGATACATGCCCGGCCTGGGCTTCGCGGATCAGCAAAGCGCCGCCAAAAGACAGCCCCAGAGTCACGCCTATAATGGTGATGGAGGTCGCTTCCCGACCTATACCCAGCAGGCGCAACAGCGGCTGCAGC
>NZ_BCNS01000004.1 GCF_001528745.1 Marinobacterium profundum | reverse complement strand
TGATTGGCAATATAGAAGAGTACATTGCGCATCACAACACCAATCCAAAGCCATTTATCTGGACGAAAAGTGCCCGCGATATCCTGGAAAAAGTCATTCGTGCCAATAACCACTTAAGCTCTAAACAGAATGAAACACTACACTAGCAGCCTGTCGGACTTGGCCGATCGTAGCGAGGGAAAGTCCGTTTTGTTCAGCACATCCATGTGCTTCACCCCTACGGGTTTTGCACGTTCAATAGCTCCCGGCGATTGAATGAGGCAGTTTTTGAGCTCTTTTGAGGCGAATAGTGGTTCTATTTAACACTTGGAACGCAGTGTAAAGAACCGCTTTAGCGGGGTCGCAGACCGAGGAGCCTGCGACGAGTAAAAAAGAGCGCGAATAATGCCCAAAATCAGCTTTTCCGCAGTAGATCAGTGGTAAGTCCGACAGGCTGCTGGCTGTATTGGCATCATCGCCTGAGCCCGAAATGAAGCGCCATCTGGCGACCGCCTGAAGCCCACTCCTTAGCCTCTCTTTCTAGTCCGTTACCCTGGTCAGTGACTGTGCTGTGATGTGCTGTCAGAGCCCTCTGAATGGGAGGCGCTGTGCGGCATGTCGTGGGTCATGGATTCCGCCTCTTGGTGTGCAGCCCCGAGTGCGGAGTCATGTGAAGCATCCTGGGAGTGTTCCTGGAGCTTGGCCTGAGGGGCCATTGCTTCATCCATGGGGGAGCGAACTGGCAGCGTGAGCTGCAGCTGCTGTCCATCACTGAAGTTCAGCTGCAAGCTTACCTCGTCGCCGGCATTGAGGGGCTGCGTCAGATCAATCAGCATCAGGTGGTCGCCACCTGGCTGCAGTTTATAGTCCGCCCCTGCCGGGATTTCCACCTGCTGCGCTGCGCGCATACGCATGATGCCATCCTGCTGCCGACTCTGGTGCAGTTCAGTGGTGCCAGCGCTGTCGGTATGGGCGCTGTCCAGCTGTACCGCACGGGTGGAATTGTTACGCAGCGTCAGGTAGGCCGCACTGATCTTGTGTCCAGGCGGCACGGCCCGTACGTAACCGTCCTGTGCCTGCACTTCGGCGAAGGCGGTGGTTGTGCAAAACAGGCTGGTTAATAACGCTGTCAGCAGGCCGGTGCGCGCTAGTTGCTGTGGCATATGGGAATCTTCCTTGCTGTCGATGGGTGAAGGCTGGATGGGGAGAGTCAGAGCAGCGTGCGCAGTTTGGCGGCCAGTTCATCCGAGGTAATCGAGTCGCTCAGCACCTCAAGCAGCTGCCCATCGCCGTCGATCAGATACAGGCGCGAGCTGTGATCGACGTTGTAGGCCAGGGCTGAGTCTGCCTGTTCGCTGATGCGATAGTAGGCGCCGTAGCTTTTGGTCACCGCATCGATCTGCGCCCGGCTGCCGGTCAGCCCCACCAGACTGGGGTGAAAAAAGGCACTGTAGGTCGCGAGCACTTCGGGCGTGTCTCGTTTCGGATCGACGCTGATAAAGATGCCGCGTACGCGTTGCTGGTCGCTGGCTTCGAGACGGAGAAAGCTCTGTGCCATGACTGCCAGCGAGGTGGGGCAGACGTCTGGGCAGGAGGCGTAGCCGATATAGAGTACGCTGGGATAGCCGCGAAAGTCGGCCAGCGTTACAGGCCCCGATGCCGACACCAGGTTGAAATCTCCGCCCAGGCGCCCTGCCAAGCTTTGTTCGACAGGCGTTGGGCGCAGCAGGATTGCACTGGCAATGCCTGCCAGCAACAGGGCGCTCATAATCAGCAGGGTACGCAATGTTTTCAGGTTTTTTTGCATCGGTCGCTGCCTTCCTGGTGGGCGATTAGGGGGAGTTAGAAGCATGGGCTCGGGTATTCACTGGGTCTGAGTAACACCTTGCAGCGAGGCGAAGTTTAGGACAGCAGCTGCGTTTTGTCCTGTGGTTGAATGTCGCAGCCCGCATTCTCTCGCGAGCCCGTCTCAGCGGGACTCGATACAGCTTTGCAGTTGCCGTTCGATCAGATCCCAGTCAAGCGCTTGGCGAGCGATGATCTCCACGCGGGAATCGCGGCGCCATGCGATCTTGTCGATATCGTGCTGTTCGAGCACGCGGTTATAAAATACCCAGACATAGCCGATCCGAAAGGCGCCCTTGATGCGCAGTGCACCTTCGAGATTGTTGAGTGCGATCTCAAGACGGTCATAGTCGAACACTTCGTCGCGGTGGAATACCCAGCCGCAGCTGACAAAATCAGTGCCCTGGCCAATGCGTCGAATGGGCTGACCGGCCTCCGGTAACAGCAGCGGCTGCGGTGCGGTGGCAGGAGAGGGGCTTTGCTGCTGGCTATGGCTATCGGGAAACTGCGCGGCCAGGGTATCGTCGCGAATCAGATCCAGCAGTTCGATGGGGAAACGGCCCTGGCTGGCCTTTTCAATGCGCTGTTTGGGCGGAAACAGACCTTCGAGCCCCTGCAGCGCCTTGTCGACCAGGGCGGGTGAAGCGAGGTCGAGCTTGTTGAGCACAACGATGTCGGCCAGATTGAGCTGGTCCTGGAAGGTTTCGTGGGTCATGACTCGCGGGTCTTCCAGTAGCTGTGGATCCAGCAGGCAAATGATGGCGCGCAGGTCCAGCACGTCCTTGAAACTGCCGCTTTGCAGCGTATCGATAATGCCTTCGGGGTGTCCAAGGCCGGTGGGTTCGATGATCAGGCGCTGGGGCTTGGCGCTGCGAATCAGGGTGGCAAGCCCCGCCCGCAGGGCCGGTCCCAGGGCGCAGCAAATGCAGCCGCCAGCCAATTCCTTGATATGCAGGCCATCGGCATCGGGCATGGCGGCTTTGTCGACGCCGATCTGGCCGAATTCGTTGACCAGTACCGCCCAGCGCTCATCGGCGGGTTTCTGGGCCAGTAGCGCGTTTATGGCCGTGGTTTTGCCGACTCCGAGGAAGCCTGTGATGATATTGACCGGTATCTTGTCTGCCATTTAGCTGCTCCTTGTGCGCTGAGTGTTCGATAGGGTTCTGGCGCTGCGTGATGGCAGCTGCGCCAGCAGCATCCCCGCGAGCATCAGGGTGCAGCCCGCCAAGGCGCGGCCAGTGAGTTCCTCGTTAAGCAACAGCCAGCCCCCGAAGGCCGCGAACACTGCTTCCAGGCTCATGATGATGGCGGCGTGGGCGGCGGGAGCGTGCTTTTGCGCATAAACCTGCAGCGTATAGGCGACCCCAACCGACAGCAAGCCGGCGTAGGCGATGGGCTGCCAGGCAGCCTTCAAATTGGCGAAGGTGAAGCTGTCCTGTTCATAGATCAATGCCACGCCAAGGCACAGAAAGGCACAGATCAGAAACTGTATGATCGACAGGCGCAAACCATCCAGATGGGGCGCCAGGCGGCCTATGATCAGTACGTGGCCGGCCCAGAACGCTGCACCTATGAGTTCCAGCAGGTCGCCCCGGTTAATGACCATGGCGGCGTTGATACTGAGGAAGTAAAGCCCCACCAGTGCCAGGGAGGCGCCGGCCCAGACGGCACGGCTTACTGGTTGTCCCATCAGGCGTGCCGCTATTGGCACCAGCACTATATAAAGGCCGGTGATAAAACCCGCATTTCCGGCAGTGGTGTAAAGCAGGCCGGCCTGTTGCAGGGAGGCGCCACAGAAAAGCAGGGTGCCTGCTGCCAGACCGCCACGCAAGAGCGGGCGCAGTTCGCCCTGGCCTGCACGGGCGCGGAATATGAGTGTCAGGGGCAGCAGCGACAGGGCGCCGAGCAGAAATCGTGCAGCATTAAAGCCAAAGGGCCCAAGATGATCCATGCCAAGGCGCTGGGCGACAAAGGCGAGTCCCCAGATGGCGGCTACCAGCAATAGCAGAAGATTGGCTTTAAGTCGCAGATTGACCATGGTGGCGCCGTCTCTCGATCCTTGAAAGTGCGCTAGGGTATCCTTGGGATCCGTTCCGGTAAACCGGTTATTGCAACATTTAACCTGCCTTGCGTACGGGGGATGCACTATATAGATTAAACACTTATAGTGTTTTCAGGGGCTCTCTCCTCTGTACTCAGTGCCGTAATTTATACCGGTGCCATCGATTCGGTGGTATCGGGCTGGACTCCCAGAGCCGGGGACTGGATATGACCGATAGTTTCAGGCCATTGCGCCTAACGATGCTGCTCTTGTCGTTGCTGCTGCTGCTGGCTGTCGTGGCCTATGGCTGGTTCAGCTGGAAAGAGGTAAGTCGCAGCGCCGAGCAGGATTTGAACCTGCAGAACGTGGCTTTTGTTGAACAGACTGAGACATTCTTTCGCCTGCAGGAACAGATTCTGCTGTCCGCAGGCACCTCTCTGGTAAAGGATAATCGGCTGCGCCGCTCCGAGCTGCAGGCCGCGCTCGACATGCTGTCGGCAACCGTGCCGCAAATCCGTGGCTTGGGCGTGCTCGATCGTCGCGGCGAGTTGCTGCTGGGGGTGGGCGCTGATATAGCGTCCGATATCAGCCTGGCTTCAAGTGATGCAATTACTCAGGCGCGCTATACCGAATCTCTCAAGGTAGGGGCGGCCTTTCGTCTGAATGTCGATTCAGAGGTGCTGCTGCCCGCCTTTTTGGCTCTGCCTGACACGGACGG
The DNA here is from genome assembly GCF_001528745.1 of Marinobacterium profundum. GTDB lineage: Bacteria > Pseudomonadota > Gammaproteobacteria > Pseudomonadales > Balneatricaceae > Marinobacterium_A > Marinobacterium_A profundum. Next base: position 10,021 of record NZ_BCNS01000004.1, on the reverse strand, counting down.
CAATGTACGTGCGCTGCTGGTCGCGCTTTACAGTATTAACGGCAAAAATTCGATCTGGCAAAATTTGCAGCGCGGGTCAGGTGCGCATTTCTGGCTGCTGGCGGACGATGGCAAGCTGCGTTACGCCCACCCCATGACAGGGAGTATTCTGCAGGACCTGGCCCGCGCCAAGATAGATACCCAGACGCTCCTGGAGCTGCGCTTGCGCGGCGGTTATGGTACGAGCGGTGATGCCTTTTCGCTGTCGCTTGATGGCGAATCTGTGGTTGTGCAGTCGCAACTGCTGCCTCAGTATCAGTTTGTGGCAGCCGCATTTATGCCGCTGAGTCAGCTGTTCTGGCTTTGGCTCGGCAAGGTGCAGTCGGTGGCTACGGTGGTGGCGCTGTTTCTGCTGGTTGCCTTGCTGGTCTATCGCCTTATCTGGCTGGCCGGCACGCGGCTGATTAATGCTCGTGTCACCGCCGAGAGTAATTTGCAAAAACTGTCCCAGGCGATTGAGCAGAGCCAGGATAGCGTTGCGGTGACCGACAGCAACTGGTGTATCGAATATGCCAACCGCCGATTTGAGGGGGATGTGAAACAGGATGAGGCACGCCTCAAGGGGTTACCGGTAACGAACTTTTCGCCCCACGACATGCTGTGTGATGATCTGGCAGAGATCAGCGGCAAGGTGCTGAATAATGGCAACTGGTGTGGCGAACGCCAAAGGGCGGGTACCAGGCAATGGTATGAGTTCTCTATTTCGCGGGTAGAAATTCCCGACTCCGAGGACGTCAGTTTTATTCTCATCGGTCAGGACATTACCGAGCGCAAGGTTGCGGAGGCGTTGCTCTATCAGCAGGCCAATTTTGATGCGCTGACTCAGCTGCCCAACCGGCGTCGTGCGAGCGAACTGATTGCGCAGGCGCTGGAGCAGGCCTGGAGCAGCCGTGGTGAGGTGGCGCTGTTCTACCTGGATCTGGATAACTTCAAGCAGATCAACGATACCTTCGGACACCTGTTTGGTGATCAGATGCTGATCAAGGTTGCTCAGCGCCTGCAACAGGTGTTGGGTGATGATGGCAGTCTGTCGCATATGAGTGGCGACGAATTTTTGATTCATTTCAGTTATGAGCGACTGTCCAGTGTCGAACAGGTGGCGGGTAATATACTGGCGGCCTTTAGCGAACCCATGCTGTTGCAGGGCAAGAGCCTGAATATGACGATCAGTATCGGTATTTCGCGCTACCCTATCGACAGTGCTGATGCCCAGGGATTGATGCGCGATGCCGACCTTGCGCTCTATGAGTCCAAGCGTTGTGGACGCGGTCGTTTTACCTTCTTTGATGCCGAGCTCGACAAGCGCATGAAGCGCAGGCTCGAGATCGAAAACCAATTGCCAATTGCCTTCGAAAACGGCGAACTTTTTATGGTTTACCAGAGCAAGCATTCGATCGAGAGCGGCGAAATTCTGGGTTTTGAGGCCCTGATGCGACTCGACAGTCGCTCACTCGGAGCTGTAGGGCCTGACGAGTTCATCGCGGTTGCAGAAGATACCGGGCTGATCGAGAAGCTGGGGCGTTTTGCGCTGCGAAAAGGCTGTGAGGATCTGGCACGGTTTCAGGCTATCGGCGGCAGCTCCCTGACCATGGCAATTAATGTGTCGGTACGCCAGCTGCTGGATGAGTCCATTGTTAGCTATACCCGCCAGATGATCGCCGACAACGGTCTTGATCCTGCGACGCTGGAGCTGGAAATCACCGAGTCGCTGCTGGCAGACAATATCGAGCAGGTGATGCCGCGTCTGGAGCAATTGCGTGCGCTGGGTTTGTCCCTGACGATTGATGACTTTGGCACCGGTTACAGTTCTCTCAGCTATCTGACTCACTTCCCGGTGGCAACGCTGAAGATCGACAAGTGCTTCATCGATAAGCTGGAAGAGCACGCCAACGATGCCACAGTGGTGCGCACCATTATTCAGATGGGTCATGCGCTGGGATTGAAAGTCGTGGCCGAGGGCGTGGAGCTTAAATCCCAGTGGCGAGTCCTGCGTCAGTATGGCTGTGATATAGGCCAGGGGTACCTGTTTTCCAAACCGCTCGACCTTCACCACGCCGAGCGGTTGCTGCAAAGCACGGCTAAAATCCCACTGCTGCACCTGGCCAGAGAAAATCACTGAAGGCCGTGATATTTGTGTTCAGACGTGTTCAATCAAGGCTCTGAGCTCTGGAATGCAGGAGCCGCAGTTGGTACCGCAGCTCAGCGCCTTGCCCAGAGATTCCACCGAGTTGGCACCCTCTTTCATCGCCTGGCGAATACGCTTCTCCCCCACCTGGAAGCAGGAACAGATAATCGCGCCCTGATCCGGTGCACCTTCGCTGGGGCGGCCCGACAGCAGCTGCATGCGCTCTTTGGTCGTAAGGCTGCGGCCCAGCTGGGTCGACAGCCAGGCTGGCGGCGGCAGTTCAGCGTCGCAACTGGCAATAAACACCCACAGCAGGCGGCCGTCCCTAAAGGCGGCGGCGCGATAGTGATTGGCACGGCTGTCCAGTAGTTCAATCAGATCGGTGCTGGTGGGCAGCCAGCTTTGTACCCAGTCAGACCAGTCCGGTCTGTCGCTGAACCCCGCCAGTGCATAGCGCTCTCCCTGCTCCAGCGTCACGCGGCTCCAGTAGTCACTGGCGGGTGTTTCGATGGCGTCCAGGCTCAGCAGCATACCCTGCCAGCGCGGGCGCAGTCCCTGCATGCGAACCGGGCTCTGCTTCAGTTCGGGCTGCCCGGAGACGGGGTCCGTGACGGCGGCCACCAGGGCATCGACGGCGCCGTGGGAGGCATAGCGATCATTCCAGTGGATGGGGGCGAACAGTGATCCGGTTTGCTGGTTTGGGGTTACCCGAGCGCGGCCGATGTATCTGGCATCGAGAGCTGAAAGGCTCACCAGGTCGCCGCTGTGAATACGCAGCTGTTGTGCATCCCGTTCGCTGATTTCAATGTAGGGCTCGTCGCAATGATCCAGCAGACGAGGGCTTCGCGCCGTGCGTGTCATGGTATGCCACTGATCCCGGCTGCGCCCGGTATTGAGCACGAAATCACCGTCCCCGCAGGGATTGGCCGGCATGCGGGCATCTATGGGCAGCAGGCGGGCACGGCCAGAGGGCGTAAAGAAGTGGCCGTCTGCGAACATGCGCGCCGTGCCTTCGGGGCAGGTGTCGGTGACGGGCCACTGGATAGGCGCCAGGGCGTCGTACTGGCTGCGGGACAGCTCGGCCAGGGCGGAGATATCAAAATCACGGCTGCCCTGGTTGCGATAGCCCGACAAACGAGCGTGCTCGGCAAAGATGTCCGCCGGGTGCTGGTAGTCAAAGGCGTCCCCGAAACCCAGGCGTGAGGCTACATCACAGATGATTTTCCAGTCGTGGCGTGCCTCCCCTGGGGCCTGCAGGAAGCCGCGCTGGCGCGAGATGCGCCGCTCTGAGTTGGTCACAGTGCCGTTTTTCTCGGCCCAGGTGGTGGCCGGTAGCAGCACATCGGCCAGCACTGTAGTGTCGGTCTGCTCGATACAGTCACTCACCACCACCAATTCGCACTGTTCCAGCGCACGGCGTACCTGGGCCGAGTCTGGCAGGCTCACCGCCGGATTGGTGCCAATGATCCAGACAGCCTTGACGTCACCACGCTCAATGGCCTGGAACAGATCCACGGCCTTGAGACCAGGCGTCTGGGCCATTCGGGGGGCTTGCCAGAAGTCGGAAACGGTCTGCAGGTGAGCCGGGTTGTCGAATTCCATATGGGCCGCCAGCTGGTTGGCGAGGCCGCCGACTTCGCGCCCGCCCATGGCGTTGGGCTGGCCGGTGATGGAAAACGGGCTGGCACCTGGCTTGCCGACCCGTCCTGTGGCCAGGTGGCAGTTAATGATGGCATTGGCCTTGTCGGTCCCGGAAGACGACTGGTTGATACCCTGGGAGTAAAACGTCAGGCTGCGCGGGGTTCGGGCGAAATGCTCGAACAGCCACTGCACATCCGCAGGTTCAAGGCCGCAGTGGGCCGCGGTGGTGATCAAATCCGGGCACTGCTGCTGCGCCTGGGCCAGGGCGACGTCAAAGCCTTCGCAATGTTGCGCAATATAGGTGTCATCCAGCGCATCGTTCTGCGCCAGATAGCTCAGCAGACCGTTGAATAAATAGGCATCGCTGCCGGGCTTGAGGGCCAGGTGGCGATCGGCCAGGTCGCAGGTGGCGGTACGCCTTGGATCCAGTACCACGACCTGCATCTCAGGACGGGCCTGTTTGGCTCTGACCAGGCGCTGGTACAGGATGGGATGGGCCCAGGCGGCATTGGAGCCTACCAGTATGACCAGATCGGCCTGGTCGAGATCGTCGTAGCAGGCGGGTACTGTGTCGCTGCCAAAGGCGCGTTTTTGTCCTGCGACCGCAGAGGACATGCACAGGCGGGAATTGGTATCGACGTTGGCGCTGCCGATAAAGCCTTTCATCAGCTTGTTGGCGACGTAATAGTCTTCGGTCAGGATTTGGCCCGACAGGTAAAAGGCGACCGAGTCGGGGCCATGCTGATCGATCAGGCGGGCAAAGGTCTCGGCGACCTTGTCCAGGGCGCTATCCCAGCTGGCGCGCTGGCCCTGGATCTGCGGGTACAGCAGGCGGCCCTGGGTACCGGTGGTTTCATGCAGCGCCGAACCCTTGACGCAAAGACGGCCCTGGTTGGCCGGGTGTGATGTATCGCCGCTCACCGCGATCAGACGGTTGTCTTTAACACGGGCCTGGACACCACAGCCGACGCCGCAGTAAGGACAGGTGGTGAGGGCGCTGGATTCGGTATTGTTTTTCATGATGGTTTCCACTCGCCGCCTCGTTAGACCTGGGTGTATGGGGAATAAGGCGCACAGGCAATCTGCTAAAGAGTGCGCATAAAAAAAACGCCATCTCCCGTCAAGTGACAGGAGATGGCGCCATTGCCAAACTTCCACGTTATGTGCCGGTTCCGGCAGAGGCTGCCCTCCGTCCGGCTGTGACACCTTTCGCTATCTTGTTATGGGTTATGCGAATCTCATGCCAGTTTGTTGTATTTCCCAAAATGCCCATGGCATTGGCGTTTTTGGGTGTGAACCGCAGCAGTGGGCGGCCTGCCGCGGTACAAAAGGCGCCTTTTGAGTGCGCAATGCGTCCCGCATGCCCCTTAACGGGGCTTTGGGTCTATCATCAGCACGTCATCCAGCAGGGTTACCTGCCAGGTGGCGAGCTTCACGGCCTCGTCCTCGAAGCACTGGCCATCGATCAGGCTGAAGCGCTGCTTGTACAGCGGCGAGGCGACCACCGGCACGTCGGCGATGGAGCCGACTATGCCTCGGGACAGTACATTGGCCTGGCCGAAAGGATCGTGATTGTCGATGGCGTAGACCTGCTCGTCTTCCGGCAGGTAGAAAAGTGCTACCTGACGGCCATCCACCAGGGCGCAAACGCCGCTGTTGGGAACCAGGTCGGCTTTGCTGCACAGGGAAATCAGTTTTGTGTTGGTAGTCATGGCTTGATTCCTCAGCTAACCATCTTGACAGGGACGGCCGGTGTATTGGCGGCTTTTTCGGCAGCGGTAGCGGGACGGATCTGATCGCGCTCCATCACAAACACCACATTGCTGTCGGTGGCATCGGCGTTGACGAAGGGGCGGAAGCGCTTGAGGGCTTCTGGGTCCTCAATGGTTTTCTTCCACTCGCATTCGTAGGTGCCGACAACCTGCAACATCTGCTCTTCAAGTTCAGCGCCAAGCCCCAGGGAGTCGTCGATGATGACCTGGCGCAGGTAGTCCAGACCGCCTTCGAGGTTGTCCATCCAGACGGAGGTGCGTTGCAGGCGATCGGCGGTCTTGACGTAGAACATCAGAAAGCGGTCGATGTACTTGATCAGGGTGTCTTTATCGAGATCCGTGGCAAACAGGTCACCATGGCGAGGTTTCATGCCGCCGTTGCCACACAGGTAAAGATTCCAGCCGTTTTCGGTGGCAATGATGCCCACGTCCTTGCTCTGGGCCTCGGCGCACTCGCGGGTGCAGCCAGAGACGGCAAACTTGATCTTGTGGGGTGAGCGCAGGCCCTTGTAGCGGTTCTCCATCTCGATGGCCAGACCCACACTGTCGTCTACACCGTAGCGGCACCAGGTGCTGCCGACGCAGGACTTAACGGTACGCAGCGACTTGCCGTAGGCGTGGCCGGTTTCAAAGCCGGCATCCACCAGAATGCGCCAGATTTGTGGCAACTCTTCCAGGCGGGCGCCGAACAGGTCGATACGTTGACCGCCGGTGACTTTGGTGTAGAGATTAAACTGCTTGGCGACCTGGCCCAGCACGATCAGCTTATCGGGGGTGATTTCACCGCCAGCCACACGGGGTACCACCGAGTAGGTGCCGTCCTTCTGCATGTTGGCCAGGAAGGTATCGTTGGTGTCCTGCAGCCCGACGTGGGGCTTCTTCAGTACGAATTCGTTCCAGCACGACGCCAGGATGGAGGCTGCGGTGGGTTTGCAGATCTCGCAGCCTTTGCCGCGGCCGTGCTTGTGCAGCAGTTCGTCGAAAGACTTGATCTGATCCACGCGGACCAGGTGGTAAAGCTCCTGGCGGGTGAAATCGAAGTGCTCGCACAGGTTGCGATTGACTTCTACACCGCGGCTTTCGAGCTCGTGGTTCACCAGATTGGTGAGCAGGGCGGAACAGCCGCCACAGCCGGTGGCAGCCTTGGTGCAGGATTTGACGTCACCTAGGGTGGCGGCACCGCCATCGATGGCCTGGCAGACATCCCCCTTGGAGACATCGTGGCAGGAGCAGATCTGTGCGGTTTCCGGCAGGGCGGCAACGCCAAGGCCTGCCGGTTTGCCGTCACCGCCGCGCTGGGGCAGGATCAGACTGTCGGGAAATTCCGGCAGCTCGATACCGTTAAGAGCGTATTGCAGCAGGGTGCCATAGTCATCGGCATCGCCTACCAGAATCGCGCCCAGCAGCTGCTTGCCACTTTCATTGACGACGATTTTTTTATAGATGCCACAGGCTTCATCCAGGTAGGTGTAGTTGCGCGCGCCCGGTGTATGGGCGTGGGCATCACCGATGCTGGCTACATCCACGCCCATGAGCTTGAGCTTGGTGCTCATGTCGGCGCCGAGGAACTGCTTGTCTTCACCCAGCAGCCTGGCAACGGCGACCTTGGCCATGTTGTAACCTGGCGCCACCAGACCGTAGATACGGCCATTCCAGAGGGCGCATTCGCCAATGGCGAAGATGTTCTTGTCTGAAGTCAGGCAATCGTTGTCGATAACGATGCCGCCGCGCTCGCCTACGTCCAGGCCGCAGCTGCGGGCCAGCTCGTCACGCGGGCGGATACCGGCGGAGAACAGGATTAGGTCAGTTTCCAGCACTTCACCGTCGGCGAACTCCATGCGGTGTACGGCGTTGTCGCCATCCACGATCTGCTGGGTGTTCTTGCCGGTATGTACCTTCACGCCCAGTTCTTCAATCTTGTCGCGCAATACCTTGCCGCCGGCATCATCCAGCTGTACCGCCATCAGACGCGGTGCAAATTCCACAACGTGGGTTTCCAGGCCCAGATCACGCAGCGCCTTGGCCGCTTCCAGTCCCAGCAGGCCTCCGCCCACCACCACACCGCTGCGGCCTTTGGCGGCGCTGGCGGTGATGGCTTCCAGATCTTCGATGGTGCGATACACCAGACAGTGTTCGCGATCATGACCCGGTACCGGTGGCACGAAGGGGAAGGAGCCGGTGGCCATAATGATCTGGTCGTAGGCAAGAACCGCACCGGTGTTGCTGGTGACGGTCTGGTTGTCGCGATCTATGCTGACAACTTTTTCGTTCAGACGTACTGTGTAGCCCCATTGCGCATACTGCGCCGGCTGCCCCATGGCCAGATCTTCGGCGGTCTTGCCAGAGAAGTAGGCGCTCAGCTGGACGCGGTCATAGGCCAGGCGCGGCTCTTCGCAGAACACGGTGACCTCGAAGCGCTCAGATGCGCCACTTTCTGCAAGGCTAGCGAGGAATTGATGACCGACCATGCCATTGCCGATCAGGACCAGTTTAGTTTTGTTCATGGGGTTACTCCCGTTACGGATTCTGGGGCAGGCAGGGATCCGGTAATAGAGGATCGATCTGCACGTTTAAGTTCAGTGTTCATAGGGCGATTTTCTGGGTGGCGGTGGTGACCGGCACGTCCGGGTTGTCGTCAAGGCAGCAGGCGCGGCCGAAGATCAGCTGCGGCAGCAGTTCGCCCAGCTTCTGCTGGCCCTGCATCAGCTCGAAGTACCATTGGCCGTCCTGTACGTCGCCATAAAGCACGACGCCTACCAGGCGGTTGTCCCGCAGCAGCAGCTTGCGATATACGCAGCTTGAGCTGTCGCCAAGTGTCAGGCTGTCCAGCTCAGGGGCATCGAGATACTCGCCCGCGCTGAACAGATTGATGCCCGATACCTTGAGCTTGGTGGGTACCGGTGCATCGCGATAAGGAGTGGCCAGACCCCGGACCAGTCGATCTGCCAGCAGGCGAGCCTGCTCCCAGATCGGTGCTACCAGTCCAAAGGTCCGTCCACGGTGCTCTATGCATTCCCCCAGAGCGCTGATACGGGCATCGCTGCTACGCAGCAGGTCATCGACCCGCAGGCCGCGGCCGCTCTCCAGGCCTGCGCTGCGTGCCAAGGCGCAATTTGGGGTAATGCCAGTGGCGATGATGGCCAGCTGGGCATCGAGACGGGTACCGCTTTTCAGCACGGCGCCCTGCAGTTGTTCGCTGCCCTCGAAGTGGCTGACCTCATCCCCCAGTACAAAGCGAATACCGCGCAGGGCAAGCTCGGCGCGCAGCAGCTCGCCTGCACATGCGTCAAGCTGGCGGTTCATCAGCCAGTCGCCGCGGTGAATCAGGGTCACGTCCAGGCCCTTTTTGGCCAGGGCGTCGGCGGCCTCAAGACCGAGCAGGCCGCCACCGATCACCAGTGCGTTATGGCTGCGGGCGCTTTGGGTCAGGATGCGTTCAACATCCTGCTCGGTGCGAAAATCGAAGATGCCGGCCAGTGCCTGGTTGTCGGCGGGAATTTGCGCAGGGCGTGAGCCTGTGGCCAGAATCAGCTGGTCGTATTCACAGCGCAGCCCCTTGTGGCTGATAACCGTTTGCTGTTCGCGGTCAATCGCGATGACAGCATCATTGCTGTGCAGGCTGATACCGTGATTCTTGTACCAGGCGCTGCTCTTAAGCTGGATCGACTTGCGGTCTGTGCTGCCTGCCAGCAGTGGCGACAGCTGAATGCGGTTGTAGGCGCCGCCGGGCTCATCACCGAATACAGTAATCTGGTAGGCATTGGCATTGCGGCTCAACAGCTCGTCGAGAAGACGGCTGGTTGCCATGCCGTTACCAATAATGACCAGTTTCTGTAGTTCCATCCGGGACTGACTCCGCAATATCTTTTTCAGGAAAAATCCTGTTTTAAAAAAGCGCTCAATAAAAAAAAGGCGTTCATCAACCGTGCGCATGACACGGGGGATGAACGCCTTTGTTCAGTGGACCCCGAAGAGTCCGTCGCTTTGTCTGGTTTGTATAAAGCAGGTACCGTGCCAAGTATTGAAATGTGTGTGTTTTCAATACTCTTTAGTGACTTTAGGGGATTGAATCAGGGGCTTTTATGCACCGTATAGGGTGTCTGCGCCTCTTTGATGCCTGTTATTGGTGCGAAAGTGCAGTATCGGTGAGATGGATAGGCGCTAGTTGGGTCGGGGCATTAGCTTGGCACTGCGCCTGCTACAACAGCGCCTGCAGCAGGTTGATCAGCAATAGCACGCCGGCAATGAGCTGCCAGCCGAGCAGCGGGTTGCGGGTCATCAGCGGCTGGTCGCGTAACCGGGCCTCCAGCTGGCTGTTGGGGGTGGTCAGGTCGTGGAGGAAATTCGCCGCTAAAGGGCGCGTTATTGCTGCTGTTGCGGACAGACGTTGGGTTGGGTGTCATGACGCGAAAAACGCCTGCAGCAGGTTGATCAGTAACAGCAC
>NZ_BCNS01000003.1 GCF_001528745.1 Marinobacterium profundum | reverse complement strand
ACCTGGAAGTGTTCTTTTTGCCAGCGTACTCACCTGAACTGAACCCGGATGAATACTTGAACTGCGACCTGAAAAACATGGTGCACAGTGGTCCGGCGGTCCGCTCGATTGAAGACCTGAAGAAACGCACTCGATCATGCATGCTCACATTGCAACGTCGGCCAGAACGAGTAAAAACATATTTCCGGGCAGGACACATTCTGTATGCAGCATGAGCGATGTATTTATCCACCGGGTTAATAGCTACGACAAATACGGTATACCATCACCTCATGCAGAAGAGTGTGGATCAGGTTATATTGCACGAACGACCTTCAATTCTTCAGCAGGGGTAGGTGTCGGTCCATTTGAGCTTGTAGCGAATGCTACTGTTGCAACAGGTAATGTGGTAACTCATTGAGAAGGAGGGGGGAGGATATACTTCCGTTTCTGATCCAGTGTCGCTCAACAAAGGAGCGGCAGGGGCTATATTTGGAATTTCGGTAGCGGTTTAGGTTGGAAGCTATACTAACTGGTAGGTTCTATGAAAAAGCTACTAATTGTACTGTCTGTATCCGCCCTGTTTATGGAGTTGTTATCTCAAATTTTTTATAGGTCTGATCCAATAGTATCTAATATTGAAGAATGGGCTGTTAAACAAGAAGAAGTAATATCTAATATCGGTATGAATATAGTTTTTGATACTAGAGGTAAGACTACTGTAAATTCCTCTCGAACGAGACCTGAATATAGAATATATAAATTTTCTATTGGTGGGTCTAAAGGGGAGGGTTTTTTGGTGGTCGAGGTGTTCGGCGAGGATAATATGGTAATTAAAAGTCTTATTGTTGATTGAAATGATAATAAAAGTAAAGGCTTTGTAATCATCTGGCTGACTTTCCCAAACCAATCGTATCGTTGATACTTAACCATCGAATAAAAGCCTGGAACTACAAATGCTAGGTATGATGATGACTTGGGGGAAAAGACTGAAGAGTTTATAGAGTTCGATATTTTCTACTGGGGGCGTGGACTTGCAGTATATCGATGTCGGTGAGAGTATTGATATTTTTCGCTCATATTGGACTGCTTGTCACAGGTTGTGGTGGCGAGCAGTATTCCTTTCAGAAATTTGTTTATCCTGAGAAATATAAGCCACATGAGTCTGGTTGGATATATGAAGTAACAGTAACGGTGTCTACTAGAGATCACGGTAGCATGCTTCGAAAAGGTAATAAGAATGTAAAAATTGAATTAGTAGACTTAAATGATAATGGTTTACTTATAGATAAGTATAGGTTTAACTCTGCAGGAATTAAATCTATACTAAAGTGGGCGTCAGATAAGATATTTTCTATTTCACTTTTTGAGTATGGTATCTTGGAGGTTGGTAGCGAAACTTCAAATAAAATTTATTCTAAAGGGGCGGGGTTATAAAGATTATTCGCTATTCTTATAACAGTGAGACAGAATGATTTTAATGAACTACATATAAAAAAAAGGTGTGAAGGTATTTTGGAACTCAGCATACGGCTATGATGTAAGGAAGGCCATTGATTTACCTTGAGGTATTCGGTCTATTATCTCAAAAAGGAAAAGCCATGATAGAATATAATTTTTGGTTCTTTATATTGGCGGCCTTAATTTTTTTTGGTATATCATTGCCTATACTTATTCGTGCTTCTCGTAGAGAGAATAAAAGTATTGTAAATATTATTGTTGGGCTGGAACGTGTTAGTTTTACATGGGGTGAACGTTTTTTAATATTTTTGTCAATGGTGTTATCCTTTTCTATTACATATATTTCTAATTACTTATAAATATGTTTTATTGTTAATACTTACTCGAGGCTAAAATTTATCTTTAAGGTAAAATGCTATTGGTGATTATTGGTCCAGCGGATAAATACACGAAGAATTTCAATTTTTATCATTGATCTAAGGCCAATTAGAACGCAATAAAAGACAGTAAACTCATGCGCTTTCGCTAATTTTTATGGTGTGACGGATCAATAGGAAGAGATCCTATTTATTCGTGGTTTAAAAGTGAGATTAAAATTATTTCATATAATCAATTAATATTCCGAGTGGCTGGTTATTATAATATGGCATCACTCACTGGCTTCGGTGTCAGGTTTTATGTTTTATCTCATATTTTTGGGGAGGGGCAAGATCTTAGTCCATAAGTTATTTTTCGTAAAGGTGATTTTTTATGAGATTTGTTAAAGAAAACTTTAATAATATGCCAATGCTACTAAAAGGATTGTTACTAGTTGGTTTGTTGGCGCCTTTATTGTCGGTTTTGTCAGTTTATACTGACTTTATCGACTCAGAATATCCGATCTATATCGAGAATGTTGCTCTTAATAGTTATGGGAAGTTCGGCGTAATACTCTGTTCAATGCCTATTTTTTTTGCGTCATGCGCGATGATTTTTAGATATAATATGTCACGTTGGGGTTATATTTTTGGCTGGATTATAGTTTGTTCCTCCCCATTACTACTATCGTCAGTTCGAAGTAGTATAAGCCTATTTTTCATTGAGTTTTCATTCTATGTGGCGATTGATGTTTGTATTTGGCTTTATCTATTTCGAAATAAAAGTGTTGATTCCTATTTTGCGTGTTAATTTATTTATCAATTGCCGGGGATAGTGTTTTTCATCCTTATTTATCTGACTAAAATGTCCGGATTTATAATTGGCTATGACTATATCTTCATCGGATTTTGATAATTGTGGTTTCCCAGAAGAATACATATTTTGGATTATAGTCATATAGTTTTTATTTGCAGCCTCTTTCGCGTTATTACATGGTTGTGTGAAAGAAGATAAAAAATAATTATATTTTTCCTCGTCATATTTTTAATAATAAAGGATTAGATATGGATGGGATAGTTCCAATAATTTATATTGGCTTATGCTTAGCCGTTTTTATGTCTTCTGTTTTTTTTATTTATTCTCTATGGCTTTTGTGCAAATCGAAGGTTAATTCAGATTGTACCGAGGTTGCTAGCAGAGTTTTAAAAACAAATGCATTATTAGTGAGCGCGGTTTTATTAATTACGTTTATTTTTAAAGAAACTATCATTGGATACAGTTTTTTGATTTATATAGTGCCAATTATTTTTTGTATTGTTTTGTTGGTATTTGTTTTTCAGGGGAGATTGTAATGGTGGTGTTTTGCGTGTAAAAGAGACACTAAAAAATACCGAAAATAAAAATTGTTTGTGCCAGTAACTATTTAGTCGGAAAACGGTTGTAGGCCCTTTTCTTTATCCGGGAATTAAATTTATTCTCTGGTTTATGATCCGTCACCTATATAATCGGGCGCACCTGGGAATCTGTGCGTGCTGAATTATATGGGGTTTGCTTCATGCCAGTAATTTTGACGCGTCCCTGCGTCTTGTAGTGGTGCACTGCGCCAATATTACTTCTTGCGTTTTTTGGACACTGACAGCAAGGACGGCCGCACCGCACGGGTGTCGGTGTCGTCGACTTCGGGCATGGGTGCCGGGGCGGCTTTAACCGGTACCGGTTTCATCTTGGCGCGCAGGCGTGAGTTTTTCGAGGCGCGAAGGCTGTGGTTATCGTCGGCGGCATTGCTGCCCTGGTAGGGCACAGGCTTGATTGACAGCGGGCGACCGATCAGGGCTTCGATGGCGACCAGGTAGCGCTTTTCATCCGGGGATACCAGGGATATGGCCTGACCCTTGCCGCCGGCACGTCCGGTACGGCCAATGCGGTGCACATAGGCTTCCGGCATGTTGGGCAGGTCGTAATTGACCACCCGTGGCAGTGAGTCGATATCCAGGCCGCGGGCGGCCACGTCTGTGGCGACCAGAATGCGGACCTTGCCCTGGCTGAAGTCGCGCAGTACGCCGACGCGTTCGCGCTGTGGCTTGTCGCCATGCAGTGCGCGGGCATCAATACCCTCGGCCTGCAGGTAGTCGGCCACCATGTCGGCACGTTTCTTGGTGCGGGTGAACACTAGCGCCTGAGTCCATGTCCCGCCCTGAATCAGGTAGCTGAGCACGTCGCACTTGTCGGACTGATCCACCGCATAGGCGAACTGCAGTACAGTTTTGGCGGTGGAGTTGCGCTTGGTGACCCGCACCCAGGTGGGCTTTTGCAGAAACTCTGGTACCAGCTCTTCGATGGCCTCGGACAGGGTGGCCGAGAACAGCAGGGTCTGACAGTTGCGGGGTATTTTTTTGCGCAGCTGGCGAATATCTTCAATAAAGCCCAGATCCAGCATGCGGTCGGCTTCGTCCAGCACCAGCATTTGCAGCTGGCGAAGATCGAAGATGCCCTGGTGCATCAGATCCAGCAATCGACCCGGTGTTGCCACCAGTATATCGGCGCCGCGCTTCAGCCGGTCGATCTGACTTTCCACCCGGCTGCCGCCATAGAGCGCAATGGTGCGCAGGCTCAGGTAACGGCCATAGGCATCCATGCTTTCGGCAACCTGCAGCGCCAGTTCCCGCGTGGGAACCAGCACCAGAGCGCGTATCGGGCGAATCTCATCAGAGGCAGACTCGGCCCCGAGGTGCTGCAGTATGGGCAGGGCGAAGGCGGCGGTTTTGCCGGTACCGGTCTGGGCTTCGGCCACCAGGTCGGCACCGTTCAGAATGGCGGGTATTGCCTGGGTCTGCACGGCGGTGGGGCTGCGGTATTCCAGCTCCGCCAGTGCCTGCTGCAGGGGGTCAATAAGGCCGAGGGCGTTAAACGTACTCATAGTTACCTGTGAGCCGCCAGCGCGACCCGGTTCGAATTGCAAAAAAGAAGCGTAGCTTAACCGAATCGGCCGCTAACAGCGACTATGGTGCAGCGTGGCTGCGTGTAGCTAAAAGAGCTCAGGCAGCATTTTTGTTACCGCAAACATTGACCGGAACTTGCGGCAGGGATAGTGTCGAAGGCTGTACCTGTCACCGTTTGGGATACTGAACAACTGATGCACACCTGCTTGCCGGATCGACCGTCAACCGACAGTCGCCGCTGTACCACTTTGCTACACCTGACTTTCCTGTTGCTGCTCGCAGGCTTTGTGGCGCTGTGGCCAAAATCGCCGGTCACAGACGCAGTTTCAGTCGCCAGTTTGCAGGCAATGGAAATCGCGGACAGCCGGGCAGATGCCGATGGCCCGCGGCTGGACAGCGGCAATAGTGCCAGTGACGATGACCCTGGCCCTGCAGTACCTTTTTCAACGCATGCCACAACCGCGTTGCAGTATTCCCCCGTTGGCCCGATTCTGGGCTGGCAACCTGCCCCCTGTACCTTTGAACATGCCCGAGCACCGCCTGCCGTAGCCTGATCCCTGAACCTGAGTATTTTTACTTTCCGTTTAATGATTACTCTGGCTAGGAGGTTGCCCGCTAATACTGGCCGTAGCGAGAGCTGGCTGATTTGAACTGATTTTTGCGGTGTTTTAAGACGAATAGTGGTTCTATTTAACACTTGGAACGCAGTGTAAAGAACCGCTTTAGCGGGGTCGCAGACCGAGGAGTTTGCGACGAGTAAAAAACAGCACAAAAAGCAGCCAAACTCAGGTGGTTCGCAGTAGGTTGAGTATTTTCGGGCAGGCTCCTGGTACCAGAGGGAGGCTATTGCCATGCGTACTTACCGTGAACTCAAAACCCTGTCCCTGCGTGATTACAGCCATCTGTCTACGCCCGATGGCGAGACCCTGAGCCTGGATAGCCCGGCGAGCAGTATTATGACCAGCTTTGAGTCGACGCGCCCGCTGGCGCTGGAGCTTAATGTGGGTATCAACGATGCGCTGATGATGATGAAAAAAGCCCACGTGCGCTCGGTCATAGTGATGGATGATAGCGAGAAATTCCGCGGCATTATCAGTCTGATGGATCTGGAGAGCCGCAAGGTGCTGAGCATTGCCCAGAGCCAGGGACTAAGGCGCGACGAGCTGAGCATTGCCGATGTAATGACGCCGAGCGCGAAACTGGCCGGGCTGTCGATTCAGCAGGTCAGCAGCTGCTGTATCGGTGACGTGCTAAGGACTCTGCAGGATGTTGGATCCCAGCACATGCTGGTCGTGCGGCCCGAAGATCAACAGATCTGCGGCATCATCTCCGCCAGTGATATCGCCCGCAAGCTGCATATTCCGGTCGACATCACCGAGCGTGCGACCAGCTTTAGGGAAATCGTCGATGTTATCTATGGTAACCGCGGCGCGGCCTGAGGCGAAGCGCACCCAGACTGGAGTCTAAGCGCTTCGCTGTCTACGCTTTAGGGATGCCCTAAAGTACAGGACGGTCATGGGACTCGAGATCGACAAGTCCAGCTTCACGCCGCAGGAGTTCAGCGGTTTCTACCAGCGCCTGGGGAGCAATCTGCAGGCGCTGAAGGCGTTGCTGCAAAGGCCCGGTTTTGGCGAAGGCCCGGGATCTCTGGGCGCTGAGCTTGAGCTCTGCATTGTCGATCACAATGGCCATCCGTTACTGGTTAACAGCGAAATTCAAAATGCCAGGGCCGATCCTCAGCTGACGCTGGAACTCAACCGCTACAACCTGGAATACAACCTCACACCGGTGCCCATTCAGGGCACGCCTTTTTCTGGTATCGAAGCCGAAATACGCACCGCTGTGGCGGCGCTGGAGCAATCAGCGCTGGCCCACGGGGGCCATATTCTGGCAATAGGTATTCTGCCGACGCTGCGCCGTCGTGATTTTGGCCCCCATGTCATGACGGATCAGTGCCGCTATCGGGCGCTGACGGATGGCTTGAGTCGCATTCGCGGTGAACGCATTCAGGTGCGCATCAATGGCGACGAACCTATCTCGCTAAGGGCTCGTGATGTGACGCTCGAAGGTGCCAATACTTCCTTGCAGCTGCACTACCGCGTGCGGCCGGCGGATTTTTCCGATACCTACAATGCCATGCAACTGGCAACCCCTGTGGTGCTGGCGCTCGCCGGGAACTCTCCTTTTCTGCTGGGGCATCGCTTGTGGCATGAAACGCGGATCCCGCTGTTCAAACATGCCATCGATGGCGCCGGCAGCAATGGGCCAGGCGGTAATGGGCACAGCAGCAATGGGAACTGCAGCCGCAGGGCCTCCCGGGTGAATCTGGGTACCGGATGGGTGCGCGACGGAGCCTACGAGCTGTTTGCCGAATCGGCGCTGCTGCATGACGCGCTCCTGCCGGTGTGTCAGGAGGTTGAGGATGATATGGCCAGGGTGCAAAACGGAGGTCTGCCAAAGCTGCATGAGTTACGCCTGCATCAGGGCACGATCTGGCCCTGGAACAGGGTTATTTATGACGACAGCTGTGGCGGCCATCTGCGCATCGAGATGCGTGCCTTGCCGGCAGGCCCCACGGCCTGCGACATGATGGCCAATGCCGCCTTTCTGATTGGGCTGGCGGAGGGGCTGAGGGGCGATATTGCCGAGCTAATGCCAGGGTTGCCCTTTGCCATGCTGGAGCACAATTTCTACCGCAGCGCCGAGATGGGTATCAGGGCGAAGCTGCTGTGGCCGTCGTCCTGTAAGCGCAGGCTGGAAGAAGTATCGGCAACCCGGCTGGCGCATGAGCTTTTGCCACTGGCTGCACAGGGCTTGAAACGCATCGGCATAGATGCGGCGGAAAGCGGGCACTATCTCGGCATTATTGAACAACGACTTGAGCGTGGCTGTACGGGGGCGACCTGGCAACTTTTCCAGGTGGAGCGCCTGAACCGCCGGCTTAGCCGGCACCGCGCGTTGAAGACCATGCTTGAGGGCTACCGTGTGCGTGCCGATCTTAACCAGCCTGTTGCACAATGGACGGACATGCACTGATGCCAGACGACAGCATTACAATTCTGCGTGACCCCACCCCTGCGGACATTGCCCGCACGCCAGAGGAGTTCCTGCGTCAGCTTGATGGGCCCACCCTGATTATTGTGCAGGGGCGTGACCCGAGCCGTTGCCGGGCGCTGAGTACGCTGCTGCACGGCAATGAGCCCTCGGGGCTTAAAGCCATCCACGGTTGGCTGCGCAATGGCGAGCAGCCTGCTGTCACCTTGCTGTGTTTTATTCTGTCGGTGTCGGCGGCGCTGGAGGCGCCACTGTTTTCCTGGCGCCAGTTGCCGGGCGAGCGCGATCTGAATCGCTGCTTTTTCCCGCCCTTCGATGGCAATCCCGGCCAGCTTGCCGAGCAGACCCTGGCGCTGCTGGACCAATACAGGCCCGAGTGCCTGATTGATATTCACAACACCTCCGGCATGAACCCACCCTTTGGCGTGGTGACCCACGAGGATCCGGCCCATGAAGCCCTGGTGGCGCTCTTTACTCGGCGCCTGATCATTACCGATATCCGCCTTGGCGCCCTGATGGAAATCAGCCGCCCGGACTTTCCGGTGGCAACCATCGAGTGCGGCGGCAACCGGGATCCGGCGGCGGATCGGCTGGCAGTAGACGGAATCTGGCGTTTTTTGCAGGCAGAGCATGTGCCGCAGCTGCCGCCTGAAGGTTTGCATATGGATCTGTACCACCATCCGGTGCGGTTGGAGCTGGCGCCTGATACCAAGCTGACCTTTGCCGACGAGCCGGATCCTGCGGCGGACATTACAGTGCCGCGCCACCTGGAGCGCTATAACTTTGGTCTGGTCGAGAGCGGCACCTTCCTGTTCTGGCTCGGGCCGCGGGCACGCAGCCAGATGCGCCTGCGTGATGCCGCCGGCGCCGATGTACTGCCAGAGTTTTTCGATGTGCAGGGGCAGCGGCTTTATGCCGCCCAGCCGCTGAAACTTTTTATGGTGACCAGCAACCCACTGATTGCCTGTAGTGACTGCCTGCTCTACGCCGCCCCTGAAACCGGTCATAGCGTCATAGATGCCTGAACAGCTGAATCAGGGCTTAAGTCCGGTTGAAAATTGATCGCGCAACTCGTACCGCTGGCAAGGGTCTTAGAGGTAACTGCGAATACGGGAGTTGTGCCATGAAGATCAGATTATTGAGCGCAGGGGTGCTGGCATTGAGTCTGATTGCCAGCCCGTCCCGGGCGGATGTGGATGTAGGCATCTTCTTTAGTGGCGCCGCCATTCACGGTAACGGTTTTAGCCTGTACCTCGGCGGGCCCTACAGCTATGCGCCCTATGGCTACATACCTGGACGCTCGCGGCATTATGTACCGCATCGGCACTATACTCCGCCGAGGCACCATTACCGTCCACGCCACTACGACCGTTCCCCTGGCTATTGGAGGCACGACTATCGAGGGCATGGGGACGGGCGGCGTCGGTTTGAGCACGGTCGTTCGTCCCATCGCAGTGGCGGAGACTACCGCCAAGCCCGCTCTGGTGCCTGGCGAGATGGCAATCGGCAGTTTTTCCGGTCGGGGGACGGCCGTCGTCACTGAGTTTCGAGCGGCAAAAAAAGTCTTGCTTGTTGGCTAGCAGCCTGTCGGACTTACCACTGACCTACTGCGGAAAAGCCGCCTCTTTTTGGTAAAGAGGGGGCATTTTTGTATGCTCTTTGAGAGAACCACTATTCACAAGCTACATCCCTGTAGCTTGCCCGGTGGGCAGCTTACGCTGTGTAAATCGGCTATCCTGCCGATTTATCG
>NZ_BCNS01000002.1 GCF_001528745.1 Marinobacterium profundum | reverse complement strand
AGATTTTCAACAGCCTGCTAGTTGAGGACATTGAACCCGGACTCCGACACGTCCCCCCAGAGTACTCAGCGATAGTAACTTTCTGGCCATCAGCCCCAGGCAGGTCATCTGCGAGGTAGCCACAGGGACATGATGATGCTCCAGAAAAGGCGGGGCATGCACCTCCCCTGGAGGGGGTGGTGTCAGGCCCCTGGATTGGGAAATCGGATCAATACTCGTTGGGCAATAGCAGTGTGGTTACGCTGCGATCCCGTTCGGTTATGATCCAGAGTTTCAAGGTCGGTGTGACCTGGTAGGACGACAATAATCGCTCCCCGTGCTTGAGTGCGGCATCGTTTTGGTGCCGGTCGTCGTCGCTGAGATCGCCCCAGTCACCGTTGAGGTGGCGCTGGAGAAAGGGCACGGCATCGAAGACGCCGCGTTGTATCAGATCGCTAATGCCCGTGGTCATAACGACCTGGCCGAGCTGCACGCGTGGTTGATAGGAAATGGCCTGTGCCATGGTGATTACCTCTCGAAGATAAAGGGCCACGGCACCCCAAGGGGATGACTGGCCCCGGTGGGTGGATGAAGGAGACGGCAAGCCGTCTGGGCGACAGGAACAGGGAATGGTCAGGACCTAGCCCTGTGTCAGGCTTTTAGCTTGCGCAGGCCATCCGCGAGCAGCCAGAGTGCGCGGTTGAGCCGCATATTCTGGTCGATGCCCTGGACAGGCCGTGTGCGCTGTTGGCGGCCGTTGGCGCTGCGGCCGGTCAGGCCGCCTTTGATGAGGTTCTCCTGAACCCTGTTGAACGCGGACCATAGGTCCGCATGATTGTCGTCGAAGCGACGGGGCTGCAGGATCTGGTTTTCGGTGACCGGCAGGGTCTTGCCGGGTTCACCGTATTTGAGGGCCAGAGCCGATCTGGCGAAGACCTCGGCCTCGCCGTCGTCGAGCGTGATGGCACGCATGGCGTCGCGCGAGTCCTGCACCTGCTCGAACCCATGCAGCACCTCGTAGGCGCCCTCGATCACGCGATCGGTGACGTTGCCCTTGTGAGGCACGCGCACGTCGGCAAACATGTCGCCGCACACCAGGCCGTTCTGACAGACGAAGCGGAACATGCCCGCCAGCATCTGGTAGCTGCTGGTGCCATCGTGCGAATTGAGCAGGATGATCTCGTTCGCCTCGGTGCCGTTGATCTGGCTCGCATGGCGAAGGCGTAGCATGTGCTTGGTGTAGTCGCGGCGGTCTTCCTTGCGCACGCGGGTTTGACACACCATAAATGGCTGGAAGCCTTCCCTGCGCAGTTCGGTCAGCACAGCCGCTGTGGGGATGTAGCTGTAACGTTCGGAGCGGCTTGCGTGCGGGGTGTCTGCGAAGATGGAGGGCGCGACGGTGCGAATCTGGTCATCGGACAGGGGATGATTCGAGCGCAGCACCGGGGAACGATAAGCGAAGCGGGATGCAAGTTGCATGATGATCTCCTTGGATGAAATACCGGAGTTCCGCCCCTCTGGGTAGGAACCCTGGCGGGTGATGGAGTGCCGCTGACGCGGCGGTTGGAATCAGGCCATGGCGAGATGCCAGTCCTGGAACATAAGCGGCCACCGGCATCGGGCATGGCGGCGGCCGCTGTGAGGGGGTAGTTGAAAAATTAAGTCAAGGTCAGAACGACTCGGCTACCGCCGGTGCGTGTGCCTGGACGGCGGCTTCACCGACAGGCTCCGCTGCGGGAGCCGGGGATGCATCTTGAACCGGAGCTTGCTCCTGGATAGGCGCGAGCGTTGGCTCTTGGGAGCTTTGCGCGTCAGTTTCGACCGGGCGGGGCTCGGCCTTGTAAACCTGCTGCCCCTCGACCTTGATCCAGCTGATGAACAGCAGGCGGGCTTTGAGGCTCACGCCCTGTTCGCCGGCACGCTTGCCCTTGGTGTAGGTGAAGGTGTCGGCCCAGAGATCGCCCAGGCGAAAGCCGATCATTACTTTCTTTTCGGCGTCGACCGCTTCAAGGCAGCGACGGACCAGGTGCTGTGCTTCCGAGCCCGATACACGGGTGTCGAAGCGGACATAGGACACAGCGTCGCTGGGACCATTGAGCGCCGCGATATCGCAGGCCAGGAAGGCATCGCCTTTCTTGGGCCTGACCTCGCGGATGCGGTTCAGATAGCCGAGCCCGGTGATGTGCAGGTCGAAGTACGACTTTTCGTTGGATGTGGTCATGGTGAATCTCCTGATGGATCAGAGTGCGGAGACACACCCGACCCGACGGGGAGGTGTGGAACCCCCGCGCGGGTTGGTGGAACAGCGTCTTGGCATCGCCGTCGCAATGACGGTCGTTCGCGTATCGATGCCGGTGCGAACTGGCTCGGTCACGCGGCAGAAACCGCGCCGCAACCTCGAAGACCGACGGTTGCCTGGCATGTCGCTGACGGCGTCAGCGGAACATGGGACCAGCCTGCCAGCAGCACGCGGGGTGCGCGATGGAAAATGGATATCGGGGACCGACCTCATTATTGAAGGTAAAGCCTCTCGGCCTGCGTGCACTGAGGATGCAGCGGATCATGGGCGTTGAGGCACTGAGGCGCTGCGACGGATGGGCTCACCCGCCGCGATAATTCAGCAACAGATCGGCAAGAACCTGACGCTGCTGCAGATCCAGGCCACCCAGAGCAGGCAGGCCTTGGAACCCGCAGCGGCGGAGCATGGCGTTCCCCTCGGTGGTATTGTAGAAACTGACCATGGCCGACAGGAACAGGCGCTGCCCATGATTCAATACGCTGAGGGCGTCGATGAGGGCCTGGATGTTGGGACGTAGCTCCCACTCGCTGGTCGCGCGCTGCAGGCCCTCATGGGTGCCATCGCCAAACCATTGCGGCCCGGCGAGCACGACGCCACGCTTCCAGGCCTGGAAAAACGCTTCGGGAGCGTGGGCAAAATGCTGTTCTTCCTTGGCGATCCGGTCAATCACGTCTCGAGGCAGGGGGTGATGCATGGCACTACTCCTTAATCGTTTTTAGTCACAGGTCGGCGCCAAGCATTGACCCGGCAGTAGGTTGACGTCATGTGGCAATGGGGCGCGGGCACTTCTCGGATTGATCGGCCGGCAGGCGATGGTGGCCGATACAGGGTTAACGGACGGGAAAACGGGAGAAAGCGCCGAAGGCCGGAACGACATTCGGCTAGGGAGGAACACACCACCTGTGGGCTGGCGCAGGGTTCAGCCGTCGCTAAAGCCGTTCGCTGTCACCGCATGCTCACCCGGCTCGTATCGTGGCTGGAGCCGGTATTTACTGGCACACATCCGCGCACAAAAGGCGCCCGTTGTTTCACCGGTGGGCACCGGCACCGAATACCGTCGACCCGACGGGTCTCCTGATAGTCCGCGTGGTGGCAGATTCAATCGAAACAGCCTGGCAAGGTATCAGGGGACCCGTCGCGGCGGACGCAAACCGCACTGATCAATAGAATGCGCGACGCGCGATTCGAGGAAAAACGACCTTCTCGCCCCGTGACCATTGCGGATCTGGCGGGACGCGCACACCGTCGCAGAAGGGGTCGCGTGCTGGGAGTCCCGCAGGGAGGCGGGACGCTTGTCACGTTGACAGTGTCGGCCATTGCGACAGACGGGATCAAGAGGCTTTGGGTTTACCACGGCGCTTGCGTTGGGTGCCGCGCTTGGCGGATGGGACCGGCAGTGTGCCTGTACATTCTGGATAGCGGCTGCAGGACCAGAATGCGCCTGTTCTGCCGGTACGTTGGCGCGTGGCTGCACCGCACTGCGGACAGGCTGGCCCCTCGGGGACCTTGATGGCCAGGGTCGTGCCGCGGTACTGCGTAACCAGTTGTGCGATCCAGGCCGACTGTTTCTCGATGAACGTCTCCAGAGTGATCTGACCGGCTTCGATCATATCCAGCGCCTGCTCCCACACCGCCGTGGTACCGGGATCGGCGATTGCTGCCGGAACCGTATCAATGAGCGTGACAGCCGCATCGGATGCGCGGATGGCGCGTCCCTTTTTTACCAGATAGCCGCGGGCGAGCAGGCCGTTGATGATGCTGGCCCGTGTCGCTTCGGTACCGATGCCCACGGTGTCCTTGAGCTTTTGCTGCAGCCGCGGATCAGACACCAGCCTGGCGACCCCCTTCATCGCCTTGACCAGCTCTCCCTGGGTGAACGGCCGTGGGGGCAGCGTCTTGCGGGTCTTCAACTCGACGCCGGTGACGGGGCATGAGCGTCCTTTCTGCAGTGGCGGGAGCGTCTGGCTACGAGTGGTGGATTCCGTGTCGGCATCCTCTGGCTCAGGCTCTGTGAGTACCCGGCGCCAGCCCGGTGTCACGATCTGCTTGCCAACCGCCTGGAGCGTCTCGCGGCCGCACGACAGTGTGGCGGTGGTGCGATCGAATGCGTGATCCGGCAGAAACTGCGCCAGGTAGTGGGCCCGGATGCGTCGATAGACGGCCAGTTCCTTGTCACTCATTTTGGCAAGATCGACAGGCTCCAGTGTGGGAATGATGCCGTGGTGCGCCGTCACCTTGCCGTCGTTCCAGGCGCGCGAGCACCGGGTTGGGTCCAGCTGGTCGATCACGGGTCCTAGCGCAGGATCCGTCTTGAGCAGACTGGCGAGCACGCCTGGCACCTCGGCCAGCATGGACTCGGGAAGGTAGCCCGAGTCCGAGCGTGGGTAGGTGGTGGCCTTGTGCGTCTCGTACAGGGATTGCGCGATGTTCAGCGTCTCCTGCACATCCAGTCCCATCTGCTTGGAACAGACTTCCTGCAGCGTCCCCAGATCGAACGGGAGCGGAGGCGCTTCGCGTACCCGTTCGGTCTCGACCGTGACCACCTGGGCGATATTTGCGGCGCGCAGGAGCTGCGTGGCCTGCTGGGCAATCGCTTCCTGCAGGCAGCGGCCCTTGTCGTCCGCGCATGCCTGGGGTGCGAGCCAGTTGGCGATGAAGGTTTGGCCGGCGTGGGTCAGCGC
Source organism: Marinobacterium profundum (assembly GCF_001528745.1). GTDB lineage: Bacteria > Pseudomonadota > Gammaproteobacteria > Pseudomonadales > Balneatricaceae > Marinobacterium_A > Marinobacterium_A profundum. The sequence goes on along the minus strand of NZ_BCNS01000002.1, from coordinate 96,299 downwards.
GACATCGATGGTCCAAAACGGCGTTGAAACGAATTGCGCTATGTCGCGATCGCGATCGACGACCAGGCGCAAGGTCGGCGTCTGCACACGGCCCACCGACAGTACGCCGTCGTAGCCCGCTTGCCGGCCCAGCAGGGTGAATAAACGACTGAGGTTCATCCCGATCAGCCAGTCGGCCCGGGCGCGGGCCAGCGCGGAGTAGTACAGCGGCAGCGTCTCGGCCGCTGGCCGGAGTGCGGCCAGTGCCGTGCGGATCGAGGCGTCGTTCAGTGCGGACAGCCAGAGTCGCTGGAGTGGACCGCGGTAGCCGCAGAGGTCGATGAGCTCGCGGGCGATCAGTTCGCCCTCACGGTCGGCATCGGTAGCGATCACCAGCTCGGTGGCCTGTGCCATCAGCTGTTTGACGACGTTGAATTGCGCGGCGGTCTTGGCCTTGACCTCAACGCGCCAGTGCTTAGGAATAATGGGTAACTGCTCGAGGGACCAGCGTTTGTACTGCTCGCCATAAGCCTCGGGCGGTGCGGCCTCGATCAGGTGACCGATGCACCAGGTGACGACGGTGTCAGGGCCCTTGAAGCAGCCATTACCGCGCTGCGTCGCACCCAGTACCCGTCCAATGTCTTTGCCCTGGGACGGCTTTTCGCACAGGTAGAGTCGCATGCGGCCTCGTCTGCATCATTGAGTTCATTCGGTGTACAGCAGCATGCCCCGGGCGCCAAACGCCTACCGCAAAAAAGCGGACTGCGAGGTCAACCGGTTACTCGTGGTCGGGCAGGGTAGCAGAGTGAGTTTGCTCGGTGTGCAGCGGATTTTGGTACGAAAGCCTCCTGCCCGGAGCGCGCGGATTTCAGTGGACGTCAGTGGAACTATCCCCTGGGGATAACGTGGCGAGGTAGCAGAGTGAGTTTGCACGGTGCGCAGCGGATTTTGGTACGCAAGTGTCCTGCTCGGAGCGCGCGGACTGCAGTGGACGTCAGTGGAATTATCCCCTGGGGATAGCGTGGCAAGGTAGCAGAGCGGGTTTGTTCGGTACGCAGCGGTATGTTGTACGCAAGCCTCCTGCTCGGAGCGCGCGGATTGCAGTGGACGTCGGTGGAATTATCCCCTGGGGATAACGTGGCAAGGTCGTGGTGCGGGGGAGGCGCAGGGAACAGCTGCCGGGTTGGCGGCTGCTCCCTGTGGGGGGCGGATTTACACCGGTGCGGGGGCCTGCTCACCGCTGGCCGGCTTCTCGCTGAGTGTCACCGACGCCAGCCGGAACGGCAGGATGCCAACACGGCGAGCCTCGATCTTGAACGTAACGCGCTCGTTCTCGTCGGCATCCTCCCATTCGTCACGTACGGCCCGGCCTTCGATCAGCACGCGCATGCCTTTCTGGTAGAGGCCGGCCCATTGCTCCGCGTCGCGATGCCAGATCTCGACAGGCGCCCAGAAGCCACCGCGGTCCTCGTAGCTGCCATCCCGCTTCGGAATGGGGTTGTCGAAGTAGACATTGAGGCGCAGCAACCGGTTTGGCTGGTCGTTGCCGTTGGCAAACTCGCGGTATTCCGGTGCCGAACCGATGTTTCCTTCGCCGTAGAAATGGGTGCTCATGGTGAATTCTCCGAGGTGGTTGGTCGCTCTTTGTTGGCAGGGGCAGTGCAGAAAAAAGGGATGCCGGTGAACTAGGGTGGCAGCCGATCCGCTGACGCAGTGATGGAAGGTACCGCCAGGCGCTGCTGGTACGCGGCATCAGCCGCGGCCATCTTGTTGGCGCAGTCATGGGCTTGACGCCCGAGGCTGTGCAGCAGGCTGATCTGCATGTTCAGCGTGATGCGCTGGTGCTCGAGCGCTAGCAGGTCAGCGAGCAAATGGACCGGCGTGCCGGGCCTGTCCATCATCGCCTGCCACAGCGCTACGCCCATCGCGGAACGGTCGGGTTTGCGCCAGCGCAGAAAGGTAGTGCCTGCGCCAGTGGTCTGCTGGGCCAGTTCGACGGGTAGCAGCCGGAACGGATAACCGCTCACTTGTGGCAGTACGCGCCGTTGCGCCAATGCAATCAAACTGTCTCGCAGCGCGTGGCATTGGTTGGCCCAGTCCTCCAGACTCCCGTTACCTTTAAAAGGCTTTAAAAGGCCTTTTAGATAGGCTGCGTGTTCCAGGCGCAGGAAGTCTTCCTGTTGCAACGGCTGGAAATACCGCCGTTGATGTTGAGCCTGTTCCGTCATGCTGAGTCCTCCCCGTTGGTGCCAGTGGCGTCGACCGATGTCGAGGTATCGCCCTGCGTATCGTCAGGCTCAGACTTGCTGGCATCGGCATCGGCATCGGCATCGGCATCGGCATCGGCATCGGCATCGACATGGTGCTGGTTTGCCCGCCGCATGATCGGTGGTGCGAAGCCTGATCGCTGCGTTCCCTCCAATACGTCCTGCGGCAGCGCTCCAAACTTTTCCAGCGCCGCCCGGGCTGCTGCATTGTTGGCCGCGAAATCGTCACGGCAGCAACCGGAGTAGCGGTATTGCTGGGCCAGCGAGAACAAGCTGCGCAGCGCATGGGCGCCGTCATTGAGCCAGCGTTCGAGTGTGCTACGGTCGATCAGTGCGGTGTGGTGGGCCAGGATGAGCTTGCGTGCGAGATCGTCGTAGTCCGCCAGGAGGTAGACCGCCGCAAAGCCCAGCTGGGCATTGACGAACAGCGGCAGCTTGACGGGTTGAACGTTGAGGTTTTCCCCCAGGCTGAGGGCGGACGGTACCGTCGCGAGCGCCTGGTCCACCTGTTCACGCAGCGACTGCAGGGTCGCTTTGGTCTGCTCCAGCTTCTCCTCGATGCGAAGCATCCACCAATCGCTGTAGGGGTCGTCCTGCTCGGCACCCCGTTTCATCTTGTTCATCACGGCGATGAAACCGTTGAGGCCGACGATCGCAGGCTTGCCCTCGGCAGCGGCCCGGCCGTGCCAGATGCGCGACGCATGATGGGTATGCAGCGTCAGCGACATCGCGCTGCGCAGTGACCCGAGGTTGAGTTGTAGTGGTCCTGTGTTTGCCATGGTGAGGACTCGCGGTTGAGTAACGAGTCGATAGCATCGCCATCAACCGGAAGGCTGTCAGTCAACTAAAGGAACCTGAAGCGTTCCCGGATTTGTCGAAGGTATGGCTGAAGGTATGGCTGAAGGCATGGCTGGCGCGAGCTATCCCCTGGGGATAACGCCAGGGCGTTCCACTGAGGGTTACGTTGCCAGCGTCAGCACTCTGATGACCGTCTAGCTATCGCGCAGAAACTCACGCAACCTCGCGAGGTATTCCAGGGCGACCTCAGGCGGGGCGACTTTCGGTTTCGACCTTGATGGCGTTGATGATGCTGGCGGTGGTCGTGGTGACGGCGATTGTGGCTTTGCGGTGGGCGAGGCGGCCACCGCCGGACCGAGCCAGGCGTTGAATTCGCCTTGAAGGGCACGTTGGATGATGCCGAACAGGTAACCGGCGGGATTACGGATGGTGTCAGCCAGGCAGCGGGCGTCCCATTCGTCAAGCACGGCCTGCTGCAGTGTCTCGTCCAGCTGTTGCAGCGCCACCAGGACGCCGGCCTGCTGCTCGTCTTTCAGGCGCGTGAAGCGTTCGGGCAATTGCAGCCCCTCGTGCGCACGTGCGCGCGGTATACGTATTTTATTATTACTATTACTTACAGTACGGTCCTCCTTCGGATTCCGAAGCCTGCCGTCAGCTGGGGCTTTCGACCCTGGTTCGGATTCCGAAGCGAGGCCTTTCTGATTCCGAAGACGGGGTTCCTGATTCCGAAGAAGGGTGGTGGAGCCTTCTTCGGAATCACGCATCGCCCCGTCCTGTTGATGGTGTTTTGAATCCATGTCGTGGTCAGTCATTCGCTGCGCCAAAACCTGCAGGCGGGTTGGCAAGGTGCGGCCACTGAGCAGCGGATCATCGGCGATCTCTTTCAGGGCGTTCAGGCCGACGGTCCGGACTGCTTTGGCGGCGTGATCGAGCGCTTGGCTGACCAGACCGAGGTAGTCCGCATCGAGCTGCATCGCCTCAAACGGGGTCAAAGGCTCGTCATGCAGTACATATAAATTGCCCAGGATACGTCCCGATCTCGGGTCGCGGCGCCGACGCACCAGGCTGAGCCAGCGCGTTAGCCGCAGCAGCGTCAGGGCGCGGGCCACGGTTTCATGAGAGGCGCGGGCACCGCAGGGCATGGAGGCCAGATAGGGCCGCAGCTGATCGTAGGTGGGCAGGGTGGTGACGCCATGGTCGTTAAGCAGCAGCCGGAATACCTGCCAGGCATTGCGCTCCAGCGGAGTCAGGCGGGTGTCGAGAAACAGCGCTCGAGGCACGCTCTCGTGACGGTTGCCACTGTAGAGAATGCCGTCGCCGTGCGCGGTGGCGTCTTGCTCTGTGGGTGCCAGCTGTTTCAGGACGCCATCAAAGAGGTCGGAGAGCGGGACGGGGCTTAAATGCCGGGATGGATCATCCGCCGCCATGGCCTATTCCAATGCCTGGTCAATCCAGTTTCGTATGGCCGCCCAGACCACTGACAAGGGCAGTGTCATGCTTTCCGACAGATCCATGGCGACATCCAGCATGGACGCGGCATCGTCCGCTTCAACGCCCCTTTGCGTAGTGAGTTGTCTCCAGCGCTGCCACAGCGCCGTATCCTGTTGCTCGTCGAGCACCGGGTGACGCCCCTTGCGTTTCGGCAGGCCGAGCACGTCTCGTCGCAAGGCGATTTCCTGGTGGGTGAGGCCGTAAAACCCACTGACCATTTCGGTACTGGCGCCGAGCCGCAACATGCGATCCACCTTGGCTATTTCCTGTTCCACGTCTTGCGCCTGGTTCAGTAATCTTTTGAGAACATCGCGGTTGATCGAAACTGAACACCAGGACACAGTCGCATTCACAAGCACACTCACCATGGCCGGATGCTTCAGCGCTTCGAGCTCCGTTTCACCGAAGCCCATCGTTTTGCAGCGGCGTAGCTGGCCGTTGCGCAGGTCGTGCAATGCCTGGGCGATCACGGCCTGGTTGAGCGGATGTGGTGACGACATGGTGGCCTCCCTGGCTCAGAATCCTCAATCTGCATTGCCGGCCTCAAGATCAAACAGTCGTCGCGCCAGGCGCAATAGACGGAACAGTTTGACGAGCGCCGTGTCGCTCAGCCGTCGGTCCGGATCGCCCTGGCCGTACAGCAGGGTTGCCAATTCGTTGGACAGCAATCCTCGCTCCAGGCCTGTAACGGCCGCCGCTGCTTCACCGTTCAGCGACAGCAGCAGGACCAGAACCGTACCGGGAAAGGGCGGCAACGCCTGCAGTTCACTCGTGGGCGGTAGTACACAGGTAAAACCGATGCCGCCATCACGAGGCACGATGTAGTCGGCGATCGACGCTTCGCTGGCAATTTCCCGCGCGAACTGTGCGATGTGTGCCCGTAGTCTGTCCGGTACGTTAAGACCTGGCTCGATGTACCAGACATCTGAAATGGGATACAGCCCACCGGCCTGGATCGGGATCGCCTGCAGCACCCTGGACTCGAAGTCGGGCGACGCCTCGTCGCCTATTTGCTCGGCCATCAGGCGTTGAATGGACTGGAGCCGGTTGGTCGTGGGCGCCTCGGACACTATATGCTCCTGCACGAGGCTACCTGTCAGCGAGGTATCGTCTTGTGCTACGTTCCCGAGTTCGGCCGTGCCGCCTTGTGGCGTTGAAGTCGAAGGCTGTGTGACGGGTGTTTTATCTGGCTGGGCCGATGCGGTCGTGGGGGATTCGACCCTCGGGTGTGGTGTGAAGGGAGGCGAAGGATGCATCGAAAGTTCGGGTTCGATAGGAGACGGCTCGCGGGTTAACACGCGTTGCCGGTGTTCGCTTTCATTCAGATCCAGGCTCAGGGCGTCGTAGTCGACATCCAGTCGTTCGGCCATCTGACCGATCATTTCGTCCTGTACCCGCTGGGCGGAGAAGCCATCCGGCTCGGTATCGAACTGTGCCAGCGCGTCCTGGAACAGCGATTCGAACTCCATTCCCACGTCACGCTTGGCGGTGTGGTGTTCCCAGATCCTTTTGCAGGCGTTGCGCATCACAGCGAGCCGTTCGACTTGATGCCGGCCCAGCCCGCCGTAGAGAAGGTTCGGAATCGCCGGCAGCAGGTAGCGCACGGCGTCATGCATGCGGCTGATATGCGATTGCTGCACCGGATAGCCATCTGCACTCAGGCGACGGGCCAATTCGGACTGGGACAGCGTGCCATCGCGCTCCTGCTCATAGAGCTCGCGGGCTTTTTCCACCCCCAGAGCCCGCTCGATGAAGGTCAGGCCGCCGCGCAGTTCATTCTCGGCCAGGTGGCCTGTCAAGGCGACGATCTCGCCGCGCTCCGGCCAGGGGCGGAATAGGCAGGCAATCCGAAAGAAGCGTTCCTCCCGGGTCTCAGCCCAAAGCTCTCGCAGGATCGCCAGTCGGGTGTTGCCGCCGTTGCGGATGATAAAATGCTCGCCACCGGGGCGTCGCGTGATTGCTGGCGGCGCATCCAGGCCCCGCTCGCGGATCGAAGCCTTGATCTCGTTGTAGACCGGATTGCGCTTGACGCGCGGATCATGGTCATAGGGACGCAACTGGTCGAGTGTCACCACCATTGGGGTGTCGGCGATCGGATCACTCAAGGTGTTGGCAGCAGGGCCGTTGCGTTCGAAGCTTTCGGCCAGCAGCTCAGTCGCCATCTGTTCTGGCGTTAGCTCATTCATGCCTGCACTCATCAGAAGTACTGCCCGTTGCCTGTCTGGCCGCGCGGCGAAGCTGGGCGCGGGCGTTCAAGCTGGCGCGGTGGTCGCTGGCGGTGGAACTGGTGTAGATCGAGGCGTGGCCGGGCTTGCTAAATTTCAGATGGCCGCCCGGTGTGCGTTTGATGCACCAACCTTCGTTCAGGGCAAATGCGATCAGTGCGCGCAGCCGCTTGTGGCCGCGCGCGACTTTATAGGCGCGGGCCATTATCGTCACTCCGCGTCTCGCCGTTTGTCTGGGGTTTACCGGTCACGGACGCGAACTTGTCGCACCAGGCCGGGAACAGCTCGCAGGCCAGCGTGCGCATGGTATCGAGTGCGGCCGGCGCCACGCGACCGGTGGGTGCGCGCTGCTCGATACGGTGTACCGGTAAACGCCTGGTCGATGCCCGGGGGTAGGTTTCAATGGCCGGGACGATGGCAGTCAGAACCTGCACACCGCTGCGCGCCTGGAACACGTGTCGCAGTGACTGGTGGATCAGCCTTGCATTGGTTGAAACGGGGTGCACCCGATTGATAAGCAGGTGCAAAGGCGGTGGGTTAATGCCCAGGTGACGGTAAGGGGCAAGGTCGTCGATCAGCTGCAGTGTACCGCGGCGTAGCTCGCGCGCCGCCAGAATCTCCGGCGTGACAGGTGACAGTGCCAAATTGGAGGCCAGTACCGCCATTTCCAGGAGCACGCTGCGTGCGCCCTGGGTGTCGATCAGTACCAGGTCATAGCGCGACGCCAGCATGGGTAACAGATGGCGCAACCGCAGGCGCCCATCGGGGGCATGCAGCAGCAACGTATTCAGATCACCTCTGTCGTCGTTGGATAGCACCACATCCAGGCCCGTGACCGCCGTGCGGGACACCAGCTGCTCGAGGCTTTGTTCGTTGAACGCCAATAGCTCATAAATGCCGCCCTGCGCGCGGTGGGTCAGCTCGAAGTAGGATGACAGTGTCGGCTGCACGTCCAGGTCGAGTAACAACACGCGCAGGCCAGCATCGGCGGCGAGACCACCCAGATTGGCGGCGGTGGTGGTTTTACCCACACCACCTTTGGTCGAGATAATGGATACCACCTGCATGGCGTTCTCCTTGTGGATAGAAAAGGCGTTCATAGGTGCCGAATCAGGCCCGGTTATTGAGCCGGTCGGCAATCCATTGGTCGATCTCGTCTGAATCCCAGCCGACAGCGCGAACTCCAATACGCAGCGCCTTGGGGAAGTCGCCTTTCTTCATCAGGTTATAAATATGGGCGCGTTTGAAACCAGTCTTGGCTTCCACTTCCTCGCGCCGAAGAATACGGCGCTCGCCGGGAGCCATTGAGGGTGATTGAGACATGAGGGACACTCCTTAACGCTTAGCAGCGTTCGTTGGCGTGACCCTCATTAAATAGGCGCGGCTACCGAAGTACATTGCATATGCAATTTACGGGACTGCAGCTACAAGCTGGTATTCTTCAGCAAATCGTATTACGCAGTTTGCGTCGGGCGCTGGCAAACTTGCCGTTCAAGGTACGTTCGGTAATTCCCATGATGCCGCTGTGGTTGGCGATCAGTGCGCTGACGATGGCGTCCTGCGTTTTAAAACTGGAATAAGGCATACCCGAGGGGGAATGGCCCAGCATCAACTCGAGAAGACTGCCGATAATGTGCAGATAAGTGCACTCGGCGCGATCGCTGATGGAATACTGGTCGCAGGCCGGACTTGTTTTGCTCTGTTTCGATAGTCCGTCATACTGCTCCTGGAGAGCGACAAACTCACGGCGGCAGTGTTTAAGTTGTGCTTTCAAAGCCTGGCGCTCAATCAGCATTGCTTGGCCTGCTTCCAGCGTTATGACCGGATGAGTGATCCGCTCTCGGCGACTGAACAGAAAGCGCGGACGCTGCTCAGGGTAGTGGTCACGCATCCAGCGCTTGAGATCGACATGGCGGATGGTCAGATCGGAAGAATCCCAGAGCGATGGGTCGTTCAGGGTGATGCCATCCAGGCCGTACGGTAATTCGCCATTGACGATGGCATCGTAGATTCGGTCCGTGCACAGGCGGAGCTCGTTACTTCTCGGGCAGTAAAGCTTCTCGGGTAAATGTCGAGGCGGCGACATCGTAGATAGAATGTCGTTCTCGTACGCCAATAACCCTGCCCAACGGATCGCAGCCTCAATGGGGCGATAGTAAACCTGCGATAGCGATTTGCTTCCGTGCATACATCCATCTCCTTGGATTCGCGTCTGATAGCTAACGTCTAAATGTCATTTGCATTCCTTGGGGTCATGATAATAAAGGGGTTGAATTCAACGTTAAATGAGGTTTTTTACGATTTTATATGCACAGTTGATCAACTTTAAACGGAATAATCAGTAATCTATTCTGAAAAAGCTGTAAAATACGAAGGCTATTGGCAGAGGGGTATGTGAACTGGTGTTTTTAGTATCTGGATGATGCGAAATTGCTGTCTAGAATGACGCATTGATAAGACGGTTAAAAATGACAGTTGGGTGTGCTAGTTCTGACTTTTTCTCTCCTTCCTTGTACGTTTATGTGTCGATGACCCTTTCTTTATGCTCAGATACACTGCGGAGCTATTTATAGCTAAGTATTAAATCATCGTCACTCCCGCGGTAGCTATTAGGGCGGTGTGATCCAGTCCCGTCTGTGCGAAAAGAACGGTTCATTGACGGACTGGCGGCCCGCCTTGGTCGGCGTTAGTGGAAATGACGATTCAGCGTTTGCTTCGGCGTTCTGGCCTAGACTCGCTGACAGGAGATGAGGCAGCAGCAATTGCAGAGTTCGGAACACAGCCCGAATTGGCTGGCTGAGGAAATTGGCGTCACCGAAGCCTGCTTACTGGGCAAACAGTTCCAGTGGCGGCTCAAGCCTATTCGTCGTTGGTATCGCCGGAAACCAAAATAATCTCGTCATCTCGACTTCGAAATCATCCAGATAGCACCGACGGCAGGGTAGGGACGTTGTCTTTCGGCTGAACCTGGGAGAGAGCGTCATCATTGCTCGTCCGTTGGTGCTGCATGGTAATGACCGCTCAAGGTGCTATACGGTGACCTTAATGGATTGCCGTAGATTTTGTTGGATTCGTCTGTTTGACGGGTCCAAAAAACAAGGCTAATATTGTGGCCACCTTCTAATGAAGGTAGGGAAATAAGTCTTATAAATTAACGATTTAGAGCTCTAATGTTTGTCTCGTTTCCCGCTCCAGATCATTCCGTACTTGGTTTTACTTCTCTTTATATTCTCTGTTCTGTTCTGTTCTGTTCTGTTCTGCTCCGCATCTTGTCACGCCTATGGATTGTGCACTTTTCGTGCATCATTTTTCGCTAACGTCTTCATTATGCGACGCTGGGTACTATAGTTAGCCGATAAAAGGGCTGCTTTGGGCTCGACTTCGTTTTTTTACAGTCCGTCGCTGGTCGTTGGTTTCTGGATCTAAATGTTCTGCTGCGAGTGAGTGCCGTTCAAAATAGGCAGGAAGTGATCTGAGGCGCAGGCTTGTGCGTAACGGAACTGCTAATCTTTACTCGCTGTCATCTGTAAGTGAAATCGTTTTCGGATTGTAAGATCTGCGTTGTGCAGGAGTGCGTTTATTTGCACAATGGGCGCTACGTGCCTGTTATGGATAATGGGTACCAACAACTGCATTATTCACAAGATGATGCAGTGTTAGTACCAAGGCGGGCGTTCTTCATTTCGGTTGGAAATGGGGTTACAGGGAGAGTTCACATTGCTGCATTCTGAAACGAATTCATTTTGTCGTGCATTGGCGCTGGCGCCCTGTGCGGTGATGATTGTGTCGCCCCAGGGTGAGACCCTGTGGGTCAATGAGGCATTCTGTGCCTTGTCCGGGTGTCAGGCGCAGGAAGCCTTGCACCGCGCGTCGTTGTCCTATTTCGAGGGAGCATCCTCGGATCCGCAGCTGCTGCAACAAATCGATCCGGCACAATCCGCCGGTGACCCTCTTGATGTTGAAGTTCCTTTTTATCCGGCAACGGGGGTTATGCGCTGGGTGCGCCTTAGAAGTCAGTCTTTGTGCGAGAGCGAAAAGCCGCTGGAGGCGCTGGCGTGGTTTTGCACTGATGTGACGGATGAGCGGCACAGGCGCGGTCTGGCGCAGTTGCGTGCTTCACTGCTGGAACCAGTGGCTCTGATCAGGCCGCTGGCAGATCAGCTGCAGTCATTGGCGCAGGGCGTTATGGCGCTGTTGCCGGGGTCGGGTGTCGTTATTCTGCTGCTGCACAATGGCGAGCGACTTAGCTGTGGTGCCTCTATCGGGCTTCCCCAGTGTTACCTGGATGCTATAGAGGGTGCAGTGCCGGGGGCTTTGCCTGGGCTGGCGTCCCTTGCGATCAGTCGGGCCGAGCCTGTTCGGGTGGATGATTTGGCGAGCTGTTCAAGCTGGAGTCTGCATGGGGATGTGCTTGAGGCGCTGGAGTTTTCGGCGAGTCTGTCGCACCCGGTGGTCAGCGCCGGCAAGATGTTGGGGTGCATCGAAATCTATCACCGGCCGGGTGCAATTTCGCCGAACGCTGTCGATGAGGTCGCCGCGGTGGCGGCAAGCATTGCGGCTATTACGTTGCAGCTGCGCGGTGATCGGGATCGGCTGCGAGCGCTGAGTTGCGGGATGAAACAGGCAAACCTCGCCATGGCCATTCTGGACGCGCGCGGCCAGGTGGCGGAGATAAATGACTGTTTTGAAGCCCAGACAGGTTTTGGGCGGGCCGATTTAGTGGGGCGGCATCTGTCTGTACTCAATTGCAGTGATGAAGACGAACAGGGCTGGGGCTCCTGGTGTCAGGCGTTGCTGTCCTCCAGTGGCTTTGATGGTGAGTTGGCGCTAAGGCGCAAGAGCGGCGGCAGTTACCAGGCGGAAGTGACCTCGACGGTGTTGCGGGATTCGCGGGGGGATATTAGCCATTACGTGTCTGTGCTCAAAGATGTGACCGAGCGTCGGGAAAGTGAAGCCTTGCTGCATCAGTTGGCCTTTTTCGACCCGATGACGGGGTTGCCAAATCGCCGCTTGTTGCTTGATAGACTGGAGATGGTGCTGGCGTCCGGGCGTCGTCATCGCCGGGTATCAGCGCTGATTTTTGTCGATCTGGATCAGTTCAAGCGTATTAATGATGTCTTTGGCCACAGTGTAGGTGATACCGCATTGAAATTGCTGTCGCAGCGCCTGGAAACTCTGGTGCGTGAACAGGATACGGTGGCACGGCTTGGTGGTGACGAGTTTGTGATACTACTGCCGGATGTGGGGGCCAGTGTATCGGCCGATGTTTCACGCACGGTTCGCCGAGTTGCAAGCAAATTGACGCTGTCGCTGCGCGAGCCATTTGAAATAGGCGATCATCAGCATCATCTGCAGGCATCCATGGGCATTACGCTCTTGCCCAAGGGGCTGGAAACGGCTGAAGACCTGCTGCGAGAGGCTGACATAGCGCTCTATCGCAGCAAGGCTGCGGGGTTGGGGGAAGTGACCTTTTTCGAGGCGGGCATGCAGCTGCAGGTGCAGGAGTTTGCTGATCTGGAGCGTGACCTGCGCCACGCGCTCGCGCATGGTGAACTCTTTATATTCCTGCAGCCGCAGGTAGATGTTGATGGGCGCACGGTTGCGGTTGAAGCGTTGACAAGGTGGTGTCATCCAGCGCGGGGTTTTATTTCGCCGGTGAATTTTATCCCGGTGGCCGAGGAGTCCGGGCTTATTGTAGAGCTGGGAGCCTGGATATTTGCCGAAGTGTGCAAGTTAAGCGTGCGGGTTAGTGCTGCCAATCAAATGCTGCCCATGTCAATCAACGTCAGTTTGCGGCAGTTCCAGCAAGCGGGTTTCGTACAGAGCATCAAGGATATTCTGGATCAGACCGGAGCAAACCCTGAGAACCTTGTGCTGGAAATTACCGAGAGTCTGCTGGGTGACGAAATGGGTGACGCTGTGGGGGTTATGGCGGAGCTGGCGGGTCTGGGCTTGCAGTTTTCGATTGATGACTTTGGCACCGGTTTTTCCAATCTTGCCCGCCTCAAGCAAATGCCGCTGCGCGAACTCAAGATCGACAAGAGCTTCGTGCAGGATCTGGCGGAAGGCAACAATGATGCCGCTATTGTTGAGGCGATACTGGGTATTGCCAAGAGTCTGCAGCTGTCGGTTGTGGCTGAAGGGGTTGAAACCAGAGCCCAGGCTGACTTCTTGCGCGCTAGAGGCTGTGATCGGATGCAGGGATATCTTTTCGCGCGACCCGAGCCCGCCGAGGCGGTTCTCAGACCGTGGCTCGAGCCTGTAGTTGCAGCCGGTGACGCATTGCGCGCCGAGTCCAAGCTTCATTGAGTGGTGTGTATATGGATAGCGAAAAGACGATGGATGTTCTCGCACTGGCATTTCTTGAAAAGCTGCCGGCACGCATACAGGCAATCAGCGCACAGGCCGGGCGTGTAGGGCCAGGATGCTGGCCCGCGCCTGCGGTGCAGGAGCTGTGTCGGTTGGTGCATAGTCTGGTGGGTGCAGCGAGTACCTTTAGTCAGCCGGGGATTGGCGACAAGGCGCGCTGCCTGCTTGATTTTATTGAAGGCTGGAGTGCGGAGAATACGGGGCCGACAGAGACGGAGTGGGCTGTTTGGACGGGGTTGCTGGAGGCCATGAAAAACGTGCCGCTGGCGAGCCCGCAGCAGCGGCGCTGGTACGATAGTGCTGTGGTTGATGCCGGTACGGCCCAGACGCGGGGCGCGGCGGGTTCACCAAGGCCCTCCATCGATGTACTGGAAGATGACCCAGAGCAGGCCGAGGTGTTGTGCAAGCTGCTTGAATCCCATGGCTACGATGTGAGTGTGTACAAGGCGACCTCTGGCTTCAGAAGCGCCTGGCTGACCGGGCACAGGGCCGACCTGGTACTGGCCGACATGGTATTCGCCGAGCGGGTGCAGGCCGGTGCCGAAGTTGTGGTAGAGGTACTGGCCACGGTAGAAAACCCGCCACCGGTGGTGTTTCTGTCTGCCCGCGATGATGTGTCAGCGCGCCTGGCGGCATTTCGTGCCGGAGCTTCCCGCTATCTGACCAAGCCGGTGCAGCCGACCCGGCTGTTCGAGTTGGTGGACGAGCTTTCGCTGCGTCGCCCGGCTGCGCCCTATCGTGTGATGGTGGTGGATGATGATTGCCGCCAGGCCGACCTGACGGCCAGGCCTCTGCTCGATGCCGGCATGAGTGTGCAAGTGCTGAACAAACCGCTCGAAACGCTGGATGTGCTACGCAGCTTCGGGCCGGACCTGCTGTTGCTCAATATATCGATGAAGCAGGTTAGTGGTCCGGAGATTGCGGCGATTCTGCGGGAAGAAGATCAGTTTGCCTTTCTCCCCATTCTGTTTATTTCCGCGGAAAAGAGTGAGGCAACGCAGTTGATGGCGCTGGGTTTGGGGGGAGATGACTTTCTGCTCAAACCGATACGCTCTGTTGCATTACTCGCCGCGGTGCGTGCCAGGGCCTGGCGAGCTCGCCGTATGCGTTTGCTGGGGACGCGTTATCAGGCGCTGTCGCATGAATATGACAGCCTGCTGGATGGCGTTACCAGGAGTGTCCCCCTGGCGCTGGCTGATGCCACGGGTAGCCTGACATCCGTGAATGATCGGTTGCACGGTTTGCTTGGGTACGAGGATGCGGAGTCCTGGCGCCAGGAGGGTATGCCGGTGCTGTCGCAGCAATTGCAGGATCTTATTGTCATGTGCCTGGCGGTGGGTGAAACCTGGCAGGGGGAAATGACATTGCAGCATCGCAATGGCCAGGGCATTGCTGTAGAAAGTACCATTACGCCATTTTTGGATGCGGGCGGGAGCTCCTGCAAGGCATTCGTATTCGTTCAGCCCATGTGAGTGTGATTTATCAAGCAAGTTCTGAGGTGTAATGCAATGGTTCAGCCCTACAGGGATGATGCCGGGGCTGTGGCTCGCTGGAGCCCTGTCTGGTTCGTGTTTTTGACGGTGGCGGTACTTGGCGGCTATCTGGGGCTCATACTGTCCGGTAGCTGGGGTATTGGCAGCGCAGCGACACATACTCTGATGGAGCTGGCGGCGACGGTGCTGGCACTGGTGGCCGGAGGCATTGCGCTGGTGCGTTTCTACAGCCGCCCAGAAATAGGCTTTCTGGTGCTGGGCGCGGGCCTGGTGGGCGCGGGTCTGCTGGATGGCTCTCATTGCCTGCTCAGTGCCACAGGCTTTGCGTCAGACGCACCCTCCACCCTGGAGCGTCTGGCGCCCTGGAGCTGGTTTGCCTCTCGCTTTTATCTGGCGGTGTTGCTGTTTATGTGGTGGTGGTTGCGCAAAGCCCCCTGGGCTGTGCAGATAGACTCGAAACAGTTGGCATCGCCGGTATTCATCATGACCGCTGTGGTGACTGTGGGCTGTTTCCTGTTCTTCGCCCTGGCACCCTTGCCCCAGGCGCATTTTGATTTTGTCCTGGTGTCCCGCCCTGAAGAATTTATACCCGGCGCTTTCTTCCTCTTGGTGCTGGTGGGTCTATGGCGCGATAGGCGCTGGGCGACTGATCGTTTCGAATACTGGCTTGTTATTACGCTGTTGCTGAGCAGTCTTGCGCAGTGGTTGGTGATGCCATTCTCGGCGGCACTGTTCGACGTCTCCTTTGTCAGCGCTCACCTGGTCAAGATTTTCAGCTACCTGGCGTTGATGGCGGGCCTGTTCTGCAGCATGTATCAGACGTTTAAACAGAAGGAACAGGAAACGGTCCGGCGGCGTCAGGTTGAAACTCAGCTGGGTGCAACCGAGTCTCGACTGCAGTTGTTGTTTGATCTGTCACCCGTGGGTATTGCCATGGCGGATGTTGACAGTAGGCGTTTTCTTGAAGTTAACGACTCCCTGCTCGCGGCAACCGGTTACACCCGTGAGGCATTTCTGCAGCTGGACTACGAGGCTGTGGCTGCAAAGCCAGGCGCCCAGACTGAACTTGATATTCAGCTCAGCCTGGATGAAACGGGTCGGTATGGTCCCTTTGAGGCGGCCTTTATTCACAAGGGTGGCAGTCGCTTTGCCGTTCTGCTCAGTGGTGTAAAACTGACGGATGACTCCGGGCGGGAAGTGATCTGGTTAATCGTGCAGGATATAAGCACGCGCAAACAGGCCGAGCAGGCGCTGGTGAAGGATCGGGAGTTTCTCAAAACGGTGCTGGACAACCTGACCGACGGTGTTGTTGCCTGCGACGAGATGGGCACCCTGACTCTGTTTAACAATGCCGCGTTTGAGTTTCATGGTCTGCCACCTGAGCCTTTGGCGCCTGAGGACTGGGGGCGGTATTACAGCCTTTATGCCGCAGACGGGAAGAATACGCTTAAGCACGATGATATCCCGCTGTTCAGAGCGCAGAAGGGCGAGCGGGTAAGCGATATTGAGGTTGTTATAGCACCGGTCGGCTTGCCCCTGCGCACAGTGCTGTGCAGTGGTCAGCCAATATTGAGCCCCGATGGACAGCAGCTTGGCGCTGTGGTTGTGATGCACGATGTGAGTGAACGCAAGCAGGCAGAGCGGCAGGTACAGCAGTTGAATACACGTCTCGAACTGGCCACTCAGGCGGCACAGGTCGGTATCTGGGATTATGCCTTTGATTCCAGGGAATTGGTTTGGGATGCCAATATGCATGCGCTATACGGCTATGCCGAGGGTGAGTTTGATGGCCATTACCGCAGCTGGATAAACCAGGTGCACCCTGATGATCAGCAGCGGGTGCAGCAGACCCTGGATGGTTTGTTGCGAAAGAGCGATCCAGTTGAGTGCGAACTGCGCATTATCCTGCCCGATGGAGATATTCGCTGGTTAAAGGCGTTTGCGATCCTGAGTCGCGATGAGTCCGGGCGTCCACTGCGCATGACCGGTACCAACTGGGATATATCCCAGACCAAGCATAATGAACAGATGAAAAATGAGTTCATTTCGACGGTTAGCCATGAGTTACGTACACCATTGACATCCATTTCGGGCTCGCTGGGCCTGCTGGCCGGCGGCGCTCTGGGAGAACTGCCGCTCAAGGCGAAGCCGTTGCTGGATATCGCCCAGAAGAACAGTCTGCGGCTGATACATCTGATTAACGACCTGCTGGACATCGAAAAAATCACCGCGGGCAAGATGACATTCAATTTCCAGACGCTGGATATGTCGTTCCAGCTTGAGCGCGCCTGTGAAGTCAATCAGGGCTATGCCGAGGCCCATAATGTGGAGCTGAAGCTGGCTGACTACGGTGCAGGGCACGCGCTTGTGCGGGCGGATGAGCAGCGTTTGCAGCAAATTTTGGCCAACTTCATCTCCAATGCCATCAAGTTCTCGCCCTCGGGTGGGAAGGTTGAGTTGGCGGTGCGGGAGCTGGACGGGCGTGTTCGAGTTGATGTGCGGGATCAGGGCCACGGCATTCCGGCTTCTTTCCGCTCGCGCATCTTCCAGAAATTTGCTCAGGCGGATGCGTCTGATACCAAGTCGACGGAAGGTACAGGCCTTGGTTTGTCGATTTGCAAGGAGCTGGCCGAGTGTATGGGTGGCTGTGTAGGCTTTGACTCGGTAGATGGAGTGGGCAGCTGTTTCTACGTCGAGTTTGATGATTTGAAGGTTGAGAGCAGTGAGCCGGACTCGGATGCGCCTTTGCCCGCGGGCGCGCCGCGGGTGCTGGTGGTGGAGGATGAGCCTGATATTGCCCGTCTTATCAGTCTGATGCTCAAGCGCGGAGGGGTGGCCAATGATGTGGTATTCAATGGCGCGCAGGCAATGGTGCAGCTGCGGGAAGAAACCTACGATGCCATGACGCTGGATCTGATTTTACCTGATATTGCCGGCAGCAAGATTATCCACAAAGTGCGTGAGTGGGAGCAGGAAGAAGGGCGTCTGCCACTGCCGATTCTGGTGGTGTCGGTGATTGCTGAAGAAGGGCGTCTCGAGATTGGTGGCAATTTCCCGGTGGTCGACTGGATGGCCAAGCCGATTGATGAAACACGCTTGTTGGCAAGCCTTAAGCATATGCTGCCCAAAGGGCTGCCCGCAGTCCTGCCACGGATTCTGCATGTCGAAGACGACGAGGATTTGAGCGAAGTTGTTACCGTTATGGTCAGCGAGCTAGCCTCCATCGACCGGGCCGGGTCCCTTGCCAGTGCCAGGCGCAAGCTGGCGCAGGAAACCTATGATCTGGTGATTCTGGATTTGGGGCTGCCGGATGGGTCTGGCTGGTCTTTGTTGCCGGAGCTGAAACAGTTGACCCGGCGGCCACAAATTATGCTGTTGTCGGCAACCGAGGTCAGCTTTGCCGAAGCACAGCAAGTTGATGCAGTTCTGCTCAAATCCCGCGTGTCGCAACAGGATTTACTGGAACAATTACGCGCTCTGCTGGAGCAGACCCGGGCGCAGCGCGTGACAGCCACGGCTATTGAATGCGAAACTGAAATTTCTTTGGATGCGGGTTCTAACTGATGCAGGCTCCTGAAATTCCAGATAATGAAGCAAAGCGACTGCTAGCGCTTCAGCGGCTACATATTCTGGACTCCTCGGCAGAGGAGCGATTCGATCGCCTGACCCGGCTGGCAAAGGCCATGTTTCAGGTGCCGATCGCGCTTGTCAGTCTGGTGGATGCCGACCGTCAATGGTTCAAGTCGCGCCAGGGCCTGGATGCCTGCGAAACACCCCGCGACATATCCTTCTGCGGCCATGCCATTTTGCATGACGACGTTTTTCATGTGTCCGATACGCATGCTGACCCTCGTTTTGTCGACAATCCCCTGGTTGTGCAGGCGCCGAAAATCCGCATGTATACTGGCGCGCCTTTGCGCACCCTTGATGGGCTGCGAATTGGCACCTTGTGCATTATCGACGACAAGCCGCGCCTGCTGGATCAGACGCAATTAAGTGCATTGCGGGACCTGGCCGATTGCGTCGAGCGCGAACTGGCGCAGGCCGAGTGTGAAACCCTGATGCTGCGGCTCAGTGAGGCTGAGTCTTACAGCCGTGCCGTCATGGACCATGTTGTCGATGGCATCATGACGCTGGACGCCAAGGGCGTTATCTGTGAGCTGAATCCGGCAGTAACACAGCTATTTGGTTACGACCGCGATGACTTGCTGGGCAGGCGCATGGACTCGCTGTTGCTAGCACCAGGCAGTGAGCAGGACTGTCTGGGGGCGGCTGCAGAGTTCGAGGCGTTTATGCTGCGGGCTGATGGGAGCGACATAGTGCTGCGGGGGCGCCGCCGCGATGGTCATGTTTTTCCACTGGAGGTGGGGCTTTCGGCGGTGGAGCGCAATGCCGGTCGGCAGTTTGTGCTTGTACTGCGGGATATCACCTTGCGTCACGCCGCCGATCTGGAGCAAAAAAAGTACTCCGTTGCGCTGGAGCGTCTGCATACCATTACGACCTCGTCCTGGCCGTTCGAACGCAAGGTAGAGCAGCTGCTACAACTGGGCAAGGATGTGTTCGAGCTGCCGCTCGCTATTGTCAGCTGTATCGAGGCGGATGATTACCTGGTTGAATTTATTAGCGGTCCTGAGGGTGCGCCTGAGCCGGGGACTCGTTTTTCACTGAGTGGCACTTACTGCGTACACTGCCTGCAGGCCGACTCACCGCTGGGGTTTCACCATGCCGGTGAAAGCGATATCAGTGAACACCCCTGTTATCAGAATTTTGGTCTTGAGGCCTACATCGGTGCTCCGCTGCTGGTGGATGGCCTGCGTTACGGCACGCTCAATTTTTCCGGCCCGGATGCCCGTGCGCAACCCTTTGGCAAGATCGACTTTAATCTGATTCAGCTGTTCAGTCGCTGGGTGGGTAATGAAATTAGTCGTCACGCAACTCAGCTGGTGCTGCAGCGTGAAATTGCCCACCGGACCGCCATTCTGGACAGCGCCAACTTCAGTATTATGTTTTGCGATCTGGAGGGTGTGGTGCGATCCTTTAACAGTGGCGCTCAGCATATGCTGGGTTACCATTCGAAGGAGGTCGTGAACCAGCAACTGCTGACCTTCGTACATGACGAGGAGGAGCTGACTGCCGGTGCCGTGGCCCAGGGGCTGGAGTTTGCCGGTGCATGCGGTGTCGAAGTACTGGTTGGCCGTTCACGCAGCGGCTCTGCCGACGAGCACGAGTGGACCTATGTGCGCAAGGATGGCTCGCGCTTTCCGGCCCAGGTGTCTATCACCTCGGTGCGGGACGAACGCGGCCGGATCAGTGGCTATGTGTGTATTGGCGCCGATATCAGCGAGCGCAAGCGCATTGAGGAAATGAAGAGCGAGTTTATCGCCACTGTGAGCCACGAGCTGCGTACCCCCCTTACTTCCATTGCCGGATCTCTGGGCTTGATCTGCGGTGGTGTGATGGGCACATTGCCCGAAAGTGCCGAGCCTTTGCTGCACATCGCCCTTAAGAATAGCGAACGCCTGATCCACCTGATCAATGATTTGCTGGATATTGAAAAAATCACCGCCGGCAAGATGCAGTTTGATTTGCGTACCCAGGATGTTGCCGAGCTGGTGAACAAGTCGCTGGAGGGTATTGCTGGTTACTCCAAGACCTATGATGTAAGGGTTGTTCCGGGCAGGGTGCCTGATGAGCCGCCGCGTATCTGGGTGGATGAGCAGCGTGTGCAGCAGATTTTGGCAAACTACTTCTCCAACGCGGTAAAATTTTCGCCCCTGGGGGCGGAGGTCCGCGTACATGTTGATGTGCTGGGAGCCTGGGTGCGGGTGTCGGTGGAGGACTGCGGTATCGGTATTTCCGCTGAATTTCGGCCCTATGTGTTCGAGAAATTTGCCCAGGCGGATGGATCTGATACCAAGAAGACAGCCGGCACCGGGCTTGGTCTGGCGATCTGCAAGGAATTGACGGAGCACATGGGCGGGCGAGTCGGTTTTGAGTCTGAGCCCGGCAGCGGTAGCCTGTTTTATGTGGAGTTCCCCAAAGCCAATCGCGATGGCGTGGGATCGGTCAATGTACGTCAGGATGAGCAGGGGAGGCCCTTTGTTGAGCGTCGCCGCAGTGTCTTGGCCAGTCGTAGCCAGATGGCGCTGGATGCCGCTGCTGTCGGCAATGGTCGAGTGCTGCATGTACGTGATGCACAGGATCAGACCCTGCACCGTCTGGCTGAGCGCCTGGCGGTGGATGTAGAGCAGGCCTATAGCATTGAAGATGCCAGGGCCAGGCTCGACAATCGCCCCTACGATCTGGTCATACTGGATATTGGTATGTCGGATAACCGCACCCGTACTTTGTTACCGCATATTCAGGGGCTCAGGGATTCGCCCCGGGTGCTTGTGCTGACGGTGGAAGATGCCTCAGAGCAGTGGCTGACCGAAGTCGACAGTGCGCTGGTCAAATCGCGCATATCGGAGCAGGACCTGAGCCAAAGTGTTAAAAGCTTGTTGCATTTGGCACAAAATAGTCACGGAGAAAAAACAGAATGACGGAATTAATCAGCCCAGAAGCTGGATGACGTCGACAGTGCGCTGGTTAAACCACGCATATCTGCACAGGATCTCAGCCAAAGCGTTAAAAACTTGCTGCATTTGGCACAAAGTAGCCACGGAGAAAAATCAGAATGATGGAATTGGAGCGAGTGCTTTATGTCGAAGACGACGAGGATATCCGAGTCGTCGCCCAGGTGGCGCTCGAAATGGTTGGCGGGCTCAATGTAAAGGTGTGTTCGTCCGGTGACCAGGCGTTGGCGGAGGCGCAGGCGTTTGCTCCTCACCTTATTTTGCTAGATGTCATGATGCCTGGACTGGATGGTCCCATGACCCTGGCAGGACTGCGCAAGATACCCGCATTGGCTAACACACCCGTGCTGTTTATGACGGCCAAGGTGCAGCCCTCGGAAGTTGCGCACTACAAGTCTCTAGGTGCCGTGGATGTATTGAGCAAGCCGTTTGATCCGATGTGCCTGGCTGATCAGCTAAAGTCGATCTGGAGTGGGCTGCATGACGGCTAAGGATCGTGTAGTTGAAACATTAAAACTACAACGTCAGCGCTATCTCGAACGCTTGCCGGCGACCGTTGCCTATCTTGGTGAATTGGCCCGGGCATGGGGGCGGGAGCGACTGGATTCGGAGCGTTTTGAGGCCCTGAAGCAGGGGTTGCATCGAATTTCTGGCTCCGCCGGCATTTTCGGGCTTGAGGATTTGGGGCACGAAGCCAGTCGACTGGAAGAGGCAATTCGTGGCGGTCAGGCGCTGGATGACGATGCTCGCACGGTGCTGGTGCAGGATGTTCTGGCGCTGGCCGAGCGCTGGCTCAATTCCACCGAGCATCTGGCGGCGTCGGTTCGAACGCTGGACACTCCGGCGCAGGGTATTATGCCGACCATCTGGCTGCTAACAGACGCGGGTGCCAGTGAGCAGAATTTATTGCGTTCGCTACGCCAGTACGGCTTCATCGTGAAACGCCTGGATGGGCTTAAAGCCGCCGAAGAAGCGCTGGTGTTTACCGAGGCCAGGCAAGGCGTACTGGTGCTGGATAATGAGCGTGTAAAGCTGAGCGTGGCACTCGCAGAGAGCTTGTCGACGGCCGGTGTTCCGGTGGTGTTTATTTCGCTGCAGGATGACTTCACATCCAGGCTTGAGGCGGCACGGCTTGGTGCCGCTGCCTTTTTCGTGCGGCCGCTGAATGTTATGAAGCTGGTTGAGTTGATTGATGCTCTGGTGGGTGATCATACCGAAGAAGCTTATCGCATTCTCATTGTCGATGACGACGAGATGCTGTCACTGCGCTACCAGCAGGCGCTGATTGAGGCCGGTATGCGGGTCGAGGTTGAAATGAATCCGGTTAACCTGCTGCTGCGGTTGGAGGAGTTTCGCCCGGATCTGCTGTTGCTCGATATTCACATGCCGGGTTACAACGGTGTCGAGCTGGCGGCGGCGCTGCGTTATTACGATGAATGGACCGGTTTGCCCATTGTGTACCTGTCGGCCGAAGCCAACCGGGATCGACAGTTGCATGCACTGGATCAGGGCGGTGATGATTTCATTACCAAACCCATTTCCGAAAAATATCTGGTGTCGGTTGTACGGGTGCGGGCAGAGCGCATGCGCCGTCTTGCCAACCTGCGGGCCTGTGATGGCCTGACGGGCTTGCTGAACCATGTCAGCATCAAGGAGGCTCTTGCCGCCGAGTGCTTGCGGGCTGAGCGTGAAAAGTCGAGCTTCAGCGCGGTGATGCTGGATATCGATTATTTCAAGCAGGTAAACGATACCTATGGTCATGCCCGGGGAGATACCGTTATTCGGGCCCTGGCGCACCTGCTGAAAACCCGTTTGCGCGGCACGGACAAGGTGGGGCGTTATGGTGGTGAGGAGTTTTTTGCCATATTGCCGGGTTGCCAGAAAGAGGGTGCCGAGCGCCAGTGCAACTGGTTGCGTGAGGCCTTCGCGGCGCTTGAATTTGAGCACGAGGGAGAAGTCTTTTCCTGCACATTGAGTGCGGGTATCGCCAGCAGCGAAGACTTTGAACGGCTGCATGCCGATCAGTTTATCGAATGCGCGGACCAGGCGCTTTATGCAGCCAAGGGGGCCGGGCGTAACTACGTTATTGGCTGGCACAGGAACCTGCCGCTGCGAAGTGACGCCCGGCTCGGGACTGCGCGCTAATAAAATTCCACGCGGGGCTTTACAGCTCCTAATCCTGCGCTTAGAATACGCGCCTCTTCTGGTGAAGAGGCCGCAGCGTCCCATTCGTCTAGTGGTCCAGGACACCGCCCTTTCACGGCGGTAACAGGGGTTCGAACCCCCTATGGGACGCCATTTCATGCCAGGTACAGCCTGCAGAAATACGGTAAGCGCGCAAGCGTTCAGCGGGAATAGCTCAGTTGGTAGAGCACGACCTTGCCAAGGTCGGGGTCGCGAGTTCGAGTCTCGTTTCCCGCTCCAATCCTCGAAAGAGGACATTCCTCGCAAGAGGAGTTTGTAAGTCCCATTCGTCTAGTGGTCCAGGACACCGCCCTTTCACGGCGGTAACAGGGGTTCGAACCCCCTATGGGACGCCACTTTCTGACAGCCGTTCGGCTAACAGAAAATCAGCGGGAATAGCTCAGTTGGTAGAGCACGACCTTGCCAAGGTCGGGGTCGCGAGTTCGAGTCTCGTTTCCCGCTCCAATCCTCATCCGGGGATTCAGTCAGTCCCATTCGTCTAGTGGTCCAGGACACCGCCCTTTCACGGCGGTAACAGGGGTTCGAACCCCCTATGGGACGCCATTTCCATCAGGCTCTGCTTTCATCTCACCCAAAGCTTATTCTTTCCTATACTATTCAATCAGATTGATAGGAATATCAGAGGGGTAGCAAGGGATTGTGGGATATTTTCTGCGTTATGGAGTGCTGGCAATAGTGCTTGGCGTATTGCCGACGCAAAGCCTGTGGTCCCAGGTTGTGATTGCCCATCCCGGGGTGCAAGCCGACTCCCTTAGCCCTGCCTATCTTTTTTCGCTGTTTTCTCTGCGTGCTCGTCACTGGCCCTTGGGACAGCCCGTCTCGCTGATCGTTTTTGAGGATCAGCATCCCGCCCACATTAACTTCGTCAAGCAGGATCTGGGTGTCTATCCCTATCAGCTGCGCGGAATCTGGGACCGCTATATTTTTTCAGGTGCCGTGCAGGCACCCAGAGTCGTCGACAGTGTGCAAGATATGCTCTATTGGGTAAGTCATACCGAGGGCGGCATTGGCTATCTTGAGTCGGACGTTGGCGACATACAGGGAGTGCGTGTCATTGAAATCAAATAGCCTGGCCTGTCTGATGGGGATTGCGGTGCTATTTGCCGCTTTGGTGGCCCCCGCCGGCGCCGCTGAGTTACCAGCTAACTTGCGCATGAACGGCTTTGTCACCCAGGGTTACTTCCTTTCCGATCACAATAATATTTATGGCAATAGCGAAAGTGGCAGCTTTGACTTTCGTGAGCTGGCGATCAATGCGTCCTGGCGACCCCGGTCAGACTTGCTGGTGGCCGGCCAGCTGATGTCTAGGCGCGCAGGTAACGTGAATGACGGTTCACCGCAGGTGGATTATCTGCTGCTGGACTGGCGCGCGCAGGACGGTCTCGAGACACAGAGCGGTCTGCGACTGGGTCGACTGAAGGTGCCTTATGGCTTTTACAATGACACTCGGGATGTGGCTTTTACGCGGCCTTCAATTCTGCTCGCCCAGGAAATCTATTACGACATGTTACGTGACTTAACGCTGTCGGTTGATGGTGCAGGGTTCTATCGTCAGGGGACTGCGGCTGGCTTAAACCTGGATCTGGACCTCGTGCTGGGTGCCCCTAAACGGAATGTGGCGGTCGAATATACCTATCTCGGGGGGGATATGCCTGGCAAGTTTGACTCAGGCATGGCTGTGGTTGGTCGTCTGATGCTTTCGGACCCGCAGGCGCGCTGGCGTGCCGCGATCTCGTTGTCGAGCTTTGACCTGGATTACGACGCTTTCGATGATCCGGTTCCCGAGCTGTTGCCGGGGGATGGCCAGTTGCATGTGGATATTGCGGTTTTGTCGGCGCAGGCGGGATATCGGAGCTGGGTATTCACGGCCGAATACATACTGCAGCATATTGACTGGAGTGAACTCGGCGGGGTTGTTGCACTGAAACCAGAGGTCGATCTGGAGGCCTTTTACCTTCAGGCGCAGTATCGTTTTTCTTCGCAATGGGACCTCGTCCTGCGCTATGGCGAAGCTTATCTTGATCGAGACGACCGGGGGGGGCTGGATTATCAGGCGCGCCTGGCTGAGCTGGGCATAGCATCGCAGCCTGCAGCGCGCTACGCCAGGGACTTGACCCTGGGGGTTGGCTGGCAGCCGTCGCCGGACTGGCTGTTGCGGGCGGAATGGCACCGTGTGCGGGGCGCTCTCTGGCTACCAAGGCAGGATAATCCGGACGATCTGCAGCTGGAGCGCAACTGGAATCTCTTTGCGCTGCAAGCCACCTACCGGTTTTAGGGAGCGCTATGAGTCTCCGGGCGGAAAGACGCAGTACCTTTATCAGCCTGAAGTGGAAACTGACGCTGATTCTGCTGATGACGCTGTCCCTGGTGTATGGGCTGGCTCAAACCCTGTCCTATTCGCGCCAGCAGCAGGAATTGGCGGCCGACCTTAGTGCGCGCAGTCAGCAGCAGCTAGGCATGCTCAATGCCACGGTGGAAACAAGTTATAGACGTTTGCTGGATATCGCCCAGATCATGCTATTGCCTCCCAAAGATACAATGGCCGCAATGGCCACTGAGCCATGGTCGCAACCGGCCTGGGACCTGGATAGTCGAGTAGAAAATGCCTTGATGTTGGGGGTGGTAGATCTGGTACAGCTGTACAGTGCTGATGGTCAGTTACAGCGGGCCTGGGGGGCGCCGCTGGATATCAAGCCAGAGGTTGTTCGGCGAGTGCTTGAGCTTGAAAAGCCGCAACAGAGTATTTCGTGCCGCCAGAATTGCCTGCGTTATCTGGCCATACCGGTTATGTTTGGCGGCGGCACTACGGCGGTCATGCTGGTGGGCAGCCTGATGCATGATGTAGTGCTGGAATACCATCGACAGAGTGCCGTGGATATCGGGCTGTTGCTGGCGCCTGCAGAGCAGGGCAGCGATGGCGCGCCGCGCCTGATGGCACTGACTAACCGTGACCGCTATGAACCCATGCTCAGGCAGGCGAATCTGGCGACGTGGCTGCAAAATCCCGGTTCCACCTTCAGGTTGCAATTCGACGGGCGCGAGCTGGAGCTATTGCTGTCACCCCTGGTTCAGGACCTGTCCGACAGCCGCGCCTACTGGCTGATTATCAGCGATATTACATCCCCGCTGCAGGCGATGCAGAGCCGCCGTTTGTTTGACATGGTCCTCGCGCTTTGCGGCATAGTACTGGCGCTGGTCCTGCTAACGCTGATATTGCGTCGTCCGCTGGGCTATCTTGGGCGCCTGGCCGAACAGTTGCCTCAGCTGGCCAGGGTCGGTGGACTGCGCAAGCAGGAGCTGCAGCCATTGCCGGCAAGCCTTGGTTCCAGGCTCTTTAGTGACGAGCTCGATGTACTGGCGGACAGCGCCGGCGAGCTTGCCAGCCGGCTGGATGAGCTGGAGGACGCTGTGGCCGACAATACTCTGCATCTGGAGCGGCGCAGCGCGGCATTGCAACGCGAGCGTGACTTTGTCACCAGCCTGTTTGATACGGCGGAGGCCGTGATTCTGACACAAAGCCGCGCCGGGGTTATTCAGTCCCTGAACCAGTACGGCAGTCGTCTGTTGGGGCTTGATCTGCCGTTGCAACCAGGTTATCGCTTCGATGATATAGGGTTGCTGGCAGAAGGCGATGATGCCCAGGTGCAGCTGCAGTCGCTTTATCACGGCCGCAGTCCGCGGCTGCAGCTGGATACGCGCTTTATGTCTGACGACGGACGCGAGCTGCATCTCTCGTGGCAGCATTCGCGGCTGCGTGACGCTGGTGATCGCGATGCCTATATTCTTTCCATCGGGCTGGACATGACCGAGCGGCGGCATGCCGAAAGTCGCCTCTACTGGCTAGCCAATCATGACCCGCTGACCCGCCTGCCTAACCGTCAGCTGTTTTTCGAAGCGCTGGTGCAGCGGTTGCAGAGTGCCGCACAAGCGGGCCGGGAGCTGGCCATGCTCTGTTGCGACATTGATGACTTCAAAGGCGTAAATGACAGTCTTGGGCATCTTCTGGGCGATCAGCTGCTCGAGGCTGCGGCGCTGCGTATCAGCGCAATCACTGCTGAAGAGCATCATCTGGCACGTCTGGGTGCTGATGAATTTGTACTCATGCTGGAAGCCGAACGGGATATCGAGTCGGCGGCCACCGGTTTGGCTCAGTGCCTGATTAGTGCTTTTGTCGAGCCCTTTAGTCTTGGGG
Organism: Marinobacterium profundum; assembly: GCF_001528745.1. Taxonomy (GTDB): domain Bacteria; phylum Pseudomonadota; class Gammaproteobacteria; order Pseudomonadales; family Balneatricaceae; genus Marinobacterium_A; species Marinobacterium_A profundum. The sequence continues at coordinate 68,705 of NZ_BCNS01000002.1, read as the reverse complement.
GATACGAAATTTACAGCACTGTCAGTATTGGTATTAGCCTGTTCCCTGAGCATGGCCAGGATGCCAGCGACCTGGTGAAAAGTGCCGATCTGGCGATGATAGAGGCGAAGGAGCAGGGGCTGGGGCGCTACCGTGTGTACCATCGGGCGCAGGGCAGTGTGCGGGTAGAGCGCTTTGCGCTGGCCAACGATCTGCGCCGGGCAACCGACAGAGGCGATTTTACGCTGCAGTATCAGCCCAAGGTGGATGCACGCAGCGGCCTTGTCTGCGGTATGGAGGCCTTGGTGCGCTGGCAGCACCCCGAGCTTGGTGCTGTGTCGCCCGGGCGCTTTATTCCGTTGGCTGAAGAAATGGGGCTGATCGTGCCGCTGGGGCGCTGGGTCTTGTACGAGGCCTGCCGGCAAATGGCGCAGTGGCAACGCGAGGGTATGATTCCGATTCGCCTGGGCGTGAATCTTGCCGGTCAACAGATAGCCCACGAGGGTCTTTTGCAGGAGGTGGACGATGCGCTGGCGAATGCTGGCTTGCCAGCGACCCTGCTGGATCTGGAAATCACCGAAAACTTTGTGATCCGCCAACCGGAGTTGACCATAAGCAAGCTGAATCAGTTACGTGAGCGGGGTATCAGCCTGTCGATGGATGATTTCGGCACCGGTTACTCATCACTGAGTTACCTGAAGCGCTTGCCCATTAATACCCTGAAAATAGATCAGAGCTTTATACGCGACATAGGTCAGGATCGGGATGACGAGTCGATTGTCAAGGCAATTATTGTCATGTGCCGCAGCCTGGGCATTGGGGTGCTGGCCGAAGGTGTGGAAACCAGTGAGCAGCTCGAGTTTCTGCTTAAACATGGCTGCAGCCATATCCAGGGCTACTACTACAGCCGTCCACTGGATCCTGGGCCTCTGTGGGACTTCGTGGAGCAACATGGGAGCCCGGAATAGTTGCTGATGCCTGGGTTCATCACTCTGCGCTGCAGGCCAATACAAGCCCGACAATCACCTGCAGGTTTTCCCATATATCAAGCGGGCTCCATGATCTCCCGGGCGGTTGGGATGTCGGCGAAAATGCTGGGTTTGAGCCAGTGCTCGACGCTCTTGGTCAGCTCGCAATGCCCGACCAGCTGTAGCTGCCCTGCTGAAATGGCCTTTTTGTAGCTGATGTCGCCCATCCACAGCTGGCACATGGTTTTAAGACCGACGTTGAAATACACATCCACCTCTTTGCCTGGGTCATGGATGCAGACATCCACATCCGCCCCCTTCACGACGATCCACCAGCTGGGATGCTCCTTGACGTCTTTGAAGTTGAAGCGAATCACGGTTTCATTACCGATCAGCTTGTCCGGGCAGATGCTGCGTTGCAGGTAGAGCATCAGAAGTTCGAGGTCATAATCATCTTCGATGAGTTGATTCCGCGCCCAGCGCATGCCCCAGTGACCGATCTGTTCGATAACGGGCATCAGGTCTTTGCAGGCCTGGGTCGGAAAATACTCGAACCCCCGCTGACCCGGAATGCGTTTACGCACAATCAGTCCAGCTTCCTCAAGACTGCCCAGGCGTTTGGTCAGCAGACTCGGTGACATCTGACAGAGTCCGCGCTGAAAGACGTTGAACCGGGTAGAGCCCATCAGCAGTTCCCTTACCAATAGCAGCGTCCAGCGCTCGCCCAGCACTTCCATGGCTTTGGCAATGGGGCAAAATTGGTAATAGCTCATGCTGTACCTCTAGGAGGCTGTCCGAGAATACTCAACCTACTGCGAGCCACCTGAGTTTGGCTGTTTTTTGTGCTGTTTTGCGTTAAATAGAACCACTATTCGCCTTAAAACACCGCAAAAACCCGCTCAAATCAGTCGGCTCTCGCTACGGCCAGCATTCTAGGACAGCCTCCTAGCTAAAAAGCATGGCAGGTCACGTTTTCCGATAGTCAGCTTTATCTACAGTAGTTAGTTACTACAAAAACTGTAGCTGGTTCCTGCTGATTTTGAAGCATTATAAAAATCCCCGGTGGATTAACCTGAACAACATGCAAGTTACGGAATAAGCCGGAGGAGCATTATGTGCCGAATAATAAAAAGTTATATCGATAGGACCGAATTGCGCAAGATATTGAGCACCTGTCAGGCCGGCATATCGGCAGTGGCAGTCACCAGCTTTGATAAGCAACCCAGGGGCATGATGATCAATAGCCTGATTTTAGTCCCACAGTTGCAGGAGAAGAGCCAGCATCTGGCTATAGGTTCACAGGCTATGGGGAGGTCGTTATGAAATCACTCAACTCTGTTATCCAAAACCTGAAATCCTGGTATCAGTCTCAGTATCGGACAGACCACAGGACGCTACGGTCACTGGATCGGCATACATTGAAGGATATTGGTGTAGACCCCATGGCGGCTGAGCTGCGGCGCAATGAGCGGCTGTGGCGGGATCTGGCGTCATGAGGTCTGTCTTGCCAGCCTTTGAGCAGAATCATATCCATGGATATCTTTGTCGGCTCGGACTCTGCCGTCGTCACTCAGGGCGATCAGGTGGGTGCTGAGGGCTTGGCCGGCTGCTGGGTTTTCCGCCCCAGTGTTCGCTGTAACCTACGATTTCCCCGCCTGATCCTTCAATGCCTGTGAACTTGCCCAGGCGCCTTTGCCTGTCGACTGAGTCTTGTCGCAGCGTCGGAATTATTCATGCCGGGACCTGCTGTGAGTCCGGGGCGGTACCCGATGGAGGATCAGAATAGGCCTTCGTCTGTTTATTCCCCCTGCGGTGCTCTATTATCAAGGGCTTGCGAACAGGGAGCTCGTTCTTGAATACTGATCAATGGCTGATTACCGCAGTTTTGCTGCTGACGCTGGTGCTCTTTGTCTGGGGAAAGTATCGCCATGATGTTGTAGCTGCAATCGCATTGGGGCTCTGTGTACTGGCAGGTCTGGTGTCGGCTGAGGATGCCTTTGCAGGCTTTGGCCATCCTGCGGTCGTAACGGTGGCGGCGGTGCTGGTGATCTCCGATGCGCTGCGCCGCTCCGGGGTGGTGGACATGATCGTGCAGAAAATCCTGCCCTACACTGAAAATCCGCTTAGCCATATTCTGATCATGACCACAGTCGTAACGGTGGCATCTGCCTTTATGAATAACGTAGGAGCCCTGGCGCTGATGCTGCCGGTTGCGCTGGCGACCTGCAGCAAGCACCAGCGCTCGCCCGCGCTGATACTGATGCCGCTGGCCTTTGGCAGTATTTTGGGAGGCATGACGACGGCCATAGGTACACCGCCCAATATTATCATTGCCATGATGCGCGCCGAGGTGAGCGGAGAATCATTCAACATGTTTGATTTTTCGCCAGTGGGAGTGGCCATTGCCTTAATGGGCGTGCTCTTCGTCACACTGCTGGGCTGGCGTTTTATTCCGGCGGCACGCCTCAATCGCAGCTCGCCCGAGCAACTGTTTGCCATAGATGATTATCTGACAGAAGTAATAGTGACCGCTGATTCCACTCTGGTTGGTCGGCCGGTCGAAGATATCGATGGCCTTGATGATGGCAGTATCGAGGTGGTGGGTGTGGCACATCGCCATGGCAAGACGCTGTCATTGCGCCCGGGTCAGGTGCTCAATGCCGGCGATATTCTGATTCTGCAGGCCGATCCGTCGGAAATTCAGCCCTTGCTCGACAAGAATGACCTGGAGCTGATTACCAGTGCCGATAAAAAATTCGCCGAGCTGACCCAGGGCGACCTTACCCTGGTTGAGGGGGTTGTCAAGAAAGGCTCGGTACTGGAAGGACGTGATGTGCCCTTTCTGCGCAGGCGCAGTGGCAGTTCCCTGGCGCTGGTTGGCCTGGCGCGGGAAGGGCAGCAGATTCGCAGGCGGCTGAGGCGCGAGCAGTTTCAGGCCGGCGATATTCTGCTGTTGCAGGGCGCTGTCGATGATGTGGACGAGCAACTTGGCGAGCTGGGCATGATTCCGCTTGCCGAGCGCAACCTCAGCCTTGGGCAGCCGAAAAAAATTGCCATAGCGCTGACAATCTTTGCTGTCGCGATTGCGCTGGGCGTTGCCAAGGTGTTGCCGCTGGCGGTGGTATTTTTTATCGCCGTTTTGGTTTACCTGCTGCTCGAAATATTGCCGGTACGCAATCTTTACGATGCCATCGACTGGCCGGTTATCATCCTGCTTTCGGCCATGATCCCAGTTGGATCTGCGCTGCAGAGCACGGGTCTCACGCAGCTGCTGGCTACCCAGGTACTGGCGCTGACCGAGGGTATGCCGCTGTATCTGGTGATCGGTCTGGTGCTGGTGGTGACCATGTTCCTGTCTGACATTATCAATAATGCGGCCACGGCTGTGATCATGGCGCCGCTGGCCTACGGTATCGCCATGGGGCTGGGTGTGAGCCCGGATCCGTTTTTCATGGCCGTTGCCGTGGGTGCATCCTGTGCTTTTTTGACCCCTATCGGGCATCAGTCCAACACCCTGGTGCTGGGCCCGGGCGGATATGCCTTCGGGGACTACTGGCGCATGGGATTGCCGCTTGAAATTCTGATTGTGTTACTGGCAGTGCCGCTGATTCTGCTGGTCTGGCCGCTCTAGCGGTGGCTGGGCCAGGGCTCTTCGTTGGGAAGCATCTTGCAGAAGGCGCCGCTGATGCGCGCTTTTGCTCTGTAAAGCTGCATGAAATCTGGCGCTGAATAGAAGGGACTTTGAAAATGGATATGTCAGATTCTTCCACGCAGCCTTCGGCCCGGTCTGAAGTTAAAAAGTACGGCGTGCTAAAGGGTGTCAGGACGGCCTGTGTTGTTTTGATGCTGATGATAGCAACGCCAGTACTGCTGGGCTGGCTGCTGCCGTCGGTGGGTGCACTGCTGCCTGGAGACTGGTTCCTGATGAAGGCCAACACGGCGCTGGCCTTTCTGCTGTGTCTGGGGAATTACCAGTTTTGTGAGCCCCGACGCCATGGCGTGCGACGCGGTGCGGCCTGCCTGTGTGCGCTTTTGGTACTGCTGCTGTCCGGTACCGCCTTGCTGGGTCACCTCAGCGGGCGGGCATTCTGGCTCGATACGCTGTTGGCTGAAGATACTGCGGCCGACTTGCCGGGGCGCATGTCTCTGCAAACGGCGCTGCTGTTCCTGGTCATCGGGCTGGCTTTCGTTGCCGAGTCCAGCCTGCGGGGCAAATGGCGCAATCGGCTGGCCGATAGCCTGAGTATTGCCATGGGCGCCATGATACTGATCATTATTGCCGGCTACAGCTTTAAGGCGTCGCAACTGTTTAGCCAGTCATCTTTTACCGTGACCTCGCTGCAAACCCTGGTCTGCTTTGTGTTGCTTGGGACACTGGTGATCATCAGACGCACGGATTCGGGTTTCTTTTCCCTGCTGATTGGGCAGGGGATTGGTAGCGTAATCGTCCGCAGGGCCATTCCGTGGGCTTTGCTGTTGCCTTTTATGCTGGTGGGTGGGGCTGTCTACGCGATTTCGGCCGGCTGGTTGCCCAGGGCCTATGCGGCGGCACTCATATCATCTGTTACCTCGATCATGCTGCTGGTGCTGGTGATGTTGCTGGCCTGGCGCATCAGTGAGTCCACCAAGGCGCTGCAGGAATCCGAGCGGCACAACCGACTGCTGCTGGATGCTGTAGGTGAAGGTATTTATGGCCTGGACCTGGATGGCCGTGTGACCTTCTCGAACCCGGCGGCCTGTCAGTTGCTCGGCTACCGCGCCGACGAGCTGCTGGGGGCTCATATGGGGGCGCTGATTCAGCCAGGCGTGCAGGATATGGCATCTAAAGGCTCGGGGGCGGAAGGGCTGGACGAGGTTCTTCGGGTGACAGATCAAGAGTTCAGCTATCGGGACGGTACTAGTTATCCGGTGGAGTACACTCGCACACCGCTGAAAAAGGACGGCCTTGTGGTGGGTACTGTGGTGGTTTTCAATGATGTCAGTGAGCGCAAAAAAATCGAGCGCATGAAGGATGAATTTATCTCTACGGTCAGTCATGAACTGCGTACCCCGCTGACATCGATCAAGGGCGCCCTTGGCCTGATTGTCGGCAACAAACTGGGTGAGGTGCCGGCGCCGGCGCAGCATATGCTCAAGATTGCCTATGACAACAGCCACCGGCTGGAGCAGCTGATCAATGACTTGCTGGACATCAACAAGATTCAACTCACCGATAACAGCTTTCAGTTACATCCGATATCAATCGAAACTCTGATCGACAGTGCCGTGGCCTCAATGCAGGGCTATGCGGACAAATACGGCGTGCAGATCGTCTGGCAGCCTGCTGAGGGTGCCAATACTCCTGTGCTCGGGGTCGAGGGCAGGCTGATGCAGGTGATGTCGAACCTGCTGTCCAATGCCATCAAGTACTCTCCGGGCGCAGGGGAGGTGTTGATTGAAAGCCGTGTGCTGGGTGAACGGGTGCGGGTCAGTGTGACCGACAAGGGCCCCGGAATCGCGCTGGAGTTTCAGAAACGCATCTTTGAGAAGTTTTCCCAGGAGGACTCCTCTGATACGCGGGAAAAAGGCGGCACCGGACTTGGGCTTGCGATCACAAAGGAGATCGTGGAAAAGCATGGTGGCACCCTGAATTGCAACAGTACACCGGGGGAAGGCGCCTGCTTTAGCTTTGAGCTGCCGCTGAATCCAGCGACTGAGCCTGCATGAAGCGCTTGGCATGAAGCAACCTATTACGGGCTATCACCTGGATGAGGCCGGTGACTGGGTGGCACAACTGGCCTGCGGGCATTTTCAGCATGTGCGCCATAATCCGCCCTGGGTAAATCGCCCCTGGGTGATTACCGAACAGGGGCGGGCGTCAAAACTGGGCTCTGAACTGAGGTGCAAAAAGTGCGATGAGAGTGCGCCAGCGGACTGCCGCTGAAAAACTATCCGGCTTCAGCATTCACCCTGGTTCCAGAGTCCGGCTCTTCCCGCGGGTGCCGCCTGGTTAATTCAGGCCCAGCAGGCGTGCACGGGATTCTTCGTAATTGAAGGCTTTGCCCGCGGTCTCTGCTTCGTAGCGTTGCTCGTCGAGCTGCTGGAAAATCTCAATTTCATCGTCCGGCATGAAATGCAGCAGCTCACCACCAAATAGCCAGAACAGGTCCCGGGGCACCAACGGCACCAAATCCGGGTAATGACGTACCAGACGGGACAGAATTTGCTGGCCGGATTCGATATAATCCCCGCGCTGATGTTCAAGATCTTCCACCAGGGCGATCAGTTGCTGCTGAAACTCGATCTCGTTTTCACCCAGCTCCTCCAGGTTGAATGGTGCCTGGCGCAGCAGATTGTTACTGGCAACTTTAAGCAGATTGATCTGGAACTGGTAATAATCGGCAATCATCGGTGGCTACCCTCGGTTGAAGGGGCGCTATTTTAGCAAAGGATGGGGCCGGGTCGAGCATTGTTCAGCGCCAATTGTGCGGCGTGGGCTTGATGCGGCTACCTCTGCGGGGTCGTTCGAGGTTGAAATTGCCCCCCTGCGACCGCATATAGAGAGCCTCTGAAGCCGTCGCCCCTGCAGCTGCAAGGCGCATCCGGGCCCTACGGGCCTGTCGACACCCATTCAGCGGCTCCCGCGGGCCGAACAGACAGGATGAATACATGACCGCTGCGCTATCGATACGCAATCTTTGTAAAACTTACGGCAACGGCTTTGAGGCGCTAAAAGGCATCTCGCTGGAAGTGCAGCAGGGCGATTTTTTTGCGCTGCTGGGCCCCAATGGTGCCGGCAAGTCCACCACCCTGGGGATCGTCTCCTCACTGGTCAACAAGAGTTCCGGCGATGTGGAGGTCTTTGGCCACAGTCTGGACAAGGCCCACGCCCAGGCCAAGATGTGTCTTGGCGTCGTGCCGCAGGAATTCAATTTTAATCAGTTTGAAAAGGTGATGGATATAGTCACTACCCAGGCGGGTTATTACGGCATAGGGCCGCGGCTCGCGCGGGAGCGGGCAGAGTTCTATCTGAAAAAGCTGGGTCTCTGGGACAAGCGCAACCAGGTATCGCGCATGCTCTCCGGTGGCATGAAGCGACGCCTGATGATTGCCAGGGCGCTGGTGCATGAGCCCCGGGTGCTGATTCTGGACGAACCTACGGCAGGTGTGGATATCGAACTGCGACGTTCCATGTGGGCCTTCCTGCAGGACATTAACCGTGCCGGCACCACCATTATTCTGACTACCCATTACCTGGAAGAGGCCGAGAGTCTGTGTCGCAATATTGCGATTATCGACCATGGCCGCATCGTCAAGAACACCAGTATCAAGGCGCTGTTGCAGCAGCTCAATACCGAGACGATCATTCTGGACATAGACCCGCCCCAGGGTACCTTGCCGGCACTGAACGGCTACCAGGCGCGCCTCGAAGACGATCATACGCTGGTGGTGGATGTGGAAAAAAATCAGGGTTTGAGCGGGCTCTTTGCCGAGCTGTCGCAACAGCGCATTGAAGTGCAAAGCATGCGCAACAAGGCCAACCGGTTGGAAGAGCTGTTCGTCAGCCTGGTGGATAAAAATCTCAAGGACGAGAAAAGCGCCTGAGCTCTTTTGAAGCGCCGCCGCATAAGGCTTGGGGCGCTGTTAGTAACCTAATCGATTCACGTTTAACCAGGAGACTGCATGAAACCGCGGGAGCTATTAATTGCTTTCTGGACGATAGTCGTCAAGGAAATACGCCGATTCATGCGTATCTGGCCGCAGACACTGTTGCCGCCAGCCATCACCATGACGCTCTATTTCATTATATTCGGCAACCTGATAGGCAGTCGCATTGGTGAGATGGGCGGCTTCGATTACATGGAATACATAGTGCCAGGCCTGATCATGATGTCCGTGATCACGAACTCCTATGGCAATGTAGTGTCGTCCTTTTACGGCACCAAGTTCCAGCGCAATGTCGAGGAATTGCTGGTATCACCCATTCCCAACTGGATTATTCTCTGTGGCTATGTGGTGGGTGGCGTTGCGCGTGGAGTCGGCGTGGGCCTGATTGTGACCCTGCTGTCGCTATTCTTTACTGACCTGCAGGTACATCACCTCTTTGTGACCATCAGTATTGTGCTGATGACTGCGGTTCTGTTTTCACTGGGTGGCTTTATCAATGCAATCTACGCCAATTCCTTCGATGATATTTCCATAGTGCCAACTTTTATACTGACACCCCTGACCTACCTGGGTGGCGTCTTCTATTCGATTCAGCTGCTGCCGGAATTCTGGCAGGGTGTGTCTATGCTGAACCCCATCCTCTATATGGTGAATACCTTCCGCTACGGCATTCTGGGGGTCAGTGACATTAATATCGTCTTCGCCTTCAGCATGCTGCTGGCCGTCATCGCAGTGCTGTTCAGCTATTCTTTGTACCTGTTGCAAAAAGGCAAGGGGATCCGCTCTTGAGTCATGAAGATCAGGTTTTGCACCAGTCCCCGCTGGGACAGGACACCGCCTATGTGAATACTTACGACGCCGGTCAGCTCTACCCGATCGCGCGCAATCTTAACTGGCAAAAGCGGGGCATCGACCAGGCCAGCCTGCCGTTTGCCGGTGAGGATATCTGGAATGCCTACGAGGTGTCCTGGCTTAATGGCCGCGGCAAGCCGGTGGTACGGCTGGCGGAGTTTCGCATTCCTGCCAGCTCCAGCCATATCATTGAATCCAAGTCGTTCAAGCTCTATCTCAACTCCTTCAACCTGAGTCGCTTTGACAGCGAGGCTGTGGTTAGCGCGCTGATGACGCAGGATCTGTCCGCCGTGGCTGGAGGCGAGGTGCAGGTTCGGCTCATTGCGCCCGACGCCAGTGCGCCCATAGGCAGCTTTGAAGGCAGTTGTCTTGATGAGCTGGACGTTGAAATTGAGCATTATCAGCCGGCTCCCGAGCTGCTCGGTGCCGGCGAAAATGTCGTCACCGAGAGCCTCTACAGTCATTTGCTCAAGTCCAACTGCCCGGTCACGGGCCAGCCGGACTGGGCCAGCATCCAGGTGAGCTACACAGGCCCGCAGATTGATCGCGAAGGCCTGTTGCGCTATCTGGTGTCGTACCGTGAGCACGGTGATTTTCACGAGCAGTGCGTCGAGAATATCTTTATGGATATCTGGCAACAGTGTCGCCCCGAGTCGCTCAGCGTCTACGCCCGCTATGTGCGCCGCGGCGGTCTGGATATCAACCCCTATCGCAGCAGCCAGCCAGGCGAAGCCCCCAATTTGAGGCTGGACCGGCAGTAACCCCCTCGCGCCCCTATTAGGAGAACTTATTCCATGGATGCACTGGATGCATTGATCAACCGCGTATCAATTCCGCTGCTTGAGGCGCCGGGCCCTACTGCCGAGCAGCTGGAGCAGATGTTTCGCGCCGCGCTGCGAGCGCCTGATCACGGCGGTATCCAGCCCTGGCGCTTCCTGGTGATCGAAGGCGAGGGTCTGGATCGTCTGGGTGAGCTGTTTCTGGCGGGTGCCCGGGCGAAAGATCCGCAGCTGGCACCGGAGCGGGGCGACAAACTGTTCAAGGCGCCGAGCCGCGCGCCCATGGTGGTGGTGGTTATTGCTGCCATGCGTGAGCATCCCAAAGTGCCGCAGATCGAACAGCTGATATCCGCCGGCTGTGCCGCCAACAATATTGTCACGGCCGCCCATGCCCTGGGCGTCGGTGCCATGTGGCGCACCGGGAGCCCCGCCTATGATCCACTGGTCTTGCAGGGTTTGGGGCTGGCCGAACACGAATCCCTGGTCGGCTATGTCTACCTGGGTACACCGAGCCGTCAGCGCACCACCCAGGCACTGGACCCCGCCGACTTTGTCCGTCGCTGGGATGGTGCCTGAGATGAAGGGTCCGGTAGACATTGCTGATTTTCAGCACTGGCTGCTGGGCCAGATACCGCTGCTCAATCACATGGGGCTGGGGTCGTTCGATTATGATGGTCAGCGGCTCTCGATTCCGGCGGCACTGGGGCCCAATGTCAACGACAAGGGCACCGGTTTTGGCGGTTCCCAGGCGACGCTGGCAACCATCTGTGGCTGGTCACTCGTTACGCTGCTGCTGAGTGAGCAGGGGCTGGACTGCGATCTGGTGATCGCGGACAGTCAGCTGAAGTACCTGTCACCGGTGGATGCGGACTTTGTTGCCCGCACCCAATTGCCGGATTCACCCGGCATTGGTGCCTTTCTCGACAAACTCAAAGCACGGCGCCGGGCGCGGCTGGATCTGACGATTGAGATCTGTCAGGGTGAGCGTGTGGCCATGCGCATGACCGGCGCCTACGTGGCGTTGCTGCGTTAGGAGGTTGTCGGACAATATTTAACCTACCTGATTTTGGTCATCGAACAGGAGGGGGCGGAATCCGCACTACTGGGGTAGCGGGGCACGTGCTTTTGAAGGGTGCTGATGAGCGAAGCGAATCGCACCGTTTACCCAAGCGAATTGTTCCGGGCGGCGTTCCGTCATAAGGCGCTATGCCGCCATGCCGGATGGCAGAAGTGAATAAAGCTGGAATCCTGTGTCTCCTGGATCGCGCTTGTCGGCGGAAGCTCCGCTGATTTTTTCGAGTCTGTATTTCGCCTGTCGGCGACCTACTTTCCTTGTTACGCGACAAGGAAAGTATGCAAGACTTTTTACCTTGAAGAATACGCCCCAATGAAGCCTTTACGCTGCGCTCTGAGCCCCTGCGGGTACATCCATGTACCTCATCGCAGGCGCATCAGTCCCTGTTGCGCCCCTTCGGGCCAATTCGCCGCATGACCTCAGTGCTCGCGGGCTTCATAAGGGGGAATGTAAGCCGTTCTGATGTCTTGGTGGTCGTAATTTACGTCTGATGGTTTGATATCCCATCGGGGGCTGGCTGTGTAGGGTGTCAATGAGCCTGCCAATTACACCGTGCGGCGGTTCGCCGCCATGTCTCATTGGTCGTTATACGCACACCAGTAAGTCACTATGCACAAGCTACATCCCTGTAGCTTGCCCGGTGGGCAGCTATCGCTGTGTAAATCGGCAATCCTGTCGATATATTCCTGCTTTTAGTCTTTTTTGCTGGTTTTCCTGCCATTCGCTCCGCGCCGAGCGAGCATGTTTGCCTGTCTTGCTGTTCATCATTGTGATGACGCACCCCCGGCGCGGACGCGGTGTTCTTCCGCTGGACTGTGGTTATTAAAAAAGTGTGTCTTGAGTCTTGACTCTGTAGTTGGGTTTAGGGTTTATGATGTCGTCGAAGGTCATCCATACTGTTAATAACGCGAGGTTCCCATGACACACGAATATCAATTTAATCTGGTGGGCGTTTCCTGTGGCGGTTGCGTAAGAACCATTGAAACCCGTTTTGCCGCCTCCGGTGAGGTCGCCTCGGCTGAGTTTGATCTGCCGAGCAAAACCGTTATCGTGCGCACAGCGGCCAGCAGTGATGTGATTATCGATCTGATTCAGGATGCGGGCTACAACGCCACGCTGGAGGAATAGCAATCATGAGCAACATTCACCAGTTCGCATTGCAGGGCGTATCCTGCGCGGCCTGTGTGCGCACCATCGACAAGGCGCTGCAGTCTGAAGAGGGAATTCAGGCCTTCGCTATCAATTTTGCCGATCGCAGCGCCACGGTTCAGGCTGAAATAGAGCCTGGCCGCATTATTGATTCAATACGTGCGGCTGGCTATGACGCCATGCTGGTCGAGGACGAAAACGACCAGGAGCAGGTGCGCCAGGCCGAGCAGCAACATTATCGCAAGGTGTTGCGCCGCAGCCTGATCGCGCTGGCGCTGGGCAGCGCCATGATGGTGGCGGGCCTGCTGGGCTGGATGCCGGATATCGCTACTTCTGCCGGGCGTATTGAAGCCCTTCTTATGGGGCTGCTGACGCTGGCCGTGATGGTGTTCTGCGCCGGCAATATTTATCGTGGCGGCTGGCGTTCCATCGTACAGCGCAATCTCAATATGGATACGCTGATTGCCCTGGGTACCGGAGCTGCCTGGCTTTACTCCAGCGTCCTGCTGGTGGTGGCGGTCGTTGCGCCCGAGCTGCTGGTGGCGGAGGCACGGCATCTGTATTACGAGGCCGCGGTGATGATTCTCGGCTTTATCCTGCTGGGGCAGGCGCTGGAATCCCGTGCCCGGGGGCAAACCTCGGATGCCATTCGCAAGCTGCTGGATTTGCAGCCCCGCACCGCACGGCGTGTGCGGGATGGCGAGGAAGCCGAGGTGCCCGTGGCGCTGCTGGTGCCGGGTGATCAGGTACGGATTTACCCTGGCGAGCGCATTCCGGTGGATGGCAAGGTCGTCGATGGCAGTAGCCGGATAGACGAATCCATGCTGACCGGCGAGCCGATACCGGTGAGCAAGGCCGCCGGTGATACGGTGGTGGGCAGCACCCTCAACGGCAATGGCAGCTTGCTGATGGAAGTCACCCATGTCGGCCGTCAGACGGTGCTGGCACAGATTGTCGATACCGTGCGCCAGGCGCAGAACAGCAAGCCTGCACTCGGTCGGCTGGCGGATCGCATCGCCGGCATCTTCGTGCCGGTGGTGATTGTGCTAGCGCTGGTGACCGGGTTGGTATGGTGGTGGTTCGGACCCGAACCACGCTACACCTACGCCCTGGTAACCATGATGACCGTGCTGATCGTCGCCTGTCCCTGTGCCCTGGGTCTGGCAACGCCCATGTCGGTGATGGTCGGCGTCGGTCGTGCTGCCGGGCGAGGCATCCTGATCCGCAACGGTGAAGCCTTGCAGCGGGCCCAGGATATCACCACTCTGGTGCTGGACAAGACTGGTACCATTACCGAAGGCCACCCGGCGGTGACAGATGTACAGCTGCTGGATGAGTCGCGCCGAGATGAACTGCTGCGCTGGGCCCATGTGATCGAGCGGCGCTCCGAGCACCCGCTGGCACAGGCCATGGCTCGATATACCCATGAGCAGGCCGGTAGCGCGGTGCAGGGGATGGAGCTTGATGCGTTTGAAGCCATCTCAGGCGCAGGCGTGCAGGCCCGCTTTGACGGACATGACATACTTCTGGGCAATGCCGCCTGGCTGGCAGAGCTGGGTATTGATTACAGTGCGCTGGAAGAAAAAGCAGAGTACTGGAGTGCCCAGGCCCGCTCTTTGGTGTTCATGGCGGTGGATGGGCAGGCGCAGGCGCTGTTTGCGGTGGCTGATCCTGTCAAGGCGGGGTCGGCAGAGGCCATTGCCCAGCTGCGCGCCATGGGGCTGCGGGTCGTAATGCTGTCGGGAGACAACCAGCGCAGTGCCGAGGCCGTGGGGCTAGAGGTGGGGATTGATGAGGTCTTCGCAGGTGTCAGGCCGGAGCAAAAGCAGGCCAAGATCAGCGAATTGCAGGCGGCCGGCGAGATCGTCGCCATGGTGGGTGACGGTATCAATGATGCGCCGGCGCTGGCACAGGCCGATATCGGTTATGCCATAGGGACGGGTACCGACATTGCGATCGACACCGCGGATGTCACACTCATGAGCGGGGCGCTGTCCGGGGTGGTGGAAGCCATAGCGGTGTCCCGTGCCACCGTGCGTAACATCAAGCAGAACCTGTTTGGCGCCTTTGTTTACAACAGCGTCGCCATTCCGGTGGCCGCCGGGCTGCTGTTCCCTTTTACTGGAATGCTGCTCAACCCAGCGATCGCCGGTGCCGCCATGGCGCTGTCATCGGTGACCGTGGTCAGCAACGCCAACCGGCTGCGCTGGATCAAGCTGTACTAACGGCCTCACCGAGCCGTTTCTTCAAGCTCTGCCTATTAGGCCCCGGCATCCTGTTGTCGGGGCCTTTCTGTTTCTGCTTCTTTTTTTACGGGAAGAGGCTTTATGTCCAGGATAATGATGGGGGTTGTAGGCACATCGCGGTGCGGCGCACGCACTGTGGTAGGGGTGTCGCTGATATCGCTCACCACGTCCATTCCCTTGACGATCCGGGCAAAGACCGTATAGCCGTGCTGGCTGCCCCGTGCATCAAGCCTTGGGTTGTCGACGCTGTTAATGAAAAACTGCGCGGTGGCGCTGTGTGGGTCATTGGTGCGGGCCATGGCGAGGGTACCGGCAAGATTACTGAGGCCGTTATTAGACTCATTTTCGACGGGGGCATGTGTCTGCTTTTTCTGCATGTCCTGGGTAAAGCCGCCACCCTGAATCATGAAACCTGGAATCACGCGGTGAAAGATGGAACCGTTGTAAAAGCCCTCATTGACGTATTGCAGAAAGTTGGCCACGGTTTTGGGGGCCTGGTCGTCAAAGAGTTCGATTTCCAAGTTACCGGCACTGGTTTGCATCTGGACCAGGGTACCTGCCTGTACGGGCAGAACACTAAGGCCGGCGATCAGGCCGCAGCACAATGCTGTATTACGCAAGAACTGTTTCATGGTGGCTATATTTCCGTTGCCGGGACGGCAACGGCGGGGCTGCGGTACCGGTGTGTCTATGGGGGCGGTGCTTGTGTCACGCCGCTGTTTAAGCAACCGTATTGAAGCCTGTGCTGCAGTGCAACGTCAAGGGTGCCTTATTTTTGAGTCCCGAAGCAAAATTCAAAGCATGAATCTGATAGTGCCTGTTTTGCGTATGTTCAATCTGACTTACAGATGGAACAGGTTATGAATGGGCGTGCAGTACAGTGGTTGAACAAAGCGGGCTGGTTACTGGCAACATTGCTGCTGGGCGTAGCGGCCCAGGCGCAGGCGAGAACTACCCAGGCAGCGGGGGTGCCAGCGTCGCTGGCCTTTGAAGTAAAGCGCAATAATGTTGCCATCGGTACGCACTGTGTGGTCTTTTCCCGGGATTCGGAGCGCCTGCGAGTGGATATAATGATGGATTTGCAGGTGCCCATCGCGTTCTGGTTTGACTACCGCTATAGCTACAGTGCCACCGAATGGTGGCAGGCCGGCAGGCTCGATGGGCTGCGGGTGCAGATTGAGGATGGCACCGATCAGTTACGCATTGATGGTGATACAAGGGACGGTCGGCTTGAAATCGATGGTCCCCAGGGGTTGCTGCGCCTGACCCGCAACCTGCTGCCGAGCAATCACTGGAATGCAGCGGTGCTAGATGAATCACAGCTGCTGAATACTCTTACCGGTGGCACCAGTAGGCTGGATGTGACCCTTGAGGGTCGTGACAGAATCCCGCTGGCAGGCGGCGAGGTTGAGGCTGATCGCTACCTGCTGGGCGGTGATCTGGCCGACACCAGGGTCTGGTATGACGCCGAGGGCCTCTGGCGTGGGCTGGAGTTTTCGGCGCGCGATGGTTCTGTTGTGCGCTTGTATCCCCGTGATCCTGCGGCAGCGCTAGCCGCTATCGCCGAACCTCTTTGGAGCAGGAATGCCGTATGTCAAAAACTGACTGGCCCGTTGTCTGGATAACAGGCGCTTCCACCGGTATAGGCGCTGCGTTGGCGTTGGAATTGGCTCGCAGAGGCTGCACCGTTGCCATAAGCGCCCGCGGTGCTGCAGCGCTGGAGGAACTGGTGCATCAGGCTAAGGGGCTTGGCGGCGAGATCTGGTCCTATCCGCTGGATGTCACCGATTCCGCTGCCTGTGTAGCAACTCTGGTGCAGATTGAAGCCGAACGCGGCGCTGTCAGCTTGGCTGTGCTGAATGCCGGCAGTCACAAAGCCCTGGGGCTGGAGGAATTCGAGGTGTCGGCGTTTGATTCCCTTGTGCGGCTGAATTACATGGGTGTGGTGAATGTCGTCGTACCCCTGCTTGAGCGCATGCGCAGGCGCAGATCGGGTCAGTTGGCGATTACCGCCTCGGTGGCGGGCTATCGGGGCCTGCCGACAGCCAGTGCCTATGGAGCCAGCAAGGCGGCGCTGATTAATTTCGCCGAGGCGCTGCAACTGGACCTCAAGGGCACAGGCATAGCGCTGAGCATGATAAACCCGGGCTTTGTACGCACCCCTTTGACTGATCAAAACACGTTTAAGATGCCGTTTCTGCTTGAGGCGGATGATGCCGCCAGACGCATTATCCAGGGTCTCGAGAAACGGCGTTTTGAGATCGCTTTCCCCTGGCGCTTTGTGTTCGGCCTCAAGCTGCTGCGCCTGTTGCCATACTCTGTTTACTTTCCACTTGTCAGATGGATTACGCGCCCATGACACCTGCTCAGACCTGTGCCCGTTATGTGGCACTGTTCGAACACCTGAGTCCTGATACCATCGCCCAGCTGGAGCCCCTGCTCAGCGAATCGGTGCGCTTTCAGGATCCCTTTAATGACGTGTGTGGAGTGGCTGGAGTAAAGCAGGTGCTTGAAGACATGTTCAGGCGCGCCAGCGAACCGCGCTTTAGCGTGCAACACTGGTCGGTGGATGAGCGGTGCGGTTATATCCTCTGGACCTTCAGCGCTGGCCTGGCGGGCCTGGGCCCCTGGCAGGTGGAAGGGGTTTCACGCCTGGTGTTCGATACGGATGGCCGTATTGCCAGCCATATCGATTACTGGGATGCAGGCGCCCTGTATGAGCGCTTGCCATTGCTTGGGGGCCTGTTACGGCTGATTAAAAAGCGCATCTCAGCCAGTGGCCGCTAGACTGCGACTGTCGGTAGAACCAGGGTGGCGCCAGTGTCTGTGGCGGGCGCTCATGCGTCCTGTTCTGCTCGAATCAGGTAAAGGCCGACATCAACAGCGCCATGGCGAAAGCCACCTTCGCAGTAGCCCAGATAATAGAGCCACATGCGTTTGAAGCGCTCATCGAACCCCTGGGTTTCAATCTGCGGCCACTGCTGCAAAAAAGCGTCGCGCCAGAGCGTCAGCGTCAGGGCGTAGTCCTTGCCGAACTGCTCCTGCTGGATCAGTTCGAGCCCGGCGTGGCTGATCTCCTGTTGTAGCCGAGCGCGGCTTGGCAGCAGGCCGCCGGGGAATATGTAACGCTGGATAAAGTCGGCGCTGCGCCTGTACTCATCAAAGCGATCATCCTCGATGCTGATGATCTGCAGCAGCGCCAGGCCGCCCGGTTTGAGGCAACGTTTTATCTGGGCGAAATACTCGGGCCAGTTTTCCTCGCCCACGGCCTCGAACATTTCTATGGACGCGATACGGTCAGCCTGGGTATCGAGGTCGCGATAATCGGTAAGCGAGAAACTGCACTGTGACTCCAGTCCTTGTTTGGCGATGCGCTCCCGCGACCAGGCCAGTTGCTCCCGGGACAGGGTAATTCCACTGACCTGGCTGCCATAGTCCTTAGCTGCGGTTTCGGCAAAGCCGCCCCAGCCACAGCCGATTTCCAGTACTTCCTGGCCGGGCTCAAGCTGGAGCAGGTCACAGATACGGCGGTACTTGTTTTGCTGAGCCTGTTCCAGGCTCTGCTGCGGGTCGGCAAACAGGGCCGAAGAGTAGGTCATGCCGGGGTCGAGCCAGAGCCGATAGAAATCATTGCCCAGGTCGTAGTGATAGGCGATGTTGCGTCGGCTGCCACGACGGCTGTTACGCCTTGCCAGGTGAGACAGGCGGTGCAGCCCGGCGCTCAGGGCGAAACCCTGGTCAAGTCGGCCAAAATTGGCTTCGTTGCCCAGTGCCCAGAGTATCAGGGCACTGATATCCGGGCTGTCCCACTCGCCTGCCATGTAGCCCTGGGCCCAGCCGAGCTGGCCGCCGCGCAGCAGTCGGCGCAAGGGGCGCAGGCTGTGCAGGCGAACCTCGGCCCGCACCTGAGGGTTGTCCTGGTTGCCAACGCGAATCCACTGACCGTCGGGTAGCACCAGATCAAGATGGCCAAACTCCATGCGTGCCAGCCAGCGTGCCAGAATGCGCACGCACAGCCGATTGAACCAGCCCGTCTTGACGGAGTCGGCCAGGTGGGGCAGTTCAGTCGCCAGGCGGAATTCAGTGGGTTTCATGGGCATTTTCTCCATCATTACGCTTTTTTGTGCCAGTGGCTGTGGTGTGCGTGGCGGTACTGTTCGGCACGCACGCCAGCGTAAGGCTGTGGGAAGGTGGCGCAGGTTTGGGCTGAATGCGCAGGCCCTTGCACCACAGGCGCAGGGCCTCCCAGTGGATGCCGGCGACGACTTTCAGGGTCATTAGCGGATAGCGAAAGCACGCCTGCAGCAGGCTGCGGTCATTCAGGGGGCGGCGTACGCCGCTGAAGCTGGCGCGAAACATCAGTGAATCGGCATGATGTTGTTCGATATGCACACCGATGCGATTGTCGGGCGCTTGCATTCTGAAACGGTAACGACAGTCCAGCGGCATGAACGGTGACACATAGAAGCACTTGTCGACTTCGTGCATAACCTGGGCGCTGTTGCTGACGGGCAGCAGATAGCTGTGGCGTTCGCCAAAGGTATTGCTGACCTCGTACAGAATGGCCCTGAGGCTGGCCTTGGCGTCGTAGCAGTAATAGACACTGAGCGGGTTGAATACGAAGCCCAGAATGCGTGGATAGCACAGCAGTATAATTTTGCCGTTGTCCAGATGGATGCCCTGGTGTGCGAGCTGCTGCTGTATCTGCGTTTTCAGGTCCGTGTTGGTGCCATTGCCGTGATCGCGGTCGTAAAAGGCGTAGAGGTTAAAGCGGTTGTGGGCGAACAGGCGCAGGTGACGGTGTAGTGCGTCAACCTGGTCCAGATCCAGCAGCAGTGCCATCACGCCATAGCGAAACCGGTGCACGCGCGGCAGCAGGCGGTGATGCAAAACATGGCCGAAATAGAGTGCCGACAGGCTCATGCAGGCACGACCAGGCGAGCTTTTAGGTTCACGTGGATACGGTGATTGGGCGTATCCAGTGTCCAGGGGCGCGGACGTCCGCCCAGCTCTTCCGCCACGGCAAGGCCTGCCTGCAGGCCGTCTTCATGAAAACCGTAGCCAAAGTAGGCGCCGCAAAACCAGGTGTTTTGCTGGCCTTGCAGGTCCCACAGCTGCTTTTGTGCATCCAGGGCGGCCAGCGAAAAGGTTGGATGATCATACAGGAAGCTGCGGTGCACGGTGCCGGACTCGGGTTCGCGTAGCGGATTCAGCGTCACGTACAGCGGCAATGCATCGGGCAGGTGCTGCAGGCGGTTCATCCAGTAGCTTACGGAGACTTCCCGTTGACCACTGTGTTGCTGTGCCGCCAGGTAATTCCAGCTGGCCCAGGCAGACTTGCTGCGGGGCATCAGGCTGGAGTCTGAATGCAGCACGGCGCGGTTGCGCTGATAGCTGAATGCCCCCAGCAATTGCTGCTCCAATGTGCTGGGCGTGTGTAGCAGCTGCAGCGCCTGATTGGCATGGCAGGCCAGAACGACATGGTCGAAGGTTTCCCGTTCACCGTGCAGGAATTCCAGCACGATTTTACCTTCACTGCGCACAATACGGCGGATATGGCTGTTGAGGCGCACCTCACCGCGTCGGCGCAGGCCGGCCTCTATCTTGTTCACATAGCTGCGGCTGCCGCCTTTGACGGTGCGCCACTGTGGGCGGTCTTTGAGCTGAACCAGACCATGGTTCTGGCAAAAACGCAGGAAGGCCAGCGCCGGGTATTGCAGCATCAGGTCCACTGGCGTCGACCAGATGGCGGCGCCCATGGGCAGCAAGTGATCCTGAATAAAGGCAGTTCCATAGTGTTCGCGCTGCAGCAGTTCACCCAGGGTCAGGCTGGCGGTGTCAGGGTCTTCGCAGTAGTGGGGCGCTTCGCGGTAAAAACGTGACAGATCCAGCAACATGGACCAGAAGCGCGGGCGCAGCATATTGCGCTTTTGTGCCAGCAGGCCAGGCAGGCCGGTACCGCTGTATTCGAGTCGGCCTTCATCCAGCGAGACCCCGAATGACATTTCGGTTTCGCGGCTTTGAACACCCAGCGTCTCGAAAAAGCGCACCAGGTTGGGGTAGTTAACTGGGTTATAAACGATAAAGCCGGTATCCACGGCAACACTGCTGGTGCCGTGGGTCACATCGACCGTATTGGAGTGCCCGCCCAGGCGGTCGTCTTTTTCGAACAGCGTGACCTGGTGTTGCTGGCTAAGCAGCCAGGCGCTGGAGAGTCCTGAAATGCCCGAGCCAATGACCGCGATTTTGAGTGGACGTATCGCCTGGATGTTCATGGCCTGTTCCTTTGCATCTTTGAGCTCCCTGTACGAAGATGGCCATACATTCAGATCAGCGGCTGTGTGTTTTAAATGTCCTTTTGTCGTACTGATCCATCCATACCGCACTTACGTATAGCAGGACAATGAACAAACAAAAACGTCCGGAGGCGATGTGGCTGCAGTCATCTCTTTATTCAAACAGGCTCCCCCTGTGAAAGAGGAATGGAGCGCCTGCCTGGCGGGACTTGGCCAGTCGCGGGACAAGTCCGAGTATGGTCGGCTGTTCCAGCACTTTGCTCCGCGAGTCAAAGCGTACATCATCCGTATGGGCATGACGCCTGCCAACGCCGAGGAACTGGCGCAGGAAGCGCTGCTGTCGGTGTGGCGCAAGGCCCACATGTTTGATCCGGCCAAGGCAAATGCCAGTACCTGGATTTTCCGTCTTGCACGCAATCTGTGTATCGACCGCCTGCGTCGCGAAAAAATCCAGTTCTATGAGCTGGAGGCAGAGGAGCCCGATCCGGATGATCATCATGCCGGAGAGCATGCCGTGCTGGCAACGCGCATGGCGGAGTCCATTCGCACCCTGCCGGAAGCTCAGGCCCAAGTACTGTATTTGTCTTACTACGAGGGGCGCAGCCATTCCGAAATTGCCCAGGCCATTGGGATACCCTTGGGTAGCGTCAAGAGCCGGCTGCGCCTCGGATTCGAGAAACTTAAACAGGTGTGGGGGGAGTCATCATGAATATTCGTCACCATCTCGATGATGCGACCCTGATGGTTTACGCGGCGGGTTCGCTGTCTGAAGGCATGTCGCTGCTGGTTGCCAGTCATATAGATCGCTGTGCTCATTGTCAGCAACGGATGCGCCAGGCGGAAGCTGTTGGCGGGGCCTTGCTAGAGGAACTTGCACCGGTTGCACTGGCGCCGGACGCGCTGGATCAGGTGCTGGCATTGCTGGAAACCAATGCCGGTTCGCCAGAAATGCAGACACCAGTGCGAGTTCGCTCGCAGGACGCAGACATTCCGATGCCGCTGGCGCAGTATCTGAACAAGCCGCTTGATGAACTGGATTGGCGTACTCTGGTGCCGGGTGTGCGCCAACTGGATCTGCGCCTGGGTGGCCCCGGAGCCACGCGACTGCTGAGAATAGCGCCAGGCTTGTCGGTGCCACACCATAGTCACCGCGGCAATGAACTAACATTGATACTACGCGGCTCCTACAGTGACGAGCTAGGGCGTTTTCAGGCTGGTGATGTGGCCGATCTGGATGAACAGATCTCCCATCAGCCGATCAGCGACAGCGGCGAGGATTGTATCTGCCTGATCGCCACGGATGCGCCTTTGCGTTTCAGTGGCTTGATGGTCCGGCTGGTACAGCCGTTTATTGGGCTTTAAAAGGGACTAAGCATGAACGATATAACGGCAGATAGTACGCAGGCAGAGCGCATTTCTATTGGTATCAGTGCCTGCCTTATGGGTGAAAAGGTGCGCTATAACGGTGGGCACAAGCGCTCGCTATATTGTCTGGATGTGCTGTCCGACTGCTTCAACTTCAAGCCGTTCTGCCCCGAGCTTGCCGTCGGTTTGGGTGTTCCGAGGGAACCCATTCGACTGGTAGGCGATGCTGCCAGCCCTAGAGCTCTGGGTACAAAGGATCCGTCGCTGGATGTAACACAAGCGCTGGCCGAGCAGGGGCGGGCGGTCGCAGCAGCACTGCCGGACATCTGTGGCTATATCGTCATCAAGGGCTCACCCAGCTGTGGCATGGAAAGGGTCAAGGTGTATCACCCCAACGGCATGCCCAACGGGGCCGGGCGCGGTATTTTTATTGAAGCGCTGATGCGGGCCAACCCTTTGCTGCCGGTTGAGGAGGAGGGGCGACTGAATGACCCGGTGCTGCGGGAGAACTTCATTGCCAGGGTGTTTGCGTTGCACCGCTGGAAACAGAAGGTGGAAGCGCAGCCCAGCTATCATGAACTGCTGCAATTCCACAGCCAGAGCAAGTATCTGCTTATGGCCCATAGCTATGAAGGTTACCGCATCCTGGGGCGTTATCTGGCGCAAGCCCATAGCGAGCCCATCGAGGTCGCCATGCAGACCTATATCAGCGGCTTTATGGAGCACATGAGCCACTGTGCCACCCGTAACAGCCACGTCAATGTGCTGATGCATGTGTTTGGCTATCTGAAAAAGGCCATCGACAGTGAGTGCAAGCAGGAGATTCTCGACAGCGTGGCCGAGTATCACCGCGGCGAGGTTCATCTGGTCGTGCCGCTCACACTGCTGCGCCACTATCTCAAGCGCCACGGCTCGGATTACATCAAACAGCAATCCTACCTGGATCCACATCCCTACAAGCTGGGGCTGCGCAACTACATATGAATCTGGTCTGGTTTCGCAACGATCTGCGCCTGACGGACAATCCGGCACTGCATGGCGCCGCAGCTCTGGGCCAGCCCCTGCTGGCGGTGGTGGTACTGACTCCGGAGCAATGGCGACAACACGGTGATGCGCCGCGAAAACTCGCCTTCTGGCGGGATTCGCTGCAATGCCTGGCCGATGATCTGGCGTCACGTAATATTGCGCTGCGGATACTGCAGGTCGATGACTACGCCGACTGCGCTGAGGCTTTGCTCAAACTGTGTCACGAGGTGCAGGCACAGGGGCTCTATTTTAACTACGAGTATCCACTCAATGAGCGCCGCCGTGATCGCGAGGTCAAACGTGTACTACGCGGCGCGGGGCTGCGCTGCGAAGGCAGCCATGGTGATCTGGTGCTTGAGCCTGGCTCGGTGCAGAGTGCCAAGGACGAGCCTTTCAAGGTGTTTACGCCCTTTAGCCGTGTCTGGCGCAGGGAAATGCTGCGGCGTGACCTGGCGTGCCTGCCGGCGCCCTTGCGCCAGCCGCCGCAGGCGATAGTGAGTGATCCGATTCCGCCGTTGGGCGAAGCCTACGATCGCCAGCTCTGGCCCCCAGGTGAGGAGCAGGCAGCGGCCCGCCTGTACCGGTTCGCCGAGGTCGATCTGGGCGCCTACGGCGAGCAGCGGGATTTTCCGGCGCTGGCGGCGACTTCGTCACTGTCGGCCTATCTGAATACCGGACAGCTGTCGGTGCGTCAGTGTCTGAATGTAGCGCAGCAGCGACTTGGCGAGAGCTGGCTCGAGAGTCAGTGGGTGACTGAACTTATCTGGCGCGAATTTTATCGCCATCTGCTGGTGGCCTTCACCGACCTGAACCGATTGGCGCCTTTTCGGCCTGAGGTCGAGGCACGTATTCAGTGGCAGCAAAGGCCCGAACTTTTTGCTGCCTGGTGTCGCGGCGAGACCGGCTTTCCCATTGTTGATGCCGCCATGCGCCAATTGCTCGCCACCGGCTGGATGCATAACCGCCTGCGCATGGTGACAGCCTCCTTTCTTACCAAACTGCTGGGCGTGGACTGGCGCCTGGGGGCTGCGTTTTTTATGCAGCAGCTGATTGACGGTGATTTTGCCTCCAATCTTGGGGGCTGGCAGTGGAGTGCGTCTGTGGGGGCGGATGCTGCGCCCTATTTTCGTATTTTCAGTCCGTTGCGCCAGGCACAGCGTTTCGACTCACGGGATGAGTTCGTGTGTCACTGGCTGCCGGAGCTTTCACAGCTGCCGGCGCGTCAGCGCCAGGATCCGGTGGCTAGCAGCGCTGTGCGGGGGATAGAGCCGATTATCGTCTATCCGGATGCTCGTGCAGCGGCGCTTGCCAGCTACAAGGCGTCCGGCTGATGTAACGGGCAGAGCTGGCGGCTGTATATCAGCCCTTGCGCGAATTATCAGCAGCAGTTACATCGGGCGGCAGCTTGAAGTGGGTGATCCAGCGGCGAGAGATTAGCATGCTCAGGTGTTGATTGATGTCCGGTACGGCGCGCCCTAGTTGATACAGGGTGTCACCGCGCAGTATGCCGTTCAGTAAGGATGCCTGTACCTCAGTGAGGGATTCGACCTGGGGGCTGTCGAGCTGTCTATACACGCACAGCCATTGTGGACGATAACTCAGATGCAGCTCAGTGCTGTTGTCGTGCTGATGGCTGTGCCAGATTTCCAGCACCGGCCAGCTGCAGTGCAATAGCTGCAGCGCCTGGCTGGGTACCAGACGCAGGCGATACTGCTCGGACTCAGGGATGTATATCAGGGAGTCAAAACTCAACGGCGGATCATCACCGGCGCACCAGGCAAGGTGCAGGGTCCATTCCAGTGTGGCCAGCTCTGGCAGAAATTGCAGATGTCGCAGGCTGTCGTGTCGTTCAGTACACTGTTCAAGCAGCTCCGCAAAGCCGTCACCGTACACCCCGTTATTATCAGGGCGGGTCAAAGACTGACTGTACTGCTGACTCAGGGCCGCAAACAGTTGTGGCCCCAGCAGTCGGGCGGTGACCGGGTATAGTTGCTGCAGCGCCTGGGTTTGCGCCCGGGCCTGCAGATCCCGATAGAGCTGCAGGCACTGTTCGGGTGCCAGGCTTGAGCTGGTAACGAGCTGACGCAATTCGGTACTGGGTTCGCCTTCCATTTCGGCCTGCAGCGCCGCCTGCAAATCGGCGAGCCGCATCAGTACCGCCTTCGGGCATCTATATGTTGCTGCATGATCTGCCGGGCACGGCTGACCTCATTCAGAATGACGGGTAGCGGCGGGGTATCGTGCTCCCATTCAATTAGTGTCGGGGTGGCGGTGAACCGCTGCTGGGCCTGTTCATAGAGTGCCCAGACCGGCTCATGTACCGCGCAGTTGTGGCCATCCAGCAGATAGGTGTCTTGGTCATCGAAGCCCGCCAGGTGAATTTCACGTACCCGGCTGGCTGGCAGCCGCGCCAGGGTTTGCTCGGCATCAACTCCCAGGTTGTACTGGGTTACATAGCAATTGTTAAGATCCAGCAGCAGATAGCAATCCGCTCGTTGCGCCATTTCGGCCAGAAACTCGCCTTCGCAGATGGTGGAGTGATTATAGCCCAGGTAGCAGGCGGGATTTTCCAGCAGGATGCGCCGGCCGAGGTATTCCTGCACCTGCTGGATGCGCGCGCAGATGTGATCCAGCGCTTCCTCGGTGTAGGGCAGGGGCAGAAGCTCATGGCTGAAGCAGTTTCCCAGAGTGCCGAAGGAGACATGATCGGATATCCAGCTGGCATCCAGATGATTGGCCATGTGCTTGATGCGGGCGAGGTAGTGCATGTCCAGCGGGGCACTGGATCCCAGAGCCAGACCGGCACCGTGCAGGGTGAGTGGGTAGTTGCAGCGCAGCCGCTCAAGGCTGTGCAGTGCAGCGCCACCCTTGACCAAATGCTGATCCAGCAGGATTTCAAGCCAGCGAATATCCTCGCCTGCGTTGATGATGTCATCAAGATGGCAGCTTTTCAGGCCGACTCCCGTGCCAGCAAGACTCCAGTGGATCGTCTCACGCATAATGCTGTTGTCCCTGCGCTGTGGTGCCCGTCCTTGGGAAAATAGCGGTTTGTGTTTAGTTCTTTACCGCGCGGCATTCGAATGTTGAACCTGAGCCGCGCCCTCGCAGACCCGTGCTGGTATCGGCGTTATGGATGTTGGGTCTGGCGATCATCTGATTTATCTCAGGTTCAGCTCTTTGAAACTGTTGTTTGAATTTAGTTCCGTGCAAGGTCTTGAATAGGTCCGTCGGTCACGCGGGACGCGCAGGCCAGGGTGTCGGGGTATACTCGATATTTGCGGCCAAAGGCCGCACCTGCCCGTGGCCGCGGCTCTATTGGGAAAAAGAGCAGGGCGCAGGGGCAGCGAATCATGCAATCTTTGGAGTCGTGCGTAATGACAATGCAATGGGACAGGCTCTTGACCGCGCAGCGTTATGGCCATGAGCAGGTCAGCCCGCAGGAGATCGGGCGCAGTCACTTTCACAAGGATAATGACCGCATTGTTTTTTGCAGTGCCTTTCGTCGCCTGGGCCGCAAGACACAGGTACATCCGCTGGCGCTGAATGATCATATTCATACCCGCCTGACGCACTCCATTGAAGTCGGCAGCGTGGGGCGCACCCTGGGAATTCGTGTTGGCGAGCTGATTGCGGATCAACTGCCTGTCTGGATCAGCCCCCATGACTTGGGCACTATAGTGCAATCGGCCTGCCTGGCCCACGATATTGGCAATCCCCCCTTTGGCCACGCTGGCGAATATGCCATTAGGGACTGGTTTCGCAGCCCGGCCAGCCGTGAGCTGACGCAGTCCCTGGCGCCGGCGGAACGTGCCGATCTGGAAACCTTTGAGGGTAATGCCCAGGGCTTTCGGGTGGTCACGCGGATAGAAAATCACCTGCTGGATGGCGGCCTGCGTCTGACCTACCCGACCCTTGGAACCCTGCTGAAATACCCCTGGACGGTGGAGCGTGCCACGGCCAAGGGCAAGTTCAGCAGCTTTCAGAGCGAGCGGGTGATCCTCGATAAGCTGGGGCAGTCGCTGGGACTGATACCCCTGGGTGAGCACTGGTGGAGTCGCCATCCGCTGACCTGGCTGATGGAGGCGGCGGATGATATCTGCTACGCCATTCTCGACCTGGAGGATGCCATAGAGCTGAACATTCTTAGCTTCGACGAGGTCAAGCCGATCCTGCTGCAGCTGTGCGGGGATCTGGAATACGACGATACCCTGTTTGCGACCCAGGCGTCGGCGCGGCGCAAGATTTCAGCGCTGCGCGGTACGGCGATGGAAAACATGATCGATTCGGCGCTGAGTGCCTATAGCCGCAATTATGCCGCCATTATGGCCGGAAACTACGGTGGCGAGTTGCTGGCTGATGGTGATACCGGCGTACGGGAGGGACTGTTGCGGGCCAAGCAGCTGGCGAAAACCCGGGTCTTCCCCGATACCCGCAAGACGGAGCTTGAGGTGGGTGCCTATGGCAGCCTGGGTGTGCTGCTCGAAGCCTTCTGCCGGGCGGTGCATGATCAGCACCTCAAGGGCGCCAGCGGGCTGGGCTATCGCAGCGAGAAGATTATCAGCCTGATGGGGATTCATGCGCCCTCGCCGCAGCTGCCGCTCTATGATGCCTACCGCCGCGCGCTCGATTTCATCGGCGGTATGACGGACAATTACGCAACGCACTTATCTAGGAAGATATATTCAGCTTAATAAAGATGCTATATAGTTGATATTGTTACGAAATATGCGGAAGTTGATGTTTAATGGCAATGCGACGAATACAATGAAAATTGATATGAAATGTGGGCCCGGTGTGGGCCAGGGCTCAATATGAGAATTAAGTTCACCAAAAGCTGGGCTGAGAAGCTGGTGGTCGAGAAGCGCACTCGGTATGCCGACGAGGTTTTGCCGTCGCTGACCCTGCGAGTGACCCCCACCGGTGGCAAGACGTTTTACTATCGGGCCCGGCATAAAGAGCGCGGCGTGGTCGAGCGCAGTATCGGCCGTTTCGGGCAGTGGACGGTGGACCAGGCCCGGCGCAAAGCCGCTGAATATGCGGCGTCATTTAACGCCGGTATCGATCCGGATGAAGCCGCGGCCAGAACGGCGCAGCAGAGCTCAACGCTCGATCATGTAGCGGTGCAGTGGCTGTTTGATCTGAAACATAAGGTCAGCACTGGAGAGCTGCGACACCTTACCTGGGTGAGCTATGAGCGCAATTACCGGCTGCATATTCGGCCGGTGTTTGGCCGCCGCAAGCTGGTGGACATTAGCGCCGATGCAGTGCGTGATCATATGCGCACCGAACAATACAACCAGAGCCTGCACAACCACTGGATCGCGGTATTAAGGGGTGTTTACCGCTATGCGAGTGACGAGCTCGGCATCGATGTTGCGCCGCCCGTTACCAGCGTGCATCGGCGCGAGCAACCCAAGCGCGAACGCTACCTGCGCCCGGATGAGGTGGCGCCGCTGTTTGACTCAATCGCGCAGGAAGATCAGTT
Organism: Marinobacterium profundum; assembly: GCF_001528745.1. Classification (GTDB taxonomy): domain Bacteria; phylum Pseudomonadota; class Gammaproteobacteria; order Pseudomonadales; family Balneatricaceae; genus Marinobacterium_A; species Marinobacterium_A profundum. Next base: position 39,838 of record NZ_BCNS01000002.1, on the reverse strand, counting down.
GTACCAGGATGTGGTGCTCATCCTGCTGTTTACTGCCCAGCGTAAAGCGGTGGTGCACACAATGGAGTGGAGCGAAGTAGACCTGGAGCGCAACACCTGGACGATTCCGGGGCGCAAGATGAAGGGCCGGCGGGCCCATAGCGTGCCGCTGATCGAAGATGCGGTGCTGATCCTGCGCCGCCGCAAGGCTGAGGCCAAGACTGGGTATGTATTCCCGGGCATGCGCTCGCCGCATATACCGGTTAAGACCGAGCGTTACTGGAATCGCATCGCGCATCGCGCTGGCTTGCGTCCTGCAGATCTTGAAGCACGGCTGACCATCCATGACCTGCGCCGCACCCTGGGCAGCTGGCAGGCGATCGAAGGGGTGGGGTTGCAGCAGATCGCCAAGGTGTTGGGGCACAAGAACATTAACATCACGGCCAGCACCTATGCGCACTTGGATGCAGAGAGTACACGGGTAGGGATTCAGACGGCGGTATCCGCCATCACCCGCGCCAGTGGGCGCGAGTCGCAGACGGATAAGCTGGGGGCTATTATGGATGGGCTGAGCGAGGCGGAAAAAGCGGAACTGCTGGAGCGGCTGGCGGGTAAGGGCTAACTGCCGCGAAGGCTATTCCTGAAATCGATCATCGATAGCTCGCGGATGAGTTCACCCCGTTCAAACTCAAGCTCTACCTGCTTATCTATCAATTTCATCGAGTCGCGCAGCTGCCGCTTTGCCAGCCGCAGCAGCCGCGCTTCTTCTTTCACCAGCGGATCCAGGCCCTTTATGAATCCGTCATGATCGCGCTTGTCGCCCGCAAAACAGGCGTCGTGCAACGCCGCTGCCTTTTCCCTGACCTCGCACAGATCAGACAGCGGATTAGCATCAAGGACGCCACGAATGGAAGTCAGGCGGCGCTCGATGCGCGCCAGCGCCTGATTAATAACTTTTTCCTTTACACTGGCCACGGCAGATCCTATTTGGCTTTAGTATCGGTTTCGGTGCGCCTGCAGCCTTCAAGGAAGGCTTCCACATCCCGCTCCAGGTAGCGCACTTTTGCGCCGATCTTGAGAAAGGGCAGTTTCTCTTTGTGTCGGCCGGTGCTGCGCCACACCGCCAGCGTCGCCACCGTGGAGTCCAGAATTTCGGCCACTTCCTTGGGTGACAGTTTGCGCTCGCCGAGCAGACCTTGAGCGTTAAGCATTGTCATTGGTTGCTCTCCTGTGCTGTCTTGCCATTCCACTTGTTCCCGCAGTGCCTGCATTTCCAGAGCGGGAAGTCATCGCTTACGTTTACCAGCTGTACCTGCCTGGTTGCGCACTCGGGGCATGGGGGTACGTTGCGGCATATCTGTTGCCGCTTTTCGGCCATGGCCTTTAATGATTCAGCGCCGCGGGCTTTCATGGCTGCTGCTCCGTGGTGGCAGACACCGCTGGCCAGTCAAGCTCTGATCCAAAGAAAGTGGTGTAGTTGAATTCGTCGCGCAGCAATACGGCAGTGGCGACGGGGCGGTTATTAACCCATAGGACCGCCACCTTCCCGCAGCCCGCCTCAAACCCGTGGTGCCGCATACATGAGCTGGACTCAGCTCGATAGTTACGCCGCTCTATAACATCCGCAAACCAGGCTTCCACTTCTAGGGAGGCGTCCAGTTCATCCATGCGAACGCCCGAAATCACCTCTGATTTGACTGCCTTACAAGGCTCAGGCTGTTCCGCGTGCGCTCTTAGATCCCGCCGCATCTGCACATTACGCGAAATCAGCGATCGAATAGTTTTCTCGCGTGTCTTGTTCTCATAATCAGCAGTGATTCGCTTGTCCTTTTCAGCCATAAGCTTCGCATTCAGATACGCCAGCTTTTCAATGATTGGCCGCCCGCCGTTCCAGTCGCCTTTTTGCACACCAGCCGCTTTATAGATTTCAAATACGGTGGCGCGCAGTGTGTTGGCCATCTTCGCCTGGCATTGGGCTTCGCTTTGCAGGTGTTCAGACTTTCTCTGCAGAGCATCAAGTTGCGCTTTGAATCCAGCGCCCGCCTCAGCAGCCAAAAGCTGCTCGGTAAGGGTTTGATTGGCAGCGCGAAGGCCATCAACCTCACCAGCAGAGACTGCAATTTCAGCCCACTTCACCTCATAGTCTCTATCTTGGTAAAACTTAACGGTCTTCGCTAGCGCGGTGTAGGCTGTCCATAAATTACTAAACTGTCGCCGCAGGTCTTCATAGCTTTCCGCGAGTGCCGGTTTAGCCATTGTCTTTGTGTTTTCAATAAGACTCAGCTGGGTTCTTGCCACATCCCGCTGGGTCATAAGGCCGCCGCAGGCTACTTTCAGTTCGCCGTTTTCCTGTGCGAGCTCGGCGTTGTACTCCTTCAGCTTGCGCACATCGGTGGGCGTCATGCCTTCGGGGTAGCCGTCCAGCAGCCGATCACGCTCAGCCTTCAGTTGTTCAACCTCTTCCATGATGGGCTCCATTCCTGTCCCGCCATTGCTCTTTATGCCCAGCAGCGCTTCAACCTGCTGCGCCGATTCGCACATAAAGCGAAAGTCCTGCGCCCGCAGGTTCAGCCCGCGCTCAGCTTTCTCGAACTGCGCCCGGTATATATTGGATACGATCTCGACTGTATTCAGCCGATCATCAAGCTCCCGCATTCTGACTGCGGATTGACTCATCACCAGATCAGGGCAGTGATCCAGTTCGGCCGGTATACGCATGACAAATGGGCTGGTATCGCCCTTGGTTACGGCCTCTGAAAGCTCATCCAGGCGATCAGCCAGGGTGCTGGTGGGTACTCGGTCACCCGTTTTGTATGTGTTGCTCATGCTGCCTTTCTCACTTCAGTAGTTTGAATTTTGCCGGGCATGATGCGCACCGGGCGCGCTTGGATCCTGACCGGGTTTGTACCAGCGCGCCGCCACACTGGGTGCACACGACTTGCTTCACGCGGACCGTCATACGTTCATTGATCTGCGGAGTGTTGTTTTTCCGCGGGATGGCAATACCCAGCTCGCGCAGCGTGGCTTTGTATTCCCGGGCGATCCATTTCCCATCCGGCTCAAGATGCAGCCCGTCGCCCATCATGTCGCCCAGCTTGACCAGGCGCTGGTGTGGATTGCTCATCGCGCGGTACTCCTAGCTGTGCAGGTGTTTGTGGTAGACCTCGAAGGGGATATCGTCGTCAAACTCAGGCACGCCTGGGTCTGGGCCGTACCCAGCGCCGGCAACCTGCTGGCCTGGCTGATTTTGCGGCTGCGGGCGGCTGTTCTGCTGCGCTGCAGGCTGCTGTCCGTATTGCTGCCCGTTGCCGGCATACCCCTGGCTGTTGCTTTGGCCAGGTGGGCGCGAGTTCTGGCCGTCCTGCTGGCCCGCCGGGCGACTGCCGATCATCTGCATTTCGCTGGCGACGATTTCAGTGGTGTATTTGTCCTGGCCGCTCTGGTCCTGCCACTTGCGGGTGCGCAGTGCGCCTTCGACGTAGACCTGTGAGCCCTTACGCAGGTACTCGCCGGCGATCTCGGCCAGCTTGTTGAAGAACACGACTCGGTGCCATTCGGTGCGTTCCTGCATCTGGCCAGTGTTCTTGTCTTTCCAGCTGTCGCTGGTGGCCAGAGTTACGTTAGTCACCGCATTACCGGAGGGCATGTAACGCACTTCCGGATCTCCGCCGAGGTTGCCCACCAGAATTACTTTATTTACGCCGCGCGCCATGGTTATTTCCTTGATTAATTGAGCAGTTGTTGTTGCTGGGCCGCTGCATAGGCCCGTAGCCAGACGGACTTCCAGGCCTGAGACTTATAGGGGCATTCCCATAGTTTTGCGCCGCGCGCCACATCCTCTTTGGCTCTGATCTGCGCGACCGTCATGCCGCGGGGCTTGCCGTCATTCCGTTGCTTGCCTTTCATATCGATTACCTCGCCCTGCTGGCCGTGGGTTCCGACTGCACACTGGAACGGTGGGTTAGCGTCCGACTCTCTGGACGCTGATGTGGTCTGCCGGATCGAGACGATAGAGCTCTGCCGCCCGCTTCGCCGCCTCGCTATTACGCCAGGCAGGCCTGCAGTGGGTGAATATCTGTATGACCAGACGGCGATTGCGGTAAACCAGCCAAGTAATCATCTGCATTGCTCCGATCTGTCGGCTTGTCGTAACCCCGCGCGCTTCGCACAAAGGGCCCGACTTCTGCCAGAAAATCCCGCCTGGTCCACAGGCACATCGCCTTGATGTCGGCGATGGCTGCGTGGAAGTACAGCCCGTGGCTGAGGTTGAGTTTTGTTTCACCGTCCAGCGAAAGGTAATGCCCTTTGCTCTCGCAGGTGTCGCACTTATGCTCATGCCCCAGGTCACATTCAATCCAGCCGCTGCTTTCGCATTCATCGCAGGCAGTGTCTGTCGCCAGAGCGCGCTGAGCGTCACACCAGGCTTCATAGGTGGTGATGATCATTGGTTTGCTCCTTATATCTCGCACGGCATCACAATGACTTTGGCGTTGTAGTCCGCATGCTTGAGCAGCATTTCTATGCAACTATCAGCCCCGCGAAACCTCAGTTCGACCGTGGGGCTCTTTGAGCCCAGGGCCCGCCCCGCTTTTCCCGCTTTGGCGATGTAGTTTGGGTTAAGGCCGATTGCGGGTGTCGCCACCAGTTCGCCCTTTGGCATCACTCGCTCCAGATCCGGAAACGTGCCATCTACCAGATTCAGGCCAAGGTACACTTTTGATCCTTTTTTGAGGACGTGCCGCCCGAGCTCGCAGGAGAACCACATATAGCCCGCATTTCCGTTCTCATGCAGTGAGATATGCGCCGTCTCGGCTTTGGCTGGAATAGCGCCACCGATATTCATAATGATGGTGTTTTTGAGCTGTTTGGCCTCGGCGCACTGCGCCCAAAATGCGCAATGACCATTGGTGGATCCGATATACCCTGCCGTATTTATCACAATGCCATTCAGGTAATAGCGGACATCATTCACGGCCTGATATTCCTGGGCCGCACGCAGCAGCTTGGCTGGCAGATCGATGTTGGTGATGGTCATGCTTTCGATCCTTATGCTGCGAGAAATTGACTATTTCTTTGCCATGGGTTGTTTGCTCGGGCGATGGCGGCCATCGGCGGTGGGCTCACTGAGTTGCCGCACATATGCACCTGCTCGGATTTCGTGAGCCTGCGCCCGTCGTGCCCCCGGTCGATGATGTAGCTCGGCGGGAAGCCCTGCGCCATGTACAGCTCATGGGGCTGGAGCATGCGCAGATGGATATCAACAATCACGTATGGGTCGCCGCCTATCCAAACGGTGACCAGAGCCAAGCGGGCCTTGGTGGTTAGCGTGTGCATTGGCTCGCGCAGATCGCCCCACTGTCCGCCTTCGCCGTAGTAGCGCATCAGGAAGGCGGCACAGCACAGGGCGCCGGCCTCGGCATCTGCTGCCAGCTTGATCTCAACCAGAGCGGACTTTCCGCCACCTCCTGCGGTGATCGTCGGGGCTGGCTCATCAATGCCTTGGCCAACGCTGCCACCGAACTGACGGGACAGGAAGGCGGTTGCCGGTGCATGGTGCTGCCCGCCGGCGCTGATGGTGTGCAGTGGGTCATCCACCGCCCGCGCGTCACAGTTGCCGCGCAGGTGCACCAGGTTGGCCGTTACCAGCTGCTGCTGGCTGCCGGTGTTTGTCACCGTGGTCATCGGGTCGCTGAGCGGCTTGGAGTGCGTGGTGTTGAACCCGCCGTTCGCTTGCGCCAGGAATGCTGTTGCGAGCGCGAATGATCCGCCACGGGGCCATGCCGTAATGGTGTTCAGCGGCTGGTCTGCTGGGTGTACCGTCTCCTGGCTCCAGTTTGCTATCGGCACGATGAAGGGCTGGGCTCTATCTAACACCTCGCGCTTGATGCCCTTGGCGATCCGTCGCATGGTGGCCTCTGCCAGCGGCTTCTTGCGGCCGAAGATGCTTTTGCCTGGCACAGCCCAGTCGATGCATTCAGCGGCCGTGCGGTAGGGCTTCTGGCCCTTGGCCGGCTGCGCTGCGTGACTGGGTTCAGGCCATATGATCGGCTCGCCATCTCGACGGGCAACCATGAATAGACGCTCGCGGCTCGTTGGGGCGCCGAAGTCACAGGCCTTCAGAATGCGGTGATCGACGTGGTACCCCAGCGCCTCTAGACAGGCGCGGAACTTTTGCCACGTTTGCCCTTTGCGCTTCTTGTTCGGCACCAGGTACTGCTCATGGCGCGGTACACGCTCGCCGGGATTGGCAACGGTTCCATCCAGTCGCATAACGCGCCCGGTGGTCTTGCAGCGCTTGGCGACGAGCGGGCCCCACTGGCGGATCTGCTTCACGTTCTCCAGGCTGATGATGCGGGGCTTGCCGATGCCGGCCCACTTGATCACGACCCACGATAAATCCCGGATCTCTTTCTTGCGCGGTTGCCCGCCTGCGGCCTGGCTGTGGTGGGTGCAATCCGGGGATGCGTGGAACCACCCAACCCGACGCCCTGCGAGCACGGCCACGGGATCGACAGTCCAGACATCGGTTTGCAGGTGCAGGCAGCCGGGGTGGTTGGCCTGATGCATGCTGATCGCCGCCGGGTTGTGGTTGATTGCAATATGAACAGGGCGGCCAAGGCCCATTTCGATCCCGGTGCTAGCCCCACCACCGCCTGCGAAGAGATCAACATTTATTTCGTGGTCGATTTCGTCAAGCGCCAGGCCGTACTGGGTATTGAAATCGAGCGGGTTTAGTTTCATCCGCGAAGTCATGCCGCACCTTCCTTCCCGACCGTGACGCCAGGCTCTGCCAGTTCGCAGGCCACAGCGCACAGCAAGTGCATCGCCATGCCGTCGTTATGCGCGCTCTTTTCCAGCCGATCCAGTAGCACGGTGAGCGCTTTTATCGGTCCGCAGTTGTGTTCCTTCATGGCGCTGTCGAACAGTGGACGCCACTTCTGAACTGTTGCTTTGAATTTGTCTGCCCCGCCCAGGAATATTTGCTGATCCCGGCACTGGTATAGCTTGGCGCTTATCTCGACCGCCTGCTGTCCGGTGTTCATATGGCACCTTCCTTCGCCACCGGCGCTGTCGCGACGCCGCAGAACGGGCAGAATGCCGCCTTAATCCAAGTATCAATCTTTTGGGTTTTCAGGCCGCCGGCTTTCTTCGGAACCTGAACGCGCCCCTTGTAGGGGATGATCATTTCCAAGCGCAAGCCAGCATCTGAAATACCGAGGGTGTAGTTGTCCAGTTCGGCTTTGTAGTCGGCATGACCTTCAGGGAGGTCCGCTTTCATACGCTCGGCGAGCTTGGCTTCAAATTCCGTCTTACATTCGCAATTCATGACGCGGCCCTCTTTGTAGAGCGGCAGCGCGTCATCTTCATGCTGGTAATCCGCGGATATATGAAGGTGGGTTCCTTATCGGTTCGCTCAGATACCCAGGCGCGCGCTGCGTATTCCGCATCAGCCTCGGTTGTGTAGGGCGTAAAGCCGAACACGATTTCGAACCCTTTGAAAATCGCGTACTGACTGGACGCACGGTCGATGGAAATTTCGTAGTCGATATCGGCTTTCATGCTGCACCTTCCAGTTCGACGGCCAGTGTTTCCTGCGTGCTGGTGGGCATGGGCACAACAAAGGGTGTTGCCTGGTGAGTGATGCGACACTCGGCCACCAGCGCAGCGTAGATGGAATTCTCAGCCTCGCAGGCAAGATCGGTGTCGTGATAAAAGACCATATCGGGCGTCCAGATCAGCTCTATGTAGAACTCATCCAGGGGGTAGCCGTGGCACTCACTGTGAAATAGCGCGAGTATGGCGGCGTCTGCCTCTACGCCACTTAGATTGGAGCGTTCAGTGGCGATCCAGAGCAGCGGCTTTTGCGTGTCTATTTCGCGAAAGGCGAACAGGTACAGCCCCTTTATCAGCTCTGCTTCCTTGGCCTCCTTAACCGCCTTTTCTTCCTTGATGCGCTGGTGGATTTCCTCGCGATGGACGGTGGTTTCCTTTGGCGCGTTAACGCCGAGGCGGATCTGGTTCCCCTTCATACTCAGCACGGTGACGGTAACGTCATCGCCGATCATCAGGGTTTCGCCCACACGACGGGTCAGTATTAACATGATGTTTCCCTCCTTGGGTTTTAGGCTCAGGCTGCGGTTTTATCGGCGACAGGGGTTTCGACCAGGCCGCCAAAGGCGCCGGTGATGTCTTTGAAAAGCTGCCGCAGACAGGCAGCCATCAGCAGCAGATCGGCCTGGCACTTAATCAGGTCGTCGGCTTCATCGGCGCGCTGCTCATTGAAGGTGTCGGTGGTGCAGATGCGCAGCACTCGCAGATCTTCACAGAGCCGCAGCACCAGGTAGTCGTTCCATTCCAGCGCCAGGCGGGTGACTAGGTTGCCGTTGCCGATATGCGCCACGATATCGGGGTTGGCCAGATCCTGTCCGCGGAGCTTGATGTCGGCGCCTTCCACCAGCGTGCTGCGCAGGTTGCACTCATCAAGTACGGTGAATCGGCCGATTTGCGTGGCTGCGCCTTCAATCCACTGGCTCATGATGGCGCCCGGTGACTGCTTAACGTCCGGCAGGGTGACGCGCAGCGATCCCAGGGCGCCTCGTAGCGCGCTCAGCAGGTCTTCGGCGATACGGTAGCTTGTGGCCTCGACCACCAGCAGGCCGGCGGCAGGGATGAGCAGCGCGCGGGTGTGCTGCCGGCGGGTGAAGGCACGCGGCAGCAGATCCAGGATGGCTTCATCCTTCAGCTGGGTGCGTTCACGCCTGAAGACTTTGCGGCCCTGCTGCTCTTCGATGGCCTTTACCTGGGCTTCTACGTGATCGCGCAGGGTTGCCGCAGGGATGATTTTTGTATCGGTGCGCAGGGTGATAGTCATTGCATGGCCGCCTTCCTGGGTTTCCGATGCCAGTACCAGGCTTTCGTCCAGGCCTTCAGCTGGCGCCACCCAGCCGCTGCGTGTCATTTCCTGAGTGCCGGGTGGTACAAAGGCACCTTCGGCCAGGGCCGCTTCGAGGGCTTCCTGCACGGGGCAGTCTTTGAGGCAATAGAAGATCGCGTTCTTGAAGAAGTTCATGGTGATTCCTGTCTGCTGGTGGGTTGTGGGTATCAGGCGGCTTTGCGGGCCTTGGACTCGCCGTAGTCGCGGTGCTGGTTATAGCGCCGGCCGTGCAGGCGCAGATGGTTGATGGTCTGTTCTGCCCGCTCGCGATCTTCTGCTTCCATGCCGTTGTTGATGTGCAGCTGCAGCAGCGCAATTTCGATATCGCAGGCGGCTACACTGTCGAATTCTGGATCGGCCCACTTGAGGGCGGCGTTCAGGGCTTTCTCGGCAAGCTTGAAGGTGTGGGTTTGTTTGGGCATCGGTCTTCCCTGGCGCGGTTGTGGGTTAGGGTGAGCAGGCTATTCGCCGGCGTGATCAATCAAGTGTTCCCGGGCTCGGCGGGCAGAGGCTATGTCGCTGGTATCGAACTGCTTGGCTATCTCTGTGGAGCCGTAGGCAACAACAGCCACAAAGATCATGAACGCGAGTAGGGCCCTCATTTGCTCAGAACTCTTTGAGGTGTTTGGCGAGCGTTCCCCGCCAGTCTTCGCCGCAATGCCATGCGCGAATCACATCCCCAGCGCCCAGCAATGTGGCTATGAACACCAGCCCGAAAGCAGAGCCAATCATCCAGCCCAGGAAGATGAAGGTTTGTACTGTGTGGTCGTCCATGACGTGCTCCATCGCTGTAATGTGTGTCTGATGGAGTAAAAGATACAAAACAGATCTATTTAGGTCAATACATTTTGTATCTTTATTTTATAAGGATACGAAAAGATGCGTTATGCCGGAAAATGGATACAAAAAAGCCCGCTCAGGGCGGGCTTGGGAGGATGCTTCGGCTCTCGCCGTAAATATGGCCGCTAGGCGTTAGCGTCTTTCAAGCCTATGCGTGATATCCAGTATTCTTCAGATATGATTTCGACCTTATGCCCGCCTTTCTGGAGTTCGACGGCCGCCTCTATTTTGCGGCCCCAGGTTGAATGCGCCCAGTCACGACTCCCAACCGTACCAATCACCACGTAGTCAGTTCGTGTCGTCGGGGATTTTTGGCATATCCCACCGCCTTCGATAATCAACTTTTCCCATTCTTTGCGGGGTCCAGCCGCAAATCTACCAGTTAGGACAAAGTAGCACCCTTCTGTTTGAATATTTTCCGGTTCGGTAATCGGCAATGACGCCGATTTATGCACCGCAACTATTTCGCCGGTGCTCGTATCGGTGCTGGTCTGTATATCTGGTTCGCCTCCCACTACACTCAGAAGCAGGTCGAGAATATCTTGCGCCTCATGCTTGTCAATGAAGTCGTCTTCAAAGGCATCCTTGAGTCGTGCATACAGCACATTTCCAGGCCATACATCGATCAATGTTGGCCGGCTATGCAGCCAGATGTAGAAAGGTTCAAGTTCGGCTTGGCTTACCATGCCGTCAATCGAGATACCACGACAGATCCCGATAAGCTCATCGACATTACGCTGTTGCAGTGCAGTTTTGCGGAGTCGTTGCTGGATTGGCTGGCCGTGCGCGTCATGCACGCCACCGTTCCATGCCTTGCTATCTGTCGACATCCTTTTGCCTCCTTGGCCGTTGTCGCAGCTTACTTTTGCTCACTGATATTGCGTTTATAGGTGATAGTGAGTTCACCCCTTGGGTTTCACAATCACCATGTAAATAGGCACCAGCAGCGCCAATAGTGAACGCCGCCGCATGATGCCTCAGTCATCGGTCAAGCGCCGCCTTCATGTGATAGGCTGCCATTCGCCAGCTTCGATACCGCATCATCCCTTGATGCGCCAGTTCTTCTATCAGCTCGCGATCGTAGATAGTTTTGTAATAATCAATGTCCTTCCACGCCTCTACCTCTTGCTCAAGACAGTGTCTCACCATGCGCGGGTTTACTATGCCGTGATCCGTCCACTCGCGCCTGCAGTGGAATAGCGAGAGTGTGTAGTAGCGGGATGTGTTGTTCTCGGCAATTAGGTACTCAAGGTCCCGCATGGCCTCTATCTGTTGCTCCAGACAGTGGTTGTACATGCGGGTGTCCAGCACCCCTCTCTTGGTCCAGTCATCCGTGCAAATTTGCTTCGCATGGATTGTGGCGTGGGTGACAATGTATTCGATGTTTCGAAGCGCTTCTTCTGTGTCGAGTGGTTCTTCCGTCGTTGTGGTCGAGGCCGCCGCCGATTGACTTTCGGTCGCCACTTGTCGGCGATCGGGCAGCAACTCCGTAACGACCGCGAGGGCTATAATCGCTCCCCCATATATGCCAGCACGCTTCAGTTTGGAGGGCTTATTGGTGGGTTCAGGCTTTGGTCTGGCTGGTCGTTCATCCGCAGCCTGGGCTTGGTGGGCTTGGTGGGCTTCGACCTTGGCGTAGATAGCCCCGCATTTTGGGCACTGGGAGGAGGGGGGCGGATCATCTTCAGCGCGTGAGTACCCGCATTTCAGGCATTGCTTTCCTTCGTTCATACCCCACCTATGAAGTCCATTTTTGGTTACAACAAGACGGCATACCAGAACACCCGGCCTACGACGCGGAATTCATCCAGGCTTTCAGGCTCCAGTACTTCGTCTGGATATTCCTTGTTTTCGGAGCTGACCTTAACGCGCCCACCGGGTAGGCGGTGCAGGTATTTTACCCGCAGCAGCCCGCCGTGATCGATGGCGTACATCTGACCGTCTTCAATGTGCGTGGCGCTGGTGTCTACTGCCACGGTAGAGCCGTTGGGCAGCACTCTGGCCATGCTGTCGCCACTGACAAAGCAGCAGGCCGCCACAGATGGGTCTATGCCCTTGCGCGCCAGTGTGGAGCGCGCAAATCGCAGTTTGGCGCCATGGTTTTCCTGTACCTGGGTGCGGCCATGCCCACCCGCGAGTTCAACTTCCCTGAACAAAGGCAACTCCAATTCATCAGCACCCAGCGGCGTGCTGCTATCCCAGGGAGCCACCGCGCCCAGGCTGTAGGTAGGTTCAGCTGCTTTTTTTTCCGGCGGGGATGCGTATGAAGCGGCGCCTTCGGCCGCCCGCGATTCTTCGGCACCAAAAAGCTCTTCATAAGACATCTGTAGGGCCGTACACAGTGCGGTTGCCTGGTCGATATTGATCTGCCGCCTTCCTGAGAAGTAATGCCCTACTGCACCGCGCGTTTTAACGCCCAGCGGGGTGGTGAGGTCTTCCTGTGTCAGGTCCAGGTGCTTCATTCGGGCCTTAGCCCGTGCTTGCCATGTAGTCATACCGAGAATGGTACAACTTGTACCGTTCTGATCAATGCCACATTTTGTATCGCATCGCTTGCGCGAAAAGGATACGTTTTGTATTCTTTGCATATGAAGTTTCGCTGAGGCTATCCCTGTGTCGCTTAAAGAATACATAGATTCATTCCCTGTTGAAGAGCGCGTCTCTGTACGCCAGAAGCTGGCAAAAGCCGCTGGGGTCACCGAGTCGTGCATCAAACACTATGCCATCGGCCGCCGTAAGTGCCCGGCTGCCCGGGCGGTGAAAATCGAAGTGGCAACTGATGGCAAGGTGACCGCCCATCAAATCGTCTTCGGCACTCCCATACCCAAAGCATAAGTTGGCCGGCGCCATCAAAACACGTTTATCAAAAGGACTTTCAAACATGGACCACATCGATACCGCCATCTATGCCACCGTTCACGACTCATCCATTCCTGCGAAGGAAATTGCCTCGCGCGTGGGTATGTCACACCAGGTGTTGCTGAACAAAGCCAATGCCCAGAACGAAACGCATAAGCTGACCCTGCGTGAGTCGCTGGCTATCCAGATAGCCACCGGCACCACGCGCATTCACGCCGCCATGGGGGTTGAACTGGGCGTCCAGTCCCAGCCGGTAGATGACGAATCCGAGTGTGGTGGCCTGATGAAAGCGGTTTTGAGTGCGGCCCACCAGCACGGCGATGTGATGCGCACGATTGATGACGCGATGGCTGATAACCACCTGACGGCCCGCGAAAGCGCGCAGTGCTGCAAGGAAATTGATGAAGCGGTGCAGGCACTGCTGGCGCTGAGCCGCGCCGTTGTGCTGGAGCAGAAGAAATCCCGCGCACAGAGTGAAGCACTGCGCCAGACCCAGGCGCCCGGGTGTGTGTATGGCCCCGGCCTGGTTGAGCCTGATGGCGCCGAGCCTGCAGCGCTTAAAATTGCGCCGCGGGAAAAAGATCAGAAGATGGGTCACGCATCATGAGCCGTTTGTCTAGCGCGCAGATCCTGGCCATTGCTGGCGTCATGAGCAATGCCGCGCCCGCTTTTGAAGTCCATCTGGAGCCTTTGAAGTACGGCGCCCGAACTCGGCGCAAGAGCAAGCCACGGCGTGCGTTCTGGGGGCATAGCAGCAAGTACCGCCCCCGCAACGAAACAGGCGACTGCCTGGCCGCCGCCCGCCGCCGGCGGCAGATGGGTATTGATGATTCCTGCGATTACGCCCAGGCGAACTGATGCTGCTGTTCCTGTTGCAACTGATCCTAATCTCGGCAGAGAACCTGTGTGGCGCCCCTGCGGGCAGCGCTGCAGCAGAGCCCGACGAACTGCCCGCCCTGATCCACCAAACAGAGTACGGCTGACTCCAGGGCCACTGCCGAGAGGCGCAGGCCCGGTAACAAATGCGCCGCAGCCCCTTCACTGGGGCTTTCTGGGTACCAGGGTACAGCAGCCACATACAACCGAGGTTTTTATGGATAACCAGGAAGGCACTGAAAGATGGGTAATGGACTTCATGCCCGATGGTCGGGTGAATTTCAGCCGATTCGTAGACGGGGCGCTGGAAGAGAAATATCGCCCTGCTACACGGGCGGAAGCAACCGTATGGGCCGCCGCGATCATTCAGGGCTATCAGCCGCCAGCGTCACTACGTTCGCAAGATAGAGGATGGAAAGAGGCTGCCCGACTGAAGCTCGCCCAAGGGGCGACTTAGAAGGCTTTACGAGTCACTGCCGCAAGCAGTGCACAACCGAGAGTGATTTGGCGCGTGCTTTCACGGCACTGGAAGCTAAATAGGACACCGGGGCGCGTGCTGGCGCCCCGGTCGACTGACGGGGCCCACTGTACATCGTCCGCCAAATCACTCTGCGGTTGTGGTGAATGCTAAGCCTTGGGCGGCAGTTGTGCCAACCGATGATCTTTAGGGTCATCCCAACTGCCTAACGCCGGAGTGAGCCCCGGCCACCACAGCACGACTAACCGCCGTAAGTGGTGATCTGCAGGTAAGGGACAAAGGACGCACAGCGACACACAGGCACCCTGGAGCAGGGAAGATCAGCTGGCTAAGGATGGCTGGCATCCCTTGAGGTTTCTACTCGTCATCCGCGCCGTTCCGCTTTGCAGATCAGTTCAACAGGATTTATCAGAGGTATCAGCGAGTGGGCATTATATGAATCAACAAACAGTGGCAGCGCTGCTGCGCCGTCCGATCGCCTACCACCCGATCTTTCGCCAGGTCACAGGATCGACTGTGGCGGCTGTGATGCTGAGCCAGATGTATTACTGGACGGACGGCCGCATCGGCGAAGGGCGTGATGGGTGGTTCCACAAGACGCAGCAGGAATGGGAGCTGGAAACAGGTCTGTCTCGATCTGAGCAGGACCGTGCCCGCAAGGTGATGAAGCAGTTGGGCCTGCTGAAGGAAGCGCGCCGCGGCAACCCAGCGCGGATGTGGTTTCGTTTAAATCGCGATCAGCTGTTTGCTTTAATCGGTGATGTTGCCTCAAAAGAAAACCCTAATGAAAACATCAGTTTGCAGGATCCCGCAATCAAGAATGCTGAAACCTGCAATAGCAGCAAAAACAAAGAGTTGGATGTTCCGATCGCCCCCGCAGAGAGTGTTTTTAAATCCAATGAAATCAACAGTTTGCAGGATCCTGCAAACTTGATTGCAGAAACCGGCAATCAAGATTGCGAGATCGAGCAAACAGCACTGCAGGATTCTGCAAACTTGATTGCAGGATCCTGCAATCTAAAAGAACAGAGAGTACAGCAGAGAATACTTACCGACAGCGCCGCGCCGGGCATGCCCCTGGCTGCTGCCCACCCAGAGCAAACCGACACCCCCCCAGCGGTAGACTTCGATCGACTGTTCGATACAACCCCACGAACTGATCAACGTCGTTTTGCGATGCACTGGGAATGGCAGCCGGGCCCGCAGTTCGCTGCCCGCTGCCAGCAGGTGGGTGTGGCGCTGGGCAAGATTCCGACTGGCCAGGCGGATGAGATCCTGGGCGAGTTTCGGTCGTACTGGGTGGATCGCCCCGCAGAAAATTCGCAGGGTGCCTGGGAGCACAAGCTTGCGACTCGCTTGCGCATGATCGTACCCGTCAGACCTCAGACTGCGCCCCCGGTTTCGCTAACAACCCCGCAGAGTCGTCGCCAGGTCGTAACGGCTTCGGTGATGGATATCCGCGATACGGACTGGTGACCGCATGAACGACGCCAAACGACTGCCCTGCCTGATTACGGAAAATAAACGCCTGGCGATGGCGTTGCGCAAAGAACGGGCGCTGGACAAAAAACTGGCTGAATTGCTGCGCAAGGGCTTGCGGGCAGACGCCCTGATCCTGCTCGAAACGCACCTTCGCAAGGTAGGGGAATTAAATCATGGCTGATAAGCAAATCCGGATCGAAGGGCTCGATGACTTGAGGGCGAAGCTGAACGCTATCTGGGGGCTGGTAGCCCAGGGCCTGACGGCGGGCCCGGTGGTGATCACGCTGGGGCGGGATAAGCGGCCTGCGAGCATGAACCGCAAACTCTGGCCGCTACTGCAGGACATCAGCCAGCAGCTTGAGTGGCATGGCGTGTCCATGCCCGAGGCGGACTGGAAAGATCTGTTTGCTGCCCGCCAGATGAATCAGCGCGTTGTGCCTGGCATAGACGGCGGGCTGGTGGCCTTGAGTAATTCCACCAGCGGTATGGAGCCGGCGCCCTTCGCCGATCTTATCCGGCTGATCTATGCGTTCGGGGCTCACCAGGGTGTGAAGTGGAGCGATCCGTCATTGGCGGTTTATGAGCAGTACAAGGAGGCGGCGGCGTGATCAAACCAAAAGCCTACCGCAGCACGGCCTACATCAAACACCTGAAGGCAATGCGCTGCATCTGCTGCAATGGTTCTGGCGGCGATCCGCACCACGTTATAGGC
This sequence comes from Marinobacterium profundum, assembly GCF_001528745.1. Lineage (GTDB taxonomy): Bacteria > Pseudomonadota > Gammaproteobacteria > Pseudomonadales > Balneatricaceae > Marinobacterium_A > Marinobacterium_A profundum. Next base: position 23,677 of record NZ_BCNS01000002.1, on the reverse strand, counting down.
CTGCCTTGGGGTCTGTCGGGCATGGGCATGACAGCCCCGGATTCGTTCGCCATGCCGATGTGCCGCGGCCACCACAGCGAAGTACACCGTGATGTCGATATGCAGCAGCAGCAGCCTGAGTGGCTGCTGTGGACGCTGCAGATGACGATACCGCAATTTGCGGGTGAGTTGCAGGCGCAGCTGATCCAGGCGCAAGCGTTCGTTGAGCGCAAAATGGAGGCGGCATGAGTCTGACGATTTTATTTCCATCGGCGTTAACGATCGCCCTTGCGCTCTGGGTGCGGGCCTATAACAGGAACGCAGTATTGCCGCTGGTGGACCTGGGCCTGCGGGTTGGTGTGGCGCTGTTTGGGGCGCTGGTGGTCTGGCTGATGTATTTAGTGACTGCCTGCGCTGGTGGAAGCTAAGCGATTAATCAAAGCGAAGGGAGTGAAGTAATGGGTCAATTACCGGATCTGCGAACCATGTGGGCCTGCCTGGCGATATTCTGCGCCCTTGTTGGGTGGGGTGTTGTTGAGCTGGCCTTGTGGTTTTTTTCACATTTGTCGTGGGCGGCGTGAATAGGAGTAGGGGATAGCCATGGACCGAGTAACGGCGAATAAAGCGCGCCATGAGATTGGAGAACGAAAGCTCGGCATGAGTCGATCCGTGCGCGCAGCGCTTAATCCTCCGCCATGGGATAGCCACCGATGGCGTTTTGTTGCTGCGGATTCATCGGGTGAGTGGTGGGGCTATCACGTTGCCCCTAAACTCCTTCCCCCGTGGGGATGGGATAAGCCATGGTCCTGCTGTCGCATCGCCAAAGGCATGCCATTCGCTAGCTGGGACGAATCGCTGATGGAGCGCCCATGAAAAACACCCCCAGAGTAATCGGCATTGACCCCGACCTGGACAAGTCAGGCGTCGGTATCACCGAAAACGCCCGGCTGGTGGACCTAAAGAGCCTGCCATTCTTTGACTTGATTGAATTTATCCAGGCTGAGCACGCCGCCGGATCTGCGTTTGTGCTGGAAAACGTGGAAATCAACAAACCGATATTCGTCAAGGCGGTTGCGGGTGGCAGTCCTGAGTCCAAGCGCCGTCAGCGGGAGAAAATCGCCCAAAATGTGGGTCAGGTTAAGGCCATCGCGCGCCTGTTGCATCATTACATGATCCGTATCGGCGCCACTTGTACGCTGGTTAAGCCGATGACCGGTACCGCGAAAGTGGTTAAAAAAGATGCGGTGATGTTTAAAAGAATCACGGGCTGGCAGGGCCGCAGTAATGAAGACACCAGGGACGCTGCCATGCTGGCACTATATGGAGTGGCCGGAGGGGTTTATGCAAAAAAATAGTGGCCCACCACTACAGATCACAGTTCCAGAATTGGCCGGTTGTGGTCGCTGCCGCCAGACTGGGGTAGAAAAACCGTTCCTATACGAAATGGTGTGCGATGACTGCGGCGGATCCGGCCGCGTGAATAAGGCGACAGGCGAAAGGGTACCCGATGATATTATGCTGGTGGCCATGCGTAAGGAGATATCCAGGCTGCAGGGCGTTATCGCCGATTTAAAGCGCAAGGATCCGGATGAGTGCCCCATTTATGGTCCGCTTAAAAGGCGTGGTAATGGCGCCTGGCGCGGCGACTAGATTATATTTTGATTATCGTGTCAGATGGTTTGACGGTTAATTGTCGTCGCTATAGACTCGGTTTTGTGTAGGGCATGTTGTGTTTCTCGCCGTGAGGCGACAGGTTCCTTTATGGAGTAATGCAGATGAGATCCGCACCTTCGGGCCGTAAAACTCAGTTGGCGTTAGTCGGGAATAAACCCCCGGTTTCAGCTGGTTTTTCCGGCCCTTCTTTTTTGCCGAAAGCAAAACCCTCTGATTATATAAAGCCCGCATTACCGTTGATCAACCTATGCCTGCAAATGCAAATAGCATTCGCAGCACCTTGGCTCGCATTCCTTTTGAAGCAGGAGACTAAACGTGGCTGAAGTACTGACCGCTAATGCGGTAATTACATTGATGTATGCGCTGTTTGCATTATTCGCCGGCTGGCTAGCGCTTCGTGCGCTTGATGTTCTGGGTGGTGTGGACTTTAAAACAACTGCCTGGAGGATATCCAGTGAACCGTTATCTGCAGCTATTTATTTTGGTGCTCGCTTTATCGGTGTCTGCCTGCTCATTGGCCAGGTCGTTTCCTGACAAGTACGACGCGGATATACAGCAGGCCGGTAAGCGATACCTGCCGAGTTATGACTGGCAGCTGTGGAAAGCGCAGCTGTTCCAGGAAAGCCGCCTAGATCCTGCTGCCGTATCACCGGTGGGCGCTGCAGGCCTGGCGCAGTTCATGCCTGCGACCTGGGCGGAAACCACCCGGCAGTTAGGCATGGGGCAGATCAGCCCGCACCTGGCGAAGCAATCCATCATTGCTGGTGCCTATTACCAGGGCAAGCAGATCAGGATCTGGAAAGCCCCGCGATCAGCTGAAGACAGGTACAGCCTGGGGGCGGCCAGTTACAACGCCGGCGCCGGCAACATCATTAAATCGCAACGGATGTGCGCTGGCGCTAATGGCTACGCCGATATCATCCGCTGCCTGCCCCAGGTCACCGGTAAGCACGCCACTGAAACCACCACCTATGTGCAGCGCATCTGGCGCTACTGGTCACAGATGATGCTCAGCCGGGGCCCGCAGTGATCCGCGCTTTGTTGGTCGTGATTGTCGTTCTGTTCGGCATCGCCGCGACATCGGGATACCAGGCAGTGAGGGCTAACCAGCAAATTGGGAAGCTGGAAGCGGCACTGAGCACCGTTGCGACACAGTACGGCCAGGCTCGGGAGCGTTACGACCAGCTGGACGCATTAACCGCAGAACGACAGGAGGCCCAGGCCCATGAACGCAACCGCCTACAACGCCAACTTGCGGCCCTGCGCAATGCGCCGGCTGATGAATGCACTGATCGCCGTGTGCCTGCTGCTATTGCTGACATCCTGCGCAACGGCATTGCCGGTGGCGCCTCTGTGCCCAGCGGTGCCGGCCGTGCTGCTGAATCCAGTCCAAGCCCCTGAGCTCGGCACTGATCCGAGTTGGCGCGATGTGGCGCTGTATGCGGCATCCATGCGCAGCGCGTTACACCAGTGCAACGTCGATAAAGAACAGATTCGCGATTGGAGCGCTCGCTCAGCTGAGCAGTAATACCCCCCCAGGCATCTGGTCCGGAATGGAGGACAAAAAATGGCACGGACAGTGATCAATCATAGCTGCGAGATGTGTGGAGCCGTCCGCCAGGTGAGCCCGGATAAGCTGGCGAAGGGCCTGCAGCGTGTTTGTCGTAAGTGCCAGGGTAAGTCTGCTGCCCATAAGCGCAGTGTCGCTATGCTCGCCCGGGGCGGCCCCCGCCATGTAACCTATGCCGCCTGTTCGTATTGCAAACGCGACTATCAGATGGCCGCCATGGATGACGACGGCCTGTGCAGTGACCGCTGCCGCACTCAGGATGCAAAGCAAGGCTCAAGCGCGATGGATCTGTATCGCATGGCGCTGTTTGGGGTGAGAGCCCCGCAGGCCTGCAGGCCGAGCGGAACCGATCGCAGACCTGCAGAAGCGCCAGTACCAGTACCACCAGCAGGCACCAGGCCAGCAGCAGTAGGCCATCGACACCAGCACTAGCGCTAGCAACCCTGCGCCCTGCGGATCCGCTTGAGACCAGCAGCAACAAGCCAACAGCAGTACCACCAGCAGCACCAGGCACTAGGCACTAGTGCCAGCAGATCCGTTCGAGCGCCGCACCTCAGCCCAGGCAGCAGTACCACCAGCAGCACCAGTACCAGCACTAGCACCAATGCCAGCAGCACCAGCAGCAGTACCAGTCGAACCGGATCTGCTCGCGCGCCTGAAGCCACCGCCAGTAGCACCACTATCAGACACTACCGGACCAGCGGATCCGCTCGAGCTCAGCACCAGGCGGCTGAGCACCTGCAGGCACCAGCACCAGCCCACACCAGCCACCCACCCCCTACTAGGTTCTTCCAGCCACCCCCCCTATGGCGCGAGGGCGTAGACCCCCGGGGTTTATAAACTCAGCGGATTTTGGAGAGTTGATAGATCCAAGGCGCACCAGGGCCCGCCCAGGCTGCCTCCCTGGCCTTGCAGGCTTCTGCCGACCCCGATCGAGCCCCCGGATCCGGGCTCAACAGACGACACGGCAGGCCCCGGTTAGCATGGCAGCATTGGATTGTTGGGTGGTGAGGGCATGGCGAACGCGAGCAAGAATCATAAGGGTGGCCAGTCGGCCGGCGGGGTAGGGACGATCACCAATGGTCAGGCCCTGGCGCGAATGCTGGGTGTTAGTCGCCACAGTGTGACGGGGTACGTAAAGCGGGGCATGCCGATCTACGACAACGGCGGCCCGCGTGACGCCCCGCGCTACGACTCGGCGATGTGCATCCGCTGGCTGCGGGACATGGAGGTGCAGAAATCCACCGGCAACAACACCGACGAACTGAATATTGATGAAATTCGCCGGCGCAAAGAGTTGGCGCTGATGAAGAAAGAAGAAATCGGCCTGGCTGTGGTGGAAGAACGCTATGGCGATATCGAAGCCATTATGGACGAGCTCGGCGAAGCGCTGGCCACCATCCGCGCCCATCTGATGGCCCTGCCAAAGTACGCCGCACAGCTGGAGCACCAGGACGCGCTGACGATTGAAAAACGCCTCGAAGAAGAGGTGTACCGCATGCTCGAAGAGCTCGCCGACTTTACTGTTGATGATGACGACGACAGCGAATCCCACTGAGCCGCTGCATTTCCGTGCGCTGCGGAATCTTCGCCGCCGCCTTGAAGATGTCGTAAAGAGCAGTCTTAAACCGCCACCCAAGCTGGATATGCCTGAGTGGGCGGATACCTATCGCCACCTGCCCGATAACTCGGCCGAAGCAGGCCGGTGGCGTACCTCGCGCGTGCAGGTTGCCCGCGAACCGATGGAGTCCATCACCCTGCCCGAAGTGCAGGAAGTGACGGTAATGTGCTGCATCCAGCTGATGAAGGCGTTGGCGATCGATACGCCAATTCCGACGCCTGCAGGTTGGACGACCATGGGCTCGCTCCATGTCGGTGATCGGGTTTTCGGTCGTGACGGCAAGCCTTGCCGGGTGTTGGCAAAGTCCGACATCAAGACGGCAAACCGCTGCTTCCGGGTTGTGTTCTCCGATGGCGCCGAGGTTATAGCGGATGCCGGTCACAAATGGCTGGTGGATGATAGCCGCAACCGCACATCTACCCAGTGCACGCGTGTCACCAACACGCTGGAGATCAGCCAGACCTTCAAGTCGGTACTCAGTGACGGGCGCCTGGCAAACCGATACGCCATTCCCGTTGCCGATCCGCTCGAACTGCCGGAAGCGGATCTTCTAATCGCGCCATACACCTTTGGCGCCTGGCTGGGTGATGGTCACAGCTATTCGTCGCGCTTCACCAATCACGCCAAGGATCATCAGATCATTGACGAGCTCATGGCTGATGGTTATGCGGCCGAGCTGAAATCAGAAACGGCGACTGGTACCCGGGAATGGTTGATTAGCACAGTCCGCCCGACTGACGAATGTCCCTATGGTCACCCACTGGAACCGGGCCGCCGCTGCCGTACCTGCGCGAGCCTGCGCTCGAACCCAAGACGGCAGAATCCGCAGTATTCGGATCGCAAAAACAAGCGGATGCACCAGCTGCTGGTTGAGCTGAACGTGCTGCAGAACAAGCACATTCCCGCCCTTTACATGCGCGCCAGCCACCGGCAGAGGCTCGAACTGCTGCAGGGGCTAATGGATACCGATGGCACCATTTCGAAGCAGGGGAATGCCAGCTTCTGCTCGAAGGATGAGCGCCTTGCCCTGCAAGTTGTGGAGTTGCTGCGCAGCCTCGGTTTTAAGCCCGGCGTGCATCGAACCCGGGTTGCTTATCACGTCAATTTTGTCGCCTACGCCGACACCCCGATATTCAAGCTGCACCGCAAGCGAGCCCGGCAGAAACCGATATCAGCGAAGACGCGGGTGGGTGAGACGAAGCGCCGGCGGATCGTTGATGTGGTTGAGGTGTCGCCGGTACCGGTGCAGTGCATTGCAGTGGACTCGCCCGATCACCTGTACCTGTGCGGCGAAGGAATGATCCCGACTCACAACACAGAGTTGATGATCAACGCGGCGCTGTATTTCATCCATCAGGAGCCTTCGCCCATCATGTATGTGGCGCCGAAGAAGGAAACCGCGGAGGCCTGGTCGAAAGAGCGCTTTATGAAGTCGGCGATGGCCACGCCGGTCACCCGTGATGTTTTCAGCAGCAACAGGCGCGGTGAAGGCAACACCATACTGCAGAAGCAGTTCCCAGGCGGGCAGATATCGATCGTTTCAGCCCGCAACCCGACGGATCTGGCGATGCGCGCCTGCCGCATCATGCTGTTTGACGAGTGCGACAAGTACCCGCTCAACGTGGGTGCAGGCGAGGGCGGTTCGGGCGGTGAGGGTGACCCAATCCAGGTGGCCTGGGGCCGCTCGACCACCTACGGCAAACGTGCCAAGAAGATCACCGCCTGTTCGCCCACGGTGGAAGGCCGCTCGCGTATCCATCAGGAATACCTGAAATCGGACCAGCGCGAATATCACCAGCCCTGTTCACACTGCGGCCACAGCGAGGTGCTGAACTGGGAAAAGCACGTCCATATTCCCGAAGACGACAAAGGCACCAAGCTGCCCGACGGCGCCGTTATTATCTGCCATGAGTGCGGCAGTGAATGGACCGAAAGCGACCGCTTCCGCTCGATCGCCGAGGGTTGCTGGATCCCTAAGCGCCCGGAAATAAAGCACCACCGCGGCTACTGGGCCAGTGCCTTTGCCAGCCCCTTTACGCCCATCACGACACTGGCGCGTGAATACGTGGATGCGCTGGATAACCCCCAGGCCATGAAGGCGTTTATCAACACCCGCATGGCGCAGGTGTACCGCGAGATCGGCGAGGCGCCCGATTGGCAGCGCCTGTATGAACGCCGCGAAAGCTATGCCCCCTGCACGGTACCGAACGGCGGCCTGATGGTGACGGTAGGCATCGACGTGCAGAAAGATTATTTGATTTACGAAGCCGTGGCCTGGGGGCGGAAAAAGGTCAGCTGGTCTATCGATATCGGCGTTATTGACGGCCATATCTCCGAAGATGCCACGCGCGAGAACCTTAGCAAGTTTATGGAAACCCGCTATACCAATGCCGCCGGTATCCCGATGGCGATTGAACTGGCCCTGATTGACTCATCCAACGATACCAGCGAGGTGTACAGCGCCGTGGCGCAGATCGGCACGCCGCGCCTGCGGGCCATCAAGGGCCAGGGCAACCTGACCACCATTGTCGGCACCCCCAAGCCGGTGCAGATCGATATTAACGGCATTCGCCGCGATGGTGGCATCAAGATGTGGCCACTGGGCGTGAACGTGCTGAAAGAGCAGCTGTACAAGTGGCTGCTGCTGCCGCGCCCCACAGATGAGCACCTGGCCGCCGGTGGTGAATGGCCCACCGGGTACTGTCATTTCCCTGAGTGGGGTGATGACTACTTCAAGCAGCTTACCGCCGAAATACTCATCGAGCGCTCGGATTCAAAAGGGTTTCTGGTGCGCAGCTGGGAAACCATCCGCGACCACAACCATTATCTTGACTGCCGCGGCTATGCCCGTGCTGCCGCTTCGATGCTGGGCCTTGACCGCATGGCGGATGAAGACTTCAAAGAGCGCGAGAAACACTACGGCGCTACCAGCAGCCGCCCGCCTGATGCGCTGTCGCCCGACTTGCCCGCAGAGCCAGAGCCCGCTCCAGAAGCCGAACGCCCGCGCAAGAAACGCCCCGCCAGGTTCTTCAAGAAGGGCCGCTAACTTGTTTTCGACCGCGTTAACCGGAGCATGAGTCGCTATTACCACCGCCATAACCCGGAGCATTGCACTATGGAGCTAACCCCAGAACAGATGGCTGCCGTTTTCAATGCCTGGGCAGAGCGTTTCGCCGATGATCCGGCAGCATTTGATGACATTCTGGATGAGGACGGCATCCCTGTTGAAGACTACGGCGACCGCTGTGCGGCCTATTTCAACCAGCTGGCTTGCGAGCTCTTTGGCGTATGAGTTTCTTAAAGTGGTTCATCAGCCCGCCGAAGGCGGATAGTCCTGATGGCGACTCCCTGCTTTCTGTGCGTCCGGGTGATGAAGCCAGTTCGACTGTAGGCGCCTGCGGCACGCCTGGCTGCCAGCATTTGACAGAAGCATTCCCGGGCTACCGGATCTGCGCTGCGCGCCGACAGCGCGCCGAACAGCCCTCGCTAATGCCCCCGCGCAAGTCCAGGGAAGAGCGCGGCCTGCCGCCCAACGTGATACCCGACATTGCTGATGATTCCCTGGTGATCGTGCCGCTGGCGCTGCTTAAGGATTTAACCCGCATGGCGGATGCACTGGAACGCATTGAGAAATTGCTCGCACCGCCACCGCCCAAGCCGCTGGGGCCCATGGGGCCGCCCAGGTAAATTGTCGAATACCGGACCTAAATAGCCCATGAGCACATTCACACTTGATCAACTCGCCAGCCTGAAAAAAGCCTATGCCCGCGGCGTGCTGCGGGTGCGTGAAGGCGACACCTGGGTGGAATACCAGTCCATGGTGCAGATGCGCCGTGCCATCGCCGACATGGAAGCCGAGTTGCAGATCGAGAGCCCCCATAAACCGCGCGGCTCGCGCCGAGTAAGGTTTAGCCAACCACGATGAATTTAATAGACCGCTGGTATGAAATAACCGACCCGAAAAAAGCCCTGTCCCGGCAGCGCGATCGCGTGCAGCTGGATATGCTGCGCGCCTACACGGCAGCGAATCCGGATCGATTGAACGGCAGCTACAGTCGCCGTAAAACCCGCGGCTCGGACGAAGTGGCCCGCGGCCACACCCCGCTTGCGGGCGGCGCCCAGGAACTGGTGCGCAACACTGCCATCGGTAACCGCATTAAAGCCGTGATCGCCACCAATATGATCGGCACCGGCATCAAACCCGATTATGTGGGCGGCGCCAAGCGCCCGACCCAGCGCTACAAAGAGACGTTCGATGCCTGGGCGAACTCCACTGCCTGTGACTACGAGGGTCACAACAACCTGTGGGGTCTGCAGTGGCTGTGGGCTGCCACCGTCGTAGAGTCGGGCGGCGTCTTTGTGCGACAGATCATAAACAATGCCTTGGCGTTCCCATTGGTACTGCAGACGCTGGAACAGCAGTTTCTGGATGAATCCCGCTCCGGCCAGGTTGATGGCGGCGAAATCATCAGCGGCATCAAATATTCCAGCGAAGGCGAGCTGCTGGGCTACTACCTGAAAACCAAGTTGGTGAGCCAATTAACCCGCGAAGAAAGCCAGTTCTACAGCGCCGATGATGTGGTGCACATCTACCGCAAGGATCGCGCCGGGCAGCATTTGGGCGTGTCCTGGCTGCATCCGGTCGCCGATCTGATACATGACCGCCAGGAATGGCGCGACGCCTCCCTGACACTGCAGCGCATGGCCGCTTGCATGGGCATTATCATCAAGGAAGCCCCCGGCGATATGGGCCTGAAAACGGCCGGCACCCCGCTGCGTGATGAAGCTGGATTGCCGTACACCGAGCTAGAGGCCGGCATGATCGCCTATGCCAGTTCAAACACCGATATCACCACCGTCACACCGCCCAATGTTTCTAGCGGCACCGAGTTTAACTCTGAAGTGCTGCAGGACATTGCCGTCGGTGTAGGCGTGACGCGCGAGCAGATTACCGGCGATTTCAGCCAGGTGACCTGGGCCAGTGGCCGCCTGGCCCGCGGTGAATTTTACGCGAATCTTGATCGCTGGCAGCTGTTCATGATGCTGCCTGGTCTTAACAAGGTTCACGATTGGTTTGATGGCATATACGCCGTGAAAGTCGGCAAAGTCGGCGTTACTCGCAGCTGGATACTGCCACACCGTTCGGCGGTCAATCCCAAGGAAGAGCTGGATGTGGATATCGCCAAGGTGCGCACCTGCGCCATGACGCCCCAGCAGTTCTCGGCCAAACACGGCGGCAAGTTTGAAGACATCCTGACGGGCTGGCTGGAAGCCAAAGCGCTGTTTGGAGAAATGCCATTCGATCACGACCCAAGCCAGTTCAGCAGCGCTGGCAATCAGCTGGACGATAACGATGCCGCCAGCGCCAATTCAAATGGCAATGCCCGCATCAAAAAGAAAGCCAAGGCAGACGACAAGGGCGCGAACGAATAGAGACTGTACAAATATACAGTCCACTTGTTTTCGACCGCCCCACAGCGAGAATTGAGGCAACAAGACGGGGACATTATGGCGACCAGAAAAGAAAAGATGCCGAGCCTGAAAGGCGCCGCGTTCTTCCGGCCAGAAACGGTCGACCGCGAGAATATGACGGTCGAGATCGTATTCACCACGGGGGAGGCCGGCCTGCGTCAATCCTGGTGGTCTGACCCTTACGAAGAGAGCCTGCGCGTTGATGATAAATCGATCCGCCAGGAACGCCTGAAAAAGGGCCTCAGCATTCTGGACAGCCATAACCGCTATGCCGGTATTGGCGCCGTTCTGGGCGTCACCGAAGATTACCGCATCGAGAAAGGCCAGCTGGCGGGCACCTGTCGGTTCTCGAAGAACCAGCAAGCGGTATTTGATGACGTAGCGGATGGGATTCTGCGCCACGTATCCCTGGGGTACCGCATCCACGAATACAAGGTCACCAAGCCTGGCAAAGACACTGCCATTGAGCAGCGCGAAGCGATCGACTGGGAGCCGCTGGAGCTCTCGATCGTGCCGGTCAGTTTTGAAACCACCAACGGTACCCGCGACGCAGAGCGCGCAGGCGCAGAAACCTACGATGTCACATTAACGCAAGAGGAAACACCGATGACCGAAGAAGAACGCGCTGCCGCTGCTGCCCTGAAGGCGCAGCAGGAAGAGGCCAACCGTACCCAGCCCGCCGCACCTGCCGCTCCAGCCGCACCCACTGTGAATGCGGACGAAGTGCGGGGCGAAACCCGCGCGCAGCTGAAGCCGATGCTTGAAGCTGCTCGCGCCGCAGGCCTGGACGATGCTTTCGCTACTGATGCCTTCGCTGATGGCACTGGTATTGATGCCTTCCGCGCCCTGGTGCTCGATAAGATGGCCGAAACCCGCAAAGCCGGTGGTGTGAAATCCTTCGCAGTAGATCCTTACCTGAAAAGCGACGGCCGCCGCGATGAGGGTGAATCCCTGATTCGTTCGGCTGAAGAAGCAATCATGGTGCGCGCCCGGGTGAAAGGCGCCACGCTGACCGAAGGCGCCCGCGAGTTTTCCGGCCGCTCCATGATGGAGGTGGCGCGCACGCTGCTGGTAGCCCAGGGCGTGAATGTGCGCGGCCTGTCGCCGCAGAAAATCGCCACCCGTGCGATGCACTCGACCAGCGATTTTCCGCTGATCCTTGAAAACGTAATGAACAAAAACCTGCTGGATGCGTATCGCGAAACACCGCGTACCTTCATGGGTCTGGGCCAGGCGAGCACCGCGAACGATTTCCGCGAGAAGCACCTGTATCGCCTGGGTGACGCGCCCAGCCTGAAACCACTGAATGAAAACGGCGAATACCAGGCCGGCACCTTCAGTGAGGCGAAAGAGCGTTACGCCATCGATACCTTCGCGCGCAAAATCGCTTTCACCCGCAAGATGCTGATCAACGACGATATGGGCGCGCTGGATCGCATGCCGCGCATGTTCGGTCCGGCTGGCGCCCGGTTGGAAAACGATATCGTTTGGGGCCTGTTGCTGAACTACGACTTTATCAACAACAAAGCCGGCAGCGTACTAATGGAAGACGGCAAGGCGCTGTTCCACGCCGACCATGCCAACCTGCTGACCACCGGATCCGCCCTGAGCAAGGCGTCTCTTACTGCGCTGCGCAAACTGGGCCGCAAGATGAAGACGCTGGACGGCCAGTTTATGAACGTCGAGTACAACGCCATTGCGATACCGGAGGATCTGGAAACCACGGCGGAAGATCTGCTGTTGCCGCGCATCGTGGCCGCCAAAATCGAAGATCAGGCGCCGCGCCAGAAAATGGACATCATCGTTGAGCCGCGCCTGGCCGTGGTCGATACCGCCGCCTGGTACGCCTTTAGCGCCATGATGGACACCTTCGAGTACGCCCACCTGGCGGGTGAAGAGGAAATGTACACCGAGGTGAACACCAACACCGACGTGGACGGGCTGGAAGTCAAAGTACGCAAAGACTTCGGCGCAGGCCTGGTGGATTACCGCGGCATGGCTAAAGCGACGGGCGCCGCATAACGCGGCGTTAACCCCTCTTCTTTTCGGAGTAGCACAGCATGAAAAATTGGACATCCAATGGCGAGATCGTCACCTTTACCGCACCTGCCGGCGGCGCTGTCTCTGGCACCCCGCTGGTGGTGGGTTCGCTGGTGGTGATTCCGGCATTTTCCGCCGCCGCCACCTACGAGTGTGAAGGCAATACCTGCGGCGTTTATGAGTTGCCGAAGAAGTCCACCGACACCCCTGCCCAGTTTGCCAAGGCGTACTGGGATGAAACCAACGGTGAAGTGACCACCACGGCTACTGATAACACCCTGATCGGTGTGTTCATGGATACCCTGCTCACCGGTACCACGGTGGCGGAAGTGCGACTGAACGGTGTCGGCATCTAATGTCCCTGCTACGGGAAATCATGGGGGAGGCCATGGGCGTCGTTACCGACGTTCTGGGCTCCCCCTGTGTGTTGACCAACACCCTCACCCTGGAAACCATCACGCTGAACGCGATCGTCCAGATCGGTGTGGAAGTGTACGAAAATCACGTCTTTGCAGGCATCGCCACCACCGCTGTGATCAACAAGGCCGACGCCAGCCCGATGCTGTCCGACACCCTGCTGGATACCGAAACCAGCCTCAGTTACACGCTGGTGGGCATCAAGGAAGAGACGGCATCTAAGACAGAATTCATTCTGAGTGCTGATTAATGGCTGTCTTCCATGTTTTGGTCCCGCGCGATCTGGATCCGCTTATCGGCAAGTTTCGCCGCCGCGAGCTCCAGGCGAAGGCGGAATTGTCGAAGGCGATCAACAAGGCAGCCCGCGAAACCATCAATCTCACCACCGATGAGTGGAATTCCTACTTTCAGCTGCCCCGCGGTTATATCGACGGTAAGGTAAAAATCGTCTCGGGTTCGACCCCAGGCCGCATGCAGGCCAAGGTCTGGGCCCGCAACCGAGGCACCCGCGCCAATAACTTTCGCTATGCCGCGCAGTCAGGCCGCAAGGGCGTGATGCTCAATGTCGTGAAGGGCAGGGGTGGTGGCGTGATCAAAAACGCCTTTGTCATTCCACGGGTGAAATCAGACGGCAAGCCGCTGATCGTTGAGCGCCTGCAGAAATATCAGAAAGGCGAAAGCCGAGGCTTTAGTCGCGCCAGCAAAAACGGGCTGCGCTTCAAGGCGCTGTACGGCCCCTCAGTTAACCAGCATTTCCATGATTCCCGCTACCGCGTAGCGCCCCAGGCGCTGAGCGCGGCCAAACAGCAATTCCTGCAGGCGATGCGCCAATGAATACTCAAGCCGATGCGCTGGTGGCGCTGAACGCCGTGAAAGCCATGCTGGCGACCATCAGTGTCGCCAATGGCTATAACTTCGACCCCACTATCAAGCAGGGCTGGCTGCAGCACCTGTTCCAGGCGCGAGCCCGTATCCCATTCAGCTTTCCGGTGGTGGCTTATCGGCCTGAATTGAGCGCCCCCGATGGCGAGCGTACCGGCAACGCAGTCGTGACCGATCGCATCACTCTGGTGCTGGACTGCGCCATCGCGGTGAAAGACACCGATACCCCGGTGGAAGACCTGTTCAACTTGTTGAAAGACGTGCGGCGCGCACTTGTTTTCGACCCGCATAAAAACAGAATGGGTATCAAGAAGATCACTTTTCTGGAATGCCCATTTGACGTGCCGGAAGCGGGTGATGAATACGCATTCTTTTCGCAGAAGATCAGTTTCGAGGTTACAGAACAATATGCTTAAACCCGTCGGCGATAACATCATTCTTGAAGTCATCGAGCAGGAAGCGGTGAGTGCTGGCGGCATTGTTCTGCCCGGCACTGCGGTTGAAAAGCCCCACCGTGGTCGCGTACTGGCCGCCAACCCAAGCTATTACACACCCACCGGCGCCTTTCGCACCAGTGAGATAGCACCTGGTGATGTGGTGCTGTTCGGCAAGACGCACGGCACCGAGGTCAAGTTTGAAGGCAAGCCGTACCTGGTGATCAGTGAAGAATTCATCCTGTGCAAGGAGCCCATCTGATGAGCGAAGCAACCCCGAAAGCCCCGGACAGCAAGACTAAATCGGTAACCGTCATCATCGAGGGCGGCGTTACCCATCAGGGTAAGCATGTGCCCAAGGGTAAAACAATCAACTGCACCGCTGCTCAGGAAGTCATCCTGAAAAAGCACGGTGTCATCTAACCGCTGAGGTGCACTGATGGCCGTTATTCAAAATGAGTTTTACAAGGGCAAGGGTACCGGATACCTGCGCAACAAAGCGGGCTCGCTGGGCTTCCTGCCGATCGGCAACGCCTCCGCCATTGACCTGGCGTTCGCCTTGGCGAAACAGGAAATGCAGGATTACGAAAACCAGGGTGGCGGTACCGCTGACTCCATTAGCTCCATCGAATCTGTGTCTGCGTCTATCACACTGCTCAACCTGAACCCGGAAAACATCGCCCGCGTAACCGCTGGCGCTTCTGTCGCGGTGGCGGGTGGCGCTGTCTCGGCTGAGGTTCATACCGTGGCGTCTCAGGGCTCGTTCGTGAAGTTTCTGCAGGTGCCGGATACGGACGCGACCATCACCGTCACCGGCCCAAGCGCTACACCGTCCTATGTGGAAGGCACCGATTACGAGATCCGCAACGGCGGTATCCTGATTCTTGAAGGTGATATTGCCGCCGCCGCAGGCCTTGAAATCACCTATACCGCGCTGGCATCCCGTACCGTTGAAATGCTCACTGAAGTGGGCGGCGAGTACGAGTTTTACTTCGATGGTTTGAACGAAGCTCGCTCCGGTAAGCCGGTGTTGTTGACCGCCCACCGCGTGAAGATCAACCCAACCACAGCGCTGAAGATGATTTCGGATGACTTCGCCGATGCGCCCTTCACGATCGACCTGCTGCGTGACAACACCATCACCGGCTCGGAAAAATCGAAGTACGTGAAAATCGAAATGGCGGGCTAAGCCCACCCGTCCCTCGGTAATCATGAGGATAAGGGCCGCCGCGTGCGGCCTTTTTTGTAACCTGAAGGCAGTGGTCAATGGCTGAAAAGAACAAGGACATTATCGAGCTCGTCATTGAAGGCACGGATGAATACTCCGATGTCTCTGAGGCCGTGCGCGCTGAAATGTCGGCCCTGGCCGAGAAAACCAAAGCCACGCGATCTGAGTTCGATAAGTTAGAGCAATCCCTTGATCTAGCCGACACCTACCGCGCCCAGGAACAGGAAGTCAGCCGCCTGGCCCAGGCCCAGGCCGAAGCCAAGCTGGAGGTTGACCGCCTTACCAAAGCCAACAAGGAAGCCCGCGGCGCCAATGTCGATCTGGTGGCCCAGCTTGCCAAAGCCAAGGCCGAGTTCGGATCCTTGCGCACTGCCACAAACAAGGTACAAAAGGCTTTCGACGGCACCAAGGATTCCATGCGCCGCTATGGCGTTGATCTTAAAACCGTTGAAGCCAATCAGGACAGCTACCGTCAGACCGCCGAACGCCTCGCTGTCGAGCTCACCGATCTGAGCGTGGTGCAAACCCGGCTTGTGCAGTCCGCCCAGGCAGAGGCTGACGCGGTGCGGGAGTCTACGGTAGCCAAGGCGAAGCAGGCCGAGGAAGAGCAGCGGCTGATCGGGCAGAAGAAGGCACAGCTTGTCGCCGACCAGGCGCTCGAAGAGCAGCAGCGCCGCACCGCCGAGCAGTCGCTGCAGTATTCGCGCACGCTCCACGCGCTGACCGAAGAGCTCCGTAGCGGCAATATCAGTTGGGAGGATTACAAGCGCCGTGTCACCGAGGCGGGCCGCGCTACCGAGCTCAGCCGCACGCAGGTGGCGAAGATCAACCAGGCGCTGGACGATCGGGCGGTTGCCGCCCGCAAGGCGGCAGAAGCCAGCGCCCGGCAGGCCGAGGAAGAGCGTCGCGTTGAGCGCGCTACGCGCGAATACCGCCAGGAGCTTGAAAAGCTCGCCAATAGCTACCGTCAGGGCAAGGTATCGGCCGAGGCGTTTGAGGTTGGTGAGCAGAAACTGCGCAACCGGCTGAAGCTCAGCGAGGCGCAGGTAAAAGCCACGCGTCGCGAATTGAACGCCTACACAGAGGGCGTGATGGTACTGGCGCCCGTGCAGGACAAGGCGACAGCGTCAACCGGCCGATTGGTCAAGGCCGCCAAGCAGCTGGCGGTGGCCTATGGCGCCCTGCAGGCCGCTCAGGCCTCGGCGCGGCAGGTTGTGGAATCGGGCAAGGCCTATGCCACCACCGAGAATGCCATGCTCGGCCTGGGCAAGACCACCAACCTGACAGCGTCCGAGCTGCAGGGTCTGGCCGACACAATGGAGCATCTGTCGTCCAATGTGACGCCGACCACCAAGGAAGAACTGCTGAAAGTTGCGGAGGCTGCCGGCCGCATGGGGGTGCAGGGGGCGGATAATATTCGCGCCTTCACCAAGTCGATCGACGCACTGAGTTCCGCGACCGGCATTGCCGGCGATGATGCCGCCCAGAGTATTGCGCAGATCCTCAATGTCACCGGCGAAGCGCAGAAAAACGTGGTGGGCGTGTCCGCCGCCATTGCGGAGCTTGGCAACAACACTGCCACCACTGAAGAACAGATCATTCACTTCGCTAAGCGGCTGGCGTCTGATACCGCCACCGTCAAGTTGACCTCCGCCGAAGTGCTGGGCCTGTCTGGCGCGTTCGCGGAGATGGGGCAGCAGGCCGAAGGTACGAGTACGGTCGTTGGCAGAACCTTCCGCTACATCGAGGATGCGGTGAAGGGTGGCGGCAAGCCACTGGAGGACCTGATACGCCTCACGGGCAAGACCCACGAAGAGCTGCAGAAGGCCTTCGGTGAAGACAAGGTAGCGTTGTTCGGTGACTTCCTCGAAGGCCTGAATAGCTTGCAGGACGGTGGCCAGACGCTGAACAGCATACTGGATCAGCTGGGCATCAAGTCCGACGAAAACGCCCGTATTCTCGGCCTGCTGTCGCAGCGTTATGAAGGCGTAACCACCAACGTGGATCTGGCCAATACCGCCTTTGAGAAAGGCACGGCGCATTTCGCGGAAATGGCGAAGAAGGCCGCCTCGCTGGAGTCTGGCTTTGATCGCCTGCAGAACCGCGCCAAGGCTCTGCAGGAGAAGATCGGCGAAGCCTTCTCCGACGATCTATCCCGTGCCATGAATTCCACGCTTGAGGATAGCGAAGACCTTGACGAAGCCTTTGCCGAACTGGGTGAAGGGCTGGCCGATGTGGCAGAACTGGTGGTGGACTTTGTTGGCACACTCGACAATGTGTTGTCCATATTCGGAGCCCTGACCGGTGACGTAGGCCTGCTTGACGTCGCCCTGGCAGCCGTGTCGCTGGCGTTTGATGGCATTTCGGTTGTGATCAACACAGTCACGAAGGCTATTGCTGAGCTCGGGTATGTCTGGAACAAGTTCACCGGCGACACAGAGGATATGGAGCGGTGGAAAAAGGTCTGGAACGATGCCAGCGACAGTGTGGAGAAATCCGTAAAACGGCAGCGGGACTCGATTGAGCGCCTGTCCGGTGATGCCTCTCGCGCCTACCAGGACCTGCGTGACACCTACAACGAGAACCGCGAGGCGCTCGATGATCTGGACGAAGAGCAGCGCCAGGCGGCAGAAACGATTCTCAAAAGCACCGGGTATCTCGAGGGCAACGACAAGGTTTACCGGCAGCTGACCCGCGCAATTCAGCGCGCAGCCCGTGAAAAGCAGATCTATACGGAATACACCACCGACGAAAACGAGGAGATAAAGAGCTCCGTCGCGCTCATGAAGGCCCAAGGCATCGAGGAAGAGGAGGCGATCCGCCGCGCCAAGGAAAAGATCGCTGCTAAGCGCGAAGAAGCGGCAGCGACCGAGGAAGGTCAGCAAAAACAGAAGGTCGCCACGGAAGCGGGCACTCAGGCCATTAATGCCCAGGCGGACGCTTGGAAGATCCTCAAGCTCGATGTGGCTGAGGTCACCAACTCCGTCACAGAGCAGGGCGGCAAGTCTGCCGAGGCCTTCCAGAAGATTGCTGAGTCCGGCAAATACAGCGCCGAAACCATCAAGGCGGCTTTCGGCGCCGCTCTGGATAATGCCAAGACGGCGGCTGACGTTGAGTTGCTCATCGAAACGCTGAACAAGGCAGGGTTGGCTGGCGTAGCGTCGGCTGAAGAACTGCAGAAGGCGCTGGAGCGCGTGGGCGCTGCAACCACCGATACCGTCAATAACGTCGTTCAGGCCCAGTCGAAAGCCTGGAAAGCCCTGGGGCTAGATATCAACGAGGTCACTGATGGCATTACTGATCAGGGCCGCGAAGCCGCCGATGCCTTCCTGTTGCTGGCGTCTGAGGGTGAATACAGTGCCAAGCAGATCAGCCAGGCGTTTGACTCTGCGTTATCTAAAACCCGCACCAAAGCCGATATAGAGGCGCTGATCGTGGCCCTGGAAAAGGCGCGCAAGCAGGGCGTGCTGACCGGCGATAGCTTCAAGGTCGCCTTCGATGCGGCCAGTGACAAGATCAAGGGCGTTAAGCGCGACACCAAAGACGCCACCGATGAAGTGGACGACTTCAACGACACCCTGAAAGAAACCGGCAAAGTCGGCAAGGGCGCCATTGGCGAGCTGACCACGGCGATAAGGTCGCTGATCGAAGAAGTGCAGAAGCTGCAGCAGGGCTACGAAAAAGCCGCTGAGTCCGCCCAGAAAATGACCGACGCCGCCAATGGTGACGGTGGTGGTGGCGGCCGCAGTGATTCCGGCGGATCCGGCAGATCCACTATCAAACGCGGCAAGCTCGGTGCTGCCCAGCGCCAGGAACTGCTGGAAACCGGCGATCGTCTGGCGGTGGAAATCTACGACGAGCTCATAGCTGGGCTGGCGCAAAAACTGGAAGGCAAGGTGCTGAGCCCGTATGACGATACCGTTGTCTCTGAGCCCAAGCGCCTGGCAGAGCTGGCCAGAAAGCAGGCGGCGGCCAGCAAAGCCCCACCCAGTGGTTTTGGCCGCCAGACTACCTCGCCCGCCCAGCAATCTGTATCTCAGGTGGTGCGGATGGAGTTCGTCCGTGGTGGCCGTACCTACGGCTTCGATACCGACAATGAAACCACCATAGCCTTTCTCGATACTCTGGCCGAAGTAGGAGCCATCACGCGATGACCGTTTCCCTCGCCGGCATTGAGTTGCCGCTTGATATGCAATGGACCGACGAATTCGAGTGGACCCCGGTGCGCCAGCAAGAAGAGGTATCACTGACCGGTGCGCTGGTGGTTGAAGAGGCTGCCCAGACCAAAGGCCGCCGCATCACTCTTGAGGGCGGGCAGAACGCCGCCTGGGTCACCCGGGCGACGGTTGAAGCTCTGTATGCGCTGGCGCAAACCCCAGCCACGCCCCGCACCCTGGTGTTCCATTCGCGGACTTTCACCGTGCTGTTTCGTCACCGCGAAAAGGCGATTTCTGCCGCCGAAGTGAGTCGCCAGCGCAACCCAGGCGCCACCAACAAATACACCCTGAGCCTGCGGCTGATGGAGGTAGCGTGACCGAGCAAACACCGATGGATCATATAGTCGCCTTGACGGGCCAGGTGGGCGCCCTGCGCGCCACCATTGATCGTAGTGAAGCCGATCGGCTTGAGGCGCAGCAAGTACAGCAGCAAACGCTGCGCTGTTTGCGCGCCCTTGAAGTTCGTCTGGACGCCATGCCGGATGTTGAGCACGCCGATCATCACGATTTTATTAAAGTGCTGGTGGCCGAACGTCACCGCCGCCAAGAACTTCGCGACGCCGTAATACACAAGCTCGCCACTGGCGGTGCCTGGTCCGCTGCCGCAGCGCTGGTGTGGTTTCTCTGGCGCGCACTGTCGCACAAAACAGGCACTAGCTGAGGTAAGCAGTAAATGACCATTTTAGAATCCGATATCAAACTCATGGCCTCCGAGCGGCTGCTGGACGTAGACGATGGCGGCGGTCTGATGAGCGCCGTGGAAGTGGTGGATGGCGTGGTGAACAACCTGTTCCCGGATATCAGCCGCCTGGATCGCACCTATGGCCGCGTTAACCTGCGCAAGGCCTATGCGGCGGTGCGCACGGCTAACAAGGATATGTATTACGGCAGCCACGCCATCATCACCGATGCCCCGGACGACGGCAAAGTCTCGGTGGTCATGTTCACCACCGGCAGCTATACCGACGAGCGCGCCCAGGCGCAGGACCGGATCGAAAGCTATGTGGTGCAAGGGCCCGAGTCGCGCTATGTGCTGCTGGGTGACCAGCTCATCGGCCAGCGCCTGATCACCGTCTATGCCCGCCTGGATGCCGAGAGCCCGGAGGTGGGCACCGTTTACCTGCTCAGCAACGAGAGCAGCACCGGCACCATCATCGGCGAACAGCAGTATGTGCGTGTTAACGACGTGAGCGGCGAGATCCGCGAGTTTGAAGATTCAAATGGCGTATACAGTCGCCAAGTGTTCACGATCGAGATCGGCAGCGCGCTACGCCGCACATTTGATGGCCCCGATACTGCTCTGCGCATCAGCAAGCACGGTAGCCCCACATTGCTGCGCACCACCCTGGTGGCCGATGCGTCAAAATATTTTGGGGTTGTACCTTTGGCAGACGCCATCGCGCCGGGGGATCTGAGCATCAAGGCCGAGAGTATCTATGGTCAGCTGGTACCTGCTGCTACGGTCGAGAGTCCGGTGGTGGATATCCAGGCCGGCGCCGATCGGCTCAACGTGCAAGCGGCCAGTGCCAGCAGCTATAGCATCACCTTGGCCCGCGCCACCACAATGGGCTTTGGTCGTGCGGTAACGCCCGGCACTATGACCGCGACCTGGTATGCAAAGCCCTTCACCGCCACATTGTATTACGTCACCGCGACCGATGACGGAGTAGGTAACCTGGTTGTAACCACGGTACACCCCCAAGGCGGCGCAGCGATGGGTGAGGTGGTGGCCTCGATCGATTATGCCACCGGCACTCTGACCGGCGTTAAGGCGCTGGGTGAAACACTGCAAATAACCGCCATCCCAGGTGTTGCCATTTACGATGTCGCCCACACTGCCGCCGAAGCTATCGAGTTGTCGAACCGGGGCTATAACTACGTCAAAACCCTGCGGCCGATCCCGCACCCGGGCACCCTGACCGTTGACTATATGGTGCTGGGCAAGTGGTACCGGATGCGCGATCGTGGCGATGGCGTGCTGGAAGACGACAGCGGTGGAACCGGAACGATCGATTACGTTACCGGCTCAGTGGTAGCGACCTTGGGTGCGCTGCCAGACACCGGCAGCACTGTGATCTACACCTGGGCGACCAAGGCCCATTACGAGATCCGCGATACCGACACCGAGATCG
The DNA here is from genome assembly GCF_001528745.1 of Marinobacterium profundum. Taxonomy (GTDB): domain Bacteria; phylum Pseudomonadota; class Gammaproteobacteria; order Pseudomonadales; family Balneatricaceae; genus Marinobacterium_A; species Marinobacterium_A profundum. The sequence continues at coordinate 2,011 of NZ_BCNS01000002.1, read as the reverse complement.
AGCTGCCCACCATCACCGCCACAGTGTCGGCAGGCGATATCCTGCCGGGCAGCCTGGTGATCAGCTGGGAGTCCGGCGCCGTCACCAAAACTGCAACCGATGACGGCAACGGCAATATCACCGGCGACGGTACCGGTCGCGTGATTTATGGCCTTGGCCAGATCGGCATCAAGCCGACCCTGCTGCCCGACAGCGGCAGCCTGCTGCAGATCGATTACGACAAGGGTACCCAGACTACTGCGTTGCTGACCCCGGGCCTGACCGGCAATGACGCCACCTTCACCCTGGCCAACGCCCCGGTGGAGCCGAAAACCTTTGTCGCCAGCTACGACAGCACCCGTACCGTGCGCTATTACCGCGGCACCAAGGAGCAGACCACCACGGTGCGCGTCACCGACGATGGCGCCGGCAACCTCAGCAACGGCGGCACCATCAACTATGCTACCGGCGCTGTGGTCATGCCGGTACGGGCGGCTTACGACCTCGATACCTACATTGTCAGCAGCGGTACCGGTAGCGACGGCAGCTGGGGCAACCTCACCCAAACCAGCATTTACGGTGGCTCGGTGGAGGTTAAATACAACCAGGACAGCGTGGCGCCGATCGCCCAGTCCGAAACCGCCGCCTTGCCGTCGATCACCTTCGATCTGACCCCGCTCACCACCCGTAACATCATGCCTGGCAGCGTCGAATTTTTGTGGAATGGCAAAACCTACATCGACCGCGAAGGTACGATTTATACGGACCTTAACCGCGCCAGCGGCGCCGCCACCGCAGTTGGCCTGATCGACTACGAAACCGGCCAGGTATCGCTGGATGAATACAACGGCGGTGCCAATACCGTCGCCATGAAAAGCCTGCTGGTCACCCGGGGCGCCTGGACGGCAGACAGAATGTTCTTCCGCACCCCAGGCGCGCCGCTGCGCCCGGCATCCTTCTACCTGCGTGCCACCCAGCCCGATGGCACCGTGGTGAGCGCCACCGGATCACTGAATGGCGAGCTGAACCAGGACGGCATCACTGGCACCATCAGCTACCAGACCGGCGTGGCCGATGTGACTTTCGCCAGCGAGATCCTGCCCTTTACCGCCAAGTTCAACGCCGTGGTGTACAGCATGATGCCGCTAGACGAGGCCGTGCTGGGGCTGGACCCGGTACGCCTGCCGATCGATGGCCGCGTGCCCATCATCCGCAACGGCGACGTGGTTGTGGTGCACAGCACCCAGTCGCAGACCCTCAGCAGCCCGCTGTCCGCCGGCGAAACCGCCGCGCTCAGCCGTAACGAACTGGCCAGCGCCACCCTCAAGGACCAGGTCGGCACCCTGGTGGACCCGGGCCTGTATACGGTCAACCGCGAAACCGGCGTCATCACCATGGCCACGCCGCTGGACCTGAGCGCCTACACCGAGCCGCTCATCGCGACCCACCGCATTGAAGATATGGCGCTGGTGAACGAGGCCGAGATCAACGGCACCCTGCGCCTGGTGGGTGCCATCCCGCGCACCTACGACCCGGCCGATACCTACGTTTCCAGCGCGCTGATCTTCGGCGATATCGGCGCCCGCGTGCACCACCTGTTCAGCCAGACCACCTGGACCAGCGTCTGGGCCGATGCCCGCATCGGCAGCAACACCACCGCGCAGTACAACGACGTTTTGTACCCGCCGCAGACCGACAACAATAACGCCATCCGTGAGCGCTGGGCGCTGATATTCACCAGCTCATCGTCGTTTAACGTTGTGGGCGAAGTAGTGGGGCAGATAGCGACAGGCAGCACAGGCTCTGATCTGGCTCCCATCAATCCGGTGACAGGGGAGCCTTACTTCACCCTGTATGCCGCCGGCTGGGGCTCAGGCTGGGCCAGTAACAACGTGCTGCGGTTCAACACCGATGCGGCCCACGCGCCCATCTGGATCGCCAGGACAACGCTCAGTGGCTGTCTCTTATACACCTCTCCGAGCCCACGAGACTCCTGAGCACCTCGTCTTCCGTCTTCTGGTTGAAAAAAAAA
>NZ_BCNS01000001.1 GCF_001528745.1 Marinobacterium profundum | reverse complement strand
GCCCATGCGCTGCCACGGCAGACCCTGTACTAACGCCTGAAACTGCTCGGGGTTCAGCTCCAGCCGCTCACCGCGCCAGGTCTCGGGCCACTTGAACTTGCCCTGATGCAGACGACGCGCTGCCAGCCAGACGCCTAACCCATCGTGCACCAGCACCTTCATGCGATTGGCGCGACGGCTGGCAAAGAGATAAGCGCAGTGCGGCTTCGCCGCACCGAACACCGCCACGACCCGCGCCAGGGCGGTATCGGGACCGGCCCGCATATCCAGCGGCTCGGTGGCGAGCCAGATCTCATCAATGCGGATCATCGCAGCAGCTCCTGTAACCAGAGCAGACAACGATCGGCCTGTGCCACGGGCACGTTCACGACCACGTTGCCGGCCGGACGCGGGATCTCGATGCGAATGCTGTTGGTAGAGCCAAGAGCAGTCTGCTGGTCTGACTGAGCCGGTACCGCCAGCGCGACAAAAGCAGGCGATGTCGCGGTTGGTTGCTGCCGGGCTGCGCGGATCCATTTATGAACCAGGTTCGCGTTAAGTCCATGATCCAGTGCGATCCGGGCGACAGAGGCGTTTGGCTCTTGGCAGGCTGCGATAATGCGGGCTTTGAACGCGGTAGTATAACGACGACGCTTATTCGGGGCTTCTGTCACGCTTATTGAAGTCATCATAGGTGTCCACTTGAAAATAGGTGGACACTATCGGGCAGTCTCGACCGCTGCCTCAAGATGGGTTTACCGGCCGCTTACAACCGACCGGTGATCACACCTTGTCAGTCGGCGCGTTCCAGTTATGCGTAAGCGAACGGCGATCACACCTTGTCAGCTGGCGCTTTCCAGTTGTGCGGAAGTAACTCCTCGATCGCACTAGCCTTTTGGGTCGGTAGCCGGGTCAGCACATCTTTCAGATAGGCATAGGGTTCATGCCCGTTCAGTTTGGCGGATTATGCCGTGCACGGCATAAGGCGGACTGGATCAGGCTCATGATGGCGGTGAACAGCGCAATCTCTGTCGCGAGGATGGTTCCAAGCCTGAAGCAGGCTTTTAGTGACGGTACCCCTTCAAGTGGCTTGCTTTCACAGATGTTGCAGGGCTCGCGCGCACTACTTGAGTTGCAGGTCTTTGTTCCAGTGTGACGGCGGGGTCGGTGGTTAGCCTAGCTCCTGGAGGCTACTTTCCGTGATCGAAAATGTCGCGCAAGTAGAAGTGTAGCTTTATATAAAAATATGAAATAAATACGTATAACTCAACAATAAAACGCCCGTGTATTAGGGTGTCCTGGGCGAGACTGCCGGCCTGCTGGGACTGCAGCAGACGCGGATTTTTGCAGCGCCAGGAGCACTCAAGATATACTTGCTGCATATTCGAAAGCAGGTTACTCCAATGGTTCATATCGCCAAGTTTGATCGTGATACTGTGGTCAGAAGTGCCATGGCGCTTTTCTGGCAGAGAGGGTTTGGCGGAACCTCGACGCGGGATCTGCAGCAGGCGCTCAAGATGCATCCCGGTAGTATATATGCCGCTTTTGGCAACAAGGCCGGGCTCTATCGCGAAGCGCTGGACGCCTATGCCGACGGTATGGGGGGCGAACTACTGGCGCTGGTCGAGGACAAGGGTTCCTTTGTCGCGGGCTTCAAGGCGTTTGTGCGTCGGGTGCTGTTTGCGTCGCAGACGGCCTGTGTAGAGTCCTGCATGCTGGTTAAAACACGCATGGAACTGGATGGCAAGAATGACGAGCTCTATGAGCATGCGGGGCTGCATCTGCAGCGAATGGAGCGGCTGTTTATTCGTTTGCTCGACGACGACCGTCAGCGAGGCGTGTTGATTGCGAGCACTCCCGTGGCGGAATTGGCGCGCTATCTGCAAATTCAATTGATGGGCCTGCGCAGCTACAAGGCCTGTGGTGGCGACAAGGCTGCGATTGAGGCGGTGATCGAGCGACTCTTTGCAGGTTACGAGACCTGATTTTTATCCCTGCTCGTCTGGTACATCTGCAGGTTTTCGATATCAGGGCGCATAGCGCCCTTTTTGCCTTCTGGGTGTAGCGGAATGAATTGCCGCTCCGGCTGTTGATGCGATTTTTAACGCACTAATATGGTGCTAATGTGTCATGAGTCGGTGTCTAAATGATGGTATCTACGGCGATCTTTAATTTATTGTCAAATACTGCCAGTCGGTCATTCAATTGGCCGCCCAAATCTTTACAATACTGCGCATTTCCCCGCCCCAGTGCTCAGAGTCGCTACCATGTACAACCAAGATACCCCGTACAATCCCGTTCATCACCCGGTCGTCCAATTCAACGGCGATATTCATTATCGGATTGAAGGTGATCGCGCGCATCTGGGTGCCGGTTTTACCATCACAGACCCGCATTCCTTCGGTCAGCGCCGTTGCCTGCTTCAGCTTTGGGCCTGTCCTGCTCGCCATGAAGGCGGCGCGCTGCAGGGTATCAAGATTGCAGAATGCCCGGTTGATACTCAGGACAGGGCAGTCGTGGTTGCTCTTGAGACCACACTGGCGCTGCCACCGGCGGGTCAGGACGACTATGCCATGGTGCTGGCGCTGGTCGGTGTGGGTGGGAGCGGTGATGTGCAACTGCACGATTACGCCAACTTCGCCAACCGTCAGGCCTTCAGCCAGCCGATGATACTGGGTGAGGTCTATTGTGATGTAGGGGCGGATCATGCGGGTCTGGTCGTTGAACGAATTCTTAATCCTCGCCAGGCCCACAACAGATCAGGGTCCCTCTGTCTCGAGCTCTGGGCATTGAATGAGTCCTACCGGGGCGGGGCCTTCAGCGGCACGCGGCTGGCATCCACGGCACTGGGTACGCTGTGTGGCGGCTTTGAATTGCTGCACAACCGTTTGGACATTGCCCTGAACCAGATACCGCTTAATGGTGATTCCCTGGTGCTGATGTTGCGCGAATGGACTGAAGCTGGCCTCCTAACCCGCGATTTCCGGGTCCTGCCATCGCGGCTGACTGAACCTCGGATGGCGGCTGACCTAACGGCTGAAGCTGTGTCTTCTGTCGTGCCGACTACAGGCCTGGCGGCCACATCCATTGAAATTGAAGTCCTTGCAATGCAGACCGCTACCGAGCAGATGCCACTGGTGGCGGCACCGGTGGTGCCTCAACCGGTAGTAGAGACAGTTGACCTGTGCGCCGACATGCCAGTATGCGAACTGGCGGAGGCTCCGGCAGCCGCTGCGGCCGTTACTGAAAAACCAGCTGCTCCTGAAGCCGTTGTCCGCGCTAAGCGGGCGTCCGATCCTGTATCGGTTAACAGTGCCAGCGCCGGGGAGCTGGCGCTGATAAAGGGGATATCGCCACGCCTTGCGGCCGCCATTATCACGGATCGTCCTCACGGCAGTCTGGATGCACTGTTGCAGGTGCGCGGCATTGGCAGGCTAACCCTGGAGCGCATTCGCCCCTTCCTGTGTATCTGAGTCGAGCCTGGTCGTTGCGCTGCGGGCGTTCGGCAGGCATCTTGGGTGAGTCGTAAGCCGTGCGCAATCATCAGTAGCCTTACTGGAGGTTATCTATGCAACAGTGGGTAGAACAAATTGCGCAGCGGATGCTGGCCCGTAACTGGATGCTGGCAACGGCGGAGTCCTGCACAGGCGGCTGGGTGGCGCAGGAGCTGACGGCCCTGGCTGGCAGCTCGGGCTGGCTCGATTGCGGTTTCGTGACCTATTCCAATGCCGCCAAGGTACGCATGCTAGGTGTACCGGCTGAGCTGATTGAGCAGCAGGGGGCCGTGAGCGAGGCGGTGGTGCGCGCCATGGCAGAGGGCGCGCGGCGCCAGAGCGGGGTGCAATTGGCGGTATCCATCAGTGGTATAGCAGGGCCCGGCGGTGGCAGTGAGCTGAAACCCGTGGGGACTGTCTGGTTCGGCTGGGCCTGCGAGGGCTCGCCCACCGAGGCTCAATGTCACCTGCTGGCGGGGGATCGTGCAGCGGTGCGGCGTCAAGCGGTAGAAATCGCTTTGCGTGGCCTGCTGAAGCAGCTCGGAAAGGCCTGAAGGAGGGATTGGTGGCTGCAGTATAAAAAGCACTCAAAGAGGTTGCATTCCGAAAGCGATCTGGAATAATACTGTCCAAACATACAGTATCCGGTTTGACGCCAGAGTGCTGTATCCGACTAAGCGCAAGGGGTGGAAAATGGACGCTAACAGAAAGAAAGCGCTAGACGCGGCACTGGGTCAAATTGAACGTCAGTTCGGTAAGGGCGCGGTTATGCGCATGGGCGATCAGCCCCGTGAAGCTATTCCGTCGGTCTCCACCGGTTCTCTGGGTCTGGATATAGCGCTGGGCATTGGCGGCCTGCCCTATGGGCGCATCGTTGAAATCTATGGTCCTGAATCTTCGGGTAAAACCACCCTTACGCTGCAGGCGATTGCCGAAGCACAGCGCCAAGGCAAGACCTGTGCCTTCATCGACGCTGAGCACGCGCTGGATCCCATCTATGCCGAAAAGCTGGGCGTCGATGTCGACAATCTGCTGATGTCTCAGCCGGATACCGGTGAGCAGGCGCTGGAAATTGCCGACATGCTGGTGCGTTCCGCCGCTGTCGATATGATCGTCATTGACTCAGTGGCGGCACTGACGCCCAAGGCTGAAATCGAAGGCGAGATGGGTGACTCCCACGTCGGTTTGCAGGCGCGCCTTATGTCCCAGGCACTGCGCAAGCTGACCGGTAACGTCAAGAACACCAACTGCATGATGATCTTCATCAATCAGATTCGCATGAAAATCGGTGTCATGTTCGGTTCGCCGGAAACCACTACCGGTGGTAACGCGCTCAAGTTTTACGCCTCCGTCCGTCTGGATATCCGTCGTATTGGTGCGGTGAAGCAGGGTGATGAAGTTGTCGGTAATGAAACCCGCGTCAAGGTTGTGAAGAACAAGGTGGCACCACCATTCCGTCAGGCCGAGTTCCAGATTCTCTACGGTAAGGGTATATACCGTATGGGTGAAGTGATTGACCTGGGTGTACAGCAGGGGCTGGTGGACAAGTCTGGCGCCTGGTATGCCTATAAGGGCGACAAAATCGGCCAGGGCAAGGCGAATGCAGCCAAGTATCTTGAAGAGCACCTTGAAATCGCTACCGAGATCGAAAATGCCATTCGCGAGAAACTGCTAGTCAAGCCCACGCCCAAAGCCGCGGCTGACGACAAGGCCAGCGAAACCGAAGAACTGCAGTTCTGATACGGTTTCACTGAAAAGCTCAAGGCTCCCCGGTGGAGCCTTTTTTGTGCGTGCAATTCGGGACCCGGGGGCAGCTCGGATAGCGATTACTGGGAGGTGTAGCTCGGGCGTTAGCAGGTCGAACCGAATCACTGTTTCGCCACGACTGCGTGCTAAAGTGAGTCCACTTGGATAACGGATAAACGGGGGCGGGATGCAGATGGTGGATACAGAACGAAATGGAGCTGTCGTTGTGCGCGGGATACCGGCACTGGGTGATCTGCAGGCGGTATTTTTTGATTTCGACGATGCGCTGGCCCAGTCGCTGGATATCAAGGCCGCGACCTTCCTGTCGCTCTTTCCTGAACGTAGCGATGCATTGCGACAGCAGATTCTGGAGTTTTTCGTGCGCAATACGGGACGGTCGCGCGGTACCAAGTTGCGCCATATCTATAGCGAAATGCTGCAGGAACCCTTGAGTGAAGAGGCTCTGGCGGCGCTGTGCCAACAGTTCGCCGAGCGCAGTGTGAATGCCGTGATCGACTCGCCTGAGGTGCCCGGTGCCGATGCCCTGTTACGCTTGCTGCAGGCCAGAAGCCTGCCTATGTTTGTGGTGTCCGGTACGCCTGAAATCGAGCTGGTACAAGTGGTCAAGGCTCGCGGAATGAAGGACTACTTTATAGGGGTGCGGGGCACTCCGACGGACAAGGAGATCAATATTGCGGAGCTGCTCGATAGCCATCGCCTGGATGCATCACGCTGCCTGATGGTAGGCGATGGCCGGGTTGATTACATCGCCGCTGAGCACAATCACATGCCCTTTGTGGGCGTGGTCAAGGGCGATAATCCGTTTGCAGAGGGCATCCCAGTAGTGGCTGATCTTGCTGAGTTGCAGCAGATGCTGTGCGGGAATTTACAGCCGGGCTGATACAAAAGTCGCCGCTGAGCGTATAGATAGCACAAGCCTCCGACAGCGGGGCCCTGTATCGCCAAGAGGGATCTGCCATGCCTGTTATTCTGTATGTACTTTTTATCGTGTTGTTACTGCCGATTTTGCTGGCCGGTGTGGCCAATGTTTGCCGTGCAAGGCAATTTAAGGGTTTCGACAACCATAACCCGCGCCAGCAGCAGGCTCAGTTGGAGGGGCTTGGTGGTCGGGCCCATGCGGCTCAGGCCAACGCCTGGGAGGCGCTGATGATATTCAGTGCCACCTGCCTGATTGCTTACGCCGGCGGCGCTGATTTGACAGCACTGAACCTGGCGGCACTGATCTTTCTGGCCTGCCGCATAGCGCATGCCGTTTTCTATCTCGCCAATCTATCGGGGCCGCGTTCGCTGGCCTTTGGTGGTGCCATGTTGTGTTCGTTCTACATCGTTTTTCAGGCCGCAGTCCCGGGTTAGGCGATTACAACGGTAGCGGCGCCTGGGCTTTCACCTGGCGCAGCGCAAAGTTGCTTTCGATTTCCCGCACCATGCGCAACAGCTGTATCTGGCGCACCCAGCGGTCGTAGTCGGGAAGGTCGCTGACGACAACTTCGAGCAGGTAGTCGGCCGAGCCCGACACCGTATGGGCGTTGATGACCTGGGGCATGCCGAGCAGTGCCTGCTCAAAACCCGCGACAGATTCGATACCATGGTCCTGCAGTTTGACCTGGACATAGACGGTCATGCCAAGACCGATGGCCTGACGGTTGAGCTGGACCCTGTAGCCCTGAATAACGTCGTCGCTTTCAAGTCGTCGCAGGCGCCGCAGGCAGGGGGAGGGTGACAGGGCAACCGCATCGGCGATATCGGCATTGCTGAGGCGGCCATCACGCTGCAGGGCTCGCAATATTTTCAGGTCGATGCTGTCCAGTTCGGCTTTTTTAGTCATGGGGCTTTTGTTAACCGTTATTGCCAAAAATAAAACATAAGGCGCAATAATCAACCTAAATTAGCTGTTTTTGCAAGCGAGTCGGCACGATTCGTTTTTCGTCTTTGCCCGATAATATGGCCTCAAATTATCCGGCACAGGCTGAAATCATGGAGCAATATCGCGGCGAACCCCTGGTGAATGCAAAGGGACTGGCGGCCATGGCCGTAACGCTGTTGATCTGGGTCGGCTTTCTGCTGTCGCTGCGGGCCGAGAGCCAGTCACAGCTTACGACGACCGATCTTGCGCTGCTGCGCTTCGGTTTGCCGGCTCTGTGCTTTGTGCCCTGGCTGCTAAAGCGTGACTCGGGTATTCGCCAGATCCGCAGGCGTCATGGCCTGATGCTGTTGCTCGGTGGCCTGCCATTCTTCTATCTGATGTCCTATGGCAGCGCACTTGCGCCAGCTGCCCACGCCGGTGCTTTGGTGCCGGGCACGGCGCCGCTCTTTGTAACCGCCATCGCAGTGCTCGTATTTGCCGAGCCTTTGCCGCGTCGGCGCCTGCTGGGATTGATCGTTATCTTGGCCGGTGTGTTGTTGTTGCTGGGCACCAGCCTGTTCGATATGCATACAGGCTACTGGCGTGGTCATCTGGCGTTTCTTGCTGCCAGCCTGTTGTGGGCCTTTTATACGCTGGGTTTGCGGGTGCTGGGTATTGGTGCCCTGCAGGCCACGGCACTGCTGTGTAGTCTGTCCTCCCTGGGGTTGCTCGTATTGATGGGCTTTGGGCTGGTGGAATCGAAGTTGCTATCGGTTGGCTGGGCCGAGCTCTGGCCCTATCTGCTGACCCAGGGGCTGGGTGCCGGCATCGTTGGCGGCTTTAGCTATGGTGTCGCGATTCGTCAGCTCGGGGCCGAGAAGACCGCGGCGCTTGGTTCTTTCACGCCGGCATTGGCGGCCCTGGCGGCTATCCCGGTATTGGGGGAGGCGCTGGCGCCGTCGACCCTGGCAGGCGTGACCGTGATTATGGCCGGCGTGTTGCTCGTCAGCGGCGTGCTGGCACGCCGACCTGTGGCCTTGATACAGGCTCTGTAACTTTCTGCTTGTTGCTGCTTTCAGCTCTTCCCTAGCCCCTAGCCCCTAGCCCCTAGCCCCTTTCCCCTCGCACCCCTCTCGCACCTCGCACCTCACAGCAGCGCCGACCTGTCTGTCTGCCGCGAAAGTCTGCTTACGTGCGACAGCGACAGGGGCGCGTGTCGTAAATGAATATCATCAGGGCGCCGGTGAACACTTCCACTTTGGGGTTGAGGGCTACTATCGGTTCCATGACGCGTTGTTCTGTGGGGGAGCTGCCTGTCCTGATCTCAACTTTCACCGCTGTGGCGGTGGATCTGTTGACCTGAATCCCGGTGCGCGCTGCGCGCCACTAAAACTTTTTGACTCAATTCCCGGCTGAATGTCCTGGCGAGGAGATTTTTAGATGTTTAATAACAACGACCTGATTCAGAATTTCGATGCAGACCTGTGGGCGGCCATGACCGCTGAGGTACAGCGTCAGGAAGATCATATTGAACTGATCGCCTCTGAAAACTACACCAGCCCGCTGGTAATGCAGGCACAGGGCTCGCAGCTGACCAACAAGTATGCCGAAGGCTACCCTGGCAAGCGTTACTACGGCGGCTGTGAATACGTCGACGTGGTTGAGCAGCTGGCCATTGATCGTGCCAATGAGCTCTTTGGTTCCGATTACGCCAACGTGCAGCCGCACTCCGGCTCCCAGGCTAACGCCGCCGTTTACATGGCGCTGTGCGCACCGGGCGATACCGTACTGGGCATGAGCCTGGCGCACGGTGGTCACCTGACCCACGGCTCCCACGTCAACTTCTCCGGCAAGATTTACAACGCGGTGCAGTACGGCCTGACTGAAAACGGCGAAATTGATTACGACCAGGTTGAAGCCCTCGCCCGTGAGCACAAGCCGAAGATGATCGTGGCCGGTTTTTCCGCCTACTCTCAGATCGTTGACTGGGCTCGTTTCCGCGAAATCGCTGATGCTGTGGGCGCTTACCTCTTTGTCGACATGGCGCACGTCGCCGGTCTGATCGCAGCGGGCCAGTACCCCAACCCGGTACCTTTCGCCGATGTCGTTACCACTACGACCCACAAGACTCTGCGGGGGCCCCGTGGCGGCCTGATTCTGGCCAAGGCCAATGCAGATATCGAGAAGAAGCTGAACTCTGCCGTATTCCCGGGCGGCCAGGGCGGCCCGCTGATGCATGTCATCGCCGCCAAGGCCGTGGCTTTCAAGGAAGCGCTGCAGCCTGAATTCACGCAATACCAGACTCAGGTGGTCAAGAACGCCAAGGTACTGGCCAAGGTGTTTATCGATCGCGGCTACGATGTCGTTTCCGGCGGTACCGAGAACCACCTGTTCCTGCTCAGTCTGATCAAGCAGGGCCTGACCGGCAAGGACGCAGACGCAGCTCTGGGTCGTGCATCCATCACCGTCAACAAGAATGCCGTGCCTAATGACCCGCAGTCACCCTTTGTGACTTCTGGTCTGCGCCTTGGCTCGCCGGTTATCACCACGCGCGGATTCAAGGAAGCGCAGTGTGAAGCTCTGGCTGGCTGGATTGCCGACATTCTGGATGCCATGCAGGCAGGCGACGCTGAAGCCGCTATTGCTGCAGTAAAAGACAAGGTCCACGCCCTCTGTGCGGACTTTCCGGCGTACCGCTAAGCCTGATTCGTCGCGGGCACCTGCGGGTGCCCGGCTTTAGCGTCACACATGCATGAATTATCCCGGTCTGACCGGGAGTCTAGGGGGAGCTGGCACTATGCAGCATTATTCAGGTTTCGGGCTGTTGAAACATGCCCTGAATTTTCACGAAAACTGGCAGCGCGTATGGCGCAATCCAACGCCGAAGAAAAAGTACGATGTCATCATCGTCGGCGGCGGCGGACATGGGTTGGCAACAGCCTATTACCTGGCCAAGGAACACGGCATCACCAATGTCGCTGTAATCGAGAAGGGTTACCTGGGCGGCGGCAACACGGCCCGTAACACCACCATAGTGCGTTCCAACTACCTGTGGGACGAGGCGGCGCACCTGTACGAGCACGCCATGAAACTGTGGGAAGGCCTGTCGCAGGACCTGAACTACAACGTCATGTTCTCCCAGCGCGGCGTGCTTAACCTGGGTCATACACTGCAGGACATGCGTGATATCGAGCGCCGTGTAAATGCCAACCGCCTGAACGGTATTGATGGTGAAGTACTGGACGCCAAGTCCGTGCAGGAAATTGTGCCGATCATGGATTGCTCCGGCAATACCCGCTATCCGGTGATGGGCGCCTCCTGGCAGCCGCGCGCCGGTGTTGCACGTCATGACGCCGTGGCCTGGGGCTTTGCCCGTGCCGCCGACGCTCTGGGTGTCGACCTGATTCAGCAGACCGAAGTGATCGACATGGTCATCGAAGACGGTGCCATCACAGGTGTAAACACCAACCGTCACGGTGTGATCAGTGCTGATCGCGTAGGCTGTGTTGTGGCCGGTAACTCCAGCGTGCTGGCCGGCATGGCCGGTTTCAGCCTGCCGCTGGAAAGTCACCCGCTGCAGGCACTGGTATCCGAGCCGATCAAGCCGATCCTCGATACTGTGGTCATGTCCAACCACGTACACGGTTATATCAGCCAGTCCGACAAGGGCGACCTGGTTATAGGCGCCGGTATCGATGGCTACAACGGCTACGGCCAGCGCGGATCCTATCCCACCATCGAGCATACGGTGGCGGCGATTATCGAGCTGTTCCCGATGTTCAGTCGTGTGCGCATGAACCGCCAGTGGGGCGGCATTGTGGATACCTGCCCGGATGCCTGCCCGATCATCTCCGATACGCCGGTTGAGAACCTGTTCTTCAACTGCGGTTGGGGTACCGGTGGCTTCAAGGCGACGCCAGGTTCTGGCAATGTCTTTGCGGCGACCCTGGCCAAGGGCGAAGCTCATCCGCTGGCCAAGCCGTTCTCCATGTTCCGTTTCCACAACGGCTCGCTGATCGATGAACACGGCGCTGCCGGCGTCGCACACTAACGGGAGTTATAACGATGTTCTATATTTACTGCCCGCATTGTGGCGAACACCGCGAAGAAGAAGAGTTTCACGCCAAGGGCCAGGCTCACCTGGCTCGGCCGCTGGATCCGGACAACTGTACTGACCACGAGTGGGGCGAGTATCTCTACATGCGCAAGAACCCGCGTGGTCTGCACCATGAACTCTGGATACACGCTACCGGCTGTCGCAAGTTCTTCAATATGACCCGCGACACCGTCAGTTACGAAATCAAAGAAGTCTACAAAGTTGGGGAGCGGCCGACCGTGGTCGCCGCCAGCTAAGGAGCGGACATAATGAGCCAGAAAAATCGTCTTGCCTCCGGTGGACGCGTTGACCGTGCCAAAGCGCTGAACTTCAGCTATAACGGCCGTCAATACCCCGGTTTTGAAGGTGATACAGTCGCCTCGGCCCTGTTGGCCAATGGCGTGGATATCGTCGGACGCAGCTTCAAGTACAGCCGTCCACGCGGCATCATCGCCGCCGGTGCAGAAGAGCCTAACGCGGTCCTGCAGGTCGGCGCTACTGAAGCTACCCAGGTACCGAACGTGCGTGCTACCCAGCAGAGCCTGTTCAACGGCCTGGTGTGCAGTGCCACCAATGGCTGGCCCAATGCTGACCTCGACCTGATGGGTTATGTCGGCAAGGTTGGCGGGCGCATGATGCCGCCGGGTTTCTACTACAAGACCTTCATGTACCCGCCGTCGCTGTGGGAAACCTACGAGAAGTTTATCCGCAAGGCCGCAGGCCTGGGACGTTCGTCCACCGAACGTGATCCGGATATGTACGACAAGGTAAACCATCACTGCGATCTGATGATCGTCGGTGCCGGTCCTGCAGGACTTGCGGCGGCGCTGGTTGCGGCACGCAGCGGTGCCCGCGTGATTCTGGCGGACGAGCAGAGTGAATTTGGCGGCAGCCTGCTGGATACCCGTGAAACCCTTAATGGCCGTCCGGCCGCTGAGTGGGTTGCCACTGTGGTTGAAGAGCTGAAACAGCACCCCGAAGTACTGTTGCTGCCCCGTTCCACTGTGAACGGTTACCACGACCATAACTTCCTCACTATTCACGAGCGTTGCACTGATCATCTGGGCGACAAGGCACCGGCAGGTCAGGTGCGTCAGCGCATGCATCGTGTACGTGCCAACCAGGTTGTGCTGGCCACCGGCGCCCACGAGCGTCCGCTGGTATTTGGCAACAATGACGTGCCGGGCTGCATGCAGGCTGCAGGCGTATCGACCTATATCAACCGTTACGCGGTAGTGCCAGGTAAAGAGCTGGTGCTCATGACCACCAACGACCATGCCTACCAGACGGCGCTGGACTGGCACGATGCCGGCCGCAAGGTGGTGGCTATTGTTGATACGCGTCAGAACCCCAAGGGCGACCGCATCGACGCCGCCAAATCCCGTGGCCTGAATATCATTGCCGGTTCCGGCGTGATTGAAGTACAGGGCAGCAAGCGTGTGACTGGCGTGTCCATAGCACCGCTGAATGCGGCTGGCGATGCACTGGCGGGAGCTGTTGAGCGTCTGGGCTGCGATACTGTTGCCAGTTCCGGTGGCTGGAGCCCCGTTATTCACCTGTCCTGCCATACCGGCAGCCGGCCAGAATGGCGTGACGATGTTATTGGCTTTGTACCCGGCAAAACCGTGCAGAAACAGCACTGTGCTGGTGGCATCAATGGTACTTACAGTCTCAAGGCCGTACTGGAAGAGGGCGCCCGTGCCGGCGCTGCTGCCTGTGAAGCCGCGGGCTTTAGCGATGCCGCCAAGGGTATTTCCCTGCCGCTGGCAGAGGAAGTGCGCGAAGGCAAAGCCATGGCGCTATACCATATTCCGCACACCAAACCGACGTCGCGCGCGCCGAAACAGTTCGTGGATTACCAGAACGACGTTACCGCGGCCGGTATTGAGCTGGCGACGCGCGAGGGCTTTGAGTCCATCGAGCACGTCAAGCGCTACACCGCCATGGGCTTTGGTACCGATCAGGGCAAACTGGGCAACATCAACGGCATGGCGGTGGCTGCCAAGTCGCTGAACCAGACCATTCCCCAGACCGGCACCACCATTTTCCGTCCCAACTATACTCCGGTGACCTTTGGTGCCGTGGCCGGTCGTGACTGCGGTGCACTGTTCGACGTCAACCGCTTCAGTGCCATGCACAAGTGGCATCTCGCCAACGGCGCGCTGTTCGAGGACGTGGGCCAGTGGAAGCGTCCCTGGTACTTCCCCCAGGGCGGCGAAACCATGCAGCAGGCACTGGATCGCGAGTGCAAGGCAACCCGCGAAAGCGTGGGTATCCTCGACGCCTCGACCTTGGGCAAGATCGATATCCAGGGCAAGGATGCGCGTGAATTCCTGGCCCGTGTCTACACCAACGCCTGGGCCAAATTACCGGTCGGCAAGTGCCGCTACGGCCTGATGTGTGGTGAAGACGGCATGGTCTTCGACGATGGCGTAACCTCTTGCCTGGCCGATAATCACTTCCTGATGACCACCACGACCGGCGGTGCGCCGCGCGTACTGGAATGGCTGGAACTCTATCATCAGACCGAGTGGCCGGAACTGGAAGTCTACTTCAGCAGCGTGACCGATCACTGGGCCACCATGACGATTTCTGGCCCTAACGCCCGCAAACTGCTGGGCGAGCTGACCGATATCGATCTGGACCGTGATACCTTCAAGTTCATGGACTTGCGCCAGGGTGATGTGGCCGGCGTGCCGGCGCGGGTATTCCGCATTTCCTTCACCGGTGAGTTGTCCTATGAAATCAACGTTCAGGCCAACTACGGTCTGCACGTTTGGGAAAAACTGTTCGAGCACGGCGCCAAGTTCAACCTGACGCCTTACGGTACTGAAAGCATGCACGTGCTGCGTGCAGAGAAGGGCTTCATTATTGCAGGTCAGGATACCGATGGTTCCGTGACCCCGATCGATCTTGGCATGAGCTGGTGTGTGTCCAACGCCAAGCCGTTCAGCTACATCGGCAAGCGCGGCATGGCCCGTGAAGATTGCGTGCGTACCGATCGCAAGCATCTTGTGGGCCTGAAAACCCGCGAGCCCAAGACAGTGATTCCGGAAGGCGCCCAGGCGGTCAATGACCCCAAACAGCCGATTCCCATGACCATGCTGGGTCATGTGACCTCGAGCTACTACAGTGCCAACCTCGGTCATTCCGTGGCCATGGGCTTTGTTCGTAACGGTCACAACCGCATGGGCGAAACCGTGTTCTATCCGCTGGCCGATGGCCGCGTGATCGAAGCCGAAATCTGCAACCCGGTGTTCCTGGATCCCAAGGGGGAGCGTCAAAATGTCTGACATCATTGCACCAACCAAACCGGCCGCAGTTGAGGCGGCCCCTGTCGCAACTGTCGCCCTGATGGATCAGCTGCCCAGCGCCGACATCCGTGCCGAGTCGCCGCTCTATCATGCGGACCTCGCGACAGTGGCAAAGCAGGGACCAAAAACCGGTGGCGTTACGCTGCAGGAACACAAGCTGCTGGGTCACCTGGTGATCCGTGGCAATCAGGACAATGCAGGTTTCCTGGCCGGTGCCAGGGCTGTGCTGGGGTTTGATCTGCCAACTCAGCCGCTGACGGCGGCCGAGGACGGCGCTCTGTCGGTGCGCTGGATCGCACCCGACGAGTGGCTGGTGATCATGCCAGGCAAGGAAGCCTTCGAGCTGGAAAACCGTCTGCGCGCGGCGATGAGCGGCCATGTTGCCATCGTCAATGTCAGCGGTGGCCAGACCGTACTGGAACTGTCCGGCCCTGATGCCCGCGCGGTACTGAAAAAGTCCACGCCCTACGACGTGCACGACCGCAACTTCCCGGTGGGCAAGGTTGTTACCACCGTTTTTGCCAAGAGCCAGGCTGTGATTCGTCGCACCGGTGAGCAAAACTGGGAACTGGTGATTCGACGCAGTTTTGCTGATTACTTGTGGCTCTGGCTGCAGGATGCCTGTGCCGAGTTTGGTCTGGTCGTTAAAGACTAGCGGCAAGGTAAAAGGGGAAAGGCGCAAGCCCGATGCTCCGAAGTTGAAATCGCAGGCCGGACACATTGTTTGTTCGGGCTGCGGCTAACGAGGACTTGAAATGACAGCAAAACTGAAACCGTGGATCTTCACGGCACACTGTCCGAGCCGTCTGGGTACCGTTGATGTGGTCACCCGGTTCATGGCCGAAACCCGCAACTATGTGCTGGAAATGCAGTCCTTTGACGATCGTGAGCTGAATCGTTTCTGCATCCGCGTCGAGTTTCGTCCGGAGGATGACAATTTCAGCGAAGAGGCCTTCAACGGCGCCTTTGCCGAGCGGGCTGCGGGCTTTGATATGCAATGGCAGCTACGCACGCCGGAACACAAGCCGCGCGTGGCGATTCTGGTCTCCAAATACGATCACTGCCTGAACGACTTGCTGTACCGCTTTCGTACCGGCCAGCTGAATATTGAAATCCCGGTGATTATCTCCAATCATCCGGATCTGGAACCGCTGGCCCAGTGGCACGGTATTCCATACCACCACCTGCCCATTACGCCGGATACCAAGGCGGAGCAGGAAGCTCAGGTATGGGAACTGATTCAGCAATACGATACCGAGCTGGTGGTACTGGCGCGCTACATGCAAGTGCTGTCACCGGAGCTGTGTCGCAAGCTGGATGGCTGGGCTATCAATATTCACCACTCGCTGCTGCCGGGCTTCAAGGGCGCCAAGCCCTATCACCAAGCCTGGGCCAAGGGCGTCAAACTAGTGGGTGCTACGGCACATTACGTGAACAACGATCTGGATGAGGGACCGATCATTACCCAGGGCATTCAGCCGGTGGATCATGCCCAGTATCCGGAAGATTTGGTGGAAAAGGGTCAGGACATCGAGCGTGTAACCCTGTCCAGGGCAATCCGCTATCACATCGAAAAACGTGTCTTTGTGCTGGGTCAGCGCACCGTGGTCTTTTCAGACTAACGGCGCTCCAGTCATCTGATACAACTCTCACCCCGGGCCTGGCAACCGCTCTTAGAGCTCCCCCAAAACGCCAGGTTCGGGGCCCTCCTGCAAATATCTGTTGCACACCTTTGCTCCGTGCCCGGTACACTTACCGGCCGTGTTCTGTCTGCCAGCCCCTGGCCTGCTCCTGCGCCTGGGCGATTTCATCAATGCTTAGTTCGTCGGCTAGAGTTGCCAGCGCCGGATGGTCGATACCGTTTGCCTTGGCGATGCTTAGCCATTTGTAGGCACGCAGATAGTCCTGGGCAATCCCGCGTCCGTCCATGTACATCAGTCCCAGGTTGGTCTGTGCACTGGCGAACCCCTGTTCGGCAGCGATCTGATACCACTTGAAGGCACTGCGCTCGTTTTTCGTCAGCCCCAGACCCTGTTCGTACATAAGCCCCAGGTTGAACTGTGCATTGACGTGCCCAAGTTGTGCTGCGTGGCTGTACCACTGGGCTGCAGCAGGCAGGTTTTTGGCGATGCCGCGGCCTGCGTAGTACTTGCCCGCCAGGTGATACTGGGCGTACATATGCCCCTGTGTGGCGGCCTTCTGATACCAGCGCGTGGCGGTGTCGTGGTTTTGCCCCACGCCATCGCCGCGTTCATACATGCCGCCGAGGATAAACTGAGCCCGGCTGTTACCTTTTTCTGCCACCGGTGTGAACCAGCGAGCGGCGGCCACCGGATCTCTGGCTACGCCCAGACCTTCGGAATAGATAAGCCCAAGGTTGTACTGTGCGGCGGATTCACCCCGTTCGGCCAGCGGCGTAAAATGGGCCAACGCCAAGGAGTAATCGCCGGTTTCATAGGCAGTGAAACCGGTCATGAAATTTGGGGTGAAGTCGGCGGCAAACGCAGGCGGTGCCAGTAGCAGCACCACACCAAGGCTGGAGGACATTATTAATGCGCCCAGCCGTGTGCGCCTGACAGCTTTGCTGGGGACTGTGAATGTTGCTGGCCGGTTGAGCATGGCGAAAGTCCCTTTTTGGCAGCGAGCTGCAATATTCATTGCAGTGAATGCTTCCAAAATAACAAATCAGAGCCGGGCTGCAAACTCGCGCAGCCGTGCTACGCATAATCACAGGGCTCCTCTGCAGGCTGCAGGGCTGTGATGATCGGTTTCCTTGCAACGGCTATCATTAGCCGGAATCAGCATCCGCTTCAAATTGCGCAAAGGCTTCGGTGCCGGTGAGGTTTCGGGTCGGATTGGCGAAGGCGTAGAAGGCCGGTTTTTCATCGATGAACACCTGATGATCCAGCACCAGATTCGCGCCGTCTTCAAACAGGCCGACGGGAACAAAGTACTGCCGGCTTTCAATCAGGCGATAGAACAGGTGGCTGCCACAGGCGGTACAAAAGCCGCGTTCGGCCCAGTCGGAGGAGCGGAATACGCCTATATAGTCGTCGCCTGCAAGGGTGACGTCGGTACCGCAGTCGGTGGCCAGTAGCGGGCCTCCGGTCCAGCGGCGGCACTGCCCGCAGTGGCAGGCACCAACATGCAGGCTCATCTGGCCTACGCTGATCGAGGTTTTGCCACAGAGGCAGTGGCCCTGGGCAGGTTGAGTATCCGGCATCGTCAGGCTCCGGCAGCTTGAGGAGAGAGTCTGTCTCACTATAGCAGCCTGTGGATAACCTCGACGTGACGGGGGGCTCAGCGGCCGCGGTTCTGCCGTGCCTGGCTCGGTGACTGGCCGAAGTAGTCTCGATAGCAGTGGCTAAAGTGGGTGGTGCTGACGAAGCCACAGGCGACGGTAATGGCGGCGATGGTTTCGTTGGTCTGCAGCAGCAGGCGCCGGGCGCGGGTGATACGCAGTTCCAGATAATATTTGGAGGGGGTGCTGTCTATATAGCGATGAAACAGGCGCTCAATCTGACGGCGCGACAGGTTGACCAGTCCCGCCAGCTCTTCCATCCCAAGGGGCTCCTCAATGTTGGCTTCCATAAGCTGCAGTACCGCCTGCAGCGGTTCCGGCAGGGCCGGATCTATGGCGGTGCAGGCCATGGGGCGTTCGGGTGTTTCGCCAATCTTGTCGCAACTGAGGATTTCCTCGATACCGCGTACCACCTCGTTGCCGTAATGCTGACCGATCACCGCCAGCATCATGCTCAGGGCACTGCTGGCACCGGCACAGGAAATCCGCTCTCGATCCAGTACATAGGGGTGGCTTGAGAGAGTCACCTTTGGGCAGGTTTCCTGCAGGCCGTCGCGGCTTTCGGGGTGTACGGTGCATTCATAGCCATCCATCAAGCCGGCCTGGGCCAGCAGGTAGCTGCCGTTCCAGAGCCCGCCCAGAGACAGGCCGTGCTGGGCGGCACTGCGTAGTTGCTCCTGCAGTGCCTTTTCCGGCTGCAGGCTGCAACGCAGGCCGCCACAGACAAACAGAATGTCCAGTTCGCTCGAACTCTGGGTTTGCAGGGCGCCGTCCACCGAGATTTCGATGCCAAGATCGCTGCGGATGGCGCTCCCATCCAGGCTGAGAGTGCGAAAACTGTACAGCGGCGTGCTGCTCAGCAGGTTGGCGGTAACTATGGCATCCACAGCGGCGGTAAACGCCATCATGGAAAAGTGTTCACGCAGCACGAAGCCGATACGAATGGCTGGCGCTGAGTTGGTCTCGCTTTCCTTGAGGTACGCCTGGTTGCTGCGTTTGAAATGGCTGTCGAAGGTGCGCTGGCGGTGCTGGTTTGTCATAGGTTGGGTCGCTAACAGGTCGTCAAGAAACCGGGCAACCAGTATAGCAAAGCCTGTGCGTGGGCAGGCAGCGCTATTCGCGACCTGGGTTATTGCGTGCGGGTTGTTGGTTTCAGGCGGCTGTAGCTAAAGGCTGAGCCGAATTGGGGAGGCCCAGCCACCAGAGGCGGTTTTATTCCAGGCCGTTGAGTGCTTTCCAGTTGCCGGGGTAGACGGCGTAGAAGATGGTGGCCTGCTCGCCTTCATATTTCAGCTCGGTGCCTTCGGGTATCCAGATGATGTCACCGGCCTGGCCTTCCAGTACGCCGTCTTTGGTGACGAGGCGAAACACGCCGTCGACCACATAAACCACTTCGTCGTAGAGCACCGTCCAGGCGATGGAACAGGCATCGAACTTTGCCACTCCCGCACCCATAGTGGCACTGATGTCGGTGCTGACCGCACGGGCGACGGCGGCGGCGCCTGGCGGGCCACCGCGATGTTGAAAGTTGAGGCTGGAGGCGTGGATCAGTTTGGCGGACATGGCGTTCTCGGTCGGGCGTACTTGATAAGGAATAAACGGTGCTCGGCAGGCCCTGAAGACAGGACCTGCCGAGCTATCGCGGTATTATGGGGCGGTGCACACAGGCGCTGGTTACAGCTCCGAACGGCTGGCGAAGCGCGCCATGGCCATGCGCAGCGGTACGCCTATGTGCAGCAGTGGTTTGGGCGGCAGGCGCGAGGGGTTACCCGATACCTCCAGCATGTTGCTCAGCAGATCGGTCTTCTTGCCCGATGCCATATCGGCCAGCATCATGCCGGAGATGGTGCCGCGGGCGGCTCCCACGCTCTGGTCACAGGCGGAGGCGAAAATGCCCTTTTCGAGCTCGCCGAAGTAGGTTTCGAAGTTGCCCGACAGGCTGCTGGCGCCGCCCCAGGTGTAGTCGAATTCCACATTTTTCAGCGCCGGGTAGCGCGCCTCGAAGCCTTCGCGGTGGCGCTGGCGAATGCCGGGCAGTAGTTCCTGTGGAGTGTTGTAGTCGTGGGCATAACGGTAGGAGTTGCGGATAATGATCCGGCGATCCTGGGTCATGCGCAGCGTGGTGCCAGCATGGTCGGCCGGGGTCAGGCCCCAGTCGAGCTGACCGCCATAGAGCTTCATTTCCGTATCGGTCAGCGGGCGCGTCATGCTGGCAAAGGTCATGACCGGCAGGATGCGGTCGCGCAGGAAACCCAGCTCTGCGGTGAAAATGTTGGTGCCCAGAATCAGCTGGCGGCACTCAATACGGGCCTTGCCGGTATTAAGTACAAAGCCGTTGGCGGTGCGAGTGATCTCCAGCACTGGTGTATGTTCTGCGATGCGCACATTGGCTGGCATGTTGTCGGCCAGGCCACGCATTAATGCCGCGGGTTGCATCAGGGTGCCGCCGGGCGTGAAGATGCAGGCGCTGTAATAGTCAGTACCAAATATATCCTGCATTTTCTGCGGGCTGAGGCGCTCGTAGGTCTCGCCGAAGTTTTTCAGTAACTGCTCATAGTGATTGAGAAATTTTTCACCCCGCGCGCCCACGGCACCCTGATACTTGCCGGCTTTGGACCACTGGCAGTCAATGTTGTAGTTGTTTATCTGGGTTTCCAGATAATCGATGGCGGTGCGATTCAAATGCACCATCTTGCGCTTGAGTTCCTTGTCGCCCTGCTCCAGGTCGCGTTTGTGCGGCTGGTCGATAACAAAGCCTGAGTTGCGCCCGGACGCGCCCTGGCCGACCTTCAGCGCCTCTATCAGTACAAAGCTGTCGTCGGGGCGGTTTTCCGCCAGACGGCGCACGGCGGCACAGCCGACAAAGCCCCCGCCAATGACGGCAGCATCGACACGAATATCCTGCGTCAGTGCAGGGAAGTCCGAGACCGTACCGAGCATTTCGTACCAGCCACAGTTGCCGTCATATTGGGGAAGAATCATTGTCTGTATCCATCGTGCTTGAGCGTTGTCGTCTGGGCGGCTGTTGCAGCCCGGTGTCTGAATATGTGAGCGATTATTTCGGATTTTTATTAGCGTAACTACATAAAAGGCTCCTTAGTATCAACTATAATGCGCTTCATAAGTTTAACTAATAGTTAGGTGCCGCATGTCCGAACCCCGGCTGCTCGATACCCATATGCTCTACACCTTTGTGATGATTGCAGAATCGCCT
Organism: Marinobacterium profundum; assembly: GCF_001528745.1. Lineage (GTDB taxonomy): Bacteria > Pseudomonadota > Gammaproteobacteria > Pseudomonadales > Balneatricaceae > Marinobacterium_A > Marinobacterium_A profundum. The sequence continues at coordinate 27,061 of NZ_BCNS01000001.1, read as the reverse complement.
TCCCTGACCGATGCTGCCCGCCGCCTGGGCGTGACACAGTCGGCGGTATCCCAGTGCCTGAAGCAGCTTGAAGAACAGCTGGGTACTGCGCTGGTGGTCAGGCGCAGCCGGCCGCTGCATCTGACCGCAGCCGGCGACGCCCTCAAGCGCAATGCTGACGGCATTCTGGGCGAACTGCGCCGCCTTAGCGCGCGGGTAAGGGGTGCGGCAGACCAGGGGCTGGTGCATTGCCGCCTCGGGTTGATTACGTCCTGCTCCGAGGTGTTCGGCAGCAAGCTGATCGCTCGATTGAGTCCCTTTATTGAACAGCTGACGCTGCGCAGTGGTCTGACACCGCCACTGATGCAGGCCTTCCTCGACCGCGAGATTGATATCCTGGTATCCAATGATCCCCTGACCGGTGTCGATGGACTGGAGCGCTTTGAGCTGTTCCGCGACCCCATGCTGCTGGCCGTGTCGGTGCGGGATCTCGGCGGGCTACCAGAGCCTGTGTCGGTTGAATCCCTGGCCAGAGCCCTGCCGATGATCAAGTACGGGCGTCATACCCATATAGGTGCCTACAGTGAAGTGGTGCTGCGGCGCATGGGTATGCAGGCCAATGTGCGCTATGAAACCGACGACACCCACACGCTGATGAACTTCGTCCACGATGGCCACGGCTGGGCCATTCTCAGCGCGCTTTGCCTGGCCCAGGTGCTCTATCTGACAGAGGGTGTACGGCTGATGGAGCTGGATCGCAGCCGCCATGCTCGCACCCTCTACCTGTTGGCGCGCGAGGGTGAAATGGGCTCCATTCCGCAGCAGGTTGCCGCTGCAATCCGTGGAATTCTGCAGGGTCCGGTATTTGAGGGGCTGGTACAGCGGGCGCCCTGGCTGACATTTGATGTATATGGCGAAGCGGGAGAGATCTGAGGCTTCAGCATGGCTGGAGCTGTCCCTTTTCGCGGTGCCGATCTGCATGCCCTGTTTTCAGAGGACGCTGAAGGAGGCTTTTTTAAAGTGGATGAATGGGGAGCGGGATTTATACATCTGAGTTCAGTCGTATGGGCGACTCAATGGTGAATTTTTGCTCTATCCATGACTGATTTATGAATCAGCCATCCGGGCTTTCCGCGAGGGCTAAAGGTGCTTTTCTTGGCAAGTCGAATCCGACCCTGCTGAATCCGGGTGGCGCCCTGGCCTGGGCTGAACCATGCTGTTGTATCAGGGGGGGAGCATATTGGCCTGCAAGCGCCCGTAATAGAAACAGATACCCGCAAGGAGATGTAATGGAGCGTGAATCAAAACAGGAGGCGGGGGCGGGGCGATCAGATGCGGAAATTGGCGTGCACCGCTCTATCGTTTTGTGGCTTTTTTTTGCGACACTAATTATTACAATCTTCGCGGGTGGTGCGCTGCTGTATTCTGACTGGACGGGGGATAAGCTGCTCTCCATTCTGCCGGTGGTAATACTGGCAGGGGTGCTGGGGAGTTTTGTCAGTGCGCTGAATCGAATTTATTCCACCCGGGATATATTTCCAATCACCAGCTATTCGGTATTTCTGCATGGCACCAGTACCTACCTGATCGCCTATTCGTCGATTCCGGCGCTGGTGGGCGCGATCTCATCCACTATTTTGTATGTGCTATTTGCCTCGGAAATTGTTGTGGGACCGTTTTTTCCCGCTTTCTCCTGCAAACCGGAGGGATCCGGGTGCTTCGAATTTCAGGATTTTCTCACATCCTGGAGTCCCAAGGATGCCCAGGATCATGCCAAGGCAATCGTCTGGGGTTTCATTGCCGGCTTCAGTGAGCGTTTCGTGCCGGACATTCTCAACCGTGTCACCAGTGATAGCGAGAAGTAGCAGAGCTATTGGAGCTGTGCCGCTCGTGAGGTTCTTATCCGGGTATCAGCTCAGCTTTTCCAATGACCATTTACAGGGTTGAATGCTCCCGAGGCGGCGCCGACACTCCCGGTAAGTGACGGTCAGGGGTCAATGCCTGACCTATACTGTGTGCAGTATCTGAAGCTGAAATTGACGGATAATCTGCGAGTCTGCTCAGCATTAATGCTTATGACGGCAGGCCTGATTTTCGAATGAATTAAGTTGTGTCTTTGTTTGGGTACAGTTTCTATTTCGAATTGCCCAGTGCGATATCCGCAGCTATTGCTGGGCTTCGATTAACGCCAAAGCTTCGAACAGGGCCGCGTCGTCCACAGTGACGGCGGGGGAGGACATCAAGTGCAGAGGGAGTATCCCATGGCAGATAACGGCATAGTCTATCGTTCGGGTTACAAGTATCAGCTGGCTGAAAATTACGATATCAAGGTTCCCATAAAGCCCGATGCGGATATCAACTCGATGTTTATTACTCTCGATAGCCAGGGCAACATGCAGGTAAAGGCCGGTTATGCCTGGGATGGCACCTCTGGCCCGGTGATCGACACCCCCTTCAACCTGCGAGCCTCTCTGGTGCACGACGCGCTTTATCAGCTGATGCGTGAAAAGGCCCTTAGCGCCAAGGAACACAAGGAAAAGGCCGACAAATTATTCAGAAAACTGCTTAAAGAAGACGGAGTGCCAGCTCCCGTGGCCCAGATCTACTACGAGGCGCTGAAAAAGCTTGGCAAGCCGGCGACCAAACCTGAAAACACCAAGGATCTGAAGCACGCGCCCAAGTAGCCAGTGCTTGAAGCCCTGATTGAAGCCGCTGCGGAGTTGCGCTGGCGGGGCTTTTGCTACGGGCGTCGGCGGCGGGTTTCGCGTACTGACGTTCGCCATCTTTCGCATTTCTGCGTTGTTCAGATACCTCGGTTGCCAGTAGAATCGCTGTTTTTGTGATCATTACGGAGCATTAGCCGCATGGGCAGAGCCTATCAGAACCGCAAAGAGTCGATGGCCAAGACGTCTGACATGAAGGCCAAGGTTTATAGCCGCTATGGTCGTGAGATCTATGTCTCCGCCAAGTCGGGAGGGACTGACCCTGCCGGCAATCTGACCTTGCGAGGCTTGATTGAGCGTGCCAAGAAGGACCAGGTGCCAAGTCATGTTATCGACAAGGCGCTCGAAAAGGCGAAAGGTGGCGCGGGCGAGGACTACGCGGCGGCGCGTTACGAAGGCTATGGCCCCGGCGGCAGCATGGCCATTATTGACTGCCTCACCGACAACCCCAACCGTACCTTCGGTGATGTGCGCCAGGCCTTTACCAAGACCAAGAGCAAGATCGGCACGCCGGGCAGTGTTAGCCATATGTTTGATCACGCGGCCATCTTTGTATTCGCCTACGACGATGAAGAGGCGGTGCTCGAAGCCCTGATGGAAGCTGACGTCGATGTAACAGACATCGAGAATGAAGACGGCAAAATCACGGTATTCGCCCCCAATACCGATTATTTCAAGGCCAAAACCGCCTTGCTGGATCGCTGTGGCGAGCTTGACTTCGATGTGGATGAAATCCAGTTTATCCCCCACGCCTTTACCACGGTTACCGGTGACGATGTCGCCCTGTTCGAGAGGTTTCTGACCATGCTGAACGATCTGGATGACGTGCAGCAGGTTTATCACAACGTCGAACTTCCATAAGGCGTCAGGGGCTGGTATCAGGCCGGTCCTGCGGGTTCTTGGCGTAGCAGGGCGGGTTTGTCCGAGGCGCGTCACGCAGTATCAAAAGGTTCCCTTGCGAAAGCGAAGGAGCCTTTTACCGTTTTGAAACTGATGAATATCAGCGCGCGTTGAGCAGCGATAGGTTTGGTGCTTATGCCCTTCTCCGGCCCCCTTTGCCGTAGCATCAGTTCTGGGTCATAAGGTATAGCAAAGATGCTATGCCTTATGACCCAAATCAGGCGCGGTGCGCCAACGCGCTCTTAGCGTCGGCCCTGAATAACCCGGTCCAGAATCATTGAGCACACTAGAATCGCCAGGCCTGCCAGTATTCCTTCTCCGGTGGAAGCATATTGAAGGGCTTCCAAGACATCTTCTCCCAATCCCTTGGCGCCAATCAGTGAGGCGATAACGACCATTGCAAGGCTCAGCATGATGGTCTGGTTCACGCCGGCCATGATGGTAGGGGACGCCAGGGGCAGGTCGACCTTGAACAGCAGGTATCCCGGAGAGGCGCCGAATGAGCGTGCTGCTTCACGCACGGCCTCGGGCACGCCTTGCAGCCCCAGCACTGTCATACGGATAACTGGCGGGCTGCCGAAGACCAGGGTCGCTAGAATGGCGGCCGGTTTGCCAGTGCCAAAGAAGGCGATAATGGGAATCAGGTAGACGAAGGACGGCATGGTCTGCATGAAGTCCAGCACGGGCCTGACAAAGGCAAAGACCCTGGGTTTGCGGGCGCAGAGAATACCGATGGGAATCCCCAGCGAAATACTGACGCAGGCGGCGGCACCGAGCAGGGATACCGTGGCCATGGCCTTGTCCCAGAATCCCAGCAAGCCCAGATACATGAGGCCGGCAACAGCCAGAATGGCGACACGGGGGCCGGCACACTGCCAGGCGAGCAGGGCGATAAACAGCATGATGACCGGCCAGGGTGTGCCGACGAAAACGGTCTCCAGGCTGTCGAGCAGTACGCGAACGGCGTCGGTGACATTGTTGAAGAAACCGGCCCCGGCGATGGTGGCGTAATCAAACCATCCCTTGAGGCCATCGCTGACATCGATGCGGATATTGTCATTGGCCGGGAAGGTCTGCAGCAGGCTCCAGCTGGTCGGGAACGCAAATTGCGCCGCCGCCAGCCCGTAGATGACGGCTACCAGAATGAGGGCCGTAGTAGCGCGAAACGTCGAAAAACCACGAGCAATTGAGCGATTCGAGCGCCAGTAGGTAAACTGGCGTTCCAGCGCCCAGTTACCCATCGCACCCTGGAGCAGTTTGACGATCAGCATCAGGCCGATACCGAACATCAGCAGGGCCAGGCGCTGGCTTTCCATGGACTGCGCCTGTTGCATGGCGCCGGCGACGGCGGATTCCAGCGAGCCGACCAGCCGCTGCAAGGCTTCAACGTTGTCAGCCTGGCTGGCAATGGCGGCCTCGAGCTGGGCCCGGCGTTCCTCCAGCGTGCCGGCTATGCGGCCTGCGCGCAGTTTCTGTTCGGCGCCCAGGTCACTGAACAGACCCAGAGCTATTTGAATAAAGGCGAAGGCTTCGAGCAGAACAAACACCAGGAACCAGTTCCACAGGCCGCGGGCGGCAAACCACACGGGGCCGAGCAGGGCACTGGCAAGGTTGAAGGTCAGTGTAAAGCGGCTGGATGCACTGATTTTGCTGAAGCGCGCTCGGTAGTAAGCCGAGTTTGAAACCGAGAACTCATCGACAAGCCTGTCGACTGCGCGGTCATAGTCCTGAACTTCCTGAGCTGCGTTCATTTGGCACCCCCGTGGCCCTGAATACCTTGCATGATGCTGACGCGGTCGACCGCGCCAACCCGCTGGCCCTGATCGACCACGGCAATGGGGCCGTCCCAGTGGATCGCCACCGAAATCAGTTCGTCCAGACTGGCGTCCGGCGACACACTGGGCGCCTCGGCAGGCAGCTCTCCAGCGTGGGCGATATGGGTCTCGATCGGCGTCATGAGTGATTTGGCATGCACGAACTTGAGGCGCGAGATGCTGGCTACGAAGTCCGCTACATAGTCGTCGGCCGGCTGGGTGACGATTTCGTCCGGGGTGCCGATCTGGATGATTTCGCCGTCCTTCATGATGGCAATGCGGTGGCCGATGCGAATGGCCTCATCCAGGTCGTGGGTGATGAACAGCGTGGTTTTTTTCATCAGCCGGGACAGGTCCATAAACTGATCCTGCAGCTGGCGACGGATCAGCGGATCCAGAGCGCTGAAGGGTTCGTCCATCAGCAGGATATCCGGGTTGGCGGCAATGGCGCGGGCCAGGCCGACGCGTTGCTGCATGCCGCCGGACAGTTCGTGGGCGTACTTGTCTTCCCAGCCCTGTAGATCAACCAGCTTGAGGACGCGATCGGCCTCGCGCCAGCGCTCGCTCTTGGGCATGTCGCGGATTTCCAGCGGCATGGCGACATTGTCGCGCACCGTGCGGTGGGGCATCAGACCGAAGTTCTGAAACACCATTGCCACGCGCCTGTTACGAAACTCACGCAGTGCCTGCTCGTCCAGGGATACGACATCGTCGCCGTGTACGCTGATATGGCCCGAAGAGGGCTCTAGCAGGCGATTGATATGCCGTACCAGAGTTGATTTGCCACTGCCCGACAGGCCCATGATGCAGAAAATTTCGCCTTCAAATACTTCGAAGCTGGCATTGGCAACGCCAACGACACAGTCAAAACGCTCCAGTACTTCCTGCTTGCCCAGATTTTCCTGATGAATGGCGTTCAGCGCTTCTTCCCAGCGAGTGCCAAAGACCTTCCAGACACTTTCGACCTTGATCGCCGTGGCCGGATTGTTCGGTAAATTCACCGTGACTACCTCCCGACGGCTCCGGATGAAGCCGTCATTTACTGATTTATTAGGTCGTAAGAGGCTTTATAGTCCCAGCCATTGATCAACGATGTCGCCATGGTTGTCGACCCACTCCTGGGCGACTTCCGCCGGGTCGCGGTTTTCAATCACGATGGCGTAGGTCATGGCGCTAACGGCCGAGTTTTCCAGGTCGATTCGCTTCAGCAGGGCGGCGACTTCAGGACTGCGTTGCAGCAGGGAGTTTGAATAGGCGACACGTACGGTTTTGACCTGATCACCGGTGGTTATTTTGGATTTTTCAAACCACTGGGCATCTTCATCCGGCTGCACGATGACATAGTTTTCCGCCTTGAATTCAGGTTCTTCCAACATGCTTACGTCGTAGAGCGCATGCACGAAGTGGGGGTTATAACAGTAGAAAACGGCGCCCTGATTTTTTTGAATTGCCGTGGAAATCTTGGCGTAAAACACGGCTTCATCTTCGGTGGTGGCTTCGAGGAAGTCGCTGATACCATAGTCCCGCACCTTAACCTGATTGATCTTGGTTGAGCCCCAACCCGGCGCACCGACCCAGATCTCGCCCTTGCCGTCATTATTACTGTCGAACAGGCTCTGGGCCTTGGGAGTTGCCAGATCGTAGATGGAGTTGATGCCGTGCTCGGTCTTCATATAGGTCGGAACGCAGAAACCACTGACGCCTTCGTAGGAGCCTTCGCTGAGGGCGACGGTGCCGTTTTCGTTGACGTATTTGTCGGTGAAGCTCTGCTGGTTCGGTAGCCAGACATCGGGGTGTACGTCCACGTCGCCGCGGCCTTTGTCCATACCGGCGTAGAGAGCCGCGTTGGCACCTGGCACCAGCTCGGCTTCTACCCCCAGCTTGTCGGTGATCACGACTTTAATGACGTTGGCAATGATTCTGGCGCCGGGCCAGCTGGGTTCACCCACCCGGATCGTTTCATTGGCCTGGGCGGCAGGCGCCATGAGGCCGGCGCTGAGCAGGCTGGCGAGTAACAGGGGTTTGATCGTGTTCATCAGAAACACCTCTTCTTATGCAGTTCATGTGAATGCTTTCAGGCGCGAGCTTTGGTTCGGGAGGGATCTATAAAGGGTAGTGCGCAGACGGTTGCCCGTTGCCGTTTCATGTGGCCATCCAGGCGGCCAACTTCAAGTATCTGGCCGGGCGTGCCAAGTTCGACTGCGACCCTAGCTAAAGCAATAACTTTGCCAAGCTCCGGGGAACGGGTCGCGCTGGTGATGACACCCACCGGCTGGCGGTCGATATAAAGGTGCTCGCCGTGCAGCGGAATCTCCTGGCCGTCCAGTTCCAGGCCAACCAGGACTTTGCGCGGAGCCTGCTGGTTGCGGACAATGGCGGCGCGGCCGGTAAATACCTCGTTGCGCATATCCACCGCAAAGCCAAGACCGGCTTCGTCCGGGTCCGAGCCATCACCGAATTCAGCACCATTGATCATCAGGCCAGCCTCTATGCGCAGCATTTCCAGGGCCTCGCCGCCCATGGGCGTAACCGCGTGGGGTTCGCCGGCGCGCATGATCGCATCCCAGAGTGCAACGGCATCGCGCTGGTCGCAAAACAGCTCGTAACCCAGCTCGCCGGTGAAGCCGCTGCGGGTCAGCATGAAGGGAAGGCCGTCGCGATTGTTTAGCCTGGCGATGGCACAGCCAAACCATTTGATGTTTTCAAATTCAGGCTGGCCCGGTTGCGTAAATACAACACTGCGCAGCAGGTCGCGGCTTTTCGGCCCCTGCACCGCAATGTTGCACAGCTTGAGTGTCAGGTCGCGTATCCAGACCTTGAGGTCGTGCTCGCGGGCAAGGGCTTCCAGTATGCGGGCGGACTCGTCCGAGCCGCAGCACCAGCGAAACAGGTCGGGGGCCAGGCGAAACAGGGTACCGTCATCCTCGACGGTTCCCTGGGCGGAGCATACCAGGGCATAGAAGCCGCGGTTGACCGCCAGACGGCTGGCATCCCGTGTCAGGGCCAGTTGCAGCAGTCGCTCGGCATCCGGGCCACAGATATCCAGCTTGCGCAGGTTCGACATGTCCTGAATGGTCACGGCGTTGCGACAGGCCCAGTATTCTTCGATGGCGCCGGTGGCATCAAACACCTGCGGAATCCAGTAATTGCGCGCCGAATGAAAGCGTCGGGTCAACTGGCTGGTGCGGGGATGAAAGGGAGTTTCTCGGCTCATGTAGGGTTTGGCCTCTGCGGTGGATCGGTAGGCAACGGCGCGCCGGATAGGGGCATCGGGGTGATAGATACGCACATGAATATCGGTCGGGTTCCAGCCATTGATCGGATCGATATCGTCGGGGCAGGCTGTGGTGACGCAGGTCAGGTCGGTCAGGGCTCGCATCACGACATAGTCCCCGGGCCTGGACCAGGCCTCATCGGACCTGAGCGAGTTCTCGTGTGCGTTGATCCAGGAATTGAAAAAGAAGTTGATGGCAGGCCAGGCCTTGCGCGGTGCTATGCCGTACTCCCTGTAGACGGCACTGATATTGTCGGAGCAGTTGAGGTGGCCGGGATACCCGCGCTCGGCATAGCCATATTCGGTACAGGCCAGGGCAAAGGTATCGTGGCGGCCAACCGTATCCTGCACAACCGCCAGCAGGGGGTTCATGTCCTGATCGAAGAACTTGTCGTGCAGGCCGGGGGCCGGGTAGGCGCCTGCGGCCAGCGTGCGGGTCACGGTGGAATCTATATGGCGTTCAATACCCTGTGCGAGCGCCTGGCTGTCCATGGCCATGAAGTCGGAACACTGGCGTCCTTGTACATCAATCACCTGAATGTATTCGCCCTTCTTGACGGTATAGGCCCGGGCGCTGGCGCGTTCAACACGAAACTCTTCCCGTACCCTGCCCAGCACTGGGGGCAGCGGCAACTCAGCGGCGGCGTCACCGACAATCTCGATATCAATGAAGCCGTGACGGCTGCCATCCACCATGCTGTGGGGTGTTTCTGGCAAGGCCAGAACCAGCATTACATCCTGTTCGCTTCTGAAGGTCAGTGGTCCTGTTGCCTGGCCGGCATCGGCGGGGTTGAGCGTAACGAAGCGCAGTGCCCGCAGGGGCATGTCGATGGCGTTGAGCTGATCTTCCAGTTCACGGCTGTCGAACTGTCCGCAGGAGGACTCTGCAGGCTCCAGTGAGTGTGCAAACTGGGGCAGGGACGCGTTGTTGTTCATATCCAGACCGCTGATGAGTAGCGGGCTGCTGCAATGTTCCAGGCGCAGCGCCACCAGGTCGCCGGCCTGTAACCTGAGGCAAATGCTGTCGCCAAGTGTTAGGCGGCTCGCCTGGTTGCCTGAGGGGGCCGGGAATCCGGGGTACAGGGCGTTTCGGGATCCCAGGCCGCCGCGGGTGGGGGACCATACAGGGGTTTCTAAAACAGTCATTGTCCTGATTTCCTTGTCGATCAATAGCGGGACTTTCAACAAGAATGTAACGTGTGTAACCGGTTACACTTGTTTCGAATGTAACCGGTTACTATTCGTCGCGCAAGCTCGGTGTGGCATAATCGAGCCCTGTTTCGATGAAACTTTTATATCAGGACTGGTTGGCAAATGAAGAGTTCCAATGCTCCCCATGCGGGCGTGCGCCAGGTTGCGCAGCTGGCCGGTGTTTCTGTTGCCACCGTATCGCGGGTGTTCAACGGGGCGCCAAGGGTGTCCGAAAGCGCCCGGGACAAGGTGCTCGCCGCCGCCCGGCAATTGAACTACGTGCCCAACAGTGCGGCCCGGGCCCTGACGCTCAGCCGGACCTTTACCGTTGGTGTTATCGTGCCCACGCTGGAGCATTCCATCTTTGCCCGCTTTCTGCAGAGTCTTGAAGAACGTCTGGCCAGCCAGGGGTACAGCATGGTGGTGGCGGCCTGTGGCGGAGATCCGGTGCTGGAGGCTCAGCGCGCCGATGGCTTGCTGAAAATGGGAGCCGAGGCGCTGGTATTGTCCGGTGCCAGCCACCAGGCCCGCCTGATTGACCTGTTACAGGCAAGAGGCGTGCCCTATGTGTTCAACAGCATCTATTCCCCTGACCAGACCGAGCCTGCGATTGGCTACGACAACAGCCGTCTGGGGCATCTGGCGGCACAGTACCTGACGGACCTGGGACATCGAAAAATCGCCGTGCTCAGCGGTGAGACTGCCAACAACGACCGTACGGCGCTGCGCGTGAGCGGCGCTATGGCCGCACTGCGGGAACGAGGCCTGGACGAGAGCCAAATCAGCCACCACGTGATGCCGTTATCCATTTCCCATGCCTGCCGTGTGAGCCGTGATATTGCAACGCAGACAGGGGACAGGCCCACGGCACTGCTCTGTCTCAGTGATGTTCTGGCGCTCGGCGCCCTGCTTGAGCTGCCCAAGCACGGAATCAGGGTACCGGCGGACATCTCGGTGATCGGCTTCGATGACCTGGAATGGGCAGACTGCACCAATCCGCCCTTGACCACCATTCACTTGCCGACGCGCAGGATGGGCCAGGAAATTGCCCTGGCCATTCTGGATGCGCTGGATCATGGCATTCCGATCGAGCCCCGGTTACTCGAAGCCGAGCTGGTCGTGCGCAGCAGCACGGCCGCGCCACGATAACCCGCCTCTCCCGGGGCGAAGCAGTACACAAGCCCGCCTTTTCGCCTGCGGGCTTTCGAGCCACAGCCCATTGGAACGGTAGCTGCAACCCTTCTGTATTCGCCGCTTAACCTGCGTATTGAACCCCGTTTCCAGAGGCTCTGCTTTTCGCTCGCGGCCTTGAAAGGGCCGCATTCTCCTGGAAATCCAGCTGCCCAGGCACCGTTCTGCGCTCGCAACTCCTCCGTCAACTGTTCCCCACCCGGGCAAAAATATTTCGTATGGACCGCTTGCCAGTCGAGAATCTCTGATGCAGTATATGAAAAAAAGAACAATATTTTCATAAGAGATTAAAAATGTCCAATAATTTACACTCAGTAGATCCAGATGGCCTGCTCGAATACTCGGTGGTCTATACCGACCGCTCCCTGAATCACATGTCCAAACGGTTTCAGGGGGTGATGACCGATATATCCCGCACCCTGAAAGAACTGTACCGGGCCGAGGCGGTGGCGATTGTGCCCGGCAGCGGGACCTTCGGCATGGAGGCGGTGGCGCGGCAGTTTGCCACCGATCGCAAGTGCCTGGTGATCCGCAATGGCTGGTTCAGCTACCGCTGGTCGCAGATCCTGGAAACAGGCCGCATCACCGATCATCTGCAGGTACTGAAGGCACGGCCGGTGGAAGACGCGGACCAGGCCGCTTTTGCGCCGCCCCCCATTGATCAGGTGGTGCAGACCATTCTCGTTACCAAACCGGATCTTGTGTTTGCACCCCATGTTGAAACCTCTTCGGGCATGATTCTGCCCGATGACTATATCGCCGCCATGGCCCGCGCTCTGCACTCAGTCGGTGGCGTGTTGGTGCTCGATTGCATCGCCTCCGGTGCCCTTTGGGTTGATATGCAGGCGAGCGGCGTTGATGTACTGATCAGTGCGCCTCAGAAAGGCTGGAGCGCGTCTCCCTGCTGTGCGCTGGTGATGCTCAGCGCCCTGGCGGTGGAGCGTATCGCCGATACCCAGAGCTCCAGCTTTGCCTGCGACCTGAAAAAATGGCTGCAGATCATGCAGGCTTACGAAAATGGTGGTCATGCCTATCACGCCACCATGCCCACGGACGGGTTGCACCGTTTCCGGGACATCATGCTGGAAACCCGCACGCTGGGATTTGAGCAGGTGCACGGGCAGCAACAGGAACTGGGTGACCGTATTCGCAGCGTGCTGGCTGAACGTGGCATGCGCAGCGTTGCAGCTCCTGGCTTCGAGGCTCCAGGTGTCGTGGTCTGTTATACCGATGACGATGAAATCCACACGGGCCGAGCCTTTGCGGGCGAGGGTATGCAGATCGCCGCCGGTGTGCCGCTGCAGTGTGATGAGCCTGCGGGCTTCAAGACATTTCGGATAGGCCTGTTCGGGCTGGACAAGCTGCAGGATATCGACCGCACCGTCGCCGCATTTAAGCAGGCTCTGGATGCCGTCACGGTCGTTGAGCTTTGTGCATCAGCTTCTTAATTTTTCAGCTAGCGGGGGATTACAGCATGCGCATGGTACCCAAGTTAACCTTGATGGATGCGGACAGCATTATGCGGGCCTGTTTCAAGAAGGCCGGTGAAATTGGTGTCGATATGGATATCGCCATTACCGATGATGGCGGCAACCTGATTCTGTTCAAGCGCATGGATAATGCGCGCATCACCAGTATTGATATTGCTATGGGCAAGTCGTTTACCGCTTCGGCGGCGCGCAAGTCGACACGGGCCTATGGCGAAATCAGTGTGCCGGGCAAACCTGCCTTTGGTATCAACACCAGCAACCAGGGCAAGTTTTCCATCGTGGCAGGCGGCTTGCCGCTGTTTGTTGGCGACCAGATCGTGGGGGGGATCGGCTGCAGTTCCGGCACGCCGGATCAGGATGAAATCGTGGCCCAGGCCGGCGTTGATGCGTTTCTGATGATGCAAAATTATTGAGGCTGCCGGCCTTGTGTACCTGTTGCCCGGCAGGCCGCCAGCTGCGGTCTGCCTCGAACAAAAAGGAAAAATAAAAGATGTTTAGAATGCAAGACGCGATCGAAGGGTTCGACGACGAACTCTTCCAGGCCATGAACGCGGAAACGCAGCGCCAGGAAGACCATATCGAATTAATCGCTTCCGAGAACTACACCAGCCCGCGTGTCATGCGTGCCCAGGGATCACAGCTGACCAACAAGTATGCCGAAGGCTATCCGGGCAAACGATACTACGGCGGCTGCGAGCATGTGGATGTGGTCGAACGTCTGGCCATCGAGCGTGCCTGCGAATTGTTTGGTGCTGATTATGCCAACGTGCAGCCCCATTCCGGCTCCCAGGCGAATGCCGCGGTATTTCTGGCGCTGCTGGAACCCGGTGATACGGTTCTGGGCATGAGCCTGGCCCACGGCGGTCACCTGACCCACGGTGCCAAGGTCAGCTTTTCCGGCAAACTGTACAACGCCGTGCAATACGGGCTGGATGAAGCCACCGGCGAGATCGACTATGCCGAAGTGCAGCGCCAGGCCAATGAGCACCGCCCGCGCATGATCATCGCCGGCTTCTCGGCCTACTCCCGTGTGGTGGACTGGCAGCGCTTTCGCGATATCGCCGACAGCGTCGGCGCCTGGCTGTTTGTCGACATGGCCCATGTGGCGGGTCTGGTCGCAGCCGGTCTCTATCCCAATCCGCTGCCCTATGCCGATGTGGTCACCACCACGACCCACAAGACACTGCGCGGGCCCCGTGGCGGTTTGATCCTTGCCCGGTCCAACGCAGCGCTGGAGAAGAAACTCAACTCGGCGGTATTCCCGGGTGGTCAGGGCGGGCCGCTGATGCATGTGATTGCCGCCAAGGCCGTGGCCTTCAAGGAAGCGCTGGAGCCGTCGTTTACCGACTACCAGCGCCAGGTTGTGGCCAATGCCCGTGCCATGGCGTCGGTCTTCATCGAGCGGGGTTACGAGGTGGTGTCCAAGGGTACCGACAATCATCTGTTCCTGTTAAGCCTGATCCGCCAGGGTCTGACGGGCAAGGACGCGGATGCGGCCCTGGGGCGTGCGCACATTACGGTGAACAAGAATGCCGTGCCGAATGACCCGCAGTCGCCCTTCGTGACCTCGGGCCTGCGCATCGGCTCACCCGCCGTGACAACCCGTGGTTTCAAGGAAGAGCAATGCCGTGAGCTGACCCACTGGATGTGCGATATCCTCGGTGATATCAACAACGAAGAGCTTATTGCCGAGGTGCGTTTCAAGGTTGCCCGCCTGTGCCGCAACTATCCGGTTTACGGCTGAAGGCCTGCCTGGCCCGCACGGTGCCTGCCGCCTCGCGGGCGCCGTAACTCCATATCTATAAAGAAAACAACAAGATGGGATCAAACTATGGCTATTAGTCTGTTCGACCTGTTCAAGGTCGGTATAGGCCCGTCGAGCTCGCATACGGTTGGGCCCATGCGTGCTGCGCAGATGTTTGCGCAGCGGCTGAGCAACGACGGTTTGCTGGGGCAGGTGGTCCGGGTGCGGTCTGAACTCTTTGGATCCCTGGGCGCCACTGGCAAGGGGCATGGCAGTGGCCCGGCGGTATTGCTGGGGCTTGAAGGTCATGCGCCGGATCTGGTCGACCCCTTGATCGTGAAGCCGCGTGCCGAGGAAATCGCTGAGACCGGGTGCTTGCTGTTGCTGGGCAGCAAGAGTATTGCGTTCAGTCCGGAGCAGGATCTGATCTTTCACCGCAATGAATCCCTGCCGTTTCATCCCAATGGCATGTCATTTACCGCCTTTGATGCCGCCGGACAGGCGATCTGCCAGAAGCTGTATTACTCGGTGGGCGGCGGCTTTGTCGCCGGCGAGGAAACCGTTGAGTCGGGCCAGATACAGGCCGATCCGACGCCGCTGCTGCATGATTACAAGTCCGCCAAGCGGTTGCTGGAGATCTGCGCTGAAACCGGGCTGTCTATTGCCGAGGTGACGCTGGAGAACGAAAAGCAGTGGCGCTCCGAGGCGGAGATTCGTACAGGCATACTCTCTCTTTGGGGGGTGATGCAGGAGACGGTGCGGGAGGGTATCAAAAACGACGGTATTCTGCCCGGCGGCCTGAAGGTGCGCCGACGTGCAGCCTCCTGGCATCGCGATCTGAAAAATCGTAATCGCATGGATCTGATCACGCCATCGCTGGGAGCCATGGACTGGGTCAACCTCTATGCGCTGGCGGTGAACGAGGAGAACGCGGCGGGCGGGCGCATTGTGACTGCGCCGACCAATGGCGCTGCGGGCATTATTCCTGCCGTGCTGCACTATTACATGAATTTCTGCCCCAATGCCGACGAAGACGGTGTGATTCGTTTCTTTCTGGCGGCGTCCGCCATCGGCTTCCTGTTCAAGGCCAATGCCTCCATATCCGGGGCTGAAGTGGGCTGTCAGGGTGAGGTGGGTTCGGCCTGCGCCATGGCGGCAGCGGGTCTTGCCGAAGCTGTGGGTGCAACGCCGGAGCAGGTGGAAAACGCCGCTGAAATCGGCATGGAGCACAACCTGGGCCTGACCTGCGATCCCGTTGGCGGCCTGGTGCAGGTGCCCTGCATCGAACGCAATGCCATGGGCGCCATGAAGGCGATCAATGCCGCTTCCATGGCGCTGCGTGGTGATGGCAACCATTTCGTGTCGCTAGACAAGGTTATCAAAACCATGCGCGATACCGGGCGGGATATGCTCGACAAGTACAAGGAAACATCCCGTGGCGGTCTGGCGGTGAATGTGATCGAGTGCTGAATCCAGGGCAGGCCTGGGGCCTGTCCATGGCAGCATCCCGCGGGTTCGACTTTATGGACTCTTTTCATCGGTGGTTAAAAAATGCGGGTTTGAATGAAAAAGGGTCATTTTTTTTCAATATGACAGCGATCTCTGTTAGAGTTCAGGGGTTTACAGCCATATTGAATCAGTACTGACCATGAACAGCCCCTCTAGCGTTAGCGAAAACGAACCCGATGACCTGCGAGTGGGTCGCCAGATCCGCGACCTGCGCAAGGCCAAGCGGATCACGCTGACAAGCCTTGCCGAGCAGGTAAACAAATCGGTCGGCTACCTCAGCCAGGTCGAGCGCGGTGTCTCCTCGTTACCCATAGGTGTGTTGCAGCAGATCAGCGAAGTGCTGGGTGTGCGGGTCAGCTGGTTCTTCCAGTCCAACGATGAAATATCCGATGACGAGCGCGATTTTGTCGTGCGCAGTGATCATCGCCGTTCTATGACGTTTTCGGGCCTGGGGGTGCGGGAAGAGTTGCTGTCGCCGCGCCTGAGCGGGCAATTGCTGCTGATCATGACGCGACTGGCGCCCAAGGCCAGTGGCGGCAAGGAGCCGCGGCAACGCAAGGGTGAGGAGGCCGGCTATGTCGAAACCGGCACGCTGGAGCTGCGCATTGGTGAACGAACCTTTTTGTTGCAAGCCGGTGACAGCTTTTCCATTGCCGGCGACGAACCCCATCTGATCTATAATCCCGGCGAAACCGAAGCCCGTATCCTCTGGGTGATGACCGGCGTGGACTACTAGCCGGTCGTCCAGGCTAGGGACAAGCTCTCAGCTCTCAGCTCTCAGCTTCAAGCTCCAAATCACCAATCACCAGGCCGGCTTCGCCTAGGCGGCGCAGTTATGCCCGTTTCTTGCTCCTTTTTCCTAGCCCCTAGCCCCTAGCCCCTAGCCCCTTCATCCTCGCACCTCGCACCTCGCACCTCGCACCTCGCACCTCGCACCTTTCTCCTGACACCTACTCCTGCTGCCTGCCTACGCATCTTTTTGTGCAGTTTTGATAATTTTTGATCCGAAATGGTGCGTTTTTGTTTTCTCTCAAAGCTTGTTTTTCCTTTGCTGCCCAGCCCAGCTGACCGCTAAGTATCTGATTTATATGGTTGTGTAAAAAATAGTGAAATATAACTTACTCTGATGAAAATATGGCATGTAAATTTCATTTACACTGATGTTGTGTGCTGATAATCTCATTTGGGTGGCGGTTATTGATTGATCTCATTTCCGCCCCACCCTCAGAGATAAAAATACTTAAACGAGGAAAAACACCATGACCCGTCGCTTTAGCATTTCGCGAAATATCGGTCGCAGGTTAGGCAGTGCTCTGTTGCTGTCCGGCGCTGTCGGTATCCTGGGTACTCAGGCGGTAGCCGCCGATCTGACGGTTGCGTATTTCCCGGGCTGGCCGACAACCCACCAGCTGGGGCAGGACAAGGGCTGGTTCGAGCAGGAACTCGGTATGGAAGTGGACTTCCGCGAGTTTGATACAGGCGCTGCGATGGCGGCGGCCATGTTGTCCGGCGATGTACAGATAGCGTACTCCATGGGCGTGATTCCCTTCACCATCGCGGTGACCCAGGGCGCACCGCTGGATCTGGTGGGGATCGCCGTGACCTATTCTGAAAACGATAACTGTGTCGTGCGTAATGGCAGTGGCATCGACAAGCCCGCGGATCTGGCAGGCAAGGTCATAGGCGTGCCTTTTGGTACGGTTTCTCATTACAAGATGTTGAAAACATTCGAGAAGCTCGAAGTCGACCTGTCTTCTGTGCGCGTCGTCGATATGGCGCCGCCTGATGTCGCGGCCGCCATGATCCGGGGTGATGTTGATCTGGGGTGCGGCTGGGAGCCTGCGCTCTCGCGCATGCTGGAAAATGGCAGCTTGCTGGTCAGCGCTGAAGAGCAGGCATCCTGGGGCCTCAAGGTGTTCGACATTATTGCGGTGAACCGCGAATACGCCACCGAGAACCCAGAAAAAATTTCCGCCTTCCTGAGTGTGGTCGACAAGTCTACGGATTATGTGACCGCCAATCCCGACGAGTCCTATAGCACCATCAGCCGCCAGGCGGGCATTTCCGAAGAACAAACCCGCTCGATCATGTCCAAGTTCGGCTTCCCTCTGCGTGACGAGCAACTCAGCGATGCCTGGATGGGGCGCGATGTTGAGACCTTTATCAAGGGTGTCGCCGATGTCATGCAGGCTAATGGCGAATTGCCCAAGGCGCTGGATGACTACGCTCCCTTCATCAAGCCTGAGTTTTACGCCAAGAGTGCGGTGCGCTGATATCGCACGCACATAGCTGATCTGCCTGGGTGTGGTGGTTTTAGTGCACAACACCCGGGCAACCCACAAAGACAGATAAGGAATGCCTCGTGAGTGAATTGCGCGTACAAGGCGTCACCATGACCTATGAGGGTGCAGACGGGCAGCCGGTCAGGGCGCTTGAAAACATCAACTTTTCAATGAACCAGGACGATATCGTCACGGTGTTGGGGCCTTCGGGCTGCGGCAAGAGCACCTTGCTCAATATTATTGCCGGCTTTCTGAATCCGACGTCCGGGCGGGTGTTTATCGATGACCGCGAAATCGCAGGACCTGGGCCTGACCGTGGCATGGTGTTTCAGCACGGTGCCCTGTTTGAGTGGCTGACCGTGGGCGAGAACGTCAGTTTCGGGCCCCGTATGGCGGGTATTGATGCAACCAGCCGGCTGGCATCGGTAGATGAGTTGCTGCAGCTGGTGGGCCTGGCGGGGTTCCGCGATACGCCTATCTATAACCTCTCCGGTGGCATGCAGCAGCGTGTCGCTCTGGCGCGCTGCCTGGCCAATAACCCTGATGTGATCCTGATGGATGAACCGCTCGGTGCGCTTGATGCGCTGACGCGGGAAAAGATGCAGACGCTAGTCCTCAAGCTGTGGCAGGAAACCCAAAAGATGGTCTTCCTCATTACCCACAGTGTGGAGGAAGCCATTTTCCTGGGCTCACGCCTGCTGGTGATGGCGCCTCGGCCTGGCCATGTGGTGAAGGAGTTCCGGCTGCCGTTTGCGGCGGCGGGTCTGTCGGCTGATCCGCGGGAGATCAAGTCGAGCCGAGAGTTTATCGCCGTGCGCGAGGAAATCCTCGAGATGATCTGGTCGATGGAAGAACAGCATTAAGGGTCGGGGAAAATAACGATGTCACAATCCAATGTTCGAAAAACACGTTCCTGGCTGCTGTTCTGGCGCGGTTCCGACAAGGGGCTGGCGAAGTGCAAGACCGTCACCTTTGGTGATCCGGCGGCGGTAGAAGGGGGTGCAATTTACGGCGTACTGTCGGTGCTGACCGTGGGTATCGTCTGGCAACTGGTAGCTATGGCGCAGATAGTGCCGCCGCTGTTCTGGCCAAGCCCAGGGGCTGTGTTCGACAAGTTTATTCAGATCGCCACCGAAGGCTACAAGGGCTTCAATCTGTTCGAGCATTTGGGGATCAGCCTGTACCGGGTAATGGCGGGCTTTGGTCTGGGTTGCCTGTTCGGCATTCCGGTGGGCCTGGGGATGGGGCTGAACAGGTTCATCAAGGGCTGGATGGATCCGCTGATCGAATTTTACCGTCCGGTGCCGCCTCTGGCCTATGTGCCGCTGGTGATTATCTGGATGGGAATTGGCGATGGCGGCAAGGTGCTGCTGCTGTTCCTGGCCACTTTCTCGATCATCGTCATCAGTGCCCGTGCAGGCGTGGCCAGCGTTGCTATCCAGAAAATTCATGCGGCCTATTCCCTCGGTGCGAGCCGCTGGCAGGTACTGCGTCATGTCATCCTGGTCAATGCGCTACCGGAGATATTCACCGGCATGCGGGTAGCGATGGGTGTCTGCTGGGGCACTCTGGTGGCGGCGGAAATGGTGGCGGCAACCTCAGGCGTGGGCTGGATGGTATTGAATGCAAGCCGTTATCTGAACACCGACATAGTGCTTATGGGCGTGATTCTGATGGGCGTCGTCGGATTTCTGATTGATATGTGCATGCGCAAGCTGGAACAGAAGCTGATTCCCTGGAAAGGCAAAGGAAGGGGCTGAGCCCTTACACAGAATAAATAACGCGGTTTCACCTGATAGTGGAATGACGGAGAGAAGATCAAGATGACAACGCACTCAAAGGTACTGGTAATAGGTGGGGGTATTGCAGGCGTTAGCACGCTTTACCATCTGGCCAAACGAGGCTGTACGGACATTGCGCTGGTGGAGAGAACGGAGCTCACCGCGGGCTCGACCTGGCATGCTGCAGGCAACCTGCCGCATTTCAGCACCAGTATTAACGTGATGCGGTTGCAGCAGTACAGTATCGATCTGTATCAGCGGCTGGAGGCCGAAACCGGTCAGGCGGTGGGGCATCACAAAACCGGCGCGCTGCGTCTGGCCCATACGCAGGAACGTTTTGAGGAGTTCCAGCGTGTTGCCGGCATGGCCGATATCTGCGGCCTGGACTTCAAGCTGCTCAAGCCTGAAGAGCTGCAGGAATATCATCCTTTCCTGCAGACCCACGATCTGGTCGGCGGTCTCTGGGATCCGGACGATGGTCATATTGACCCGACCAGCGTGACCAATGCCATGGCTAAAGGCGCGCGCGAGCTGGGTGCAAAGATTCACCGTAACAGTCCGGTCAGTGCCATCAGTCGTGATGCCAAGGGTGTCTGGCAGGTCGAAACGCCCCAGGGCATCCTGACCGCCGATATCATCGTTAACGCTGCGGGCTTCCGGGCCAACGAAGTGGCGGCGATGATCGGCCACAAGTTGCCGATGGCTTCGATGGAACATCAGTACCTGGTGACCGAGGGCGTGCAGGAAATCGCCGACTGTGGTCGCGAACTGCCCATGGTGCGCGACCCCGATGTGTCCTACTACCTGCGTCAGGAGCGTGACGGATTCATCCTTGGGCCCTACGAGCCCGATGGTTTGCCCTGCTGGGTCGACGGTGTGCCGCCGGACTTCGGACAGGAGCTGTTCGAGCCTTCGCTGGATCGTCTTGAGGACATTATCGCCACGGCGATGGAACAGATGCCGCTGCTCGAAAAGGCGGGTGTGCAAACGGTCATCAACGGCCCCATCACCTACACTCCCGATGGTCATCCACTGATCGGCCCGATAGCGGGCATTGACAACTACTTTGTATGCACCGGATTCAACTTCGGCATCGTACAGGGTGGTGGTGCCGGTCACTTCATGTCGCAGTGGATTCTGGATGGCCATCCCGAGATTGATCTGTGGGAACTCGACCCGCGTCGCTTTGGCGACTACGCCAATGCCCGCTACAGCGTGGCCAAGGCCTGCGAAGTCTATGCCCACGAATACGCCAATGGCTTCCCCTACGAGTATGAAAACCGCTCGGCGGGCCGCCCGGCGAAGACCACGCCGGCCTATGCCCGTCTGAAGGAAAACGGCGGTGTCTTTGGCGCCCGTTATGGCTGGGAACGCGCCAACTGGTTTGCCCCTGAAGGCGTAACCGGTGCCGATACCCTGAGCTACCGCCGTGGCAACTGGTTCGAGACCGTGGGCCAGGAGTGCCGTGCGGTACGTGAAAGTGTGGGTCTGCTGGACCTGTCGGCTTTCGCCAAGTTTGAAGTCTCGGGCCCGGGGGCTGAAGCCTACCTGGATCAACTGTCGACCAATCGCCTTCCGGGCAAGGTTGGTGCCATTGCTCTGACCTATATGGTGTCCAACACCGGCCGTATCCGTGCCGAGTTCACCATCACCCGGCTGGCAGAAGATCGCTTCTATCTGGTCAGCGCCGCCGGCGCCCATTCCCATGACTGGGATGAGTTGCGCCGTCGCCTGCCGGCTGATGGCTCAGTCACTCTCAAGGATGAGACTGCCCGCTACGGCACCCTGGTGCTGGCAGGTCCAAGGGCGCGGGACCTGCTGGCAAAACTGACCTCGGCGGACCTGGGTAACGAGGCCTTCCCGTGGCTCAATGCCCGCGATATCGAGGTGGCAGGCGCGCCAGTGCGGGCGCTGCGGGTGAACTATGTCGGTGAGCGGGGCTGGGAACTGCATCACCCCATCGAGTACCAGCTGGGTCTGTACGATGCGCTGATGGAGGCGGGCAGTGAGTTTGGCATCCGCAACTTTGGTCTGCGGGCCATGGATTCACTGCGCCTCGAAAAGGCCTACCCGATGTGGGGCCATGAGCTGACGTGCGAAAACACGCCTATCGAGGCGGGGCTGGAGTTCTTCGTCAAGACCGAAGGGCGCAGTTTCACCGGTCGCGATGCCCTGGCGGGCCAGCGCATTGAGGGGACCGGAGTACGCCTGGCGTACCTGGAAATCGATGCCAGGGATGCCGATGCCTTTACTTTCGAGCCCGTGCTGGCCGATGGCAAGGTGGTGGGTGCGGTGAGTTCGGGTGCCTACGCCCATACACTTGGCAAGAGCCTGGCGTTCGCCTATCTCAAGATAGCTCAGACGGTGCCTGGTACCGAGCTCGAGGTTTTGATTCTGGGTGAACGTTGTGCGGCCCGAGTGATTGACGCGCCGGCTTTCGACCCGAAAAACCGTCGTCCGCGCGGTTTCTACGAGGACTGATTCTTAGTCAGTAACCTTTCACGCCCGGCAACCCTGTTGTCGGGCCTTTTGTATCTCCCTGGCCCTGTTTGAACAAGGTGCCTTTGTCGCCTCAACGGGATCCCTGGATCCTGCCCGGCAGCTCCCGGGTTTGACGGCGCCCGCCTGCGACACCCTGTCCTGGCGGGTCTCTTTTTTGCACAGCGTCCAGCGGCAGTGCCGCTTTCGGATCTGCTACAAGTCCGGTTTCGGTGACTTTTTCGTACAAATCCAGAAAGTTCACTAAAATGAAAATAAATATGTAAATTTCATTTGTGTATATTTGCCCTTGTGATAATCTCATTTAAAAGATGATTGATGGGAAGGGTGCTCTTTCCTGACAGTGGTTACGGAATGGTTCCGATTGCTGCGGTCAATGCCACCCAAACGAACAGTCAGTGTCACTTCGCCTTTCAGGGGCGCGGGTCATTCAGAAAAAGAGAGTATCGATGAACAACTCATTTCCGACTCAAGCACAGGTGGTCATCGTAGGTGGTGGCGTGATTGGCTGCAGCCTGGCCTATCACCTGACCCAGCTGGGCATGCGCGATGTCGTGCTGCTGGAGCGCAAGACGCTGACCTGCGGCACGACCTGGCATGCGGCGGGTCTGGTGCCGACGCTGCGTGCGACCTACAACATGTCCATGCTGGCGAACTACAGTGCCAGCCTGTATGAGCGTTTGGAGGCCGAAACGGGCCAGGCGACCGGTTTTGTTCGCAATGGCTCCCTGACCATCGCCACCAACAAGGAACGTCTGGCCGAGATCAAGCGTGGCGCTTCCATGGCCAAGGTGGCGGGATTTCCCTGCAATGTCATCAATCCGGAGCAGGCGCGTGAGCTCTGGCCGCTGCTTAATATCGATGATGTGATCGGCGCCATTCACCTGCCAATGGATGGCATGACCAGCCCGGTGGATACCACCCAGGCGCTGGCCAAGGGCGCGCGTCTGGGCGGCGCCCGAATCTTCGAAAATACCCAGGTGCTGGATATCAAGACCCGGGACGGCCGCGCCACAGGCGTGGTAACCGACAAGGGTGATATAGACGCCGAATATGTCGTTAACTGCGCCGGCATGTGGGCGCGGGAGTTTGGCCGCAAGGCCGGCGTCAATGTGCCCTTGCATGCCGCAGAACACTACTACGTTGTTACCGAAAGCATGCCGGAACTCAAGGCCGGCCTGCCGGTGCTGCGTGACATGGATGGCTTCAACTACTACAAGCCGGACGCCGGCAAGCTGCTGATCGGTACCTTTGAGCCCGGTGCCAAGCCCTGGGGCATGGAAGGCATTCCGGACGGTTTCTGCTTCGATGAGCTGCCGCCGGATCTGGATCACCTGGAACCCTACCTCGAATCGGCCATGCACCGCCTGCCGATACTGGAGCGCACCGGGCTGCAGGTCTTCTTTAACGGCCCGGAGTCCTTCACCCCGGACGACCGTTACCACCTGGGCGAGGCGCCGGAACTGAAAAACTACTTTGTGGCTGCTGGCTTCAACTCGGTGGGCATTCAGTCCGCCGGTGGTGCCGGCAAGATGCTGGCCGAATGGATTCACAAGGGCCATGCACCGCGGGATCTGTGGGACGTGGATATTCGTCGCAACATGCCGTTCCAGGGCACTCAGGCCTATCTGTACGAGCGCACCACTGAATCCCTGGGGCTGCTGTACGAAACGCACTATCCGTTCAAGCAGTTCAAGACCGCCCGCGGCGTGCGCCGCTCCGTACTGCACGAGCAGCTGAAAGCCCAGGGCGCCTGCTTTGGTGTCGAGAACGGCTGGGAGCGTGCCAACTGGTTCGCCATCGATGACATGAAGCCGGAGTACGAATACTCCTTCGGTCGACAGAACTGGTTCGAGTGCAATGCCCAGGAACACGCGGCCGTGCGCAACGGCGTTGCCGTGATCGATCAGAGCTCCTTCTCCAAGTACCAGCTTGAAGGCAAGGATGCGCTGGCCTACCTCAACCGTATCTGCGCCAACAATGTGGATGTGCGTGTAGGGAGCATGGTCTACACCCAGTGGCTCAATGAGCGCGGCGGTATCGAAGCCGATGTGACTGTGACGCGTCTGGGCGAGGATAAATTCCTGGTGGTTTCCGGCGTTGCCTGTCAGAACCGTGACCTGGACTGGCTGCGTCGCAACCGTGAGTCGGGTGCCCAGCTGGTGATTACCGATATGACCTCGGCCTACGCCGTTGTCACTGTCATGGGGCCGCGTTCGCGGGAAACCCTGAGCAAGCTGACCCAGGCGGATCTGTCCCACGAAGCTTTCCCGTTTGCGTCCTCCCGCGAGATCGACATGCACTACGCCATGGTACGGGCTTCGCGCATTACCTATGTGGGCGAGCTGGGCTGGGAGCTCTATATCCCTACCGAGTATGCGCCCAGTGTATACGAGGCGGTGTTTGAAGCGGGCAAGGAATTCGGCATTCGCCCCTACGGCTACCACAGCATGAACTCGCTGCGCATGGAAAAAGGCTACCGTCACTGGGGTCACGACATCACCGATGAAGACACCCCGCTGGAGGCTGGCCTGGGCTTTGCGGTCAACTTCGACAAGGACGGTGGCTTTATCGGCAAGGAAGCCTTGTTGGCGCAGAAGGAGAAAGGCCTGCTGAGCAAGCGCTTCATTGCCTTCCTGTTCGAGGATGCGGAGCCTTTGTGCTACCACGAAGAACCTATTTTCGCTGATGGAAAGCTGGTGGGGCATACCACGGCAGGCATGTTCTGCCACACCCTGGGTGCCACCGTGGCCATGGGCTATGTGCATCACGATGCCGGCATCAACAAGGACTGGCTCGACAGTGTGACCTTCGAGATCGAAGTCGAGTGCGAGCGTTATGTCGTCAAACCATCGCTGCGCCCGTTTTACGACCCGGCTAACGAGCGCATCAAGTGCTGACAGGCCGACCTATAGCAGTTGCGGCACCGAAGTGCCGCGCAGTTTCCTGAACGCAACAGTATTGATCTGAACATTATAAGAGGTGACTCCATGAAGATTCTTGTGGGTGTTAAGCGCGTACTCGATCACAACGTCAAGGTCCGGGTGCGGGCAGATGGCTCGGCCGTTGACCTGGACAACGTCAAGATGGCCATCAACCCCTTTGACGAGATCGCTGTCGAGGCAGCGGTCCGCTTGAAGGAAGAAGGTGTGGCGACGGAAGTCATCGCGGTGTCCATAGGCCCGGAAAAGGCCCAGGACACCCTGCGCCAGGCGCTCGCAATGGGGGCTGATCGCGCCATCCTGGTGCCGCACGGCGGTACCACCGAGCCTCTGTCGGTGGCAAAAACGCTCAAGGCACTGGCTGAGAAAGAGAACGCAGGTCTGGTAATACTGGGCAAGCAGGCCATTGATGATGACTGTAACCAGACCGGCCAGATGCTGGCAGCGCTGCTGGGGTGGCCCCAGGGTACCTTTGCCTCGGGCCTGAGCGTGACTGGCGAACAGATTGAAGTCACCCGTGAAGTGGACGGTGGTCTGGAGACAGTGGCACTGAACCTGCCGGCGATAGTTACCGCTGACCTGCGTCTGAACGAGCCGCGCTTCGCCTCCCTGCCGGCCATCATGAAGGCCAAGAAAAAGCCGCTGGAGAGCATCACGGCCGAGTCCCTGGGGGTCGACCTGGCACCCCGGCTGGAACTGGTCGGGGTCGTTGAACCCCCGGTACGTGCCGCGGGTGGCGTCATTGTGGCTACCGCAGCCGAACTGGTGGAAAAACTCAAACACGCCGCAGCGATCGCTTAAGGAGACGCACCATGACCATTCTTGTAATCGCAGATCACGACAACAGCAGCATCGCATCCTCGACCCTGAATACTCTGGGCGCCGCCACGCAGATCGGTGGCGACATCGATATTCTTGTTCTGGGGGGCAACTGTGCGGCAGTGACTCAGGCGGCTGCCGCTATTCCTGGTGTGCGCCGTGTGCTGAGCGCCGATTGTGAACTCTTCGCTCAGCCCCTGGCTGAAGATATGGCGCCGCTTGTGCAGCGCTGTGCCGAAGGCTACACCCATGTGCTGGGATCCACCACGACCTTCGCCAAAAACCTGTTGCCCCGCGTCGCTGCGCTGCTGGATGTACCGCAGATCTCCGATATCAGCGGCGTGATTGATGCCAACACCTTTGAGCGTCCGATCTATGCCGGTAACGCCCTGGCCACCGTGCGCAGCCATGACGCCATCAAGGTGATCACGGTACGCAGCACCAAGTTCGAAGCAGTAGCGGTTACCGGCGGCAGCGCCGAATGTCTGGCGATCGATGCTCAGTCCGCCCAGGCGCAGGCTCGATTTGTCAGCCGTACCGAAGCCAAGTCCGAAGGGCCTGAGCTGGCCACGGCGCGCATCGTGATTTCCGGTGGCCGCGGCATGGGCAACGGCGAGAACTTTGCCCTGCTGGATGCGGTTGCCGCCAAACTGGGCGCGGCCGTGGGTGCATCCCGCGCTGCGGTCGACGCCGGCTTTGTGCCCAACGATTATCAGGTGGGTCAGACCGGCAAGGTGGTGGCGCCTGATCTGTATATCGCCGTGGGGATCTCCGGTGCCATCCAGCATCTGGCGGGCATGAAGGACTCGAAGATGATTGTGGCGATCAACAAGGATCCGGATGCGCCCATATTCCAGGTGGCCGACTATGGGATCGTTGGCGACCTTTTCGACGTCATGCCTGCGCTCGACGCCGCGCTCTGA